>NZ_JBIWDO010000004.1:0-433221 GCF_044762055.1 Peribacillus sp. NPDC097198 | reverse complement strand
ACTAGAGCTAATACCTCATCATCATTTTCTGCCTCTCCGATGGCATCCGCCATTTCGTTCAACATCTCCCAGTTGATGCAATTCTTTTTCTCTGGGCGATTCAACCAAAGTGTCGCCACGTTATTTTCCTTTTGATATTGAATGAATTTATACATGATATCACTCTCCATTTTTATATTATTCAAATATTTCAGAAAACTAATTCTACTATACTTGAAGGCAGGCATTCTCTTTTTTACTTTCTTTTAAAGTTAAAACCATAGAGGCAAGGGCCAAGAAGTGATATTTTTCTCAAAAGAAATTTACTAGTTTTATACTCCTGTCCATGCAGGTTTACGTTTGTTCAGGAATGCTTGAACTCCTTCTTTTGCATCCTCACTTTGATGCACAACATTACAAGCAAGATGTTCCAGCACCATCAATGTATCGGTATCCGCATCTAAACCGCGGTTTGCTGACATTTTCGTAATCCACATAACGAATGGGCTTTTGTCAGTTAAATCACCTAAGAAGGTTTCAACCACTTGATCTAGTTCTTCTTTAGGAGCGGATACGTTCGCAAGTCCCCATTCGGCACATTGAACACCGCTTAGCAATTTCCCTGTTAACATTAATTCTTTCGCTCTTCTCATGCCAACATATCTTGGTAGGCGATAGATGGGACCTGCCCCGCCAAATAATGCACGGCGAATGTGAAAGTCACCGATTTTGGCATCATCAGCCGCTATCATAAAGTCACACGATATCAGTAATTCAAAACCTCCTGCAACGGCATAACCCTCGACGACTGCAATGGTTGGTTTCTTCATATTAAATAATCGGTCATAAGTTTTTGCGGAGAAGGTTGCGATGTTCATGGAAGAAACAGTTGTTTTCAGAAAGTCAGCATCCAACATATCTAAGTCTGCCCCTGCACAGAATGTGCCCCCGCGTCCTCGTACGACTAGAGCTAATACCTCATCATCATTTTCTGCCTCCCCGATGGCATCCGCCATTTCGTTCAACATCTCCCAGTTGATGCAATTCTTTTTCTCTGGACGATTCAACCAAAGTGTCGCCACGTTATTTTCCTTTTGATATTCAATAAACTTATACATATTGCACTCTCCTCTATATAAATTTTTTTACTAACTATACAACTATAGAAGTCTATTAAAAGCTTATGAATTTCTTTTACACATTACTTACTTTTGGTACAATCCATCCTGCTGTCTTTACAGCTTGCAAGGCAAATCCGAGGGCCATTGCCAACCCACCGCCATACCCACGTTTATAAACATTTCCAGTATCCGCTCCAGCAACGAGAAGTCCTGGAATCGGCTTCCCTTCTGAATTCAGTGCTCTAGCCTGATCGTCAATTCGAAGACCAGCATGAGTAAATGTAATGGCTGGTTCCACAACAAGTGCATAATAGGGTGCCTTGTCCAACGGCCGAAGATCATAAGCACGTGAAGGGTTGATTTTTTCAGGGGATGAAACAACTTTTTCATTGTATTCTTTGATGCTTTGCACAACTGTCTTCCCATCAAATCCCCATTGAGCAGCAATGTCACTTAATTCTGTAATCTCCTTTACCTTTATCCCAAGTGCCCCATGTTGAAGAGCCACCTGCAACCTATCCTCCGCTTCAACGCCATGGACAAATGACTTTAAGACATGTTCCTGTTGGATATGTTCGTCCCAGACAAGCAATCCACGTGCATTTGGCTGAAACACCAACTCATTTGAACTGCGGAAATCCCCTTGACTCTCGTCGGTAAACCGGACTCCTTCCTCATTAAATAGGAGCGAATAGTCACTATGATATTGGGAGAGTCGGGTAAATAGTGATGGGTTATTAAGACAGGCTGGTGAACTTATCAAATGTCCATAAAAACCTGGGTTCTCACCAGCCCATGTTGATCCTGCCTGAAGTCCTAAGCGGATTCCATCACCAGTACTGTTAGGATTAGACCTCAGGGCAATACCTGCCGCGTTTGGGTGGATTTTTTCTGCCCTGAGAGCAGGATTTGCCTGAAAACCACCTGTAGCTATTAGAGTCCATTCTGCTTTTACCTCAATTAATTCGTTATCATCGAGAATCCGTGCTCCCTCTACCCTCCCTTCAGGACTTAAAATTAGCTCTTCAACAAATGCACCTAAGATAATTTGACCACCCGCCTTCCGAATCATTTTTGTACAATCCTGAAAATGCCCAGTTACATTCAACGCATAACCGAGTCCATGAAGAACAGGTGTCGGTCCCGACTGAAACATTCCGCGGCTGCGCATCCATTCTGTTCCTTCTGGAAAATTTTCCAACACAACACGAGCCAAATGTGGGTCTCCATCATCCCATCCTCTAAGTACCCGTTCATCAGGAACTGTCCAAAGGAATCCTGCATGTTGTCCAGAACCACCAATCTCTGACGCTTTTTCTACCACTAATACTTTTGCGCCTGCATCTGCCGCACGGCCGGCTGCAGAAAGTCCTGCCATGCCTGCTCCGATGACAATCAGATCATATTCAAGAAACATTTGTTCATCTGTCAAATTCACTAACCCCTTTCCTCTGTTTCTAGCGCATTACCAGCGGAACCCAGCAGTTAATCCCCCATCTAACGGAATGATGGTTCCTGTTGCGATTTCCCAACGCATTAAATCCACGACTGCCTGGGCAATGTCATTAGGCTTGCCACTTTTCCCAATTGGAACGTAGTCCCTTACATAATCTTGAGCATTCTCAACAGTCATGGAAGTGTTAACAAAACCTGGACAAATCGCAATCACTCTGATCCCTGCTGGCGCAAGATCCATTGCTGCCGCTTTTGTTAAAGCAATAAGCCCCCCTTTTGAAGCACAATAACTTGCTCGATTATTTAAGCCCATTAAACCCGCAATAGAAGCAATATTAATAATTAAACCCCCGCGACCAGCAGCTTTCCATGCATTTCCGACTTCCCTAGTGAGATAAAATGGAGCCGTTAGGTTCACCCTCATCGTGGTTTCCCATTCCTCATCGGTAGCATCTAAAACGGTAGTTGGCCAGCGGACACCAGCATTATTCACTAGTAGTTCGATTTGAGATGAATCTAACTCACTTACCATTTGTTTAATAAATTGAGGATCTCCGATATCCCCTACTTTTTTAATTAAAGCATTCCTTGTGACCTTCTCATCAAGAAGATCCAAGCCTACTTTATCCACATCTGCGGCAACTACAGTGTACCCCTCTTCTATTAGCCGGATAGCTATCCCGTTCCCCATTCCCCGGGCAGCACCGGTAACAATAGCAATTTTTGTCACACTCCCACCCCCATTTGATGTTACTTTGTTCCAAAGTATCCCTCTTGTAAGACCTCACTTGCAGCTGTCATAGTGACAGAACCATGATATCGAATACTTCCACCTTCAAGTACAACCATGTTTTTTGCATTCCGCAGTGCATAGGTAGCCATCTGCTCAATGACGATTACCGTCAATGCCCGTTTATTTAGCTCAGAGATAATTTCATATATTCTCTCAATCATTTTAGGTGCCAATCCCAAAGATGGCTCATCCAAAATAATGGTATCGGGTCGGGCCATGATTGCCCGGGCAACCGCAACCATCTGTTGCTCGCCACCACTTAAAAGTCCAGTAGGTTTATTTAGATGGCGTTTCAGTTCTGGCAGAAACTCTAGTATATCCTCATAGCTTCTCATCATCTCGACTTTGGATTGACCGGAGCCATAGGCTCCAATAAGCAAGTTTTCTTTCACTGTCATCGAATTAAATAATCGGCGTCCTTCAGGAACCAGAACAACTCCAAGTCCGATGAATCCATCACCTGATTGTTTACCCTTATGTTGTTTCACAGTGACCGAACCAGACGTTGGGCGAAGCATTCCACCTAAGATGAGAGCAAGTGTAGATTTACCTGCACCATTTGGCCCTAGGATAGCTGTAAAACTACCCCTTTCAATTTCTAGGGAAATATCTTGAAGAGCAAGTACTCCGTCATACCGGTGTGTTACATTTTCAAGGCACAATTCCTTTGCTACTATATTAGTGATCATCGGTTAAGTCCTCCTTACCATCTTGTAGTACAGAACCAAGATAAGCTTCCAGCACTTTTGGATTGTTTTTAATTTCATCAGGGGTTCCTGTTGCAAGTACACTTCCAAAGTCCAGTACCACCATCTGATCGGCAATACTCAGTACCTCCTGTACCACATGGTCAATAATTAAAATCGAGACTCCAGCTTGTTTCATTACTTGTAGGATTAACCGTACCTCCTTGCGTTCATCTGCATCTAGTCCTGAAAATGGTTCATCCATCACAATGATTTGTGCACCAGTAGCCAAAGCTCGAACAATATCGGTAACCTTTTGGACACCAAAAGGTACCTCCGCTGGATAGGAATTTGCATATGGCCGTAATCGAAGCTGATCAATTAACTTTTCAGCAATCTTAAGTGGTTCTTTATTATTTCCTTTGCCATTTAGTACTTTATAGCTTTGTTGGGCTGCTAGAATAATATTTTCTTCGATAGTGAGTTCTGTAAATAGTTCAGCATGTTGAAAGGTACGGCCAAATCCATGCTGTACTCGCTGGTAAGGCGCTAACTGTGCTAAATTGATTTTTCCAAAGCGCAGGCCTTCAAAACTTGAAGGTTTAACATACCCACTCAAAACATTTAACAGAGTAGTTTTCCCTGCACCATTTGGGCCAATCAGACCTACTACACTCCCAGCTGGAACATCGAGACTAACATGATTTAGAGCACGAACACCTCCAAAAGATACGCTAAG
The DNA here is from genome assembly GCF_044762055.1 of Peribacillus sp. NPDC097198. NCBI lineage: Bacteria > Bacillati > Bacillota > Bacilli > Caryophanales > Bacillaceae > Peribacillus > Peribacillus sp. NPDC097198. Next base: position 428,448 of record NZ_JBIWDO010000004.1, on the reverse strand, counting down.
ATCTGAAACCGTCAAATTGGATGTTGCTGGGTTTAAGAATCCTTCCACTAATGAATGAAGATGTTCGCTTTCATGAAATTCTATTAGTGCATTTTCCGAAGTAGCAGCAACAAGTTCTTCTTTTTTCAGAATCGTCTTACTTCTCTTTTTTAGGCGTTTTAAAATACCTGGTACAATTCCTTCCGGCAAAAATAACAATACAAGAATGGTTGCAAAACCAAATACATACCCAGAAATTCCCTGCACCTCTCGAGCTACTTCAGGTACTAGTACCAGAAACATTGCACCTAACATAGCACCGCCAATACTTCCCACCCCTCCAACTACTGTACAGAGCATAAGGTTTGTAGCAATTGCTATTGTAAAGGCTTCGGGACTGATATACATTGTGGAGTAAGCAAGAGACACTCCAGCTATAGAAGTAATGGCACCACTTAACCCAAAAGCTAACGCGTTTTCAAGAGAAGGTTTTAATCCAATCGACATGGATGCCATTCGCTGACTTTTTACAGCTAACCAACGGCGTCCAAGTGTTCCTTTAGTAATAATGGTAACTAGCAGGAAAACCAAGGTGAACAATACGGTTGTTAACACTACGTAATTATTAGCACTAATTGGATCCTCAGAAAATAACAAGCGAGCAGGACCAACCGTGATACCCTGATCCCCACCGGTTACTGAGTGCCATCGTCCGATTACCTCATTTGATACCAACCCAAGTGCCAAAGTTAAAATGGCCATGTAAAGGATGGAAAATCGTCCCGCGCTGAGACCAATTATCAACCCTATTATTAGCGTAATCACAAAACTAATCAGAATAATTAGTTCAACTGAGAAACCACGAACACTCAAATTCGCTGCTAGGTAAGCACCGATGGCTAAGAATGCCGTATGTCCAATGGACCAAATCCCAGAGTAATTCGCCAACATACTGATTGAAATAGTCCCAATTGCATATATGAGTGTAAGGTTGATCACGTAGCTAACATAAGAACCCACTAGACCCGCTGGCCCAAGAATAACTATTAAAGCTATCCCCACAATAACAATCAAACTAAGCTGAGTGTTTTTTTGTTTTCTATTTTGCCCTAGAGCGGAGATGTTATGGCTGTTCATACCCTAGCTCCCCCCTTAGCCCCCAGTATACCGCTCGGTCGAATAAATAGAATGGCGACGATTACGGCAAATACCATCGTGTCCCGAAAACTTGCTGAAACATAACTTCCAGCTAAATTATCCATAATCCCAATCATCATACCGCCAGCTGCTGCACCCATCATATTGTTCAGGCCACCCAAGAAAACTCCTGCAAAGGCCCGGAAAAGAACCATTGCCATCAAGGTAACACTAACGGAAGTCTCAGCGGCCATAATGAAAGCTGTTAACCCAGCTAAGCCACATCCTAAAAACCATGCAAGACTTGCTACTCGACTGCTTTTTATGCCTACCATTTTGGCAGCAAAGTGATCTTCAGCAGAAGCCCTCATTGCTAATCCTATACGCGTCCAGTTAAATAAGGTTGCAACGAGCAACATAGCAACTATTGCTAGACCAGTAGCCAATAGTTTTTGATAAGTAATTGCCACTCCTAAAAACGTAAAGCTACCATCTATAATTGGAGGGATTGCCCGGGGGGTAAACCCCCAAACAGTCCCAATTAACGCCTGAAGTACTAACCCAAACCCCATTGTTATGACCAATGCTGAAAACATGCTGCCGGGCCCGAGCGGGCGTATGATAAATCGTTCTACCCCGATTCCAATCATGCCAGCTACAATGAACGTAACAGGCAGTGCCAATATTACAGGAACTCCCAATGCCATCACGGATAAAGCAACGTAAACTCCAATAGTTGCTATATCTCCAATTGCAAAGTTTACAACATCTGTTGCCCTAAAAATGATAACTATCGAAAGGCCAAGTAGTGCGTAAAGAGATCCACTTACCAGTCCTGAAAAAATTACGGAGAGTAAATCATGCATCGTATTTCTTCACCCCTTTTCTAGTTTATCTACCAATCTGTCGCCGGATCGATAAAGCCCCCTACCGTTTTCCATTCTCCATTTTCAACCTTAACAGGCTGAATTTCTTTAACACCCAAATGATTGTCAGATGAAAAGGATACTGGAGGAAGAATATCTGTCTCATAATTTTCAATAGATTCCAAAGCACTAATTAACTTTTCACGTGTCGGTGCTCCATCGATTTTTTTCAGAGCCTCAACAAAGATTTTTGACTCAGCCCACGTAAATAGAGATTGGAAATCAGGTGTTGTAGCAGGAGCATGCTTTTTCAGAACCTCTCTATACTCCTTAACAGCAGGTGAATTAGTTGTAGGTGGCACAGTCCAAGACATAGCATGAAGTCCCTCTACGGCTCCTCCTCCTAACTCCAATGTATCTAGTGAAGCATTAGGTGAATATGTGTATAATGGAACTTCGAAATTTTGGTTATCCAACGCCTTTGCCAACGCAATTAATTCCTCAATCGGTTGAATCATAACAATAGCATCAGGTTTCCGGTTAATAACTTCGAGGGCAATTGGAGCATAGTCTGCCGTACCATATTTTACCGGCAATAGATCTACCGATAAACTCGATTCGACGGTTTTTACACCTGGTTCCACATTATTAGCCACTATTTCGTATACCGCCGGATCGTTATGAATAACAAGAATATTCTTAGCTCCTTCCTTAGCAGCCCATCTTCCAAGAGCACGAGCTTGATCTTCGTATGGAATCATCACCCCATAAAGATTTTCACGGGATGGATCATACCAGTTTTCTAGTCCTCCATAGACATTTAACAAAGGTACCTTTTTTTCATCTAATACGAATGAGAAAGTTGCTTCTGTTTGTGCAGTTCCAAAAGGAGCTACAATAGCGAAGACCTCGTCTCGTTCAATTAGTTTCCGGGCAGCAGCAACCGTTTGCTGTGGGTCCCGGCCACTATCTTCTGTGATGTATTCAATCTTCCTTCCGTTTACTCCTCCATCTTCATTGATCATTTCAAAATAAGCCTCAATCCCTTGGCGCTGGGTACTTCCATAAACAGCTGCAGGTCCTGTCATCGGCAACCATGCCCCAATTTTGATGGATTCTTCTGTTATACCTAGCGTCTTCTCCGCATTTCCACCGCTACACCCAGCTATAAATAATAGCAGCATCGCAATCCCTAATAGCACCTTTTTCAATCGCCATACCCCCACTATTTTTAATAATGTAAATATTCAGAAATTATCTCCCAAAAGATATCTGTTATTTTCGGATAAAAGGTTGGAGGCTGGCTGTTCAGAATCTTTCGGTTGATCGCTAAAGGTCAAAATCACTTTGTTGCCATTTTCAAAGGACTATCCTTTACCATTCCTTATCAGGATCAATGAAATCCCCTACAGTATTCCATTCTCCATTTTCCACCATGACTGGCTGTAATTCTTTTACACCCATATGGTCACCTTCTGAGAAGGTTACTGGAGGAATAATACCGTTTTCAAAATTCTCCATCGATTTTAGTGACTGAACAAAAGATTCACGTGTAAGAGGCCCATCTACCTGGTTTATTGCCTCTACAAAGACTTTAGCGACTCCCCACATATATAGGGATTGAAAATCAGGATGTGCAGACGGTTCGTACTTTTTCAAAGCTTCCCTATATTCTTCCACCTCTGGAGTGTCGATGGTTGGCGGCACCGTATAAGACATCGCCCTTAGTCCTTCAATTGCTTTGCCACCAAGTTCTAACGTATCATTTGATACATTAGGTGCGTAGGTGTAAATAGGAACATCTAGATTCTGACGATTCAATGCCTTTGAAAAAGCAATGAGTTCCTCTACCGCTAAAATAGCGACAACAGCATCGGGCTTTTTGTTTGCTATCTCGAGTCCAATCGGAGCGTAGTCAGAAGTCCCAAACTTTACCGGGAGCAGATTAACAGATGCTTCCTTGGAAATTGTATTGACTCCTGGCTCAACAGCTTTAGCTACATTAATAAACGCTGCGGGGTCACTGTGAACGACAACGATATTCTTCGCCCCTTCCTTAGCTGCCCAGTGGCCTAAAGCTTGTGCCTGGTTTTCATATACCACCTGAACCCCAAAAAGATTTGGTTTAACAGGATTCCACCAATCGTTCGCTCCACCCTGTCCCGGCAGGAAAGGTACTTTCGCCTGATCTAGCAAATAGGGAAATGTTGCCGCGCTCTGTGCCGTGCCGTTGGAGCCCACGACTGCAAAAACTTTATCCCGCTCCACAAGTTTACGAGCGGCAGCCACAGTTTTCTGTGGGTCGAAAGCATTATCTTCCACTATCCACTCAATCTTCTTTCCATTTACACCACCATTATCATTGATCATCTCGAAGTAAGCGTTCATCCCAGTTTGCTGAAGTATTCCATGTGCAGCAACACCACCTGTAAGAGGGAGCCAAGCACCAATTTTAATAGAAGTATCCGTGACCCCTGTTGCTTTTTCTCCTTGAGATGTAGTTACATCCGTTCCATTACTACAAGCAGCTAACAAAGAAGTGATTATAATTAAACCTAAGGCTAGTCTTTTCAAATCCCATTCAACTCCTTTTGAAGAGCGTCCATTCTAATTAACATTGAGATACTCAGAATTATAAGCATGGCCCCTTATAGGAAGCGCTTACATTAACTATTTAGCTCATAAATCCGCTATACAAATAATATAAGAGGATTTATGATAGTCTATTAAAAAAGTACCTTATCTTTATTTACTTAGAAATTCCAAATTTTACAAATTCCATAAGCTCATCTAATAATTTGTCGTCAACTTCTTTTCCATCCCACAAAACCCATTTCATACCAATATAATTCATAATGCCCATAAAAGAATAGACAATTATTTCTGGGTTTAGTTTTCGAATATCCCCTATTTCCATTGATTCCTCAATCCGCTTGATATAAGGTTCAGCGAAAACCTCCATTATTTTCCGATGAAGCTCTTTATCGACAAATTCAGCTTGTGGAAATAAGCTATACCAGTAGGGTCTTTCTTTTAAAAAATCTAACATTGCCTTAAAACCTTCTCTTTCCATCTCAATCCTATTGTCTATCCCTGCTGTTTTTTTTCGTAGGACTTTTGTTAACTCACTTTGCATTTCCCAAAGTAGTGATTCAAATACTTGGTACTTAGATTCAAAATAAGTATAAAAATTACCTAATGAAACTCCTGCCCTTTGGGTAATCTCTGTTACACTGCTCTCGTGATATCCATTTTTCCCAAAAACATATTCTGCCGATCGTAAAAGCTTATTTCTAGTTTGAATTCCTCTGTTAGTTTTTGGAATAAGGTTCTGATTCTCTTGGGGCATTGCAATTCCTCCTTAGTACATATAAAGTGAATCATGTTTCAATTATCATTATAACCGATTGTTTTGGTCAAGCTAATACTGTTAGAGGAATTTATCAGTATTATATTTCCTTGTATGTTTTATTTTAGTGAAAACTGATTCAGTATTTAAATTAACTTTATAATAATTTCACATTTTTGTCAATATTTTGAAAATTTAAATTATATACATCCGATAATTCTCAGATTCCCCCATCCACACCGATTAATTTTTACGGGAATATTGACTTGCACCTTGGCCACCATCAATTGGAATCGTAACACCATTAATGAACGCTGCTTCTCCAGAAAGGAGGAATGCAACAAGGAGTGCCACTTCTTTCGGCCTCCCTAACCGTTTAGCTGGAATTCCATCTGCATGTTGAGCAGCTGCAACTTCCCAATTTTCCGGATTAATATTTTTAAAATTATTGATCAACATATTCGTTGCAATTGGACCTGGTGCTATTCCATTGACACTAATGCCGAATTCAGCATATTCAATTGCAGCTGCTTTTGTTAGACCTACCACTCCATGTTTTGATGCTACGTACCCTGGCTTATGGTAAAGTCCCCGAAGGCCTGCAACCGACGCAGTATTCACCACAAATCCTTCTTTCTGCTTTTTCATCACAGCAAGAACATGCTTTAGACCATAGAACACGCCAGATAAGTTAATATCAATTAGCTTGGAAAACAAATCGCTATCATACTCCTCGAATGGCGCACTTGTGTCGACAATCCCTGCATTATTAAAGAAACCATCAATTCTCTCAAAACGACGAATAGTATGATCAACGTATTTCTTCACTAACTCTTCATCGGAAACATCTGCTGTTAAAAGGAGTACCGGGGATTGCTGCGTCTTTTCGGTAATGAGGCTTCTTGTTTCCTCAAGTGCCTCGATGTTTTTGTCAACAAGGGAAAGCATAGCCCCTTCAGATGCTAAATGAATGGCTGTTGCACGGCCTAAGCCAGACCCTGCACCCGTAATTAACACTACCTTTTTTTCAAAACGTTTATACATCTTAGCCTTCCTTTCTAATTTCTTAAACAGAAGAATATTCTGTTGGTCAAAAGACCTTCTTATTCATAAAAGAGTGAACTAGTCACTACTCAGAGGTTACCCCTCCATCAATACTTATCGTTTGACCTGTCATGAAGTTGGAAGCATTGGATGCTAGGAATACTGACATCATGGCAATATCTGAGGGCTGACCTAGCCTTCTAAGTGGAATCAAATTCAGCATCTTCTTTAAGAGTCTTTCATCTGCTATTTCTCCTGTATTGATATCCGTACTGATGAGCCCTGGTGCAATTCCGTTTACTAATATTCCATGACGAGCCCATTCTGAAGCAAGCGACTTTGTCAACTGAATGACCGCCGCCTTGCTGGCCCCATACGGAGCAATCCGTTTAAAAGTTTTGATTCCCCCAATGGAAGATATATTAATAATTTTCCCGCTCCCTTGTTCTATCATGATTTTTGCTGCTTCCTGACAGGCAAAGAACAAGCCCTTAATATTAATATTAAACATCGCATCCCAATCTTCGCTTGTAACTTCAATGGAAGGTTTGGTAATACTGATACCTGCGTTATTTACTAATATATCTAGCCTTCCAAATGTATCCGCTACCATTTGGAACATATTTTGAATTTCGTCTAAATTCGCTATATCGCAGCCAATGGCCAGTGCTTGCCCTCCCTCCCGGATCACATCTTCTGCCACTTCGTTACAATGTTGAATGTTTCGGCTCGCAATGACAACGATTGCCCCTTGGTTTGAAAACGCTTTCACTATTTGCTTTCCAATCCCCCTACTCCCTCCTGTAATAAGGGCCACTTTTTCATTCAAATCAAAGAGAGAGTCCAATCTCTTTACCTCCTTAAAAAATAGCAGTTTTCCCTTTTTGATAAAACTCTTATGGGATTGCCACCACTGAGATGGATGTGACTATCTATCCAGCAATGTACTTATTAAAATTTCTTTGTCTCGATAATTTCATTGGCATATTGCATCAAACTATATATAGACTGATCCAATGTTGCAAACCGTTTGTCCTTTGTCTGGCCAAGAGACCATCTATAATAAATTTGCTGCATCACAACCGCAATTTTAAAATAAGTAAACGCCATATAGAAATGCAGTGGAGGGATATCTTGCCCGGTCTTTAAAGAGTATCGGTGTATATATTCATCGCGAGTGATAAATCCAGGTGAGGTCGTCAAGGATGGTAAACTCTGTTTAACAGATTCCCAATCATTCGTTTGGGTCCAATAACCCAAGGCGGCAGCTAAGTCGAATAAAGGATCAGCAATCGCAGCCAATTCCCAATCAAAAACTCCAACTACTTCCCCGACATTTTGTTTGGAGAACATCATATTATTTAGTTTATAATCATTGTGAATAACTGTTGCTCCTAGTGAATGAGGAATGTTCTCAGTGAACCATTTTCCTATTTTATCAAAATAGGGTATATCATGCGTTTTACTTCGCTCAAACCGAGTTAACCAATTGTTAACTTGTCTCTCAACAAAGCCTTCAGGGCGTCCAAAGTTTTCTAATCCTATAGCCTTGTAATCGATTTGGTGAAGCTGTGCCAGCGTATCAACCGCCGCATAGGAAATTTGTTTGGATTTTTCGTCTGTAGCTGTAAAATCTGTCGGGAATTTCGCATCGAATACATAACCCTCTTTCCGTTCCATAATATAAAATGGGACTCCTATTATCGACTCTTCTTCACATAAAAGGTAGGTTTTTGGTACATAAGGGAAAGCTGGATATAATTTCTCTAATAAAGAGAACTCCCGTTTCATGTCGTGTGCTTTAGGAGGAAGAGGTCCTAAAGGGGGACGCCGCATAACAACTTCTGCCTCCCCACATCGAATTAAATAAGTTAAATTGGAATACCCGGCTGAAAATTGAGTCACTTCAAGCGGTTCATTTGGCCACCAATTTAAATGTTTAAGCATATAGGAGTGAAAAGCTTCCCGATTAAAATCTTCCCCTTCACGAACGACTGATATCACATCGCTTTCATGGGATTTCATCTTATTACCGCCTTTCCGCCAATTCACTAGTTTATTTCCATTACTTGAAAACGTTTATGATAGGTGCACCTTACGACTTTATTAATCATTCTAATGATTTAAAGTATACTTAGTCTCTTTTTGATTAAACTGTTTTAATTCTTGTTTTGCCACAGCTTCCCTGTGTACCTCATTGGGTCCATCCGCCAGTCGAACAATACGTGCATATGCCCAGTTTCTAGCAAGAGAAAAGTCTTGGCTAACTCCGCCTCCTCCGTGAACCTGAATGGCTCGGTCGATTATTTTCGTTGTCACTTCTGGTGCAATGATCTTTATCATCGCTATTTCTTTCTTCGCTTCTTTATTCCCTAATTTATCCATCATATATGCTGTTTTTAGAGTTAGTAGACGTGCTTGGTCAAGTTCAATCCTTGAATCCGCTATCCATTGCCGGATAACCCCTTTATCGGAGATAGCGCTTCCAAAAGCGACCCGAGTTTGTGCTCTCTCAATCATTGATTCCAATGCTCTTTCTGCCAAACCAATTAGGCGCATACAATGGTGAATTCGACCAGGCCCAAGTCTTCCCTGAGCAATCGCAAAACCTTTTCCTTCTCCCAATATCATATTTGAAGCAGGTACCCTTACATTTTCAAATAATACTTCTCCATGCCCATGAGGTGCATCGTCGTATCCATACACGTTGAGGCTTCGAAGAACTTTTACTCCTGGAGTATCAATCGGGACCAAAATCATGGATTGTTGCTCATAGGTTGGGGCATTGGGGTTGGATTTCCCCATAAAAATAAGAATTTTACAGCGTGGATCCGGGGCGCCCGATGTCCACCATTTGCGCCCATTAATAACGTAATGGTCTCCATCTCTTTCAATACTTGATTCAACGTTTCTCGCATCAGAAGAGGCCACTGCAGGTTCTGTCATCGCAAAGGCAGATCTGATTTTCCCCTCCAATAAAGGAATCAGCCAATCCTTTTTCTGTTGCTCCGTACCGTATCGTACCAACACTTCCATATTCCCTGTGTCAGGTGCACTACAATTAAAAGCTTCCGGACCAATGAAGGGAGAGCGGCCCATTATTTCACATAAAGGAGCAAACTCCGAATTAGTTAGTCCTGCTCCGTACTCACTTTCTGGAAGAAATAGATTCCATAGGCCCTTTTCCTTTGCTTTAATTTTCATTTCCTCAATGATTGGAGGGATTTCCCACCTCGATGTGCCTTCATTTAACTGTTGCTCATATACGGTCTCATTTGGATAAACATATTGTTCCATAAACTCCGTTACCTGATGTTGCAGATCCTTTACTTTATCCGAGAACTCGAAATTCATCCTAATACATCTCCCTTATTATTAAGATATTTACCTCCTAAACTGCCTTTCTTTCCTGTTAAATTGATACATTTATTAACTTTTTATCAATTAAATCTTACGGGCAATTCGATGACCCTCTAATATTGCATGACTTATCCGCCGAGGTGAGATGGCATCGCCAACTAAGTGAGCCGGAATAGCTACATCCCTAAGTTGCTTGGCAAGAGTGTTTTCTTGACGTCTTCCCGCATCTATGACAAGTAAGTTTGATTCTATGAGTGTTTCTTCCCCACTTAAAACATTACGAACTTTAATATTATTTCCATTAGCTTCTGCGATTTGGTGTAAAATCATAAATTGTACCCCAGCTGTACTCAGTCGATTAAGAAGCAGTTGAATGCTTTCATGCGGAATGCTTGCTCCAATTGTTCGTGACGGTGTCACATATATCACCTTATAACCCTTCGCAGCAAGACATCCTGCCGTACTTAATGATGGCCAAAATCCTGTCCCATCATCTACGACAACCGCAGTTTCACCTACGCCTTTTGACAAATCGTCAGACTTTAGCACATCATAAACCGTCAATACCTTACCTTTAATAGAATCATGAACCTTAGGTTGTTCTGGCACCGCTCCAGTTGCGAGGATAACCGTATCAAAACTGTTTAAGTCATTAACATCTACGGCTTGATTTAAATTTACAGTAACCTCAAGTCTTCGAACCTCTGATTCTAAGTAATGAATGACGTCGATCAGCTCCCGGCGGTTTGGTTCCCTTGCTGCTATTCTCACCTGTCCGCCTAAGGTCGCTTCTTTTTCAAATAGTTCGACTGAATGCCCTCGTAAAGCTGCTACCCTTGCTGCTTCTAAACCCGCTGGCCCTCCTCCGACAACGGCAACCTTTTTTATGTTATTGCTCTGAGGTATTATTCTATCTAACTCATTTTCGCGGCCTGTAGTCGGATTAACAGCACAATATAAAAACGGATCAAATGATCGGCAATCCTGGTTACAGCCGATACAAGGAATAATTTCATAACTGCGACCTGTTTCTGCTTTGAGTGGCCACTCTGGATCGGCAATGAGGGCTCGGGTAATCCCGACTAAATCTGCTGCTCCTTCTGCCAAAATCTTCTCTGCCATATTTGGGTCTTTAATACGTTGACTAACAAGAATGGGTATATTAGTAGCTGAGCGAATTTCCCTTGCTGCGTCTACCGTGACTCCTTGAGGAATGGTCAAATCCTTTACATATCCTCCTCTAATCCCCTTCGTAATGTTCAAATAATCGACAGGACTAATTCCAGACAGCACTTTGACAATTTGAAGTGTGTCAGCTAACTGCATGCCGCCGCTTACCTCTTCCTCCGCACTCAACCGAACACCTATAACAAAATCACTTCCCGTTTCCTTGCGAATGGCTTCCAGTAATTGAAGTAAGAACCGCATTCTTCCTTTTAGGGAGCCGCCATATTCGTCATTACGTTTATTGGTTCCAGATGAAAGAAATTGAGCGACCAAATAGCCATGCGCAGCATGAATTTCAACCCCGTCATACCCAGCCTTTTTTAAATTTAATGCCGATAGTACAAAGGCATCGATGATCTCGTTAATTTCTATATGTGTTAGCTCAATCGGCCGGTAAAGAGCACGAGGTGATTGAATGGCAGATGGTGCTCTTAAAGGATAATCGGATTCTCCTCCAATCATCTCTCTGCCTAAGTGAACCAATTGACCAATCACCTTAGCTCCGTTGGCATGAATCGCCTCAGCCCTGCGTCGAAACATCGGAACAGCTTCTTCCAAATATGCCTCATTTAGCATTCGTCTCCGAAGTCGAGAACTTGGATGAACAATGGTTCCTCCCGTAATTAGGAGTCCTGCACCGCCTCGTGCTCGTTCCTCCCAATACTTGATGTCCTCTTCCATCGGAACACCGTCTGTAATCATTGCTGTACCATGAGCAGTCCCAACAATTCTATTCCTCAAGGTAATACGTCCAAGAGTAAAAGGAGAAAATAAATGTTGGTGCTTCGTCATCGTTTAACATCCTCTCAAAAAATTAGGAATTCAAAAAACGAGTGCCTTAAAAAAAATAATTTACCAATACATGAATCACCTTTCAACATCAATTGTAATAGACCGACTTTTGATTAGTCAATATATTTAGAATATTTTTACAAATAAATATTATATCTTGAGGCTTCCTGTTGAAGTTTTCCTTGACTCGGCTACATTTCTTAAACATGAAACATTATAACGTTCTAAATACTTTTACCCTTCTAATTTCAAACGACTGTTTTTACTGGTCTAACATCCCGCCATCAACGGTATATAATGATCCTGTTACGAAAGATGATTCCTCCGATAAAAGAAAATTCATTACAGCTGCTACTTCTTCCGGTTCCCCATACCGACCTAAAGGTGTAGACATCTCATTAAGCGTTTTTTGTTTCCTTACATTACCGGAGCTCTCCTCAATCCTCCTCATCATTTGTGTATTTATCGTACCAGGACATACAGCGTTTACTCGAATTCCATATGGTGCTGATTCTTTAGCCACGGAGCGCGTTAACCCTATAACTGCATGCTTAGACATATTATACGCTGAACTTCCAGGTACCCCCATTAGACCTGCAAGTGAAGAAGTATTGAGGATTGCACCTGATTCCTGTTTTTTCATTACGGGAATGACATATTGTAGTCCAAGAAATACCCCTCTTACATTTACTTTATATACTAAATCTAAATCCTCTACTGCTAGGTTTTCAATTACCCCTCTTGGTCCTTCAATCCCAGCATTATTTGCAAAGTAGTCTATCCTTCCAAATTTCTCAACTGTTTTTTGAACAAACATTTTAACATCTTGTTCTATAGATACATCTGCTTTTACAACTAGAACGTTTGCTTTCTCTAATCCAGTCTCAAACACAATTTCTTGAAGCATTTCTTCTGCCAAGTCCACAAGCACTAAATTTAATTCTCGTTTTGCCAGCCGTTTGATTAAAGCCTTTCCAATTCCTCCAGCAGCACCTGTAACAATAGCTGTAGTTGAATAATTATGAACCATATCAACTTCCCCCTCTTTAAAAGATTCTTTCTACTGACTAACTTAGAATATTAAAAACTATAAATCAAGTAAAATTAGAATCTTTTTAATTTTCTGTTAATTCTTTTGGCGTTATGATACTTTTAATATAACAAATATTAGGAGATGGTAGTGTGGGGAAACTGGACAAAAAAGTAGCTATCGTAACGGGGGGAGCTTCAGGAATTGGACTTGCAACTGTAAAAGCATTGATTGAAAAAGGGGCCACAGTTGTAATCTCTGATTTAAATGAGCCCTCAGGAGTATTTACCGAACAAGAGTTGAGGAAGAATGAAGCAGAGGTTCTATTTATAAAAGTTAATGTTGCTGAAGAAAATTCCGTTGAAAATCTAGTAACAGAAACGGTAAATAGATATGGGAAAGTTGATATTTTAATAAATAATGCTGGTATTGGCGGGTTAAATCCAACGCATACACTCACTTTTGAGCAATATAATAAAATTATATCAGTGAACCAACATGGTGTGTTTTTTGCGGCAAAACATGTCATTCGCGAAATGCTAAAAACTGGGGGTGGTTGCATAGTAAATACTGCCTCTATCTTAAGTACTGTCGGCCTTCCTGAGACGTTTGCTTACACAGCTAGTAAAGGAGCAGTTTTAAATTTAACCAAGACTCTTGCACTCGAATACGCTGATAAAAATATTAGGGTCAATGCGATTAGTCCCGGTTTCCTCGAGTCCGGAACTGTAAATAGGGAAGCTAATAATCTTTCCTATAAGGAGCTTATTGCTAAACACCCGATTGGAAGACTTGGCAAACCGGAGGAAATTGCTCATGCCATTATTTTCTTATGTGAAAATGATTTTGTAACAGGAACTTCGCTAATCGTTGATGGAGGCTATACTGCGAGATAATGATTTTAACAATTACTTGGGTAATTGTATAAAGGGGCTCTTCTAGAGCTCCTAAAAATTACTCAAGCAATGTATTAATCTCATTTCCCCTTACTATTTCAAAATCACAAGGAATAGCATACTAGTATTTTTTTACTATAATAACTCATGCTCCCATACAAACCACTCCCAATATATATATTCATACTTTCATCCCTTAAACCTTCCACAAAAAATTAGTGTTATTTTAAAAATTCTGCTGGTACCTCCTGTTTCTCCGTTTCACAATTTTCACAAATAAATCTTGATTCGTACCTATCACAAAGGACCTATTAAGGGGGTTACCATTTTATTTTCAAAAAAAGTAATTCAAGGAGAAAATCATCCATGCTTTCCTTCGTATGAATGGTGATCTGATTACAAATTGGTTATGTCATCCAAACTTCTCCATGTATTTTTTGGAATAGATAAAGCACCTCCTTTAATCATCGTACCCAGGAGGTGCTACTATTTAACATTTAAATGGAACCCTTATTTTACTACATATTAAATGGCTAACTCTAATACTGTGTATACCAGGAATTTACCATCAAATAGTAGGATGAACCAATAAATTTTAGTTTGAATTCAAAATTTTTCTTTGCATTGAAATTTCACAAATATTCCCACCGAGTGTTTTCTATCCTTTTCTGCTTATCCTATTTTATAAAATAGTCTTCTCCAATTCTTCTTTCCCTGTACCTATCGCCGTATTCATGTCTACATTTTCTTGATTCACCGTGGGCGGGTATATATTTCGCTTACCTGAAAAGTTATCAAGCAAGTCTTTCACATCAATGCCTGAAGATTCCTTTAAGGACTCTTGTAGTGTGGACATTAGGTTAGTCGCGTAAGAGGTCACTTTGTTAGCACCCCCATTTACACCATTCCCACCCGTATCCACTACCGTTATTTTATCAATGTTACCCAGTGGAGAAGCTATTTGTTTTGCATACTCCGGGAGCATTTTCAGGATCATATCCATCACGGCCGCTTGACCAAACTGTTCAAATGCTTCAGCAATCTTCTGTTTTGCTTCGGCCTCTGCCACCCCTTTTAAACGGATGATATCGGCATCTGTTGTCCCCTGGGCCCTTTGTGCATCGGCTTTGGCAAGTCCATCTAACCGGATACGTTCCGCTTCCGCTTTTGCCATTGCTTCAATTTTATACTTATCTGCATCAGCTTCAGTTATTTGTTTCATCTTATTTGCCGAAGCCGCTTGCTCCACCGAATAACGGTCAGCATCCGCTTTTTTCTTCACTTCGGAATCATATTGCTTTTCTCGGCGAAGAATTTCTTTTTCTTCAAGCTCAATTTGCTTTTGCCGTTCAATAATCCTGATTTGCATTTCGTGTTCCATTACATCTTGCTTTGAACGGGCTGTTTCAAGATCATATGCTTGGTCTGCACGTGCTTTAGCAATGTCCTGCTCCCGGCGAAACTCTGCAACCTTTAACTTATTGATTTTTTCGGCTTCCGCTATTTCCGTTGCCCTCTCAAGTTCAGCACGTTGGGCCTCTTTTGAAGCTTCCGCCCGTTTAATCCTGGTTTCTTTTTCAGCATCAGCCGTTGCAATATCCGCATCCCTTTTTACTTGGGCAATTCTTGGCTTCCCTAGTGAATCAAGATAACCGTTTTTATCACGCACATCTTTTATTGTAAAAGACACAATGATTAGCCCCATTTTTGCTAAATCTTGAGAAGCGACCCGCTGAACTTCCTGTGAAAATTTTTCACGATTTTTATAGATTTCTTCAACGGTCATGGAGCCAAGGATAGATCTTAAATGTCCTTCTAGCACTTCACGGGCTTCCTGCTCACGATCGTCCTTGGTCTTTCCTAGAAATTGTTCAGCAGCTGTCGCTATATCCGTTATGGAACTACCGATTTTAATGATGGATACACCATCTGCCATAACTGGTACACCTTGTTCCGTATATACTTCAGGCGTAGAAACCTCCAGTTTACTCGATAGCAGGCTTAACGGTTCTGCTTGCTGGAAAACCGGAAGGACAAAGGCTCCTCCACCCCGGACAATTTTTATTTTATTTCCTGATTCATCGGCATGTACGTTTTTATTCCCCAAATAACTTCCAGTAATAATTAATGCTTCATCAGGACCAGCCGTACGGTACTTCGTAACAAAGACAGCAATAAGTGCAATAAGTAAAAAAGCAACAATAGCAATAACGATCCATATTAAACTTGTCATAAACATTCCCTCCTCAACCCTCTTTAATTATAATGGGGCATGACATAGACAACCCCATTTTTCACCTCAATGATCAAGACTTTAGTTTCTGAAGCGATTTGTTCATTTTTGAAACTCGCTGCAGTCTTAGAAATACTGCCGCTATTACTCTGTATTAACACTTCGCCAAACCCGTCTACCGGAACTGTCGTTAAGACCAGTCCCACCCTTCCCCTCAAATCATGATCATGAAAGGTTAAGCTTGACTCCGCCCTTGAAACGGGAATCAAAACAAACACATTCAATAATGTGACGATTGTTAATGCCAGTAAAAAAGAAAGGCTTACAATCACACCGGCATGGAGATCTGTAACTGATTCAAACAGAAAGCCACTTGCAAAAAAAATCGTCAAAAAACTAAAAATCAAAGTAGGATTAAAAATATCCGGAAGTTCTAATCCAGAAAATACATCATTAAACAAAATGATTAAAAATGTCAGTCCTCCAGATAAAATTAATCCATATAGATAGACGGTTTCTAGTGGTACTCCATACAACTCCATATTTTCATCCCTTACATAAGGTTTTCTTCCCCCAAAAAAATGAGCATCATTTAATTTAGCCGCTACCTCCTCTTTCTTTTCATTTGATACCATTTAGATGTTAGGGGATAAAAACCATATTATACTTTAATCACCATTAATACGAATGAAAGCAGGAAAGGTTTCACAAATATAATAAATACCCCTTAATTCGGACCTACTACAATTGCCCAATTTCGATAGGAATATAAAGTGTTCGCCATTTCTTTCGATATTCATTTAGAGGATTAACTATAGAAATAATGTTCGGGGAAATTGTTGTATTTTGTCGTGGCGTAAATAAAGCACCTCCTATGATTAATCGTCCTCAGGAGGTGCTACGTGTTTAATATTCTCTTGTGAACTTTATTATTTTTACCTCTATATGCTCAATTGCCCTAAGTCCCGACCGCTGGACCGGATCCCCACCTATGGTAGAAACTTCAACTTAACGGGGGCTAACCTCGATTTTAAACTTTGTTTGGGACGTATAACTTTCGCCTGCCAAAAGCAGAATATCTCCAAAACCTTCAAATTCCTCCGCTCCTGGAGCAGCTTGGGTTTCAAACGTTATTCCACCATGTTGACTTAATTTTTCTCCATGCATCAGTGGAACACCTTTCACAAAGTTTGCCGTGTAAATGACAACTGCAGGTTCATCTGTGTATACTTCGACTGTTATTTTCCCGTCAGGACTAATTAATTTGGCTGCAATTTGCTGAATTCCTGAAGAGGTAAGGAAAAATGGATGATCGATCCCTTGAACCTTTTCAACCTCTGCGTCAATAGCTTCAAAGGTTGAACGTAATTCCTTTGGCGTACGAAAGTCATAAGGCGTGCCAATCGTGCTTCGCTTTTCCCCAGTTACCGTGGTATCTTCATTTACTGGCGCAAACTCTTCAGAAAAGATTTGTAAGAAATGATTATCGATTGGATTGCTAGGGTGCCCTGTTAAGTTAAAATAGACGTGATTGGTCGGATTAAAAATTGTGTCTTTATCACTTTTTGCTTGATAGTTCACTGACCAAGTATTTAAGTTATCCAATGTATACGTCACACTTACTTTCAAATTCCCCGGAAAGCCATTTTCTCCATCAGGTGAGTGAGTTGAAAAAATGATTGACGCACTTTCATCATTCTCCTTCACTTCATAATCCCATATTTTTTCATCGAATCCGGGATTGCCACCGTGTAATGTATTCCCTAATTGATTGACGGATGTTTTATAACGGGATTCACCAATGGAAAACTCACCATTTTTAATTCTCCCAGCCACTCTACCTATTGTAGCTCCATAATATGTTTCTTTTTGATAATCCTCTATCGTGTCAAATCCCAATACGATATTAGTGGGACCTGATTCCGTAAGAACGAAAAGATTGACGATTCTTGCTCCAAAGTTTGTAACTTCCATTCTTATACCATGATCATTTTCCATAGTAAACAGCAAAATATTATTCCCAAATGAGCTATGTGATACTTTCATAATATCGGCTCCTACCCTATTAAATTCTTTTTTATAATGATAAGTTAATTTTTTTAAAGTGAAAAGACAAAAGCCCGAAGTATTCACTTCGGCCTTTTGTTAGGAATCATAAAAGTTCATGATGTACCTATAGATTATAATGACCAGAGTACCATATGAATTCCTGATTTAACTGGCTCCAAAAATCATAGTTGAAATTTAAGCGCTTTCTCCCTTGGCTGGTTTTATTGATCCGTTTTTTTCAATTTCCTCTAAAGAATGACCTCGAGTTTCAGGAACACATGTCCGGATAAATAGAACACCAAGCAAACATATAACACCGAATATTGCAAAAACAGCTTCTTGAGAAATCGTTGCTGTCATGATAGGGAATAGCAATCCAACCAAGAAAGATCCAATCCAGTTAAATGATGAAGCTAACCCGGATGCACGCCCGCGAATCGCCAGTGGGAAAATTTCTCCAACGATAACCCATGTTAAAGGCGCCCACGTGAATGAATATAGCGCAACATAAATACTTAAAAAAACAACCATCATCATCGGATTTGCATCAGGAATTAATACATTCAATATTGCGGGCAAAATAAAGGATAGCCCCATAATAGTTCCGCCTATCGTTAATAAAGTACGGCGATTGAATTTATCAGCAATCATTAAGAATAATAATGAACCTAATACAAGTATAACCCCTTGAATAATTGGCCACATCAATACTGAGCTGGCTTCATGCCCTGTTGCTTTTTCTACAATCATAGGAATATAATAAAAAATTGCGTTTGCTCCCTGGAATTGTTGAAACGCAGCTACCCCGACCCCAGCAATTACTAGATAACGGTATTTACTGCTTAAAAGGGTTCCCCATGACGCTTTTTGATTTACTTTCGTTTCCTCTTTGGCAGTGTCTTGAATTTGTTTTATTTCAGAATCAATTTGTTCTTTGTTAGAGCGAATATAGCTCAACACTTTACGTGCTTCATTAATCTTATTATTCTTAATCAAAAAGCGTGGTGATTCCGGTAACCTTAACACCCCGATAAACAAAATCAAAGCAGGTACGGCAGCCAAACTTAGCATCAAACGCCATGCCATGGTACCTGGTAAGTCTTTCAATAGATAAGCAATAATGTACGAAAGTAACATTCCGGAAACAATCATTGTTTGATTAATTCCGGACAACCGTCCACGTAAACGGGCAGGTGCCATTTCAGACATATAGGCTGGGACTAACGCAGAGGCAGCACCAACAGCTATCCCTAATAAAATACGAGCAACAATCATAAATAGAATCCCTTTATGAGGGGATACACCTGCTAAAATAGACCCAAAAGCAAAAATGATAGAAGATATTAGTATCATTTTGCGCCGTCCTAAACGATCTGAAAGTTGTCCAGCCAGGGCACCACCAAAAATAGCTCCAAACATCAAGGAAGAGGTGATCCAACCTACAGCACTAGGGTTGTTTTGAAGATTCCAATCATGTTGCAAAAAAGGCAAAGCACCCGTCATAACGCCGATATCATAACCGAAGAGAATGCCTCCAAATGCCCCAAAAAAATAAATGAATCCACTTGAGATTTTCTTTTCATTAACCATTAATGTTTCCTCCCAAAGGTTATAAAATTACATTCAAAAAAATCCCTATACTATAAAAGTATTAATTTCTTTTTAAGAAACCCTAATAGTTTACAACTATTGCTTATAAGGATGAATTCTGTGTCATTATTCAGTCAATAAAACGCTTTCATCTTACCCTAAAAAATAAAGCACGCCTACAAATTAATTTCAGGATTTACGAATCTAATTTTCCCCTCCCCGGAAGCCAATCTCCCGTGGAGGGAAAAACATTACTTAATAACTACGTAATCCAAACCTACTAATTTTGCATAGGTTATGATTTGGTCTGTTGTTAAATTCAATGACACAACTGTATGGTGACCCCCACCATTCTCTAGCCAAGCTTTCACTCCATCTTGGAAGTTTGGCTTAACTTCCCAAAGTACACGGGCCACTGGAAGGTTTGGTGCTGGAACAGATGGTTCAAAAGCAGAAACTTCATTAATTAAAAGTTTATAGTTTGTACCAAAGTCAGCCATGGAAACAACGACACCGTCTCCCGCTTTACCATCGAATACTAAACGTGCCGGATCTTCACGATCGCCTATACCTAATGGAGATACGACCATTTTCGGTTTATTGCTTGCTAAAGTTGGATCGACTTCAAGCATATGTGACTGTAGGATTGATTCTTGTCCGGCAGCTAATTCATATGTGTAATCCTCCATAAAGCCAGTTGATTGGTTATGGCTCATCACTTTCAGTAAGCGATCAAGTGCTGCCGTCTTCCAATCTCCTTCACCCGCAAAGCCATATCCCTGCGCCATCAAACGTTGGACGGCAAGACCAGGAAGCTGTTTCATTCCATATAAGTCTTCGAAATTCGTTGTGAATGCCGTATAACCACCGTCATCAAGGAAACGTTTAATTGCAATTTCATAGCTTGCCTGTACCTTAACGCTCTTTTCCCAATCTTCCTTACTGTATGTACCATATTCAAATTCATAAAGTCCTTCATATTCTGCAAATAATGCCTCAATTTCTTCATCCGTAACTGCATTTACATATTGAACAAGATCCCCTATTCCAAAATAGTCAACTGTCCAGCCAAATTGGATTTGTGCTTCAATTTTATCCCCTTCAGTTACGCCAACGTTTCGCATGTTATCTCCAAAACGAGCGACCTTAATGTTGAAGCTCTCGTTATAAGCAACCGCTACGTCCATCCATTGTGCAATTTGTTGTCGCACTTCAGGACGCTCCCAATAACCTACAACCACTTTGTTTTGTTTGTTCAGACGGGCATTGATAAAACCATATTCACGGTCACCATGAGCGGATTGGTTTAAGTTCATAAAGTCCATATCTATCGTAGCCCATGGAATGCTTTCATTGAATTGAGTGGCTAAATGAAGTAATGGTTTTTGTAATAATTTTGTTCCACGAATCCACATTTTCGCAGGTGAAAAAGTATGCATCCAAGTAATGACTCCGGCAACTTCATCACGATAGTTGGCTTCTTTCATGATGTTTGTTATTCTATCTGCACTAACAGCTAGATCTTGCAAAACAATTGGGTAAGGCAGAATGCCGCATTCATTTAATGCATCGGTTATCGTTTGTGCATGCGCCTTGACTTGCGCTAACGCATCTTCTCCATATAGATGTTGTGATCCAACGACAAACCAAAATTCCTTTGTTTCTGTTGTTAACATAATAACCCTCTTTTCTTAATCTACTGGTTTGATAACTTGGTAGAGTTACTCTTACTTTTGACCATAATAAGCATTTTTTCCATGTTTTCGTAAATAATGTTTATCCAAAATATTTTGTGGTAATTCTTTCGCAAAATGATTTAATTCCCTTGTGAATAAATTCATTTTCGAAACTTCATCCAAGACCACACTGTTCATGACAGCGGATTTTGCATCTTTACCCCATGTAAACGGTCCATGACCATGAAGTAATACGCCAGGAACGGCTAAAATGTCCAACCCACGCTCTTCAAATGTTTCGATGATTACCTTCCCAGTCTCCACTTCGTACCCACGATCAATTTCCTCTTGTGTTAGATAGCGCGCACAAGGGACCGATCCGTAAAATGTATCTGCGTGAGTAGTCCCCATCGCTGGAACATCAAGGCCTGCTTGAGCCCAGATTGTCGCCCAAGTTGAATGAGTATGAACAATGCCGCCAATTTCTTGGTAATATTTATAAAGTACTGCGTGAGTCGCTGTATCTGATGAAGGCCTCAGCTCTCCCTCAACAACATTGCCATCTAAATCGACAACTACCATATCGCTGGCTTTCATTGTTTCGTAATCAACACCACTAGGTTTGATAACAAATAAACCACTTTCACGGTCAATGGCACTTGCATTTCCCCATGTATATTTCACGAGACCATATTTAGGCAAGTCCAAATTTGCTTGATATACCTCTTCTTTCAGTTGTTCTAACACGCCAACCCCTCCAGTTTTCCAACTCATAACATCAAATTGTCAACAGCTGCCTGCTCAATTACTAAGCCCTTCCTGTATCTTTCAATAAATGTTTCATATCCTTCAATATCTACTTGGTCAGGATAAATTTCTTGCCCATCCATATCTTTGAATACTTTTTGGTCGAGGAAGTCTTCTAAACTTTCTTTTTGATTTTTATTCAACATGTAAGAGGCAAGAATCGCCATTCCCCACGGTCCACCTTCACCTGCTGTTGACATTACCGATACTGGCGTATTCATTGCAGCGGCAACGATTTTTTGTACAACAAGTGGGGTTTTAAATAAACCACCGTGAGCCAAAATACGATCAATCGCAACATTTTCTTCCTTTGTCAAAATACCCATTCCGATATTTAAAGCACCGAAAGCAGTAAAAAGGTGAGTCCGCATGAAGTTCGCTAAATTGAAACGACTCTCAGGCGAGCGTACAAATAGTGGTCGTCCTTTTTCAAATCCTGTAATATTTTCACCTGAGAAATAACCGTAGCTAAGCAAACCACCACCATCTGGATCCGCTTCCAGAGCTTTGTTCAACATTACTTCAAATAATTTATTTGTCTCAACCTTTTGTCCCATTGCCTCAGAAAATTCACGGAACAATCCCAACCATGCATTAAGGTCACTTGAACAGTTATTCGCGTGGACCATCCCAACTGGACTTCCGTTTGGTGTAGTTACCATATCAATTTCTGGATATACTTTTGAAAGCTCTTTCTCTAGTACAATCATGGCAAAAACGGAAGTTCCTACTGAGACGTTGCCGGTACGTTTTCGCACACTATTCGTAGCAACCATTCCCGTTCCAGCATCGCCTTCTGGTGGGCAAATCGGAATGCCTGGTTGTAAATTCCCGGACCTATCCAGGATTTTCGCTCCCACTTCGGTTAATTCTCCCGCTTGCTCACCTGAAACGTAAACTTTAGGAAGGATCTCTTTAAGCATCCAAGGATAACCTTTCGTAGCAATCAATTCATCAAAACGCTTGATCATTAATTCATTGTAATCATGCGTTGATTCATCAATTGGGAACATCCCTGAAGCATCCCCAATGCCAATTGCTTTATTACCAGTCAATAACCAGTGAATGTATCCAGCCAAAGTCGTAATACAATCAATACGCGGCAAATGCTTCTCTTCATTTAATATTGCTTGATAAAGGTGGGCAATACTCCATCGTTCAGGGATATTGAATTGTAATTGATCAGTTAATTCTTTTGCTGCCACACCAGTTGTTGAGTTACGCCAAGTTCGAAACGGAACAAGTAGCTCCCCTGTATGGTCAAAAGCCATATAACCATGCATCATTGCAGAGAATCCAATAGATCCAATTTTCCGAATTGTTATGCCGTAATTTCGTTCAACTTCTTGCTTCATTTCACTATAAGCTGTTTGCAGACCGGTGATTATATCCACTAAATTGTATGTCCAAAATCCATCTTCCAGAAGGTTTTCCCACTCATAACTTCCAGATGCGATTGTTTCATAACGTTTATCTATCAACACCGCTTTTATACGTGTTGAGCCAAATTCGATTCCAAGTGAAGTATCACCCTCGTTAATCGCTTGTATAATTTCTAATCGATTCGATTGCACGTTAATCCCCCTTTCGATAGCGCTTTCAATATACAGGAGGCGCTTGAATTCATTTATGAATATATTATATTTTTTGTACGTACATTTGTCAATAAACAATATTAATTATACTCACAGCTTTTAAGTTGAACCGTCATCCTCACTTCAAAGGCAGTGAATCTAGGATATTAAGTGAATAGGGATAGGGAGTAAAGGATATGGTAAAAAATCAGGTATTAATAGCTTTGTCCACAAACTGAGGTAATTTGTTTTAATCCACTCAGGCTTATGTTAAAATGTGTACGTACAAATCTAAAAGGAAAATAAATAAGAATGCAAACAACCGAAACGAGGTGAGGTTTAATGAAACCAAAGTATCAGGTAATCGTCGATGATTTAAAAAATAAAATCCTTACAGGTGAGTATAGTATAGGAGAACAAATTCCTACTGAGTCCGTTATGCAGGATATGTACAACGTTAGCCGACACACTGTAAGAAAGTCCATTTTAGAATTAGCAAACGAGGGATTCTTAAGAAGTGAAAAAGGTTCTGGGACATATGTTAGTAATCAATATCAATTAAAGTCTGGTGGGAATTTCAAATATAAAACGATTGGTGTCATCACGACCTACATATCGGATTACATTTTCCCTTCTATTATCCGGGGAATCGAAAAAAGATTAAATGAAAATAATTATTCCTTACTATTGGCCAGTACAAATAATGACGTCGAACAAGAAAAAAAAGCCTTGGAAATGATGTTATCCTTTGGCGTAGATGGTTTGATTGTTGAACCTACAAAAAGCAATCTATACAATCCCAACATTGCTTATTACCTAACATTTAAGGAACAAGAGGTACCATTCATCATGATTAACGCTTATTATGAGGAATTAGAAGTTCCTTTCTTTTGCCTAGATGATGTGCAGTCGAGCTATCTCGCGACAAAAGAATTAATTTCCAATGGGCACACCCAAATTGGGTTCATTTCGAAAATGGATGATTTACAAGGAAAGTATCGAATGAAAGGATATATAAAAGCACTTGGAGAAGCAAAATTACGCTTTCAACCCGAACAATTGCTTTCATATACTACAGAAACGAAGCTAGACTTGCACAAGAACTTGAAGCGGTTCTTAAACGAAAATAGAGACGTGTTGACTGCCATTGTTTGCTATAACGACGAGGTAGGGTTAGAAGTAGTAAATGTATGCAGACAACTTGATATTTCCATTCCGGAACAATTATCAATTATTGGCCAGGACAATTCTTATATAGCGAAAAATGCTAATATCAAATTAACGACTTTAACACACCCACAAGAACAAATGGGTCATGATGCAGCTGATTGGTTGATCAAGAAATTACAAGGAAAGAAGGGCTTACCCAATGAAAACCATTACCAACCAGTCTTAATTGAAGGGGAAACTGTAAAAAAGCTAGATGAAAAATAAATCTAGTCTGGTGTAAATGAATGACTATCTTCACATGGGCCCCGATTATTCCTATGTGAAGGCAGTCAAATGATGAAATCCATTTTGTCTGCTCTTTCATGATTCCAACCTCATTTACAAAGTGGTGAACATACAGCTATACCTGTAATATTGAATGTTCGAGTTGAGCTAAATATCAGGCTTATAGATCCCTATATTCTTTACACTCCCCCTTATATGCAATCCAATTTTCTTCCTTCAAACTTCAGAAAAAACAAAAGATATTGACAGTATTTACTTCCTATAATAAAATTTTATTTGTTAACCAAATAATAAATTAGTTTACATTAGGAGGAAACGCTATGAATACGAGTCATGAAAAATTAAGAATGATGATAATCACAGCCTTATTTGCAGCTATTATCGGAATCCTTTCCCAACTAACCATTCCACTCCCGCTCGTGCCTATTACAGGACAAACTCTGGCCGTTGGACTTGCCGCTACGATCCTGGGTGCTCGTTATGGTACTTATTCAGTAGTTTTGTACTTATTCATTGGTGCAGCTGGTGTTCCTGTCTTTGCAGAAATGTCTGGAGGACTGGCAAAGATTTTCGGTCCTACTGGTGGCTATTTATTGTCTTATATCCCTACTGTTTTCATTACCGGCTGGATTTTGGAAAAAACCCGTTTTACATTTCCCATTGCACTCATAGCTAATATCATTGGCATGATGATAACATTAACCATTGGAACAATATGGTTGAAATATGCAGCTGCATTAACTTGGACAGCTGCCATTGCTAGTGGATTCGCACCATTCTTAATCGTAGGTATCCTGAAAGCCCTCCTAGCATCCTGGTTAGGTGTTTCCATTCGAGCTAGACTTGCTTCAGCTAAAATGCTTCCCAAAAAAAATATCTCTATTTCCTAATAGACAAAATAAAGACAGGTAGATACCATGGATTTGGTACCCCCTGTCTTTATCGTTTAATTAAATATATTTAAAGTCGGGCTTTATTTTTCAGAAAAATAAAAAAAGACTCTTTTTAGAAAAAAGACTCTTTTTTTATATGTATTTACTACGGTCCTATCCCCATAAGCCCGAATTAAATAGCATAGTAAAAGTATGATAAACCCCTTTGTTTACCTACACCATTTTACTATAACAATTAAGATTTGACAACTCTTGAATATATTCTATCACGATTGTTTTTATTTATTAACGACTTTATATACCTTTGTTTTTCCATCGCTATACGTAACTTCCAATTCGAACTCTTGGTAATCCTCTTTTAAGTTAAAGGCTTTAGTCACCTCTTGTATGACCTCATCATCCGTAGAGTCTTGGGTGAAAGTCAACTTTTCTAAAATTGGCGTCAATTCTTCCATCGCTTCATCACCATGAACTTCATGTTTATTAGATTCATCATCGATAGAAGCTTCCGTTTGAGCACCCATGGTATCATATTCCGCTTCATAGTCATTGTTATTCCCTTTATAATCAACTTCTAGGTTAAAGGCTTTGAAAGTAAATGGAAGCTTTTCATTGGTTTCTGTTCCCTTTTCAGGATTTGTTTCCGCTTGGTTTTCATTTTCTTGTACCGGCGGATTCTTTACCTCGTCATCTTCTCCACATCCTGCTAATACAAGCATAGCAGCAAATGGGACCGAAAGTACTTTTAAAGATTTCTTCATATGGTTTCCTCCTAAGTCTCTTTTCTTATCTATTACCTAAATGGTAGAATTTAAAACACGAATTTATTTATATAAAGATAATCCCTCTAGTTATAGAGGGATAATATAAAATAAAACTACAAAGAAGTGTGCCACAGATCCTGCAAGCACGAAGAGATGCCATACAGCATGGTGAAAAGGAAAACCACGCCATACATAAAAGATGGCACCGAAAGTATAAAGTAATCCTCCGGCTATAAGTAATTGTATGCCTGCTGCTGGCATGGTGTTGGTTAGCGGGCCCCATGCCAGTACAATCATCCACCCCATTGCGATATATAAAATCGTGGATAGATAAAGAAACTTCTTAACAAAGAAAGCCTTGAAGATGACTCCTACCACTGCCACACCCCATACAACTCCCAGTAGCGTCCATCCTAAAGCCCCTTGAATGACGAGCAGCATGATTGGTGTATACGTGCCCGCAATGAATATATAAATGGCCGAGTGATCAAAAATCTCAAAAAGGTCTTTCAATTTCCCCTCAGGAAAGCTATGCACTAAAGTAGAAGCTACATATAAAAGGAGCATAGAAACTCCATAAATGATCGAAATCACAATGAGTGAAGCCGATCCTTGATGAGCAGAGAAAATTATTAATAAAACAAGAGCGGCAATGCTTAATAAGACACCAATTCCATGGGTGATTGCATTGAATACTTCCTCTTTTTTTGTATAAACGTGCGTATTAGCCATCTTACAACTCCTTATTCATTGAACCACTTTTTCAATTTCCTTTTCAATTATATCCTACTTCCAGAATGCATTAAAGTAAGTAATTCCATTCATCAGCCCTTTTCGACTATAACGTTTTTGAGGAAATACTCTTTTATTGAAAAAGGCCTGACCGTAGACGGTCAGGCTTCATGATCAAATGGCAAAATGGTGGCCACCGATAATTTTAACCACTTCTAATTTTTCCATCCACACACTGTCGGATATACTTGGATTCCAAAAATATAATGCATCATTCGTATAGCCGTGAATGGCTATTGCTTCATTTACTGCCCGTACTGCATCTTCTCCAGCAGGTTTGTTAATGCTACCATCATCAACAGGAGAGAATTGATTTTTTTGATAAATCACTTCTCTTACTGTTTCAGGGAATTCGCCACTATCAAGACGATTTAACACGACTCCTGCTACTTCTACCTTGCCTCTATATGGCTCACCTTTTGCCTCAGCATGAACCAATCTAGCTAATAATTCTTTATCGGTTTCATTCATGAAATGCGGAATAATCAATGTTTTGCCTGGTTCAGCAACATTATTCTTGTTATTATTGACTTCTTTTAACGTTTGAATTGGAACTCCATGCTGCTTAGCGATATCCCATATCGATTCACCTTGTTTAATAACATGTTTTTTAGCACCATTCGAAGCCTTGCTTGTGGTTTCCCAAGGGAATGCTAGTCCAAGTATGATGACACTAAGAGTTATGATCATCGGTAATACAACTGATAATTTCATCCTTTAACCTCCTCGTTAAGCACCTCCCTAGAATAACAGAATAAAAAAGAGAAAACAGCGTCAAATTATTCCCAAGGTAATCCAGGTGTTTTTTTACATTTTTTTAAAAAAGTGATTATCGTTCATTCGTTTCTCGCTTGCCATTCTTCACGTAACATCCCCATCTTGATGGAATCGTAGTAAATCCCATCGTGATAAATGCATTTCCTTATTCTACCCTCAAGTTGCATTCCTACTTTTTCAGCGACCGTCATCATTCGTTTATTTCCAGACCACGTCGTCAATCCTATCCTTTCAATGGTTAAATTTTGAAATAAATAAGGAATGAATAGGCTAATGGCTTCCGTTCCATAACCGCCATTCCAATATCTTGGTTCATATATGGTAATTCCGATTTCTAGCCATCTTGCTGGTTCATTCTCCCAATAATAAACAACCGACCCGATTATTTGGTGTTCCCTTTCTATTAATAATTCAGAGAAAACACCTAATTTTTGATCGTATCTCCGTAGTTTCATCTCATTGTTAATGTACGTAGGATAATCCATAATTTCATTAGCTGAGTAAGGTGTATCCCATTTTTTCCACATAGGATTTTCTTCTCCATACCTTAAACTCCATAAGGTTTTCAAATCGTCCTGTTGGACATTCCTCAACCGTACTTTTTTTCCTGTAATCAAAACATCTATCAAAATTGCTTCCCCCTGCATATCCTTGTCCTACTCAATCAGTTTGATGAAGTAATGACGATCTCTAGGACCATCAAATTCACAGAAATATATACCCTGCCATCTACCAAGGACCAAACTACCTTTATGGATAATAACTTGTTGTGACGACCCTACAGTGCTGGACTTTAAATGAGCAGCAGTGTTCCCTTCCATATGTAAATCCAACGTATGATTCCATGGATAAAGCTCATCCCATCTTCTAAGCATATCTTTTTTAACATCTGGATCCGCATTCTCATTAATTGTAATGCCTGCAGTAGTATGTGGACAATATACAAGCGCTATACCTTCTTGTATTCCCCTTTCCGTTACAAATGCCTGCACTTCTGTCGTAACATCTATCATATCATCTCTTTTGATGGTTTTTAGTGTGTTTTTCTTCAACAAGGTCATCCTTCTCCTTTTTATGTTATTTATATTCTCTACCCAAAAACTAGGGGAAACATGCTTTTTTATGTCTCTATCAATGGCTTATTATTCTTCATATAAAGACTTTTTAACCAATCTATAATATGGCCGAGGAACAACCTTCCCCAAAAGTGAATCATATGGAATCTTTGTACGATTAAAAAGTCTGGAAAACTGAAAAGACGGATTCAAGATTCTTGAATCCGCCAATCTTCAGTTCTGTTTTCTTTTCCAGAATCCCAAGATAAGTCCAGAGATGAGTGAGCCTATTAAAATGGCCAACAAATATAGAAATGGATGGTTAACTAATGGTATTACAAACACGCCCCCATGAGGTGCCGGCAATGTGACATTGAATGCCATCGTTAGAGCACCCGCCGTTGCTGCTCCAATCACACTACTGATAATGACCCTAAACGGATCGGCGGCCGCAAAGGGAATCGCTCCCTCTGTAATGAAAAAGGCCCCCATAAAGTAATTTGTCAATCCGGATTTTCTTTCTGTATCGTTAAATTTACTTTTGAAAAAGGTGGTCGCAAAGGCAATGGCAAGCGGAGGTACCATCCCACCCGCCATAACTGCTGCATGAGGGCCGAAGCTTTGTGCTTCAATAGCCGCAATACCAAAGGTAAAGGCAGCTTTATTGATGGGCCCACCCATATCTACAGCCATCATGCCCGCAAGAATCATCCCTAAGAGAACGGCGTTTGTCCCTGATAAGCCCTGAAGCCAATTCGACAAACCTTGGTTGAGAGCAGTCACTGGTTCATTAATAACGAATAGCATGATTAAACCTGTTATTAGCATTCCGAACACCGGATAAAGCAAAACCGGTTTAATCCCTTCGAAAGCCTGTGGCAAATTAGAGAATAATTTCTTCAATCCTAAAACAACATACCCGGCAAGAAAACCTGCAATTAGGCCACCTATGAAACCAGCATTGGCCTGGGCTGCCAACAAGCCTCCGACCATACCAGGGGCAAAGCCCGGGCGATCGGCGATACTTGAGGCAATGAAGCCTGCCAGGACTGGTACTAGAAAGAAAAAGGCCCCGCTTGTACCTCCCCCGATGTCACTTAATGCTTTGGCTATTGGATTATATTCCGGTTTTGTCGGATCGGATGCATCTATTCCAAAAAAGAAGGATAGTGCAATTAAGATCCCTCCACCTACAACAAAAGGAAGCATATTACTTACGCCATTCATCAGATGCTTATAAATTTCGATCTTTCCTTTTGTTGAAGTTTCATCTTCTCGACTATCCTTTTTAGTCCCTTTGTAAATGGGTGCATCCTGGTTAACAGCCCTTTTAAGTAACTCCTCCGGCTTCCTGAGCCCCTGAGCAACGGGAACGATGATAACCCGCTTACCGTCAAAACGGTCCATCTCCACTTGTTTATCCGCTGCAACAATAATGACATCCGCCTTTGCAATTTCTGCTGGATTCAACCTATTTTTTACACCTGTCGATCCATTGGTTTCAACTTTGAAATCAAGACCCATTTCTTTCGCCTTAGCCTTTAAAGCATCCGCTGCCATATAGGTGTGGGCAATTCCTGTCGGGCACGCAGTGACGGCCAGGATTTTTGCAGCCCCTATAGTCGTACTTGCTTTCTGTTCTTCATTTTCGTTTTCGTCTTGATCTGCTTCGTGTTCTTTTTTATTGATAATTTCCAACACTTCTTCAGCTGATGTGGCAGAAACCAATTGAGACCTGAATTGAGCGTCCATTAATAATGAAGACAATCGAGATAGGGTCTCTAAGTGAACCTGATTAGCTGCTTCACTTGCCGCAATCATGAAAAATAAATGAGCTGGCTGCCCATCAAGCGATTCAAATTGAATACCTGAAACTGATTTTCCAAAGCAAATGGCCGGCGTTTTCACAGCACTCGTTTTTGCATGTGGGATGGCGATTCCCTCACCTATCCCTGTCGTACTTTGCTCTTCACGTTTCAAAATGGCGGCCTTGAATCCACCTTCATCATGTAAACGTCCAGCTTGTGCTAACTTGGCGGATAATTCTTCTATCACCCCAAGCTTTGTCTCGCTTTGCAAATCTATAAGAATGGTATCCAATTTTAACAAGTCTGTAATTTTCATAGAGTTACCCCCCTTTTATCTCACTGATACTAATTTGCGGCAATACTTTTTCCATTAATTCCAACGTGCAAAGGTCCGATGAAAAAGCTGTCGCACTTCCCGCGGCGACACTATATTGGAAAGCGGTTATAACATCTTCCGTTTTTTCATAGATCCCGATAAATCCGGCCACCATAGAATCACCGGCCCCCACTGAATTGATGACCTTTCCTTTCGGTATATTTGCAGCATAAGATTTATCTCTTGTGATAAGTACAGCCCCATCTCCTGCCATCGAAACGATTACATTTTGAGCACCTGCTTCCAACAACTTCCGCCCATACTTATTTGCATCCTTCACAGTTCTGATTTCAGTCGAGTAAAGACTCGCTAATTCGTGATGATTAGGCTTCAAGAGAAAAGGCTCATATTGAACGACATCCAATAATTCTTTCCCACTAGTATCAACCACCACTTTTACTTTCCTCCCCAAACATATTTTCATCATCGTTTCGTACACATCACGTGGGAGGCTTGTTGGAATACTACCAGATAAAACGAGCCAATCATTTGGCTTGAGTTCACCAATTAAACTAAGTAAATGATGGTAATTCTCCATGGATATTTCAGGACCATGACTATTAATTTCCGTCTCCACTCCTGTTTTTAATTTAATATTGATTCTCGTATCACCTGTTATTTCCGTGAAATTAGTCCTAATATGATCTTTTTCTAAACAGGCTTTTACAAATTCCCCAGTTTGGCCACCTAAAAAGCCTAAAGCAGTCGTATCGTTTCCTAGCCTATTCAATACACGTGATACGTTAATTCCTTTGCCCCCCGGATATTTCTTATCCATGCATGTTCTGTTCACCAAGCCCATTTGGAAGTTTTCCACCTCGACCAGGTAATCTATTGAGGGGTTGAGCGTTACGGTATAAATCATTAAATCGTCACGACCTTTATCTTGGGATTTTTCAAGAGCTGTTCGACGGCAGCTTCATTATTGTTATCCGTCAGCAAAATGACTTCACTTACATCTGCCACTTTTGCGAAGGTGACTTCATTTAATTTTGAACTATCTGCAAGCACATAACTTTGATTAGAAAGCCTTATTGCCGTCTTTTTCAATAGCGCTTCTTCAGGATCTGGTGTAGTCAAACCTAATTCAGGATGAATGCCATTGATCCCTAGAAAACATTTATCGAATCGGTAATCACTTAAAAAATCGACAGCTGTACTACCTACAACCGCATTGGTGGAAGCCTTGATGGTTCCACCAACGATAACCGTTTTTATTTCCAATTCCATCAACTTTTGTATATGCATGAGACCGTTGGTTAAAACGGTTACATTTTTATCTTTTAAATAAGGGATCAGTTCAGAGATGGTCGTACCTGCATCAAGATAAATACAGTCATCATTCTCGATAAAAGTTGACCCCAGCTCTGCTAGGAGCTTTTTTTCGGATAACGCTTTGTTTTGCTTCTCCAAGATTGTCGGTTCCATGCCTTTTCTTTGAAGCAAGGCAGCTCCACCATGAACACGTTTTAAAAGCTTTAGTTCCTCAAGTTGGACTAAATCACGCCGAATGGTAGATTCTGAAGCTTGCAAATGATCGACAAGTTCTTGCATCTTTATAATGCCTTTTTTCTTAATCAACGTAAGGATTACGTCATGCCTCTCGGTTGTCAACAATTACCTCACCCCCAATATATTTCCATAATAACTTCATTTTTCAGATTAATCAATCATTATCGTTCACTTTTATTCAAAAACATTCATTTATATTAAAAAACCAATCATATTCCTGCAAGTGATGATATGATTATCTCTTTATCTATGAACTTTTCTACAAAAAAAAGCCCCCATCACCATGACAGGGGCTTTTTCATTATATAGGATTTATTAATTTTGTAATAAAAGTTGTTCAGGATCTTCAAGCATTTCTTTGATTGCCACTAGGAAACCAACTGCTTCTTTTCCATCAACGATACGGTGATCATAAGATAATGCAAGGTACATCATTGGTCTGTTTTCGATTTGATCGCCAACAGCAACAGGACGAGTCTTGATAGTATGCATACCTAGAATACCAACTTGTGGCGCATTCAAGATAGGTGTCGATAATAGGGAACCGAATGTACCACCATTTGTGATGGTAAAGGTACCACCAGATAAATCTGAAAGCGCTAATTTGTTGTTACGTGCTTTAACAGCTAGGTCCGCAATGTTTTGCTCGATTTCAGCGAAACTTTTACGATCAGCATCTCTTACAACTGGAACAACTAAGCCTTCTTCAGTCGATACGGCTACACCGATATCATAGAAGTTCTTTTTAAGGATATGATCCCCTTTGATTTCAGCATTCAATAAAGGATACTTTTTCAATGCCCCAATGACTGCTTTTGTAAAGAATGACATGAAACCAAGTTTAACGTCATTAGCTTTAACGAATGATTCTTTATGACGGCTACGTAATTCCATAACTGCAGAAAGATCGACTTCGTTGAAAGTTGTAAGCATTGCCGCTTCAGATTGGACTTGAACTAAACGTTTAGCAATGGTTTGACGACGGCGTGTCATTTTCACTACTTCTATACGGTCATCGTTGGCTTCAATAGGAGCTGCCGCTTGTTTAGTAGCTGCAGGTGCTTTTGGAGCTACTGCAGGTGCTTTACTTGCTGCTTCCACGTCTTGTACACGTACACGGCCTAGTGGATCAACAACAGGTACTTGAGTTAAGTCAATTCCTTTTTCACGAGCTAATTTTCTAGCAGCTGGTGATGCAATAACTTGTTGAGTGGAAGATGCTTCTTTCGTTTCAGCCTTTGGAGCTTCTTTGGCAGGTGCTGCTTGTTCCACTTTAGCTGGTTCTTGTTTCACTTCTTCAGCTTTTGGAGCTTCCTTAGCAGGTGCTGCTGCCGATCCATTTTCATCCACGATGGCAATAGCTTGTCCAACTTGAACAGTGTCGCCTTCTTCAGCTAAAAGTTCAGTAAGGGTCCCAGTGTAATCAGAGATGATTTCCACGTTTACTTTATCTGTTTCCAGTTCAAGGACATAATCTCCCTTTTCAACATGGTCACCAGGTTGCTTTAACCATTGCGCAATAGATCCTTCAGAAATTGATTCTGCTAATTCAGGCACTTTTACTTCAGCCATTTTATTTATCCCCCTCATTATTGCGTGTAATTGCTTGACTCATAATCCGTTGTTGTTCATTTTTATGGACAAGTGGATCTCCCTCAGCCGGGCTTGATCTACGTTTTCTACCGATATACGTTACAGAAAGATTTCCAGGAGCAGCCGCATTTAAGCGAGGTTCAACAAATGTCCAAGCTCCCATGTTTTTCGGTTCTTCTTGAGCCCAGTAGATTTCTTTAAGGTTCGTATATTTTTTCAATGCTTCTTGAACTCCAGTGAACGGGAATGGATAAATCTCCTCGATACTGATGATTTGCAACCAATCGGTATTTTGTTCAGTAGCTACTTTATCACGTAGTTCTACAGCTAATTTACCGCTTGCAAATACAATGCGCTCAACAGCTTTAGGTTTTTTGCCTAGCGTTTTCGTTTCAATGAATGATTCAAAACTTCCTGTGCTGAACTCTTCTGGAGTAGATGCCATCACTTGGTTACGAAGCATACTCTTCGGTGTCATGATAACAAGCGGACGCACTTGTTCCTGATCAAGTATTTTAGCTTGTCTTCTAAGGACATGGAAATACTGAGCTGCAGAACTTAAGTTAGCAACTGTCCAGTTATTTTCAGCTGCTAATTGAAGGAAACGTTCCAGGCGAGCACTTGAATGTTCTGGTCCTTGTCCTTCGTATCCGTGTGGAAGAAGCATAACAAGTCCAGATTTTTGACCCCATTTTGCACGGCCAGCCGCAATGAATTGGTCAAAGATTACTTGTGCCGTATTGGCGAAATCACCGAATTGGCCTTCCCAAAGTACAAGTGTTTCTGGAGCAAAAACATTATATCCATATTCATAAGCAAGTACTGCCGTTTCAGTAAGCGGACTGTTATGGACAGCGAAAGATGCTTTGGCAGATTCAAGAGTATGAAGCGGTGAATATGTTTTGCCGTTCACGCTATCATGCAGCATGATGTTACGTTGTGCGAATGTTCCACGTTCTGAATCTTGACCAGTTAAACGGATTGGTGTGGCATCATTTAAAATCGTTGCAAATGCAAGCGTTTCAGCATGTGCCCAGTCAATTTTACCGTTTTCACCAAACGAATCCAGACGACGGGACAAGATTTTACCTAATTTTTTATTAGGCGTAAATCCTTCTGGCCATTTCACAAGTTGTTCATTGATTGAAATAAGTTCTTCCTTAGATACAGCTGTATCAATCGTAGGAATGCCTTTTTCAATTATTCCCGGAGGATTTACTTCTTTGGAAGCTTCCGGTTTGTTTCCAGAAATTTTGGCATAGGCTTCTGCAAGTTTAGTATCCACTTGTTTTGCCATTTCTTTCACTTCATTTTCTGTAAACTCTCCAGATTCAATCAGTTGTTTACCGTAAATTTCTTTAACTGTTGGATGCTTATGAATCAAAGCATACATTTCAGGTTGTGTGACCAATGGCTCATCCATTTCATTATGGCCGAAACGTCTGTAACCGATTAAGTCAATCAAGAAATCTTTTTTGTATTTTTCACGATATTGGATGGCAAGATTAACTGCAGCCATACATGCTTCGGGATCATCAGCATTAACGTGGACTATAGGTACTTCAAAACCTTTTGCAAGATCACTCGCATATCTAGTTGAACGTGAATCTTCACTTTCGGTAGTGAAACCAATCGTGTTATTAGCGATGATGTGGATTGCCCCACCAACTTGGTAACCGCGTAGACGGCTTAAGTTAAACGTTTCAGGTACGATACCTTCACCTGGGAACGCAGCATCACCATGAATAAGGATTGCTAGTGACTTATCAATATCTTGCACTGGGAAGCCTTTTGCTGTCCTGTCTTCTTGAGCCGCACGAGAGTAACCTTCCACGATTGGGCCAACTACTTCCAAGTGACTTGGGTTATTGGCAAGCGTAATTCTTGCTTTCTGTACGCTTTCTTTTGTAATTTGTTTATCCAAACCTAGGTGGTATTTAACATCGCCAGTCCAACCATAATTAATGCCGGTTGAGCCTTCTGATGGGACTAAATCCTTATTAGGTGAGTGTTGGAATTCAGAGAAAATCACTTCATATGGTTTTCCAAGGACATGTGCCAGGACATTAAGACGTCCGCGGTGAGCCATGGCAATATTCACATTGCCAGTTCCATTTTGGACAGTCTGTGAAATCATCTCGTCTAACACTGGAACCAATGCATCTAGACCTTCAATAGAGAAACGCTTTTGCCCTACAAATGTACGATGTAGGAACTTTTCAAATCCTTCAACTTCATTCAGACGTTTTAGCATTAATGCTTTTTTCTCTTTTGAAACTTCAGGGAACATTTTACCAGATTCGACCATATCAGTAAGCCATTGCTTTTCATCCAAGTCATTTACATGGTGAAATCCAAAGGCTATTGTTTTTGTATAAAGTTGTTTAAGATATTGGAAAGCTTCGTATCCGTCTTTTACGTTTTCAGGTGATTGCGCGCAAATAAGATCAGCCGGTATTTTCCGTAAATCCTCAACCGTCAAATCGTATTTTTCAAAGTGGATTTGCTCTGTATCTGGCTTGTCTTCAATCAATGGATAAATGCTTGAAGCAAGATGTCCATATGCACGAATATTTTCTGCCAATTTTACTGCAGACATAATTTTCTTCATTGAAAGGACTTCACCAGTCTGTGGTGCACTTTCCATTACAGTGCCTGCCTCTACTTCAAATGAAGGAGGACCAGCAACCTCAAAAAAGTTTTTCAGTTCCGGATCTACTTCTTCCGGATTAACTTGAAATAAATCGTATTGCTCCATGACATACCCAAGGTTTGGACCAGAAAAAGATTTCCATGGGTCGTAAGCCTTAGCATCCTTGATGGTCATTTTTGTAAACCCCCAAATTTTTCTCATAATTTCGTTTTATCCATCCCCAAATTCCTTCTTCTAACATTTCCCCAAATAGATAATTTATAATAAATAACTTGGTCATTGAATAATAAAATTTTAAAGGATAAAACGTTTTCAGATGCTATATTAACATGTTTTTGTCGAAATATCCAAGGGTTTCACCTCTTTATACACCCTTTTTCAAACTATTATTCTGTTTAATTCGCCTTATTTCGTCTTAAATAGACCTTTTATCTTTTTTAAGTCTATTTTTTCTAAAAAAAGATTTTTCTATTTTCGTATATTAATTCAAACAAGCTAGATTTCGCACGATTGAAAACCCTTTCAACTCAAGCAAACTCCCAAGCTGTCAAACTTAAGTTTCCATACTGAAAACTACGATGCAACATTTTTGCCTTTTTATTGGAATCTCCTGCTCCCATCGCAATGATCAAGGGAATGAAGTGACCTTTAAATGGCACCGCCTCGGAACTATATGGCCCTATTCTTTCATAATCAAACAAGGATTCCAAATCCCACTTCTCTACCTGTTCTTCCACCCAGTTTTCAAAACGGATTGCCCACCCCTCCGCAACATGCAGGTCTGGCTGAATCTGGTTAAAATTATGCACAATCCCACCGCTACCAATTATAAGGACGTTATTCCGTTTGAGAGCCCCCAGCATTTTCCCGATTTCATACTGTTTTTCAAACGGTAGGTCGGAACTGATCGATAATGAAACTATCGGTATATCAACTTTAGGATACATGAGATGCAACAGCCCCCATGCCCCATGATCGAGAGGACGCCTTTCATCAAGCTCCCCCCATATGCCAACTCGTGACAACAGGGTTAAAATCTTATCGGAAAGCTCCAAATTTCCTGAAGCGGGATAGGATACCTGGTAAATTTCTTCCGGAAAATCGATATAATCATAAAGGATTTCATGCTTCTTGACAGCTGAAACCAACTGTTCATCACTTTCCCAATGGGCTGACAGAATGACTATTGCAGTTGGCTTCTCAATTTCTTTTGTATAAGCTTTTAAAAACTCGGTGTAGCTATTCTCTTCCAAGGCTAATAATGGCGTTCCATGTGATAAAAACAACGATGGCATCATAAAAACTTTAAATCCTTTCCAAACTATGATCTTTAAATTAAAATCCAATTACCTTTAATTTACTATAGTTGAGCTTGGCTTTCACTAATTAAATTGAACCTTTGGGGTTGTCTCATCTATCGTATCAAAGATATAGCCTTCTTTTTTTAGGATTTCTATTATCTTCGGCAGCGCTTTAACGGTATTTTTCATACTGTTGATATCATGCAGCAGGATATTAGCCTGTTTTTGATTTTTCAAGCCTCTTTGCACGGATGTGATGATTTGATGTTCGCTTATAGTAGGACTGATTCCATCCGTTGAATCTATATTCCAATCTGTATATATATACCCTTTATCCGTTAGCTGCTGAAGTATTCCATTAATGATTGGTTTTGTGCTTGCTTGTTGTCTCAGACGATTTCGTGATCCACCGGGAAGACGAACGATTCGGCTTTTTATTCCATAATCTTTTTCTAACATCGTTTCAAGACGATTTAAATCCTCAAAAAAACTATTCGTGGAACGATACACGATTGAATAGTCATGTGTATAGGAATGTAAGGCAATTTTGTGGCCTCTTCCTATCATTTCTTCATAGCATTTTTTTGCATATGGCTCTTCATTACCTTTAACAAAAAATGTTGCCTTTACTTGATACCGGTCTAAGATGTCCAGGATATCCATTGTATTCGTAGAAGGCCCGTCGTCAAAAGTTAAATAAACTGTCTTTTGGTTTTCTTTACTTTTGACGAGCGGAGTTATTTCTTCCGGAATTATTGCATGTACGGGTCCGGCAAGTGTTTCACTTAGGATCATTGAAAAACAGAATACTATCGTATATAAGTGCAATAATTTCTTCATAATTCTCCCCCTTGCTTTTTACCATTAAGGTGTACTATTCCAGGGGTTTCATGCATCAAATTTTTTTAGAATACAGGCATGGAATTATGGTCTTTAACAACTTCACTTTCTGTATCAGGAATTTATCACCATACTATTCTTAATGTGCTCTCGAAATTAACTCGCCATAATCAATAAGACAGCGGATTTAACCGCTGCCTTACTTATCTATCGACATTAAAATATCTAGCTTCAGGGTGTGCAAACACTATGGCGGAAACAGATGCCTCCGGTTCCATCATGAAACCTTCAGTCAATTCTACCCCAATATCCTGAGGCTGTAATAAGCGGAAGAGTTTTTCCTGGTCTTCCAGATTCGGGCAGGCTGGATACCCGAAAGAAAATCTTTGACCAATATACTTGGCAGCAAATCTCTCTTTCATGGTCATTTCGATAGAATCGCTAATTCCCAAATCGTCACGCATCATTTGATGGATTCTTTCAGCAAATCCTTCAGCCGTTTCGAGAGCAAGGGATTGTAGGGCATGATTTTTTAAGAAATCTCCCTCTTTCTTGAACTTTTCAGCCCACTTTCTAATGCCTCTTCCTGCTGTAACCAGGAAGAAACCAACATAGTCCATTTCGCCAGAAGAAATAGGCTTCGCAAAATCAGCCAGACAAAGGTTTGGACTTGTATCTTGCCTTGGAAAATCAAAAGTTTCCAATACTTCCTGATGATCCTCGGGATTGTATACCACTAATTTGTCACCATCACTTTGGGCGGGGAAAAATTGATATACTGCATTTAATCCATATTCAGGTTCGGATTTCAGGAATTCAATCAGCTCGTCAACCAAATCATTCAATTGTATAGCTTTATCGTTACCCTCCTTCAGTAATTCGGCCACCTTCCCTTTTAGACCCAGATGATGTCCAATCAACATCTGTCTATTGATATAGGGCTGAATGACTTCGAGTGGATATCTTTTTAGTATATGCCTTTTGACATCATGAGGTTTTTGAACCGGTACATTCCTTAGTGGAACCACACTTACTGGCTTACGTTCCGGTTTTTCAATTAATGCGGCGATGGCAGCATTGGCTTTTGCCTTTTCACGTTTATTTTTCAGTTCCTCTAGGTATACCATTTTTCTGTTCGTATCATGTAGGATATTCGTTACGACCAAACCATCCATCGCATCCTTAGAATATAGAACAGGCCCATCGTATTCGGGTGAGATTTTAAAATCGGTGAACTTACGGGATAATGCGGCACCCCCCACCAAAATTGGGGTGTCAATCCCAGCCTGTTTCAAATCCTGTGCTGTTAAGATCATTTGCTGAGCTGACTTTACAAGCAGGCCCGATAAACCGATAATGGTAGGTTCATGTTTCCGTACTTCCTCAATGATTTGCTGCGGTGCAACCTTAATTCCAAGGTCCACTACTTCATAACCATTATTGGAAAGAATGATATCGACAAGGTTTTTACCGATATCATGGACATCCCCTTTGACAGTGGCCAAAAGAATTTTGCCTTTTTTAGCATGATCCTCTGAATTTTCCATAAGCGGTTCAAGATGTGAAACAGCGGCTTTCATTGCCTCGGCACTTTGAAGCACTTCTGCCACAATAAGTTGGTTATCATTGAATAACCGCCCCACTTCGCTCATTCCATCCATCAATGGTCCATTAATGATTTCCAGTGGAGCATCACCACGCTCTATGGCTTCATTCAAGTCCTCGATCAATCCTTCTTTTGTACCCTCGATTATGTAGTTACCTAACCTTTCATCTAATGGAAGAATAATTCCATCATCTTTCTTTTCAGCTTTTTTACCACGATAAAATTCAGTGAAGGTCGCCAGTGTTTCTGTTGAGGTATCAAATAAAAGTGCTTCAGCAAGCTTCACTTCCACTTCTGGTATTAAAGCAAACCGTTCGAGTTTTTCCGTATTCACAATCGCGTAATCTAGTCCAGCTTTCGTACAATGATAAAGAAAAACGGCATTCAATATTTCCCTTCCACGTGAAGGCAAGCCAAACGAAACATTTGAAATCCCAAGAATCGTCAAACATTCAGGGAATTTTTCCTTGATTGCTTTAATTCCTTTTACTGTTTCCAATGCGGAGCCAATATATTGTTCATCTCCTGTACCGACTGGAAATACAAGCGGATCAAAAATCAAGTCACTTTTCTTTAGGCCGTATTTGTTTACAAGTAAATCCACTGAGCGAGTAGCTACTTCTATTTTTCGTTCGGCATCTACCGCCATACCAATTTCATCAATCGTTCCTACTACGACAGCCGAACCGTATTGATGAATAAGTGGAACGATTTTTTCAAACCTCTCTTCACCATCTTCGAGATTGATTGAGTTTATGATGGATTTCCCTTGGGAATGTTTCAAGGCTTGTTCAAGAACGGCTTCATCAGTTGTATCGATGACTAAAGGGACCTTTACCTTTTTGACGACCTCTTCAATGAATTCTTTCATGTCACCGAACTCATCTCCATCAGGGTCTGCCAGACAGATATCAATGACATGCGCACCTTTCTTAACTTGTGCCCGGGCAATCTCCGCTGCTGGTTCGTATTTCTTAGCACGAATCAATTCCTTGAATTTACGAGATCCAATGACATTCGTTCGCTCTCCGACAAACAGGGGTCGCATTGAGTCGTCATAAATAAGCGGCTCGATGCCAGATACGGCATGACCATGTGCAACCTCAGGTAATTTCCGTGGTTGAATATCTTTAAGAACTCTTGAGAGCTCTTTAATGTGTTCAGGAGTAGTACCACAACAGCCACCAATGATATTGACCCAGCCTTTTTCTGCAAATTGTTTCATTTTCTCGGCTAGGGAAGTGGGAGATTCATGGTAATGCCCCTCTTCATCAGGCAATCCTGCATTTGGATAACAGCTAATCGCATTGTCGGATAGATCTGCTAGAGTACGGATATGGTCAATCATAAACTCTGGGCCTGTCGCACAGTTCAAACCGACAGCCAGAGGGTTCATATGCTCTACAGATAAATAAAATGCCTCTATGGATTGACCGGCTAACGTCGTTCCCATCGGCTCGATTGTTCCTGAAATCATTATCGGTACTTCCTTGCCAGTTTTAGCGATGGCCGATCTAATTCCAGAAAAGGCCGCCTTTACATTGAGCATATCTTGACAGGTTTCCACGAGTAATAAGTCTACCCCACCGTCTATAAGGCCAAGTGCCTGTTCCTCATATGAATCGGTCAATATATCGAAAGTCGTTCCACCTGTAACAGATAAAGTTTTTGTCGTTGGTCCCATAGAACCCGCTACATACCTGGGCCAATTATCACTTGAATATTTTTCACATGCTTTTACGGCAAGCTCTGCCGATACTTTATTAAGTTCATATGCAAGCGTGCTTAATTGATATTCATCCAGCACTAAGCTTGTGGCACCAAAGGTATTAGTCTCTATAATATCGGCACCTGCCGCTAAATATTTTTCATGGATGGTTTGAATGATTTCAGGACGGGTTAACGATAAATACTCATTACACCCTTCGTATTGTTCTCCACCGAAATCCTCGGCCGTTAAATCTTCAGCTTGAATCATGGTGCCCATTGCTCCATCAAGAAGAAGAATCTTTGATTGTAATTGCACGTTAATTTCCCTTTTACTCATGTCCTGCCACCTCAGATGTTTGTTTACGATCATGATCCTTAATATATGTAGTAAGTTCCGCTGTCATTTCATAGCGTAAGAAAGGCGTTATTAAGTAAATTCCCTTGAACCTCTCTTGGGCTGCGTCTACCAATTCCCTTGCTATATTTATAGCTTCAATCCTTGATTTTACTGGATCAGCTCCCGCTGAGGCCATTGCTTTCCGTACACTGTCAGGTAATTTAATCCCCGGTATTTCATTATGGATGAATTCGGCATTCCTCGTACTGGTAAGGGGCATTATCCCCATGAAAATCGGTGTTTCCAAATGTTTTGTCGCCTGATAGACTTCTTCTATTTGTTCTACTGAATAAACTGGCTGTGTCAAAAACGAATGAGCACCGCAAGCGATTTTCTTTTCCATTCTCTGAACAGCCTTATCGAGATATTTCACATTTGGATTAAAAGCTGCGGAAATCTTGAAATTAGCCCGTTTCCCTAGACTTTGTCCGGAATAGGAGTAGCCCTCATTGAATTGCTTAACCAGACTTATCAAATCGAATGAAGATAAATCATAGACAGACGTTGCCCCCGGGAAATCACCAATCTTAGAAGGATCCCCAGTGATAACTAAAACTTCATCCAGCCCGACTGTATGCAACCCCATTAAATGGGATTGCAATCCAATAAGATTTCGGTCCCTGCACGTAATATGGACCATCGGATTCACCCCTAATTCAGCCTTTAATAAATTGGCTAAGGTCGAATTCGATATCCTTGGTGAAGCAAGTGAATTATCAGCTAAAGTAATGGAATCCACCCCAGCTTTTTTCAAGGCTTCAGCTCCTGCCATAAACGTTTCGATTCCTAACTTTTTCGGTGGATCAAGCTCAACTAGGATCGTTCTATCCGTTTTTGCCTTTTCATGAAGAGCTAATTCTTGTTTTTGGTTATTCACTTCAATAATTTCTATATGTCGAGCTTTCGTAATTTTTTCCTTGACTGGCGCTAAAGTGCCAATCATTTCGTTCACAGCTTGTATATGTAGTGGTGTCGTACCACAGCAACCCCCTATAATGGTTGCTCCTTGTTTTCGTAATTCGAGTGCACTTGAACCGAAATATTCTGGTTCCGCTTTATAGACCAGTCTCCCATCCACATAATCTGGAAGACTTGCATTAGGATAGATAGCAATCGACGCCTGCATAGGCAATTTCACTTCTTCCAGTGCCCTTATCATATGATGGGGGCCCAGACGGCAATTCACCCCAACGACATCTGCACCTAGGTACTCTAGCTTTTGAAAAGCTTCATTCAAATGAAATCCATTTTGAAGATTTCCAAGTTCATGCATCGATACATTTGCAATAATCGGCAGGTCCGTTTCCTTTTTAGCAATTTGAAGCACCGTTTCAAGCTCTTCAAAATCATAGAATGTTTCAAGAAGAATTCCATCGGGATCTT
The DNA here is from genome assembly GCF_044762055.1 of Peribacillus sp. NPDC097198. Lineage (NCBI taxonomy): Bacteria > Bacillati > Bacillota > Bacilli > Caryophanales > Bacillaceae > Peribacillus > Peribacillus sp. NPDC097198. The sequence continues at coordinate 383,924 of NZ_JBIWDO010000004.1, read as the reverse complement.
CCAGGAGCAAACTGTATAATTGTTCTCGAAAACCCCGTTTTATTTCTTCTATACTTAAATCCGATTTACGTATACTACGCTGGGCCCCAATTGTACCAAAAACATAAGCCTTCCCTTTCGCTACTTGTTTAGCAAGGCTGACTCCTTGGCGATTGATCCGACTGACTTCTTCCTCCAGCCCATACCGTTTCAATTTATTGAAATTGGCACCATATGTATTGGTTTGCAGAATATCTGCACCCGCTTCTAAATAGGCCCTATGTATAGACTCAATTTTATCAGGATTGGTGCAATTTATTTCCTCATAACATTGATCGATTCCATAGGAGTACAACAACGTACCCATCGCGCCGTCTCCAACTAGCATTCTTTCCTTCAATTCACTACGAAAATCCAATTAGTACACCCTCTCTTAAAAACACTATGGTTTTTGTCGGTTTCTATGAGTGTGAGAGTAAAGAAAAAAAACCTTCTCAAAGAAGAAGGCTTTTTTCGAAACATTCTCCTCATCTATCAAGCTCTGCTTGCTGGATTTAGCACCTTTGCCTAGGCTGGTTGCTGAGGTTTCATTGGGCCAGTCCCTTCACCTCTCTCGATAAGATTTATTAAATTTAATTTTCTAAACATTTCAAAATTTATTTATATTTAATTTACATGAATCATCTGATAATTTCAAGAGTATATTTTCATTTTTTCATTTTCTTCAGACTTTTTAACGATACATCCTTTTAGAAAGCAAGACTCCCCATTCTTCTGACAAGGATTCAATGGAAAGCAAGGACATTGCCCCCTCCTCCCCATCACGCTTATGAAGGATGACATCCGTTGCATAAAGTACCGTAACCTTATCTTGAAGCCTATCCAATAACACGATATCATCTTGTTGGCCAATTACCCCTTCTTGTAAGACCCTAGCAAAATAGCCAGTTAGATTAGTGTCCATCACCAATTTCAAAAACTCTGGCTCTTTGTTAAAGTGGGAGATGGTCGAGCAAGGAATACGCCCCTGTGTAATCTGAATAACGGTCCCGCCAATGCGATAGATATCGCCTATAAACGTTTGACGTTCAGTCATTCCAGCAATCGTCAAATTCTCCCCAAATGCAGGGATGGAAAGCTGCTTATTGAATGTTCGATTCCATAAATCATAATGCTCAAAGGGATAAAAACATAGAGCACGGTCAGGCCCTCCATGGAACTTTCTATTACCCACTCCATCCCCATCAATCCCTGATTTTGTTACGGTGATATAGTCGATGGCCTTCTTATCCATTGCCGTTTTGATCTTTACCCCCGAAAGCTCCTCCTCTTTTGGCATCCCAATTTGAAGAGACATGATTTTACGATTTTCCATTGGACATCTTCCATTTCTTTTAAATTTCCAGATTGCAATAAAGAAACATTCTTTATATTCAATCTATTCAATTATTTGATTATACCAAACAAAAGCAATAACCTCTTTACTAGGTATAAAATTCGATGTGAAAAGAGAATGATATAAAAATAATCCCTTTGTTTTAGTAATTTAGTTGCTATTTCCAAATTAATTATGATAGAATATGAACACAATATATAGTCGAAAAAGACAATCCGTCGCCTATATGTTGATTCACGATTAATTTCCTCATTGTCGCTCTTTAGGGGGCGAATTTTTTTGTCTCCTTTTAAAAAGGATGGAAAACAGTAGATCCTTACTAATTATTTATACCTAACAAGTAACTACCAAATTGAACAAGAGACCTTCTTTTAATGAAAATTTATAGGTACGATCATTACTTTCCTCACAGTACACCACTTTTTTGATAATTTTGGTGATTTTCTTATGCCTTCATTTTCCCCTTAGCTTCTATTTTTTCGCCCCTTATATTCCAGGTATCGTAACAGCCATGCCGATATCGTTAGCCAAGCAGCTCCGGCAACAAAACCTGCCACAACATCGCTCGGGTAATGCACCCCTAGATAAATGCGGCTCCATCCAATGACCAATGAAGCCAAAAAAGCCAAAAACCATATAATGCCGTTCATATATTTACTTTTGACGATTCGTAAACATACAACTGCAATGCTTCCGTAAACGATAACCGAAGCCATAGAGTGACCACTAGGAAAACTATATCCGGAAACGGATAATAATGGAGCGATATCGGGTCTTTCCCTTTGAAAAAGATATTTTAGCCCCCAATTAAATACCCCACCCATTGCTGAAGTGATTATTAAGTATAAAGCAAGCTGTTTTCTTCTGTATAAGGCCAAAATCAAGGCAAATATACCAATTAGTACGACTATCCATGTCACCGACCCAAAAAATGTGAGCGTAGTCACAAAGCTGATAAATTGTTCACTAAAGGGCACTTGGATGAAATTGATAAGGACTTTATCAAATTCGATTAACTCCCCTTCCTTCAGTTCTTCCACAATTTCAATAAAAATGAAAAAATAAACTAGGATTAAACCAGCCATCATGGCAATATAAAGAAGTTTTTTTGAAATATGTATGCTAAAAAAGTTATGCATTCTCGGACACCACCTTTTCCCTCATTTACCACGCTACCTCTAGGATAAAACAAAAAAAGCCTAAGCGATAGATTTCGCTCAGGCTTTTTTTACGCTTGTTTCTTTTTAGGCTCCGCTCTTTTGCGTGTAGTCTTTTTCTTTACAACCATTTTCTCCGGCTTCGTCCTGTCAATGGACGCTTGTAAAGCTGCCATTAAATCCGTCACATTATTGGCCACGGGTTCTTTAGATTTTGCTGTAATGGTTTTCTCGCCAGTTTTCTTTGATTCAATCAATTCAAGCAAAGCTGTTCGATAATCATCTTTGTATTTAGTCGGATCAAACGTCGATGTCAACTGATCAATTAATAATATGGCCGTATCGATTTCTTTTTTTGCAATGGCATCATTAGCAGGAATATTAGGAACGTCGGTTGCAGAACGAACCTCATCAGGGTAATGAATGGTTTCCATCAATAATGTGTTATCCACTACCCGAAGGATAGCCATTTGTTCTTTGGAACGAATGATGATTTTAGCGAGACCAACCTTGCCTGACTCCAAGAGTGCTTCCCTCAAAAGAGAATAGGCTTTTGTACCGCCATCGTTTGGAGACATATAATAGCTTCGGTTGAAATAGATTGGATCAATTTCCTCTATTTTAACAAAATCAATGATTTCCACTGCCTTATCTTCATTTTGTTTTTTTAATTGCTCAAGTTCATTGTCTTCTAGGACAACAAACTTTCCTTTTGTATACTCAAACGCACGAACAATATCATCCTTGCCTACTTCTTTCTGGCAAACTGGACAAACCTTTTCATATTTTATCGGTGAATGGCATTCCTTATGCAAAGTTCGTAAGGATATATCCTTATCTTCCGTTGCCGCATGAAGCTTTATCGGGATATTCACCAATCCAAAAGAAATGCTGCCTTTCCATATTGTATGCAAATTCCTCACCTCATCGTTGATTAATTGATTCACTATTATTATCATTCCCATTTCTTTCAAAAAAATTATATCTCAACTCTTAAAATTAAGATTTTATGGGGAAAATACTAATAAACGCATTGAACGGAGGGAAAAATGTGATAAAACCAATGTTGCCCACCTATCATCCAGAAGCTCCTTGTTCTAAGGAATGGATATATGAAGTCAAATATGATGGCTTTCGGGCCATTTTAACGATTGAAGAAAGTAAAGTGGCAAAGCTGACGAGCCGGAACGGAAAAGAGTTGCTGCCTCTTTTTCCGGAAATCGGTGAATTCCTAGAGACCTTGAACCTCGAAGGTATACTTCCCCTTCAACTAGATGGAGAACTAGTTTGGCTAACCAATGAAGCCAAGGCAGACTTTTCCGAGATACAGTGGCGTGGACGTTTGAGAAACCAAACATTGATATCCGAGGCTTCCACCCTCTCCCCATGCCGATTCATAGTGTTTGACTTACTAACCTTAAATGGAAAAGACATTACCAAACAAAACTTGTCGGAACGGAAAGCTATGTTGAAGGGCTTAGGAAAGAAACTTCATTTCCCAGAAAATCCTAGCCCCCATGAAGAAAGCCCAATCCAACTGATTGGAAACTATGATACTGCAAATGAAGCGATGAACAAGGTCATTCTCATGGATGGGGAAGGGATTGTAGCCAAGAACATCAACAGCATATGGCACGAAAAACGGTCAACCTCCTGGATCAAGGTGAAAAATTGGAGGGTATTCCCCTGCTTTATCACCGCTCTTCATAAAGAAAACGGATATATTTCAATTTCCGTTTATAAAGACGGTGTAATTACCCCGATTGGGAGCGTCAAAAATGGCATGAGTGCCCAGGATAAAACCATTTTACACGAATTGATTAAAAAAAATGCCGTCGAAGAGAATGCGAAGTTCTTTTACCTCCATCCTTCCATTTGTATCGAAGTGCAATTTCTGCATGTTCATGAAGAAAATGAATTACGGGAGCCTCAGTTTTCCCAGTGGCTGTTGCAAACGATACCAAGTGAATGTACTTGGGAGAGGTTCCTTATCAGTCAATTTACTTTTCCGGAGTCGGTCCATATAACATCCCCAGATAAACCGATTTGGGCATTTAAGGATAGAAAGGTGATAAAAGTTGAATACCTCCAATATTTACGGGAGGTGTCATCTCATTTCTTGCCTTTTCTAGCCGACAAACTTCTGACAACAATTCGTTACCCTCATGGCGCAATGAACCCTGAACGTTTTTTTCAAAAAAATAAGCCAGAGTATGCACCCGCATCGATTCAAACGTTCCTGAATGAAGACATTGAGTACATGCTATGTAATGAACTGGAAACATTGCTTTGGTTTGGCAACCAACTTGCCTTGGAGTTCCATGCACCATTTCAGAAAGCTGGCTCTACTAAACCAGATGAAATTGTATTGGATCTTGACCCTCCCTCGATTGAGTATTTTAACTTGGCGATTCATGCCGCTCTTGAAATAAAGAAAGTCTTGCTTCCATTACATATAGAAGCATTCGTAAAAACTTCAGGAAATAAGGGATTACAGATTCATATTCCACTACCGGAAGATACTTTTACTTATAAAGAGACACATATTTTCACTGATTTTCTTGGTCAATACTTAATAAGCTCCTTTCCAAATGACTTTACCTTAGAGAGAATGAAGAAAAATCGACAAAATCGACTTTATCTCGATTTTGTCCAACATAGTGAAGGGAAAACCATTATCGTCCCTTATTCCCCTCGTGGAAATCATTTCGCCGGGGTAGCCACCCCCTTATCATGGGAAGAAGTGAATGAAAACCTTAGACTGGAAGATTATACAGTGGAAACTGTACCTAACAGGATCAAAAGGTTGGGCTGCCCCTTCAAGAATTACAGGCAGATTGATAACGGCCCAGCATTTCTAGAGGTTTTATCCTTCCTTAAACAACAAAAGGGGCCTTATAAGTCCAAAAAATAAAACAGGTGAAGAAAAACGAATCGTTTTTCTTTACCTGTTTTTCTTTTTTTATAATAATTTACTGATTTGACAGCCTTTTGTCCCTTACCATTTCGTTTTCAAAAAGCTTTGTACTTCATCCTGCATCTTTGCATATAATTTTGTTTCCTCTTCATATTCATGTTTTTCAAGCACTGTGAAAACCTCTGGCTGATCGATGTCTATTTCAAGCAACGCTTTGAACTCATAGGTTGCATTTCCAATCAGGTCAATGGAATACGCATTACTCTCTTCATCATGGTGAACGATACATTTCACTTTTCCACCGTTGTTATAAACGGAAATTTCCTGTTCAAGCGAATTAAGTCCAATCGAGCAAGTAACCAGACTTGAAGCCGACATCGCAGTTCCACAAGCATTCGTGAAGCCTACACCTCTTTCGAAGGTACGAACATAAATGCTCCCAGGTGTCAGTTCTTTTACAAAACTGACATTGACCCCATCCGGAAACAGGTCATTCGGTTGGTTCACTTTCGTGGCAAGCTCTTCCTGTAAATTACTTTGCAATACATCGCTATCCACTAAGGTGATCAAGTGTGGATTTGGGACAGCCAATGCCGAAAATAGGAGGGAATCATGCAACTCAGGGAGCAATTCATTTAACAACTGATCCTTTTCTATTGCAAGCGGAAGATCCTTGACCCTAAAGCTGACCGGAGAAATTTCCACTTTGAATGTTGGAATTCCCGCATAAATATCATCCGTTTTTTCGACGAGTAAATTCACTTTCATCGTCTCAACAGTCATTTTATCAAGACCTAAAACGTCATTCATATACCTGGCCACACACCGAAGTCCATTACCACACATGGATGCTTCTGATCCATCTGCATTAAATACCCGCATTCTGGCATCTGCATGCTCACTTTTCATGACAAATAGAATGCCATCCGCTCCAAGCTTTTCTCTATTGCAAAGGACCTTCGCTAATTTTTCGCGTTCTGCCTCTGTAAAGGTCAGAGTTGTTGTTAATTCATCAATAATTAAAAAATCATTGCCCGATCCATGAATTTTAAAACCTTCAATTAACATCCTGTCACATCCTCAATGCTGTTCATTTATTTTAAATATTCTTTATCATAGCATTATAAGTTCGAACATGTCATCGGGAAAATTCCAATTAAGCGAATATTCCATCAAGAAAGCCGAGTTGCCATACAATAAAAAGCCTGTGGAGGCAATTCTACCCACTCCACAGACTCTTCAATTCATATTAACCTATTATAAAATAGATAATAAACAATATAGCGCTAACATACATTGGACCTGAAACTTCTTTCGCCTTACCTGTGACCACTTTCAGGAATGGGTATAGAATAAACCCGAAAGCCATTCCATCTGCAATACTGTAGGTAAATGGAATGAAGGTAATGATTAAAATTGCGGGGATGCTTTCTGTATAATCGCTAAAGTCCATTTTCTTAATATTTTCAAGCATGAGCATGCCGATAATGATTAAAATTGGCGCAATGGCACTATCCGGAATCACCTTAATTACCGGAATAAATAAAAGTGACAGAAGAAACAAGAACCCCGTGATGACTGATGTTAAACCGGTCCTGCCCCCTGAGGCGATGCCTGCAGCGGTCTCAACAGTGGCTACCGTCGGACTGGAACCGATAGGGCCAGAAAGAAGAACGGAAACACTCGTTGCCTGTAGAGACTTCTTATAAGCCTCCGGACGTTCGATGCTGTTCACATGTCCGTGTACAAGACCAATGTTTTCAAAGATTAGTACCATGGTCATCGCAAAAACACTTATCCAAAATTCAATTCGCCCCACCTCGATAAATGTCAGTGAAAAAAAGAGTTCACTATAAGAGGCTGTATCCAAACCAGAAAAGTGGATGTTCGAGATTTCAATCGTGCCAAAAAAGTACGCTATACAGCTACCTATGATGATCGTGATCATAAAGTTTCCTGGGACATTTTTAATAAATAAAGCAATGGCAAGTAAAAATGTCAAAATCGTTGCTAGAACAGATGGGTCACTCAAATGACCAAGTCCAAGAAGCGATGAAGAGCCCCTTGTAATAATCCCACCCTTTTCCAAACCGATTAACAGCAAAAATAAACCAAGACCAACAGAAATGGCGTCTTTTATGGAACCTGGAATGGAATCATTAATCAATTTCGAGAACTTTGTAAAAGCCACGATTACAAAAATGAGGCCCGAAACAAAAACAGCTCCAAGAGCCGATTGGAAGGATAAGCCCATTCCTTGAACCATTGTGTACGCGAACAGGGCATTGACGCCCATACCGGGGACGATGATTATTGGTACATTAGCCCACAACCCAATCAAGATACAACTCACTGCGGAAAGGATAATGGTTGCAATCACCGCTCCATTAATAGGTATACCTGCTTCAGATAAAATTAGGGAATTCACGACGAGAATATATACGATTGTGAAATAACCAACCACACCGGCAAGAATTTCACGTTTTCCATTTGTTCCATATTGGGAAAAATGAAAAAACGTTTCTAAATTTGTTTTCTTCATGTAGTATCCTTACTATGTTGTCCCTCGCCCACCCGCTTGTATAAGTGACAAACTGCACTTCGTGATTTTAACAAATATTCATTTAAAAATAAATAGAAACTCTTAAAAATGAAAAAGCTGATGGGATGATTCCATCAGCTTTTGGTACATTGTTTTTATTATTTTTCTATGTGGTCATAACCGTTAACGACCAGTTCCAATTTGCCTTTATCCGGAGAAATGATAAGTCCATGGACAGGAACATTCTTTGGAATCAGAGGATGGCTTTTAATAACCTCTACACTATTTTTTAAACTTTCATAAACGTCATCAAATCCACGAAGCCAACTCTTGATATCGATGCCTGAAGCTCCGATTGTATCGATTGTTTCCTTTTGAATGCCACGTTCTACCATTTTTTCTACCGTAACATCAGCATTGACAGAAGCCATGCCGCAATCATGATGAGGGATGACAAACACTTCATCCGCCTTCAATTCATATATAGCAATCAAGATACTACGCATGACGCTACCAAACGGATGAGAAACAATCGCTCCGGCCGTTTTCAATATTTTCACATCACCATTTTTGACATTCATTGATTTTGGTAACAGCTCAACAAGGCGAGTGTCCATACAACTGACGATAACCATTTTCTTTTCAGGGAATTTGTCTGTTTTGTACTTAACATATTCCTCTTTTTCAACAAATTGCTCATTATAATCTAGAATTTCATTAAGTAAACTCATACCTTCACCCTTTTTCTATGTATTCTATTATGTATTACTATTTGATTATATCAAATCTTTAGACTATTAGCCAAAAAAATTGCCTAATGCTAACCTGATGCTAATAGGAACGATGATGATGTACGGCTACACAAACCCCAGATCGCAAGTTTGCAATCCTCCTCCATACGCAAAGGGAAACTAAGAAGAGGTGTATTGGCCTTGAATATCGTTTCCCAATCCTTCGACAGCACCATACTTGATAGCCACCTTCTTTCCGGTGCCACTCATAATTTCAAAAGAATAAGAACCCTGCTGAAGTTTGTATGGATATCCATTCATTCTTGTCATAATTATAAATCATTCTATTGATCTTCACGAGGGACTTTGTACCGTTTTCTTCATAATAACCAATGAGTTCGCCTCTTCGGTTCATGGCCGATACTTTATTGATACCCCCCTTTTTATTATACTCGGCTAGTAAATGACCCTTGTTCCATCATAAAAAAAGGGATCCGCCTAAGCAGAATCCCCGGTATAAAACTTATAAAATCCTAAATATGAAGGGAATGCGATAGTCGACCCCTTCATAAGCTCTGACTGCAGCTATAATTGTAAATACAACTAAAGCTATACCTATGACCGGTAATAGTACTGCACCAATCAATATGATTACAAGTAGACCAGCGACGATGGAATATACCGTATAAGAGATAAAGAAGTTCAAATATTCCCTTCCGTGATAATCTACAAATTGGGATGAATCCTTCTTAACTAACCATATGACTAAAGGACCGACAAAAGCGGTAAAAAAGCTAATTACATATATTAGGGCAGCAAACACTCTTTCATCTTTAGTGGGCATGTGTTCTGTTCCTCCTTTCTTATATGAAATAATACGATTCAAAAAGCAATTAGTTTCATTTCTTACATGTTTTTTTTAAAAAAGTAAGTCTTTTTTCCCCCATCTTAAAACGTTAACGGATAAAAAACCGAATAAGTTGGCCCTTCCCACGCATACAGATTAAATAGTGGATTGTCCACGTAAGAATGGAGGGATATATTTGCTAAATGAATTCCAGGCCTTCATCCTTGGAATCATCCAGGGCTTAACTGAGTTTTTACCGATTTCAAGTACAGGCCATTTATATCTGGGGAGGCACATTTTCCATCTTGACGAAGCTGGCATCTTTCTAGATACTATGCTACACATTGGAACTTTACTTGCTTTATTGGTCGTTTACAAAGATGAAATCATATTCTTATTGAAAAATCCATTCTCAAAATTGACGCTTCTTCTGGTAATAGGAACGCTTCCTGCTGTTATTGCCGGTCTCCTTTTAAGTGATTGGTTTGACAGCCTTTCAAAAACAGGGTTGACGATTGGTTGGGAATTCCTCGTAACCGGAATGATTCTATGGTGGGCCGATGGAGTCAATAAAGGGAATAAGAAACTAGATGATATCTCCATAAAAGATTCCTTTATCATCGGTACCTTTCAGGCGGCTGCAATCATGCCTGCCTTATCACGTTCCGGATTGACCATCGCAGCTGGTCTTTTTTGCAGGCTTGACCGGGCAACAGCCGCCTATTTTTCTTTTTTACTTTCCATCCCTGCCATTTCCGGAGGAATCGTCTTTCAGATGAAACCCATTTTCACGGGAGAGGTTGAAAGGATCCCTTTCATGGCTCTTTTGATTGGGACCCTCGCTGCCGCAATCTTTGGATATATAGCCGTAGTCTGGATGATTGATTTCTTAAAGAAACGATCTTTGAAGGTATTTTCCATGTATGTCTGGGCACTCGGTACGATAATTTTATTCATGCAATTCACTGGACGATTTTAACAAAATAAAAAAGCAACTTTTCTTAGTGAAATGCTGACAATCGGGCTCAAAATCAAGTTGAATGCTAACCAAAACCTTCCCAATTTCCACCTTCAAAAAAAAGTTAGAAATTGACGAAAAAAAAGGCAAAAAACCTATTCCCAAACCGTTTATTTTTTAGTATTATACCTTCGTAAGGTACTTTAGATTTAAATACTTTCTGAAAATAAAAATAGGGAAGGCAAATGGTGCGCCACCGGTTTCCGGTTCTAGTGGGTTCGATTCCCACCCCGAAATTTTTTGATGAACGACTTAAAAAATTTCGAGGGTGGGCAGCGGCTACGCATAAGGACTGCCCTCAAACGGAGGGACGGAAATGTTAAAAAAGAGAGATTTTGCAGATTGTTTTTCTCTTTATGAACACATGACTCATCCAGATGTCTTCCCTTTCGTGCGCCATAAAGTAGATTCATATGAAGAATATGTATTCATTACTAAGCAAACGATTGAGGCTGAAGAAAAAGGTGAGCTCATTTCACGAACAATCTTAGATGAATGGGAAAATCCCGTTGGTTGTATTTCTTTATACGATATTGAAAACGGAGCTGGGTTCCTAGGTACATGGCTTGGAAAACCTTTTCATGGTAAAGGGTATAATGCCGTTGCCAAAGACGCCTTCTTCAAGGAATTATTTTTTGAGCTCGGCATGGAAACGGTTTTTATGAGGATTCGAAAAATAAATATCCGTTCCATTAAAGCAGCCGAAAAGCTTCCCTATGCAATCAAGGCAAATGAAACCAGAAAAGCTCTCTATGATCAAATAAATCAAAAGGAAGACATTTATGATTTATTTGAAATTCCCAAGGATTTATACACCTTGCATATCCTTAGACAGGATAATGATGAAGACCAGCAATTACTTGAAGCTTAATCTTAATAAAGGCATGCCAACTCTTTCTTACGAAAGAAAAGGTACCCTATCATTTATATACAGAAAACGGAAGCGTCCCGGATTTGGGACGCTTTTTTTATGTTTATTTACATTTCCCCCTCTTTTAGCCATATGGAGTACAATTTTTCTGGGCCGAATAAGCATATACCCTATTAATTTACTCAATCTTTTTCTATAATAAATACAATTGACCAATTACTAAATACATTCAAATAGTCATGGAAAGGATCTAATTATGAAAAAAATCATTCTTTTTATCATCCAGCTTTTCCTGTTGGTTATCATTTGTGAACTAGGGATTTATTTATCCAATTTCTTCAGTTTGCCCATTCCAGGAAGCGTAATTGGCATGCTTATATTATTCATTTTATTACAAACTAAAATTATAAAAGTGGAGTGGGTTGATATTACATCAACCTTTTTAGTCAAACATCTGGCCTTTTTCTTCATTCCGATTTCTGTAAGCTTAATGACCATGGGTTGGCTCTTTCTAAAATACGGACTTCCCTTAGCCCTAACACTGTTAATCAGTTTGATTATCGGGTTCATCGTATCATCCCTGGTCGTCCAAAAGTTCTCCCGTAGAGAAGAGGTTAAACAGCGTGACAACATTCATCACACTTTATAGTATAATGATTACGATCTTAGCCTATGCTATCGGTAGGAAAATATACAGTACACATCCTTCACCTTTTACGACGCCTGTTTTTTTTGGAACAGTCACTATTATTCTCGCGTTGCTAATAAGTGGGTTGGATTTCAATGACTATACCCCAGGCAAAGACATCATCACGTATTTCTTAGGACCGGCTACTGTTGCGTTGGCCGTTCCTCTTTATAAAAATAGAGCCATAATCGCAAAATATGCGATACCAGCAATCAGCGGCATGGTTCTGGGTCTTGCCGTGACATTAACCCTTGCCTTAACCATCGCCAAAGCCTTAACACTTCCGCTTTATATCCTTCAGGGATTGGCGGTTAAGTCCATTACAGTTCCGATTGCCGTGGAAATCACCAAAATTTATGGCGGAAACCCTAATATTTCTGCAGCTTTCGTCATTTTGACCGGTGTTTTAGGCACGATGATCGCACCTAAATTGATGGATAAACTGAACGTCACGATGCCTTTCGCCCGTGGCATTGCTTATGGCACAATTGCACACGGACTTGGGACTGCCCAAGCAACACAGGAAAGTGAATTTACAGGAGCGGTCGCAGGTGCGGCAATGGCCCTTTCCGGCATCATCATTTCATGCTTATTTCCACTAATTAATCATTTTCTGTAGCATGATAAAAAATCCACATCGTCATTTGCCGATGTGGATTTTTTATGAAAAGATTCTGACTGAGGACCTAGCCTATTGCCCATCATTCCCAGGCAATTTTGAACTTTTAAACGGATGGTAATCAAGTGTACCAGCGTTGGTCAGGTTAACTGTTATGTTAATTTGGTCAATTGAATTTTCCTTCAAATAATCATTTGGTTCCTTAAAGCCTTTAGCTTGCCAAAATTTCAATTCTTTACGGTATAGAGTTCTCCCCAGACCCAGTGGATCTCCATTCCGTTTTAAGCCTATTTCATATGTCTTTTCAATTTCTTTTCTTATATAGTCTTGAACTACATTTTCAAAGTTCTTTAAAGGTTCTGTCTTTGACATTTCCAAGATACTCCCATTAATATGTATATCCAGGTTGTATTTAGCTTCATTATCTTTAATGAACGGTTTGATTTTCACTTTAGGGTGGGATAATGAGATGTAATTCGTGCCCTTGCCTTTTTTAAATTCAAGTGGTGTTTTATTCGTATCCTCCGTTACCCAGCGCAATCCTTTTAAATCATCAATGGAATACCAATTTAACGATTTTTTATAATACAGGACAAAAGCCCCATCAATCATGAAAGTCCTGCGCTTTTTCTTGTCCTCGGTCCAATCCTTTTCACTAAAAGAAATCGTCGGAAGGATTGTTGTTATAGAGACGTCCCTGTAAGTGGAAATAAAGGTTCTCAATGAAATCGGTTTAATATAGGAAATATTTTCATAAACTGCTTTTGGAAAATGCAATTCTGAATATAAAGGAGTTAAATTGAAAAAACCCTTAATAGCAAACAATTCCTCCAATGGCTTGTTCGTCGCAAAAATATTACTTGAATACCGAATCAAATTATATCTGAAAGCGGCATCAATTATATCATTTATATTGTGCTTTAACGCCCTATCCGTCAACACAAAGGTAGAAACTTGACCAAGGTATAAGCGTTGTTGTGCCGACTGATACAAATGGTTTATTGCCTCCGCAATGGATTTCCCTGAATGTTTCCCGACATACACTTTTCCCGGTTCTGTACTCTTGTTTTCTTGCTTGGCCACACCAGATAAGTCAACCAACTGTACATATACCACATACTTGCCATCAAGATAATCTACTCCTAAAGTAGTCACGTAATGGATATCCTGAATATCCTTATAATCCCAACATCCCGTTAAAAGTGTAAAGGCCGATAAGATGAGAAAAAGCTTCGACAATCGTCGTGTCACTGTTTACTCCCCCTTTTCCGTTTGGTCTAGAGCGCCTTTAGTTTTTTTCTTAACATTCCATGGGATTTTTATAAAAGCATCTGAAACTTTCGAAAGACTTGGAGGTGAAAGTTCATTCATATAAGGTACTCCAAACGACTCGAGAGAGGAAACCCAAAAAGTAACGAATATAAATCCAATAAGTAAACCATAAATACCTAGAATAGAACTAAGTATTAAGATTAATAAACGGATGATTGATACGACCCCTGTCAAAGATTGATTAACCAAGGTATAGGAAGCCACTGACGTGACTGCAGCAATGACAAGCATTGTTGGAGATGTCAATCCGGCACGAATTGCTGCATCACCGACGATCAAACCACCAACGACTGCAACAGTCTGGCCAACTGCTTGAGGTAACCGTACTCCCGATTCACGGAACAACTCGAATAACCCTAGCATGAGAAACATTTCAAGCGCAACAGAGACAGGTAGTCCCAATCTGGAGATACTGACTGTTGCAAGTAAAGGAAAAGGCAATTGGTCTATGTTATACGCCGATAATGCCACCCAAAAACCTGGAAGCAATATAGAACACACCAATCCAAAGACTCGTAGAAGCCTTTCTAAAGAAACGAATATGAAAGGAAGGCTTGAATCTTCGGCCGCTTTAATCTGAAGCAATAATGTTGTCGGTGCTATGATGACGGTGGGTGAACCATTCATAAGTACAATGAACCTGCCTTGGTTTAATGATCCCACGCAAAAATCGGGTCTACTCGTATAATGAGTCAGTGGGAACAGCCTGAAATTTGCCTTTGAGATCAACTCCTCAAGCTGTTGATTACTAATCAATACATCAATATCAATTTCATTCAGTCTTTTCCTTACCAGCTTAACAAGTTCAGGATTTATTATGTTCTCTATATACATTAGGGCGACTTTTGTTTGGGTGCTCTTCCCAATGGTAAACTCTTCATAGGATAGCGAAGCTGTTCGCATCCTTTTACGTATGAGAGCCACATTCGTTGCAAGATCTTCCACAAACCCATCCCGTGGGCCCCGAAGAGAAATTTCAAATGATGATTCCTCCGGACTCCTGTTTGGAATGTCTGGTAAAGGTAATGCAAAAAGCTGCTGTGTTACTTGGAAAAAAATAAGGATTTCCCCGCTGAATACCCGTCTACTTATGTCCTCTTTATCAATCGGACTGCAAGAAAGCTCTGTCAAAGTCAAAGAAGGATGAAATGGAGGCTCGAGCTTTTCATGATCATCCTTTTGCTCCAGCATAACGTGAATGTATTGCAATACATTATTATTCAATTCAATTGTATCTACCATTCCGGGGTAATAAAATAAGAGGATGTTCGCTTTTTTATTCTGTTCACTTTCCATTACCCTAAATAAAATATCCGAACTATTCCTGAAAAGCTCTCGAAAAACTTCTTCCGTATAATAGTATGGTTTATCATGGGCGCTTTTGAATCGTTTCATCAGGAACCACCTTTCGTTTAGGTTTCATCTTGGCTACCACTGTAAATAAAAGAATAAGGATAATGAGCAAAAAGAAAGTACCCAGAAAATAATAGTTCTTTAAGAATGTATAAAAATGAATATCGCTTAAGGGAATTACATTGATAATAATCATCATTATTGCCAGGACCAACAGGATCCCTTTCTTCATATTCGCTGTTTTTACTCTTAATAAATCCGGAAGTAAAAACATCGCCATTGATACCCGAATAAAGGCGCCAGCAATCCATTGATATATGGAAAAAAAGTCTGTATGGGCAATGTACTTCCCGATAGTCAACAAGCGCCATTGTTCATAAGCCGGATATCGCATTTCGCTAGAAAGAATTGGGCCGAACTCAATAATGGCACCGGTAAGCGGGCCAAGGATTAATACCGTGATGATGCCCATCATCCCCAATACCGTTTTCAGTTTAATGGCCTCTCCATTTGAAAGATGATGCTGAAATAATATAACGATAATCAACTCCAGATATCCATTTGCAATGTAGTACATTGATTTAATCCCAAAAAAATAACCCTGCTCAAATAGTGGAAAGAGAAAATCATAGTTTTTTTCGGGTATATTACCAGTAGCTACAAAGATACCTAAAACAATCACAATGGGTAATAAAATCGCTGAATTAATGGCAATGGTCTTAAGGTTAGAATACGCAAGCACGGCACATATACACGCAAAAGGTATAATAATGGCGATTGAAGGTGTTTCCGGCAAGGACGTGGTACGGACCCAGTCAACCATATCTTTAGCCGTCGTCAAGATGATCGTGATCAAATATACTGAAAGCACGAAACATATTACCTTTGTAAACCGTTTTCCCATTCGATTTGCCAACCAGGGAAAAAGATGCTCCGTTTTTTTCTTCTTTAAAATCCAATACAGAAGGAACGCCCAACCAATAGATAAAACACCTGTGAGAACAGCAAATATCCAAGCATCTCTTCCTGCCACATCCAATACCAAAGGAATGATCATAACGTGGTTCAGCAATCCTACCGAAAGGATGACTATCGGTAGTGAAGAATTAAAATTAATCTTTGTCATATTTTAAACTCCATAAGGGAAAAGTTTTATCCATAACTATAAAGCATTCATTGTTTTGGAATAATAAATAGCATTTGCAGTGTTATAGGAATATATCCAAAAAGAAAAGTTATAGGGTCTATTTCTAAAAGACACTTCAAGAAAAAACATAAGGGAGCCGCAACGTAATACGTTGCGGCTCCCTTATGTTTTTTCTTTTTTAGTGAGTTCATATAAATGTCTTAACTCATAGGTTTTATACAATTCTAACTTTCTTCGTTCAATAGGATGATAACTGATTCCTGCAGTTTTTAACTGCTGAATGAACCATCCTTTCGAGTATTGGTGAGCCATCCTTCCCCCTCCTCTTTTCGAAAAAAGATATGCTTGAGGAAGGGAAATAATAACCTACTTTTTACTTTTCATTACATTCGTCAACAATTCATACATTTCCGCCGCAGTTTTGAACGGACGCTTTTGACGCATTTTCGTTTGGTATGCGTCGGAATTATTGACTAGATCAAGAAGTGCCTGGTTAAAGACTTGATCTGATAATTCCTCTTCCTGAATCACCTTACAGAAGCCTTGCTTTTCAAAGCTTGCAGCATTTAAAATCTGATCCCCACGGGATGCGGCCGCACTAAGTGGAATAAGTAGCATTGGCTTTTGTAGGCCGAGGAATTCAAAAATTGAATTCGAACCTGCTCTTGATACAACAACATCAGCAGACGCTAGCAAATCGAATAGTTCTTCATGTACGTATTCAAATGGGGCATACCCTCTTTGCTTAAGTTCCGACTTGACATTACCTTTTCCGCAAATATGAATAATTTGATAATCCTTTAATAATTGATCCAAGTTATCCGTTATCAAGTTATTTATTTTAACCGCTCCAAGGCTGCCGCCCATGACCAATAATACGGGCCTGCTATTCGTGAAACCACAAATGGTCTTGCCTTTTGAAGGTTTACCTGTGAATATCCCATCACGTAGTACCGCTCCAAGGTACATGGCCTTATCTTTTGGCAAGTCCTTTTCCGTCTCTTCAAATGTCGTGAATATTTTAGAAGCAAGCGGCATGGCAATTTTATTGGCTAGCCCTGGTGTATAGTCAGATTCATGAATCGCTATGGGGATTTTCAACATCCTTGCTGCCAATACGACCGGAACCGAAACAAATCCACCTTTTGAGAAAATGAAGTCAGGCTTAGTTCGTTTTAAAATCTTTCTTGCGTCAAAAATCCCCTTTATTACACGGAAAGGATCTTTTGCATTTTCTACAGAAAGGTACCGCCGGAATTTACCAACTGAAATCGTTTCATATCGAATTTCAGGAAATTCCTTTTCAATGATATCTTTTTCAATCCCTTTTTTAGAACCGATATAAGTAACATCCCACTCATGTTTTAAAAATTCCGGGATGATTGCTGCATTAACTGACACATGACCGGCTGAACCTCCACCGGTAAACACTACTTTCTTAGTCAAAATTTCCACCTTCCAAACTTAAAAAATCACTTTCCATCCATAGTACCACATTTCAAGGGTATATTTACTCGAAAATGCAAACAATGATATAGAATAACGTAATAAATGCAATGAGCGATTATTTTTTCATTTTCACTCTGAATATATTATAATCTTAGTATTCTACAATTCTACAGAATACATTGGAGGAACATTACATTGCAAGAAGTTTCTGAATCTCTTAATCAATTTGAAGGAATTGATGCATGGACACAACTAGGAATTTCTATCGTCATTTTCCTTCTGGTCCTTTTGTTAAGGAAAGCATTCACTACTTATATTTTCAAATTTTTCCTTAAAATCGCAAAAAAAAGAAAAATTGAATTTGCCGCCAACCTAATGCTAGCCATTGAGCAACCAGTAAGATGGCTCATCGTTTTGATAGGGATCATCATTTCGATGCACTACTTTCCAATTGACATCCCATCAGAAATTATGAGATCGAAGATATACCGTTCGGTCTTTGTCTTCTTGTTCTTTTGGACGATTTTCAATATCAGCTCGATTTTAACCATCTTGTTCCCTAAGTTAGTTAGTAAATTCGGACTGGAAGTCGATCAAATCGTGATGCCGTTCTTAACGAAAATCATTAAATTGATTATCTTGGCACTGGGAGCATCCATCATTGCGGAAGAATGGGGATTTAACGTCAATGGATTTGTTGCAGGTCTTGGACTAGGAGGTCTAGCCTTTGCCCTTGCTGCAAAGGATACTGTCAGTAACTTCTTCGGTGGAATCGTTATCGTTACCGAAAAACCTTTTACTATCGGCGACTGGATTAAAACACCAAGTGTCGAAGGGACGATTGAGGACATTACGTTTCGTAGTACGAAGGTTCGTACATTTGCGCAGGCTCTCGTTACGGTTCCGAATGCCACCCTTTCGAATGAACCAATCATCAACTGGTCGAAGATGGGCAAAAGGCAGATTGCTTTTCATTTAGGCGTGAATGTCACAACGCCAAAGGACAAGTTGGAAAATGTCATTAAGAGAGTTGAAAAAATGCTTACTGACCATCCGGAAGTCCATCCCGAAACCATACTGGTGAAATTTGATGAGTTCAGCCATACGGGTTTCAACATCTATTTGTATTTCTTCTCAAACGAAACCAACTATGGGGAGTATTTAGCCATCAAAGAAGATATCAACTTTAAGATTTTGGATATCCTCGAAGAAGAAGATGTCCAGATTGCCATCCCTTCTCAGGCATTCATCCTACAAACCGATTCGCATACAGCAGACATGAACGATTTTCAATCCATGCATGACTGACAAAAGGGACTGCCTAAATACCGGCAGTCCCTTTTTATATCTTGCCTTAAATAAAATCAAAATGTTCAAGGGATTTTATGATATAATTCTTTCATTGTGAAAAAATTTCATACACCGAGGTACATCGATGAATCAAACTTATAAAAAGTCAGAAAAGATCCGTTTGTTATTTTATATTTTGATACCTATCCTCATCACCCAAATCAGTCTCTATGCCATGACTTTTTTTGATGTGATGATGTCGGGCCAATACAGTACCGAAGATGTTGCCGGCGTCTCGATAGGAAGTTCGCTCTGGACTCCAGTCTATACGGGATTGAGTGGCATTTTGATTGCCTTGACTCCGGTCGTCTCACAGCTAATCGGATCAAGACGTACAAAATTGGTATCCTTTTCAGTGATGCAGGCCATATACTTGGCCATATCCTTAGCCGTCATAGTTTTAGTCGTCGGCTCATTTGTTTTAAACCCTATTTTGAATGCCATGGATTTGGATTCAACTGTCCACCGGGTCGCGCATGACTATCTGGTTGCCCTATCAATCGGGATTGTTCCATTATTCATATACAATGCCTTAAGATCCTTCATTGATGCACTGGGTCAAACAAGAATTTCGATGGTCATTACGTTGATCGCACTTCCGATAAATGTTGTGTTCAATTACCTTCTCATATACGGAAAATTTGGTTTTCCGAAACTTGGAGGGGTCGGTTCTGGTTATGCCACCGCGATTACCTATTGGTTAATCGCTATCATTGCCATCTTAGTCGTGGTGAAAATGAATCCGTTCTCTTCCTATCTCGTTTTCCATGAATTTTTCAGGGTATCTTGGATTGAATGGCGGTCCCTATTAAAGATAGGCGTCCCTATCGGATTGGCCATCTTTTTCGAAACAAGCATTTTCTCAGCCGTTACCCTCTTCATGAGTAAATATGATACGATCACTATTGCTTCACATCAAATTGCGATGAATTTCGCGTCATTGCTTTATATGATGCCGCTTAGTATATCTATGGCCCTAACCATTGTCATTGGATATGAAATTGGTGCTAAACGATATAATGACGCCCGTGAATACAGCAAGATAGGAATAATCATGGCTCTGTCGATGGCCCTCGTCAGTTCAGCTATCCTATTTTTCTTCCGGGAACCTGTAGCTGCTCTCTACACAAAAGATCACGCTGTAGTTGCACTAACTTCCCATTTTTTGATCTATGCCATCTTCTTTCAGATATCCGATGCCCTGCAGGCACCCATTCAGGGAGTATTACGTGGATACAAAGATGTCAATGTCACTTTCGCTATGTCACTTGTCTCCTATTGGGCACTCGGACTGCCTATAGGCTATCTATTTGCTAAGTTTACGGAAATGGGAGCTTTCGGATATTGGGTCGGTTTAATCTCAGGTTTGGCACTAGGAGCAATAGGTCTGGCCGCTCGTTTACGATACATTCAGCATATAAAATTCAATAAAACCGCTTAAAAAGGTGAAAAAAGGATTTATCCTTTCTTCACCTTTTCTTATCTTTATCTATCCTATTAGTTCTTATTGATTTTACCTAGAATATCACTTCCGCCTGTGATTGGAATGACGCTTCCGGTAATGAAATCAGATTGATTTTCGCACAAAAAGGTAATGACTCGTGCAACGTCTCCTCCTGTTCCGGGTCTTCCTACCGGGACCAACTCATCCTTCTCCCCCTTGGCCATAAAAATCTCGGCTTCCTTCCATGCACCTACGATATCCCCTGGACAGACCATATTGACCGTGATTCCATTGGTTGCTTCTTCTAATGCCAATGTTCTTGTTAAAGAGGTCAACCCGCTTTTTGCAGCAGCAAACGCCGAGCGGTAAATCCAGCCAGGTGCCGTCTCACAACGGTCAAAACCGAGCGTGATGATCCTACCCCATCTTCGCTTTCGCATATGAGGGATGATTTCCTTTGTCATAAAGAAAAAACCATTTAGATTACCGTTCATCATGTAATTCCATTCTTCACTGCTATACTCGGTCATGGATTTTCGTTCATGCAAATAAGGTCCTGCATTATGGATGAAGAAATCGATTCTTCCAAAAGTATCCATAACCACTTCCACCAGGCTCTTGCAATCTTTCTCAACTGAAGCATCGCCTTCAATTGCCAATGCTTTTACTGAGTAAATTTCCCTCAATTCTTGTACCAATGCTTTTGCTTCCTTTTGACTTTTCCGATAGGTGATGACTATTGACGCCCCCATACTTGCTAGGGAATAGGCAGTCCTTCTACCGATTCCCTTTGCTCCTCCCGTAATAACAGCTACTTTTTCATCCACAGGCATCCCTCTTTACCAAATGATTTTTATTTTATATTATACATAGGCACGAGTTATTTTCCTAAAAATTAACATATCAGAAAATGAACCCATAGGTTTGAGCCTGCATAAAATAACAAAAATAACCCTGTCACCAGAAATGCAGGAGAAAGGAATTCAATATGTTTCCTTGGAATTCACTTTTTTCTTTCCAGAAAAACTCAAATCAAAAAGACTTCTTAAAGAATATGCAGCAAAGTGATGTACAGACCTTTATTGAAAAGGTATTTACACAAGTCATACCAGAAAATATGCAAGGAATGACGAACCAAGCTAATAATCCTTTCCAAAAGGATAATAAGCCTTCAGAACACCCCTTACATTCAGAAGTTTTCGAAACGCATTCATTTGTCTTCATAAGAATACCCATCGAGGATGAAGCCTGGCTCAAACAAATGAAACTGAAACATACTTCTAATCAATCAATCGTTGAAGGTATACCAGAAGCATCGGACCGACATGTGATTACATTGCCTGCTCTCGTTAAGAAAAAAGGTGCTGCTGCACAATATAAAGACGGTACATTAGAAATCCGTCTGCCTAAAAGCTTTAATTCGCAGTATTCCGAAATCGATGTTTCAGAATTTTAATTCCTCTAGAACGAGTACATGCAATCATTTCTGAACTAACGCAAAAAAGAGTGTACCTCAAATTTCAAGGTACACTCTTTTTATTCTATTAAACTTATTATTTACCGATGAATTGTTGAGTCCAGTAGTTACCTGATTCTACATATCCAACACCGATATGAGTAAAGCTTGCATTCATGATATTTTCACGGTGGCCTTGGCTGTTCATCCAAGCTTCAACCACTTCTTCTGGTGTTTGTTGACCTTGTGCGATGTTTTCTCCAGCTGATGTATAACTAATTCCGAATTGTTTCATCATATCGAATGGAGAACCGTACGTGGGGCTATTATGATCAAAATAATTATTGTCTTTCATATCTTGAGACTTCGCACGGGCTACCTTGCTCAATTCTGTATCAATTTCAAGAGCTGCTAGACCTTGTTTTGCTCGCTCAGCATTTGTTAGTGTAACTACTTCTTGTTCAAAAGCACTTAATTCTGAGCTTGTCTCTTTTTGTTCCTCATTTGTTTTCTCTGTCGTTACTTCTTCTGTTGCCTCAGGTTGTGCTTCTGGCGCTGTTACTTCTTCTGTTGCTTCAGGTTGTGCTTCTGGTGCTGTTACTTCTTCTGTTGCTTCAGGTTGTGCTTCTGGTGCTGCTACTTCTTCTGTTGCTTCAGGTTGTGCTTCAGGTTGTGCTTCTGGTGCTGCTACTTCTTCCGGTGTTTCAGCTTTTGCTTCCGGTGTTAATTGTACTTGCTGTACTAATTGTTGGAATGCGAAGTGTGAAGTTGGCATTGCAATATTATACTTAGCTAAGTATTGTTCAAGTACTTTTTGTATATCTTCCTGATTGATAGATTTATATGTTACTTGTTTCACAGTTTCACAGCTTGCCGCTTCAGTTTGGCTAGCACCCGCTCCTGTAAAAATTATAGCTGCAGCTGCTGCTGCTGATATGAACATTTTCTTTTTCATTTGTATTTCCTCCCGTTAATTCATTGATGTGTCTTGGCTCTGGAAATATCATATCATGCATTTTTTGTAATAAAGGCACCATCAATTTCCAATGCCACATCTAACAACAATTGATCGGAAGGAATATTATCCTAGTTTCATAGTCATAGAGATAAACCTTATTCTATCAATGTTTTGCTATTTCTTACATATTCATATATTTTCCATGATTTTTTTGTCAATGGAAGATACGTATTACCATTACCATGGAATACTAATAACTTTTAGTTGACAACTTGTATAAACCCTTATTGATATGACTTTTTTTACTTTTATATTACAAATATTTCGTATGAAACACATTTATAATGTTCCTTTTTCTTTATTTTTTTGAAAAATAATGAAGATTCAATAGAATTGAAAAAAGGTTCGAGTTTTACCGAACCTTTTTTCACTACGAGAAATTGTGACAAAAAAATTTATTTTCAATGATCACTTTCGTCATGATCCATCTCATCCATATTTTTGGAACCACCATTTTCCTCGGGTGAGCTTGGAGTTCCGATTATGAATTCCTTCTTAGGCATATTGTGCATATCCCTAGCCGTTACATGGGCATATACATAATAAGTTCCTTCTTCATTAAACGCCTTTTCCAATTCATAGATTCCATTTCCTTTATGGGTGGCGGCTATTTTTTCATGATCGTCACTATTTGCCAGCCATATTTCAAAGCTCACATCATCTGCATCCTTCACTTCTTCTTCACCATAGGTCACTTTTGCCTTGAATGTTACAGGCTCGTCCCTTTCCCCTTTAGTAGGTTCGACCGTTAGATCTACATTCAGCAGTTTTGGAATCTCCTCTTCTTTACCACAACCAGCCAGTAGGGCTAAAGCTACACACATTACAATCATCATTTTTTTCATTGCCATTCCCCTTTTTTATTAATTCCATTCATCTACTATAGTCGGTAGCACTATGCTAACTTTTGTACCTATCTGTTCCTCACTTTCTATAGTAATTTTACCTTTTTGCTGCTCAACCAATTTCTTGACGATGGAAAGCCCCAGCCCCGAGCCCCCATCAAATCGGCTTCGTGCTTTGTTTACTCGATAAAAGCGTTCCATCACATGGGGGAGATCTAATGCCGGTATTCCTCTTCCAGTATCTCCGATGATTAGTTCACACACTCCTTTTTGCTGGGTCAATGTTAAGTAGATGGTGCCCCCCGTTTCCGTATATGTAATGGCGTTATCCAGGATATTATGAAGAACTTGTTCTACTCTTCCTTCGTCACCCATAATAATCGGGTCAGGATCTAGTTCAACCTCCAACCGGATTTGCCTTTCTTTCATAATAGGCTCATATTTAACCAACACTTCTTCTATGAATTGGGCAAAGGCAATTGGCGTACTATGAAGACCACTTTGTTCACTGTCCAACTTAGCTAAATTCATTAAATCCCTTAAAAGTTTTTGCAGCCTTTGCGTTTCCCTTGAAATGAGTTGAAGGTATTTTTGTTTTTCTTCTTCATCTTTCACAATGCCATCCTTAATGGCCTGCGTATATCCTAAAACGTAGCTCAATGGTGTTCTAAGCTCATGTGCTACATTTTCGAGGAATTCTTTTTTTCTTTCTTCTTCTAAATAAATGGACTGTGCCATCTCATTGAATGCTTGAGCCAAACTCCCTATTTCGTCTTGGCTCTTGACTTGAAGCTTAATATTATAATCACCATCCGAAACGCGATTGGCAGCGTGTTCCATTTCCTTGATCGGCTTGACCAACTTTTTCAACCATTTTGTCATAAAGAAAATCACAACAATTAAAAATAAAAATACGGCCCCCAACCATTTTGCTGCAAACTCTCTAAGTAAATCGGTAATCGAATCAACGGGAATATATGTATAGATGATGCCTTCAAGGCGATCTCCATCGTTTAAAGGAATAATTGCCGCTACAATATTCTTATCGAACCTTTTCTCATACCCTTCTTTTTCTACGGCTTGTCCGGCCAATAGGAGTTGCCTTTCTTCTTCTGAAATGAGGGTGTCATAATCGATTTCAAAGGGCAGGCAAGCACTTAATTCCCTTGGGTTGCTGACAACAAAGACTTCACTATCATTTTTACTATTGAACCATTCTACCTTTTCCACGAAATCTTCAGTGATTTCCCCTCCGGAATAGTCCACACCAAGCAAGCTGGCTTCATTAACTAAATCTGTTTTAATTTTTTTTACATATAAGTTTTTGTAATAATATTGTGATAGCGAGTATGCGAATAGAACCGATAGAATAATTGCGGCAATAATCGTTACCCATATTTTAATAGATAGGGACGGTCGCTTATTCCACATGTTTTTCCTCGATTTTATAGCCAATGCCCCATACCGTTTGAATATAGTCGTCAGTCTTCAATTTCATCCTTAACGTTTTGATATGGGTATCTACCGTACGTAAAGAACCGCCATATTCTCCGCCCCAAATGTTCTCGAGGAGCTGCTCGCGGCTCAGCGCTTGATTTTGGTGACGGATGAGGAATACGAGCAATTCAAACTCCTTCAATGTCAATATCACTTGCTTCCCCTCTAGAGACACAGTTCTGGAATCAAGGTTGACGTTAATTTCACCCAGCTGAATGCTATTTGTATCTTCTCGTTTCAATGACATTTTCCCTGCTCTGCGTAGTACCGCTCCAACCCTGGCCACCAGTTCACCTGGATTAAAAGGTTTCACCAAATAATCATCGGCACCTATCCCTAATCCTTTTACCATATCCCATTCCTCACCTTTTGCACTGACAAAAATGATAGGGACTTCAGATTGTGAGCGGATTTTTTCACATATGGAAAAACCGTCCATTTCCGGCATCATGATATCCATTAAGATTAAATCTACATCATGAACTTCAAGCAGGGATATAGCCATTCTCCCATTATCCGCTTGAAGACATTTATATCCTGAGTTAAGCAAATACATTTCTACCAAGTTACGCATATCTTCTTCATCATCAACGATTAAAATGGTGTAATGATGCATGTTATCTACTCCCTAACCAACATTTGAAATGGACCTTCACCGACTTTTGCCGTTTTCTTGACCTCCATGGTTTCAGTATCCACTATATACACTTCATCACTGTCATACCCTGCCACTATCAAATCCCCCTTGAAGTTTCCCATTTCAAAAGGATTGACACCTACAACAAGGCTCTTGATCACTTCATATTTGTCATTCAATTTATATAAAGAACTTGAACCATGACTCAGAATAAAAATCCCGTCATCATTTTCAATGAATTTTATTGGCATAGTCGCCGCCTTAATCCTTTTCTTCAACTTTCCCGTCTCTGTCGAATAAATATAGAGATTTTCTTCTACCTTTTTTCCCTCACCATGACCGCCTATCCAAATTTCTTCATTTTCCTCCCTTACTAAAGCGCCTGTGGAGGAACTCTTTATCGTAAACTCCCGATCAACTTTTTTTGTTTCAAGATCAATCACCGAACAGATGGTATCCCCAAAATTAACGACAAATAAATTATGTGATTGCTTCCCTTGAAGTACGGTTAAGGGGCTTTGACCAACCCTGACCCTGTCTTGCTCCTTGCCTTCTTCATCTAAAAAGGAAATGGAATGATTCAATTGGTTGACAGCCACAATCCCCTTGTCTTCTTCTAGCATAAGCATATTGACGATCCCCTTCCCTGAATTCCAGCTGTTTATGTGTTTACCAGCGGATAGGGAAAAGATTTCAATCGTCGACATCTCCTTTCCATACAGAAGGAGCGTATCTTTGTCCGCTAAGAGCAAAGCTCCTGTAAAGGGTTCAGAAATATCCCAACTGGCAAAGCGCTGATAGTTTTCATCCAGGAACGTCAAGCTTGTATTTTTAATGTTGACAGTAGCCAAAAAAGATTTATCCAGGTTTATTTTGGTATACGTTTCATTGCTGTCGCATCCACAAAGCAGGGCAACGGCAAGCAAAAGGGGAATGACCCGCATCATGACTTTGACTCCTCATTCGTTTAAAAGCTATTTTCAAATATTCTAACAATAAAATGTGAAAAAAGTATGAAGCAAAAAAGAAAAATGATGAACAACTCCCGCTTCACTTTGAAGCCAACAGTCGTTCCTGTACCGCATGGTAAGCTGAAATGATTGCTGTCTTTTCTGCATCGGTAAGAGAGGATTCCCTCACCCGATTGACACTTAAATGAAATTTATCATGAATTGGCTTCCTTGCCCGAGGATGGGCATTTTCATCCAAGAGTTCACGTCGGATAAGTTCTGACAGAACTTTTGACGGTTCTTCTTCCCCCTTCAATACCCTCCTGTTATTCCATAGGCTTAGATAAGCCTCCAATATTGTCTCATCATTCATTAAATTTTTCATCCATTTCCCTTCCATCCATTACTAATTTATACATATTAAAAATTATCTTCGTAAAGACTATAAGTATATTTTAACTTTATTACTTCTAAAGGAGTGAGTGAATTGTCTCAAGTATATCGTTGTCCGAATTGCAGGACAAATAAATCCCGTTTCAATCTCATTGAACAGGTTCCCACCCCTGTTAAGAAAGATCCGCAATCCGGTGAGATTGTCGAACAGTACTCAAATGATGCCCTTCAGCCGTTTCACCTAGCCTATAATGGTCCTGAAGTTCGAGTACAGTGCGCAGCATGTGGGCTTATTGAAGATGAGAAAACATTTGCAGCTTTTGGACTGCAGTCATAAAAAAATCAGGCCCATGCTTTAAGGGGCCTGATTTTTTTATTCTTTTCCGACTGCCATTTTTGCTCGATCAATGGCGATTGGAATAGCTTTCCCGTCCTCATATCCTTCATCAAGTAAAGCGTTCGCTATCTCAATGGCTTTTTCACGGACATCTGCATCAAGATTTTTCATTGAATTAGGATAATCGCTTTTGTTCCACGGCATCCATAACCACCTCCTCGATAACTAGTCCTCCTCTTTTCCCGGTTTCGATTGGTGGTAAACGCCTATATCGCCGCTTTCACTTCCAAAGCTTTTAACTCATTGATTATCTTCTCTTTATCCAGTTTTTCGCCGATTATGACGATATTCAAAGGCATTTTAATCATTTCATTCATATACAATGGCATCCCATAAGAATATTGGAATAAGTAAGGATGCTGCGAATGCGTGAAGGAAAGATATCCTTTCATCCTGTATACCGTTTCAGGGAGGGCCCTGAGCCAATCCTCAAAGTCGGTTTGATTAATGGTCCCTGTAAAAGTATGCACGATTGCACTTAAATGAAGATGGCTATGTACTTCGAGCTTTTGATGGTTTTTATGTTGGTTCCTATGCATTTGTTGCAGGGAACCTATAGATACGGCTGCATATTCCGTCAATAAACATACGGCTTCTGGATTCAACCCCTGAATGGAATAGATGAGTTGGGATGCTTCCATTTCACTTACCAAATCCGCTTTATTTAATAAGATGAAATCTGCGTGGTGTATTTGCTCGGACAACAACTGTCTAAGCTGTGGCGAGAGCTGTTCGCGGTCACGCCACCTCAATAAATCGACCACCGTGATAATCCCTTTATACTCTAACTTATTAGCAAAAAATGGTGACATGATTCCATCGAGTACTTCTACTGGATGTGCTGCACCTGTTGTTTCAATATAAACGGCATCTAGATCATTTTCGGTCAACAATTCTTGCAGCTGAATTTCAAGCTTGTCCTGAAGGGTACAACAAATGCAACCATCAAACAATTCCTTTAACGGTACGTCATCGCCAATCAAACCACTATCCACCGATACACTGCCAAGTTCATTTAAAAGCACGGCCACTTTTCTACCCGCTTCACTTTCCTGCTTTAATATATTTCGAAGAAGCGTCGTCTTCCCGCTACCGAGAAAGCCGCCTAATATATATACTTCGGTCGTTTTCATTAGTATCTTCTCCTATAATGTACACGATTTTTATTTCCGTTAAAATTTTATCATACTTTTCCCGCTTAAGCACCCTGCGGGGCCACATAAAAAAACCAGCCCGAAAGCTGGTTTTTTCACACTTTTATTATGCCTGAACTTCATCTTTTTCATATATCGGAACCCAGCCGGCCGCTGTAACGAAAATACGGACCGCGACTGTTCTTCTATCTTCCGCTAGCGTGAAGTAGTGACGAGTCGATTCAGGTACGCTGATCAAATCTCCAGGGTTAAGTCGGACATCGAACCATTTTCCCTCGCTACCCTCGATGGCGAAGATACTCGTTCCCCCAGCGATGAACCGTACCTCGTCATCTTCATGATGGTGTTCCTGCTTGAAGTTCTGCAACAATTGGTCCAAATTCGGATTGGAATCGGATAATGTGATAATATCATGCGCTTTATATCCTCTTCTTTCCGAAATTTCTTTAATCTCTGACTGGAAAGCATCAAGAATCTCTTGTTTATCTTCATCCGTAAGATCATATTTTTCCACCAGATGGGCTGGCAATTTTGAAATATCCCATTGTTCGTAAATTACGCCTTGAGTCTCTAAAAAGCTCTGAACCTCTTCATTTGTTTCAATTACTTCATTTGTTTCTTGGAATCTAATTGTAGCCATTATTTTTCCTCCTTTATATTTTTAGCTGAGCGAACCTGTCAATATCTTTTGCTGGTTAAGTAACAGCTGATATTGAAACAGGAATTCACATGCTTCTAAGATTTTTTTTGCTTCCAACCCGCTTTTTCCCCATACGGTTATACCATGATTTCTGATAAGCACCGCTCCTGAGTCTGCATCGACATAGGGACTGAATGTCTCAGCCAACAACGGAATATCTGCATGGTTATGGATGATGGGTATCTTCAATTCTGCATCTTCCTGCCATCGTCCAGTAGCCTTGATAATTTCATGATGACAAAAAGTCACTTCCCCAACTTCACTATATAACTCGGAAATCACGTTATTTTCTACTGTATGGACATGGAGGACGCAATTGGCATCCGTTTTCCGATAAATCTCTGTATGAAGAAGAGTTTCAGCGGAAGGTCTGAGCTCGGTCATTTCGACTGGTTTTCCTGACAAATCCACCAAAATAAAATCGGAATCTGTCTGCTTGCGTTTATCCTTGCCACTTGCGGTTATATAAAAAGAAGGGCTATTAGCCTCACGGATCGATAAATTTCCACTCGTCCCCATGAACCAATCTCTCTCGGCTAGTTCTCCCTTTATTTGCGCTAGTTCCTGCCACTCTTTTGAAGCTGTCACCCTTACACCTCCTGCATTTTTTTTAGAATATCAATCACATCATGGAAAGTTTCAAACTCTTTATGGGGAATGGCTTCTGTGCGGCACTTTTCAAGGAGCCTGTCACGGGCAATAACAAAATCTGCCTGTTTAGCCGCTTCAAAGTCGGTAACGGAATCTCCAATCACCAATTTATACTGATCCTTTGTAGAAAGCTTTCTCATAATCGTAGGTTTACAGCAACCACACCCATGATTACATTGGTCATCACAAGTATGCGGCCACTCAATCATAATTTCTTCCTGACTGAAGTCGGCATGATTACAGTAGACATTCTCTACAGGTAAGAGGTCATTCAAAAGAGGTTCAACGAAAAAGTCCATTCCACCACTGACAATATAGAGAGGAATATCTGATTTTTTTGTAAATTCCACAAAATCACTGAACCCTTGGCGAATACCCGCTGTCTCCTTCACATATTGAATGATGTCCTCCTTTAAATCGCTATCCAGCAGGGAAAACATTTCCCCTACACCGTGGGAAATGCTGATTTTTTGCTGAAGAACACCATCTTTTAATGCCTCCCAGCCGGGCGGGGCAAACTTCTTCATGATTGAGATGATATTATCCGAGTTGGTGATCGTTCCATCAAAATCACAGAAAATGATCGGTTTGACCATGATTATAGCCCTCCCCATAGGGCCAGTGCTTTTTGAAGTTCCTCATCTTCCTCAGCCGCGATTGACAATGATTTTCCGGAAAGGACAGCTTCTACTGCGGAACGGAAGGCCTTAGCTCCGCCTTTTGCACCATCCGGATGACCATGGACGCCCCCACCAGCATTGATCACACTTTCTATCCCAAAATCCTTGATGAGATCTGGAACCATGCCAGGATGGATACCTGCCGATGGAACCGGGAAAGTCCTTTTCCAAGATGTTTCATTTCTCGTCAATCCTTCAGCAATCGCCAATGTCTCTGCTTTATCGAGTGCCACATTTCCGTATGGAGAGGGAAAGAGGGATAAATCTGCACCTGATATCCTCACCAGTTTTCCAAGGAGAAGCGGATAGCTGAGTCCATAAAATGAAGATGAAGCTAATGCTCCGCTATATGCCGGATGAGCCATGATCGGTAAGTTGATCCGGTCATTTTCGCGTAAAGCCTGTAGAACATCCAATCCATATGTATGAACATTAAATAACAAGGCATCTGCGCCGGCTTCGGCTGCCAGTTCAGCTTTATCCAATAGTTCTAGTGTTTTTCCTGACAGGTTCACAGCATATAAGGTTCGATGTCCCGTTGTCTCATAGATACCTTTCAAAATGGCCTTTCCGGTTTTGACTCTATCGATGAAAGGCGTCTGATCTTGGTCAAAAAGAATCTCATCGTCCTTGACAAGATCGACTCCTCCCAATGCCTGTTGCTCCAATTGTTCATTATGAAAGGCGAGGTCTCGACCTAACACACCTTTAAAAATACTCATCACTAGGGGGCGGTCAAACACATCAATTTTTTCCCTGATCCCACTAATTCCGAATCGAGGACCTGGAAAGGCTTTTTGAATATCGCCGACAAAGTCCAAATCCATCAATTTGATTTCCCCATCCAATGACAATTTACCGAATACTGTCGTCAAGATAGCCGGTAGATCATTAGAAAAATTACCTGCCGGGTAGGCAATCCTGATTGTTGAACGGTACACTTTTTGACCGAAATAGAGATTAACTCGCTCTTCTTCGGGAAGGGGTGTTACGGAAACTACCCTACCTTTATGTTTTTCCAGTTGCTGTTGTACCAAGTGAGGAAGTTCAGTCCATGTCCCTACAGTCAATCCTAACGCAATGCCTTCTGCTTTTTTCTCATGCTCTCCTTTGAAGTCATGAAGTAAATACGTAGCGATTATTTCGCTCATCTGATCACTCCCAATACGTAAAAGTCATTCTTAAAGTTGTCATTGTTGGTCTTTCCTTTAACAAGCTTCTAACCATCTGCGAACAAAGTTGCACTCCAATTCTCTGTTAAAAATGTAAAAGCCCCTTCCTAAAGAAGAGGCTTTGAAAAAGCCATCTTCTTATCTCCCAGCTCTATAGCTGCAAGAATTAGCACCGTGCCTTACGGAATCAATAAAATGATCCGGCGGTATTATCTCCGCCCCATTTCACAATGGTATTACAGTCGGTTGCTGGGCTTCATCGGGCTAGTCCCTCCACCTGCTCAAAATAAGAAAATGCTATTATATTTTCGTTTATGTATCTTAACTAAAAATTTAGAATTCTTTTTTATATTCTTTCACGCAATTCATACTTTGTCAATAGGTATAATGTTCAAACTATTCAATATCTCACTGATTTTCTTTGAATATATTCAATGTACGAATTCTTTCTACCGCTTCTTGGAGTCTGTCTTCTGAAGTGAGAAGTCCCACCCTGACGTATCCTTCACCAAATTCACCGAAACCATTTCCTGGTGCAACTGCTACATGGGCATGTGCCAGTAAATGATCTGCAAAGCTCGCTGAAGTATATCCTTCAGGGACCTTTAGCCAAGCAAAGAAGGAAGCATCTGGAGCCTGGACATCCCATCCAATGGATCGTAACCCTTCGATAAATACATTTCGTCGTCCTTCGTACATGTTCACGAGTTCCTTCACACACTCTTGTGAATCCAGTAAGGCGCATGCCGTGGCTTCTTGTATTGCGGGAAAAAGGCTGACGTAAAGATGATCCTGCAATAATTCAAGCGATTCGATGACACTCTGGTTGCCAACCGCAAAGCCAACCCTCCACCCCGCCATGTTATATGTTTTAGAAAGGGTGTAAATTTCTATCCCCACTTCTTTTGATCCTTCTGCTTGAAGGAAGCTTACCGGTTTTTTCCCATCGAACCCAATTGCACCATATGCGAAATCATGGACCACACATATCGAGTGTTCTTTTGCCATGGAAACCGTTTCTTCGAAGAATTCTGCTGACGCCGATGCTCCTGTGGGATTATTGGGATAATTCAAGAACATCATCTTCGCTTTGTCAAAAACCTCTTTATCTATTTCCTTATAATCGGGAAGAAAATCATTTTCTTCGGTCAAGGGCATAATTTCCGTTTTAGCTTGGGCTAACGCTACACCTGACAGGTAATCTGGATAGCCCGGATCAGGCACTAAAATTGTATCGCCTGGATTCAACAAGCATTGCGGTAATTCGACTAGACCAGCCTTTCCACCGAAAAGAATCGCCACTTCCGTTTTAGGATCTAGCTTGACGCCATATTCACGTTCATAAAAGAGGGCCGCAGCTTCTTTTAAATAGGGAAGCCCCCTAAAAGGAGAATATTTATGATTCATGGAATTTCCTGCTGCTGTCTGCAGGCTCTTCACGATATGTTCAGGAGTCGGTTGGTCTGGATTTCCCTGCCCAAGATTAATGACATCCTTGCCTTCTGATGTTATGTTATTAACTTTTTCGACTAAAGAAGCAAAAAACTGCTTTGGAAGCTCTTGAAGAAGTCTGGATTTTTCGAATTGCACCATCTTTGCACCTTCTCTGAAATTTCTTGAAATTATAGTCACAAATGATATATGTTTATCTTAATCTTGTAAAGTACTTTTTTACATATGGAGGTTTTAAATGATGAAATGGAAAATCGCCTGTTTACAAATGGACATTGCCTTTGGACAGCCAGATATAAATTTCCAGGTGGCAGAACAATGGATTGAAAAAGCTGTACAGTCTAAACCGGACATCGTCATGCTGCCGGAACTATGGACAACCGGCTATGACTTAACGAGATTACATGAAATTGCAGACGAAGAAGCAGAACAAACCATTACCTTTCTAAAAGCCCTTGCAAAAAAACACCGAATTAACATAATCGGTGGCTCGATTGCAAAGAAAACTAAGGAAGGCATCTATAACACAATGCTCAT
The DNA here is from genome assembly GCF_044762055.1 of Peribacillus sp. NPDC097198. NCBI lineage: Bacteria > Bacillati > Bacillota > Bacilli > Caryophanales > Bacillaceae > Peribacillus > Peribacillus sp. NPDC097198. The sequence continues at coordinate 349,545 of NZ_JBIWDO010000004.1, read as the reverse complement.
CATCGATAAAGAAGGCAAACTGGTTAAAGAATATGATAAACTCCATCTGTTTCAATTGATGGATGAACACCATTACTTACAACCTGGCAAAAAAGACGGCTTATTCTCCCTCGATGAAAAGATTTGCGCCGGATTCATTTGCTATGATATCCGTTTTCCGGAATGGCAACGGGCCCATACGGTACGAGGTGCGGAGGTTATCTTCGTGACCGCCGAGTGGCCAAAGCCTAGGCTCCATCATTGGAGGGCACTGTTAATCAGCCGGGCAATAGAAAACCAAGCCTTCGTTGTGGCTGTGAATCGTTCCGGTTCTGACCGAAATAATCATTTTGCCGGACATTCCATCATCATCGACCCGTGGGGAGAAATCATTTGTGAGGCTGGTGAAGAAAAAGAACTTCTACTCGGCACCCTTGACTTAGAAAAAGTAGGAGAAGCAAGAAATAAAATACCCGTTTTCGAAGATCGGCGGCCGGAGTTTTATTAATTTACCATTGACAAACTATTTGAAATATTGATATCATTCATTCGAGATTAATTTTCTGAAAATAAATACAATACTCTTATCAAGAGCAGGCTGAGGGATAAAGGCCCTATGAAGCCCAGCAACCGACTGTAATACCATTGTGAAATGGGGCGGGAATTCCGCCGGATTATATCCACAGAGCACGGTGCCAAATCCACCAGAAAGAATTCTTTCTGGGAGATAAGAGGTTCGAAGTGAAGCTTCTGCCTCTTTCTATGGGAAAGGGGCTTTTTCATATTTTTTAATGTACTTGGAGGGATAACAATGACTCAACCATCAAATTTCAAGCTATTGACAAACGAAACGGCAATTGACCTAACGAAGAAACTTGGGTTACTGCATTCAGATGACTCATTACTATGTAATGAAATCGGTGACGGAAATTTAAATTATGTTTTTCACGTTACAAATCCCGTAACAAATAAAGGAGTTATCATCAAACAAGCAGTTCCTTACGCAAAGGTTCTTGGTGAAAGCTGGCCATTGACTTTAAAAAGATCGGCTATCGAAGCGAATGCATTAATTCAATTCAGAAGCTATTGTCCCGAACTTGTCCCACAAGTCTATTATTCTGATGAACAGCTTGCAATCACCGTCATGGAAGATTTATCACACTTGAAAATCGCCCGGACCGGATTAATTGAAGGAGATCATTTCCCTCTATTATCCAAACACATTGGTGAATTTGTTGCAAAGACCGCTTTTTATACGTCTGATTTTCATTTGGAACCGGCAGCGAAAAAAGAGGTTGCCCGGAACTTCACGAATCCAGAACTCTGCAAGATTACTGAGGTTTTCATTTTCACGGATCCTTTTTTGGAGGAACATCCAGGCGAGTTTGAGCTTGAGTTGCTGGAGGCTGCCAAGTCTATATGGAAAGATGCTGATTTAATACTGGAAGTGGCTAAGTTAAAACAAAGCTTCGAATCCGAGCAGGAGGCCCTTCTTCATGGCGATTTACATACGGGAAGTATATTTGCAAGTGATACAGAAACAAAGGTAATTGACCCTGAATTCGCTTTTTATGGTCCTGTTGGATTTGACCTTGGACAATACATGGCGAATCTCCTATTCCAGGCAGTAACACGCGAGGCCACTGGGAAGGAAGAAATCTTTACTCATCTTCAGGAATTTTGGAATACATTTGAAGAAACATATACGAACCTGTGGAATTCTGAAAATAAAAGTCCTTACAGTAAGATCGAAGGTTATCTTCCATATGTACTCAACAAGTTTAAAGGTGATGCATATGGCTTTGCAGGATGTGAACTAATTCGAAGAACCATTGGCCTATCTCATGTTGCTGATTTAAATGGCATTGAGAATAAAGAAACTAGAATTACAGCTAAAACGGCTACCTTGAAAATCGGGGCCCATATAATCAAAAATCGGAAAGAACTGAATATTCCAGCAGTGATAGAAGCCGTAAAGCAATATACATTGCCTTCCTATTCAGCCCTATAAGGAGATATACATATGACAACTACAACGCCACTACCCTATTCCGTCCAATGGAATGATACCCATATTACCTTATTGAATCAACAGGCCTTGCCATCAAAAATAGAATTCATTGAACTTTTTACGGTTAAAGATGTATATGACAGCATCTTGACCTTGAAGGTCCGTGGTGCCCCCGCTATCGGGCTAACTGCAGCATTTGGCGTTGCTCTTGGTGCAATCCAGGAAAATACCACGGATTTATGGCAATTTAAACACAATGTCACGAAACATGTTACTACACTCGCTTCTTCAAGACCAACAGCGGTCAACCTTTTTTGGGCACTGAAAAGAATGGAGAATACTCTACAAGCAGCCAATAGCATCGCTTCAGCCAAAAGCGCTCTTGTTGCTGAAGCAAAAAAGCTATTTTCAGAGGATGTGGAGATGTGCCGAAAAATTGGTGAATACGGATTGTCTTTATTCAACGAGGGTGATTCTATTTTAACCCATTGTAATGCTGGGGGGATAGCCACTGCACGGTACGGAACAGCCCTCGCACCTTTCCACCTGGCCCAGGAAAGAACCTTTCCTATAAAGGTCTATGCCTGTGAAACGAGACCTGTCTTGCAAGGGGCACGACTCACCGCATGGGAACTTATGCAAGCTGGAGTGGACGTTACATTAATCTCGGATAATATGGCAGCCCACACCATTCATCATAAAAAAATCGAAGCCATTATAGTCGGAGCAGACCGTATTGCGGCAAACGGTGATACAGCCAATAAAATTGGTACATTGGGTTTGGCGATATTAGCTAAGCATTACGATATTCCTTTCTATGTAGCAGCACCATCAAGTACATTCGATTTATCTCTCGAGTCGGGTATCTCCATCCCAATCGAAGAAAGGAATGGGGATGAAATCACTTCTATACAAGGAGTCAGGATAGCACCAGAAAATGTGAAGACATTCAATCCTGCTTTTGACGTTACGCCCCATTCTCTTATTACAAGCATCATTACCGAAAATGGCATCATTTCACCTGATTACAGGAGTAATATCCCGCTTTTTGTAAAATGAAATTATTTATAAAGGATTAATCAAGGGGCTGTCCCAAAAGGTGTAATTACACACCGAAATTGAATAAATAGTAAAAGGCAGAAACGTTGATTTAACAACATTTCTGCCTCTTTGTTTTTGCGAAATTCACTGGAATAAGGACTTATTAGACAGCCCCTTCATTCTTTTCACGATTAACCTTGGAAACCCATTCAGTTGCTCCTGTTATATTTATTCTGACGAGGTTCTTTTTGATAGATATAATCGCAGAATTTAGTCAGAGTGGCATCTAGCCTTCTTTGATTTTTCTGCCGCTTTTCGGTAGTAATCATTCTTAGCCTTGTATGAAAGTTCATGTTCCTCAAGCAGGGTTTACCGCTCGTTTTCTTCAAATTCTACTTCATCATGGATACCCTTCCATTCCCCACCCATTGGTACTTCTTCCATGGTCACCTTATGGATTACACACACACCTAAGTCAAGCATACGAAAAACGGCCCATCAGCAATAAATGCTTGCTGATAGGCCGCTTGTTTTTATAAAAGATTATTTGATTTTCTTTTTCAATACTTCCACCGCTTTTTTCACTTGAGTATCATTTTTAAGGATTTTATCCCTAATGACTTCCATCAATTTAACGGTTGTATCGTCTTTAATGACACCTGTTTCTTTGATCTTATGATCCTTTTGGAATTCCTTGACCGCTACCTTTGTTTCTTCATCGAAATACTTATCCACTTTTCCTGGATTATACCCGGCTTCTTTCAGCATTTTCTCCGCTGCTTCTACTTCACTCGAGGAATCCGATACTTTCAATCCTTTATCAGGAGAGATATATGGAAGATTGGCATACTCGGGAAGCTTGACTTTTATATCCGGTTCAATCCCTTTTTTATGGATCCAATTGCCTTTCGGAGTCAGCCATTTTTGTGCTGTATACTTAAAGTTGGAACCATCATCAAAGTCTGCGGCTTTTTGCACGGTCCCTTTCCCGAATGATTTTACCCCTACAAGCTGAATACCCGCAGATTCACTAACAGCGGCGGCAACGATTTCAGATGCACTTGCACTTCCATCATCAATTAATACGACCACTGGTAGCTTCAACTCACCATTATTCTGGGATTTATAGACTTCTCTTTTTCCTTTTCGATCCTCGACCTGAAGGATGACTTCCCCATTCGGGATAAATAAGTTTGCCATCGCGATCGCTTGGTCAAGCAATCCACCCGGATTTCCACGTAAGTCCAATATTAGGCCTTTCATCTTTTCTTTATCCATGTCTTCAAGTGCCGTATTCAGCTCTTCCACCGTATGCTCAGAAAAACTTGTAACCTGCACTTTGGCAATCCCATCATCAAGCATCTCTGAATAAACCGTTTCAATCGGAATGGTATCACGCTTAATGGACAAAGTAATCGGTTCCTTTTCACCCGCCCTTGAAATGGCAAGTTCCACTTTTGTTCCCTTTTTCCCCCTGATTTTCAAGACAGCTTCCGAAGAACTTAAGCCATCAAGGCTTTTGCCATTGACACTTAGTATAATATCATTAGGCCGGACTCCGGCTTTTTCAGCTGGTGATCCTTTAATAGGGGAAACCACCATGATCTGTCCATCCTTCTCTTGGATTTCAGCACCTATTCCTTCAAAGGAAGAAGAGATGCTCTCATGGAAACTGGAGGCTTCTTTCTTATCCATATAAGAGGAATAAGGATCATCCAACGATTCTATCATTCCATTTATAGCTCCATCCACGAGCGTGTTCTCATCGATTTCTTCATAATAATTATCTTTGATCGTATCATATGTAGAATATAACTTTTCAAATTCAGGATGATTACTCGGTGCAAGTGACTCTACTTTTTCATCGCCAAAGGTCAACGCGATTGTAGTTATCCCTGCTGTCAAAAATATGAGTAAGAAAATCCCCATAATAAACGTAAACTTTTTTATTTTCACAATTTTGCCTTCATCTTTGGGCTGTTGTTGATTTTCTTCTTCCACTGAAGCCTCACCACTTTCATTCTTCATGACAATATTAACTAATACATCCTATTTTATCAGCTTTCTAGCAAATCGGAAAACTTTAGTTATCAAATTTTTTGAATGATATGTAAGTGCCTACCATCTTGCTCCAATCCAGCTTTCTTATAGAGACCAATTCTTTATCCACATTCTATTTACGTGCAAAAATACGGACTCCGTGGAATAGAAGAAACTAAATATCTTAGTTTCTTCTATTCCTGGCTACCCGTAAATGATAACGTTTATAGTCAGTCTTGAATCGCTGCCTCTAAAGAAACCTCAATCATCTCATTGAATGTTGTTTGGCGCTCTTCGGAGGTTGTTTCCTCACCTGTTAAAAGATGGTCGGAAATCGTTAAAACGGATAATGCTTTACGACCAAACTTAGCAGCAAGTGTATATAATGCAGCCGATTCCATTTCTATAGCAAGGATTTGGTACTTGGCCCACTTTTCCAATTCACTATTATCATTATAGAATTGATCTGCGGTAAATACGTTTCCGACTTTCAATTGCAACCCTTTGTCCACCCCTGCATCATAAGCTTTTTTCAATAAATCAAAATCAGCAGTAGGAGCAAAATCAACGCCACCGAATGTCATGCGGTTCATTTGTGAATCTGTAGAGGCACTCATAGCCAGGATTACATCTCTGACCTTCACATCTTTTTGAATGGCACCAGCTGTCCCAACCCGGATAAGTTTTTGGACATTATAGCTATTCATCAATTCATTTACATAAATCGAAATCGAAGGGACACCCATTCCTGTACCTTGAACGGAAATACGTTTTCCTTTATAAGTTCCTGTATACCCAAACATATTACGAACTTCATTGTATAATTTAGCATCCTCTAAAAACGTCTCAGCAATATATTTTGCACGTAACGGATCCCCAGGAAGCAAAACCGTTTCCGCAATTTCATTTTCTTTAGCACCAATATGTACGCTCATTCTTAAAATTCCCTCCTTGAAGTGGTTGAAATGACATTCCCAATTACTATAACATACCAACCCCATATTAGGAAAATAGAACTTCTTTATCTACTGCAGGAAGTAGGATATAACACTCTTTAAGTGATCGGTGGAACGCAGCAAAACGGCGGAAACCCGCCGTCTTTTTAGTTGATTTTAAGGAGTAATGGCAAGAAAACTGCCCATTGATTGATGATACATCATTCATCGACTTCCTCATCAATAATGCATTTTTCAAGAAGGTATTCGAATGTGATGTCAGCAAGATCTTCAACTTCAGATTCTTTTGGAAGATAGCCCCGCTTTAATAATTCTTGGTAAAAGAATTCCGCTATCTCTTCAGTATCAATAAAAACCTCAATTTCTCGCAAATCATCGCCCCCTTAATTAAAGATGTATGAATGTATAGGTATAAATATGCCAGTAGGGCATTTTCTCTCAAAACTTACGCATATCCTACACTTTATTCGTTGATTCAATTTCTTAGAGATGAGTCTTCATCGGCTCGTGCTAAAGTGTATACATCCCTTTTCGAGACCTTTTATTTCGTATGCTCTTTTTTGTGACCTGGGTAAATTTCTTCCGCCGCCTTCTCAATTTTAGCAAGAGCTATTTTCATGATATGTTGATATTCATCATCGCCAAATTGATGAAAAAGCTTACAATAATCATTATATAAATCCAACAGTCCATCAATCATTTCCATTTTTTCATTTTTTGTCATAGTCATATCTCGCTCACCTTTACCAGGGTTGTTTTGTTTAGCAATGATAGTAAGCTCGTTATTCTTATTAGAAAGGAGCAGCCCCAATTTTTGAATGATTGCATCTGCACGTTTGGCATCGGCTACTAAAGTCAATTCTTCTTCATGCGCTTCCAGCCATTCCCCATCGGAGATACGTGATAATTCATATATCACATCTTCCCAGGCATTCTCTTTATAGCGCCAAATCTCCGTTCGATAGCCAATTATCTTAAAATAATCATATTCATATCCATCGACCTGGACTAAATCACCGATAATATATTTATATTCGATATCGATTTGTTCCTGTTGATAAAGGATTTCTCCTTCGTATTCAGTTATAGACTGTAATGTCTTTTCAATATATAGGCCTTCGCTGTAATTTACTTCATACACATAAGAACCATCGAGATATTTTATATCTGTTAATATTTTTATTTATCGGCTTAATGAAACACTGATACCAAAGGATTTAAAAGAAAAACTCGTTCTAAATTTTAGAACGAGCTACACTTTTTTATTATCTTTCTCTTTATTATCATTTGTTGAATGAGAAGTTCTGGTGGTCAAGTCCACCAAGCGTTTTGCTATCAATTTATAATTCGGTTCATTTTCAAAAGTAACTCCGTAGTTCATGATGTTTTCACCTCAGAATAAGATATGTAGACACTTCGTCTGAGGTTCTTATATCTTGCCGAATCAATTTGTAAAGCAGTAATCAAAATATTTTACTTTGAAAGATCAAGACATAGTTAATTAACCCATTCTATTCAAATCAGCTACAATTTTATATTTATCTTTTCATCTTTTCATAACTTCTTTCAAATGACTTTCTTCTATATAGATAACTTTTACTTTGATACCACCATTACCTCTCTAACTTAAATAACTTCTCCATCGAGAAAGTGTTCAAAAACATTAGTAACTTTCCTTAGTTCCTCCCATGAAGTGTTAAAATCTGTTTAGTAAACAGAAAAAAGACTGGTTTACACCAGTCTTACTCCACTTTACTTTTTTTAATTAACTAGACTTATTGTCAATTAATTAGCCTCTATTCTTACATAACTTTATAAGCATTTCTTTTTCTTCTTCTGTTATAACCTTAGGATTTAATGTTTTGTCCTTTATTGCCTCTAGCTCTCCGATTCCTGCTAATTTTTTACTTTCAAAGTAATCACTGTCGGCGTTATAAGATGTAATTTTTTCCATTAAATCCTTATTCAAAACTAATGGGATAGTTAAAACCTTCGAATGTAACCTACTTCCGATTATAATAACTTCATCTTCCTTAGCACTACAATTTAAAGAGTCAATTTCTTGATCATTTTCACCTTTGATCAATATTTTTTCAACGTAAAAATAGGCAGTAATATATCTTTTATTGTCTATTCGTGCATTGAAGAAAATGAAAGAGCCTATATCTAAATTGTTTCTAATACTATTTCCATTCTTATTGCTGTTCCCGTATACAATCTGAGTAAAATTGGGATCTACATGTCCTTCTTTTGCCTTTTCAGCACTATAAGTAACAATCATATGTTTGCTCATATTTTTTATTCCCCCTTTCGAACCATTTTTTCGGTAACATAATCCAATTTATCTTAACATTGGCAGAGGTATAAAAATAGACTAAACCTTATCTTTATTTAATAGATTGAGGGAAATATGTAAGCATTGCGCCACCTCATTCTCTACACCAAGTAGAATGGGTCAAAACTTACAAACTTTCAATATAAGTTAGCCACTCATTAAAGTGAGGACATAATTCTCTGATTTTATCAATTCCGATATTTTTTATCGCTATAGGTCCGTGTAATGGTTTCTCGTAGTTTTCAAGTTCTTCTAATATTCTCTTTGAAGGTGCTGTTTCACGAGAATTATTTATTAGCTCAGGATTTGAATGCTCTACAAAAACCTTATTTAATTTATCTAATCTCCTGGGTTTGTCGCTAAAAAAGTCCCTTAAAGAGTATATATCGCAGAATATCATAGTTTCAAATTCATGCAACATAATAAAGGGGTGAAAATTAACATTACTTATATCTTCTTTTAGTTCTTTTTCTAGATGTTCAATTTTTACATAACAATCACCAATAGGTAATTTGCTTTGACCTGGAAAATTGCTTGGTAGACCATAGTAGTCAAGAAAAGTAGTTACTAAATTAAAATGTGAAGATTTTAAAAGAGTTGAAAGGTCCCTTTTCACTTGATCGTAATCACCTATACCACCTCTATACCTACGAACTCCCTTTACTTTTTTAGTACAAACCATAGTCGTACTTAAATAAATACCCTTTTCATTAAGATATGGTTGTAAAACCATGTTTACAAATGCTTCTTCAGTTTGGCCTTCGACTAAAATCATTACTTGTTTCATTTAGGCCTACCTCCAAGCAAATTCTTTTCCCAAAGTTCTCCTATGGAATATTCTTCAAGCCAATCTGATAAGTCCTCACTATTTAGGCGCTGAAATTTCGAAGTATTTTTAATATAATCCACTACTACAATATCTTCTGGCTCAAAATTATCTAGTAATAATAGTGATTGAGTTGAGATAATAACCTGTGTTTTTTTAGAAACACTTTCTAATAGCGAAGCTAACAAGTTAATAGCAAATGGGTGCAAACCTAGCTCAGGTTCATCTAAAATAATAGTGTCTGGTAGATCAGGTTGTAATAAAAGTACTGCTATACAAATAAATCTTAATGTTCCATCAGATAGCTGGCTTGCATCAAAGTATTCATCCGATTCCGTATGTAACCACGCTAAGCGAATTTTGTTTTCATTTAATTCTAAAGGAGATAAATCAAAATCTTTTATAAAAGGGGCTACTAATTGCACCGTTTGTACCACGGAATTATAATTACTCTGATATTTTTCTTTCATTTTATATAAGAAAGCTGCAAGATTAGATGCGTCTTCCCTAAAATACGTATTATCATCAATTGAACATGCTTGTTTCATCTTTGAAGTATCACTAGTATCATGAAAATGATATACTTTCCATCCCTTCAAATTATTGATGACGTGATCTGCTACTACAGTTCTGTTAGGGCTTCTCTTAGATACTTTTCTGAGTAATGTTTCATAGTTACCTGATCCTATAGTGGTCAAATAAGGTGTATCATACCCATCTCCTTGGAAACCCAAAGTCTCAGAAGAAAAATACAACTTTGAATCATCAGATACCTCCCATTCAACTCGGTATGAATTCCGATCAAATTTCAAATTGAAATTAATTTTTTCAGTCGTTTTGGTACCAAAATAGAATAATGTATTCGCTCCTCCAGACTTTGTTACTGCATTTTGAAGATTCTCATTGACTAAATGATTTAAAAGTTTGAAGAAAGAAATAAAATTTGATTTACCAGAACCATTTGCGCCAATAAGCACGTTAAGTGGTTTTAAAGTTATATCTAAATCTAATATAGATTTATACCCATTAAGTTTAATCCTATCTAATCCAGGCATCCAGTTTCCTCCTTAATAATTTCTAATATTAATTATATATTATTGGTCTGAATTTTCTAAGCAATATTGAAACATTTTATTTGTAGGTACTACCGTAGGCAAAAAAAATTCGGCCTAACCAAGATAGTAAGTCTCAATTAGGCTTAGAGATCAACATTCATTGCAATTTTGTATGTGGCATGAGCTACTTCAAATAATTTCTGATTGTTCTTGTTCCTAGCTTGCTTCATAATAATCATTGCATAATCTTTCATAGTGATGTTAAGTTTAGTATCAGCTCTGAACATAATGAAAGTTACCGGTGCCAAGAAAACAGTTGGTTCTTTCAACAATAAGTTCATAGCTTGAACTGGATTGTAGTTCTTTACATTTATTAAATACTCATGTGATTTATTAAATGGTTCTTTTTCAGTCCCTCCATTCAAAATCTTTATCAAGTCACTACTCATATTACTTACCTCCAACTGCTTTAGCAATTATCCTTTGAATATCTTCATCACCTTCAATAGCATCAAAATCCGCTTCGAACATATTAACATCATTAAGAATTGAGTTACTTAGCAATTGCCTTGAAGTTGGGTCTAATTGTAAGTTCTTCAACTGTTGATTTAATGTGTTTAAAGTCGTATTTCTTACTGCAATCAATGGACTAACAACTACTTTCTTCGTTCCTTGATTGTCTTTTCCAATTGTAGTAGTTCCATACTGCTGCAAGTCTCTTTCAACATCACTTAAAAGATCAATGCTGTTGGCAATTGAAACAAGAGCAAATGTATCAATGTCTTTCAAATGAATGTTCAAGGATAACTTTTCAAGATTTTCTATTAGAAGATGATAGACAAGTTCGTTTCTAAGATGAAAGTATAGAGGTCGAGACAAGTCAACTTTTTTAAATTGTTCTTTTATTTCTTGCTTCTTTTGTTCGTTCTGTTTCTGTCTAAATGGATTCGAATCATGCTTTAAATGACTTGGTTTTATGTTCATCAAATCAATCCTTTCTGTATTTTCACTGGAGCCTTCAAAATGTACTGTTGCAAAAAGTGTACCCTTCCACGTTATTCTTAAGCATTTTGGCTTTTTTCATTTGGAAGTAGGCCATACTAACTCGAGATTAGGGATGGCAACTTTTGTTTAAACTCTTTTCATTTTTGCTTTTCTTTGTTCATCCTACTCTTAGACTCTACCAACCTTCCCTTCATCAGCTCAGACTACTCTGACTCTTGTTTTCACCATATTCTATTACTATACTCATTCAACTTTCATTCTATTTTAATTTAATTCAAACCACAGTTCTCATGAACTCGTACGACACTTCTTCTAATCCTAACTCCTTTAGCTTTAAGTTTGTCCTATCCCATACCTCAGTTCGCTTGACCTTCTTACCTCTGTTTGATAACACTTTTGAGTAGTATGATGCAACCACCCTAGTCACTGCTTTGCGATATAGATCAAAACCTACATCTTCTTTAATATCATTTAAACGTTTAATCTTCTCTTCCATCGTTATCTACCCTTTCTAATATTGTTGTGTATGTTGTTGTAATGTAAAAATTAATTCTAAAAAGCTTATATTAGCCATATCCTTCAATTATGCTGACTTAATCTATAAGTCATTAAATGTAGACAGAAAGCTAAATCTCTATTTCAAATCAATAATTCTAGTAAATAGTAAGTACCTCATTTTTATCGGTCATGCAAAAAAAGAAGGAAGTTTCAGAGATAGGGCCTCATCCACTTCCTTCATTATTCTTAACTTAAGTAATACATTTACAAAATTATTCAGAAACAGTTAACTTCGCTAAAGCTTCTGGATTGAATACAGCTCCATCAACGTACATATCATAGATGAACATTTTTGTACCTGCGAGAGCGTTCTTAGTGTCTGTAATCATCTGAAGACCCGATTCACCTTTAACCATGACTGCATATCCTAATCCAACATTCCCGAAGACAATAGGATTTTCAGCAGTAAGTGAATTAGTTACGATAATCTCAGCACCAAACAAAGTATAAGTTAATTTTCCATTTACGTATCCATTCTGCATATAAAAGTGCCCTGCTTCATCTTTCATTTTCGATATCACATTGAATACATCTCTCTGAATGTAGAAGGCTGAATCAGTAAGATAGTCAGGATGAATTGTGTTATAAAGGTCTAATAAATCTTCAATTTTCAAAGAGTCTATAAGTTTCTTTCCAACAGGGACTACAACGTTAACTTCTTTAACATCAGTGTCATGAACAATACCACGGAATTCTTCTTCCGTATTACCAGTAAAAATAGACGCTTCAATTGTCTTTCCAACTCGTCGAGATAACAGATCTGATACATAATCAACAATATTAACACCAGAATCATTGATTAACATATTTGTTAATGATATTGATGCACCAACTCGTTTCTGTTCAAGTTTTACTTCTCCAAATGATAATGCTAATTCTGTAACATCGCGGCCTTCTCCTACAAATCCTGCTTGATCAGTACTATTCTCTCGTGGTATTTTCAATGAACCTGCAAGAGTAGGAAACTTTCGTGACCGTCCAAATACTGGAGCAGTTTCTTCTAGCTTCTTAATAATTTCTTGATGAACATTTTGAGGAATAGCACTAGTACCATTACCAGTATGGTTCAATGCTCGTTCTTCTCCACGTAAATAACTTTCTACCTGTTTATATTCAGCTTTTCTCTGTTCTTTTTCTTCAGATTCTTTTGCTGGTTGTCCATAATAATGTACTGTTTTCATATTGGATTTTCTCTCCTCTTTTTTATAAACTGAATCTTCGATTCTATTTTTTGATAGTTCTACCTTGGATGGTACCTTTACTTCTTCAACAAGATCAATACCACGAGCAGCAATAGTTGATTGAGAATAAGCTGGATCCTTTACAACGCTTACTTCGAATAGTTCCAACTCTTCAATAGTTCTTTCATAAAGATTAGGTTCAATCAATTTCCACTTATCTTTAATAGTTCTGAATCCAAAGGACATGTTTCTATGAATGCCTGAATTAATAAGCTCATAGTAGTCCTTGCCCCAAGACGTTGGAGTAATGATTGCTCTCATAAAAAGACCTTGTTCATCCTCGGTAAGTTCTAATGAACCATTTCGAGTTGAAGCAAGGATTAAGTCTTTCTTATGTTCTGCTAAAAACTCAATATCTCTTGAAGCAGATTGGATGGCTCTTGTGAAAGCACCCTTTGCAATTTTCTCAACGAACTTTTTTGTGACTCCTAAGATGTTACTTAATTGATCTGTCTTATTTACATAACCCGAAACAGTCAATGAACCATCAGAATTAGCTTCTAATTGAGATGTAACGATACGTAGTTCCATTTCCATCTGTCTACCTCCATATATTTGTTGATATTGTTAATTCCAGTTAAGGAATTTCAAGATATTAATTGTTGAGTTTAACAATTTTTGCAGTAGGCAAAAAATAAAAAGACACTCAATTAATTTGAGCGCCTTAGGTTGAGAAATGAAATGAGAATATCTATTCCTCTTTTGTTCTAACGTTGAAAAAATTTAAGAAAGTCTGGAGAAACTTTCTTTATTATAGTAACGAAAAACTACTATAACTCTCTAATATATATATATATTTCAAAGGGAATTTGTACGGATTTTTGTTGAATTTAACAACTTTTTTGTTCGTTTTAATAATTAATTATACGGCCTTTCTCATATTTCATAATTTATCCATTTTTTCAGTAGAGTTCTCATCCTACTTGATGGAATGTAACAATCCATAGGTTTGTTATTTCGTATACAACCACGGAACAAAAATTGAATTAAATCTGAGGTAGCTAATAAATCTTCATCCACTTCTATTCCTCGACTGGAGAAGAACTGCTTCTCATTAGGATTCATGAAACGGTTAAGAACGAAAGCCATTGCTGTTTTATCTGCGTAAGCGTTTGTAGCTCTTGTGTTGAATGGAATGAAATTATCTTTGGAACGGTCGTCTTTCTTATTAATCTTACATTTTTTATTTTTTATTTCTGGAGCTAGAGATTTAAAAGTAGTCCAGAAAAGATCATCAACTTTTGTTAAAGCTTGAGTCGTAAAGAAGGTTAATAGATTTTTTCTAAGTTGATCAATCTGAGATGTATTTGCTTTATGAAACCATGCTTTGGATAAAGCTTTATCAGGCTTATTAGATTTGACTAGATAATTCGTATTCAATTTACTAATTGATTTTCCATTCTGGTAATCTTCATAAATACCAAGAAGACTTCCAATATACTCTCTAGGTTCAAGACTCTTTGAATACTGAGTTAATTTGTATTTTTCTTTGGCTTTGACTACTGAATATTTTTGATATTTGATTTCATGCATATCGTAGTAGTACTTTTGAATTTGCCCATCAAATAAATAAGTAAGGATATAAACTTCTTCGAAAGAACTGAAATTTATCACTGGCATTGTCCAAAATATAATTACTCCATTATGAATGAACAGATTTTTCTTCATAGCTAATACCTTCAAATGATTGAAGACTCCATCATAAAGGATATCGAGCCAAGTGATTTCTCCAGTTGGTTCAATTCTAAGAATGTCCGAATCTCTTAAAGATCGAATATCATCTTTTGTTATGTCTCCAACAGTGTTTAGCACGTTAGCTACTTCGTCCATAATCAACGTATATCCTTCTAACTTAATGTTCATTAACGTTTCTGGATCGAGTCTAGCAAATAATTCATGAGTCATAACAATATTGGCTGCTTCTTCAACAAGAACTTTTATGTGATTTGATTTTTTACCTTTGCCATATTTTATTTCTGGTTCGTAAAATTCTTGAATGGATTCATTTTTGATTCTCTTAACTTCTGATAAAAATGGGGTTACATAGATAAATAGTTTGTCTGGACTTTCATTAATATGTTGGATTGCGTAACTTGTTTTACCTGATCCACAAATTGCGTCTAATACTTTTACTGTCATTTTAATTCCTCCAAGATAGTTATTTCTTGTTGTTAATATATCCGGAGGTTTTAGAACGTAAATTAAACGGAGCACCACTGTCGTAAACTTTTACTCAAACTTTCTTCGAAAGGTTTTCGTATCATTTCCACTTTATATTATTTATTATTACAAAATTGTCCAATAAGTGTTGGTACCAAAGGGTTTCTGGACAACGTATTTCCACTTTTTGAAAATACGTTAAATTACTAGCTTTGGACAACCTTTAGGTTGGACAAAAAGAATCTTACGAAGTAGAGTTCGCATAAAACCATATTTAAATAACGACGTATTCAAATTATTTTAAAAAAATATGAATTTTATTATCTAGTACCAAAGGTTAATTAGATAAATGATATTTAATAGGATGGGAAAAATGCGATTCGCTAAATCGGGGTATTTCCACTTCTCTACAAAATTAGTAATTTATGTTAAAATAATCTAAAATAGGTAGAATGGAGGGGTAGTTAAATGGTCAAACCAGGTACCGTAGTTGAATTTAATACAGAAAAGCAATTTATACATGTAAAGACTCTTGGTCAAGGAGGAACTGGAGATACTCACCTCTTTAAAGATGAAACTACTGATATGTTTTTTGCATTTAAAAAGTACGCACCAAAAGACTCTAACTATATTGACGAGAATTACATACGATTTGTCGATGAGATTAAAATTTTATTTACAATATCCCACCCTAACATTGTAAGAGTTTATAATTACTACTTATATCCTGAACATAAACTAGGGTATCTTCAAATGGAATATATAGACGGAGTTTCAATTGCCGAATTTGAGCCTTTTTTGAAAGAATGGCCAGAAATTTTTACTGAAACAATATCTGCATTTGAATATCTTGAAGCTAATAATATATTGCATAGGGATATTCGTCCAGCAAACATAATGATAGATAAACAAGAGAATGTTAAGGTCATCGATTTTGGATTTGGAAAAAAATTAGTGGGCCAGGATAAGGATGGCAGAAGTGTCCTTTTGAACTGGCCTGTAACTCAGTTGCCTAACGAAACAGATCTTGAAGGAATATACAACCATCAAAGTGAAATTTACTTTGTTGGAAAATTGTTTAGTAGGATTATTGGTGAGGATCTTCCTAATTTTAAATTTAAATATATTATTGATAAGATGATTCAATTAGACCCTCGTGAAAGATACTCAAAGTTTCAGGATATATCAGTCGATATTTCCCAAGGTGTACTCGCAATAAACTTCACAGAAGTGGAAAAGAATTTATATAGGGATTTTGCAGAAGTACTTTCAAAATATATAGTACGCCATTCAAATAGATACGAGCCTGTTAAAGACCCAAATATAATACTAAATCAATTATCTACTCTTATTCTAAATAGTTCTTTGGAAGACTATATACAGGATAATGGACAATTAATAAGTTGCTTTATTAATAACTCTTATACATTTAAATCGATAAAGGATATACCCCTTGCAATAGTCACTAATTTTTATCAATTTTTACAAGGATTAGGTCCAGACAAACAAAAAATAGTATTAGATAATATAGATGTGAGATTATCTAATATAAAAATAGTTATAGACATAGACGATGATGAGTTACCCTTCTAACAAATTTTTATAGAATATGGTTGTGTTCTAACATAAAGGGTTTTACTTTAACTATTTATTATGTCACAGTCCTTTTATTTTATTAATAAGTTATTGATTTTATATAAAAAAAGACCTTGCATTAACATGCTAAGGTCTAAATATTTTATTAGGTTGTTAAAAAGTCTCAAAAGTCTGGCATCCCGTTGGGATCAATAAATGGCTTTGATTCAGATTCTACATTTTGAACCGGTGCCCCTTGCCCAAATCCGTTGTTTTGTTGCGAGATTGAGATATTATTTTTAATCTTCAGTTCTTCAATTTTATTTATTCTTATTTGTTTTGCAATCTCAATTTCTTTTAAAGTATATTTTTTACTATCAACATAAGGTACATCTCCACCAACAATTCTAATATTACTTACGTATTTTTTAGTTGGTTCAAATATATCTTTAATTTCTACATTTTTCCCAAATCCAGTAGCTATCGATTGTTGTTGTTTTTCTACGTCTTCAGCGTAGCTCGCCAATTTAAAAGATAATCTACCGGTTGACCCAGGTTCGTATAAGTTTATAAATGCTTGAGATAAATCTGCATCAATAAAAGTATCCTTCAATTCAATTACTTCATCATTCCATCCAACAGTA
Organism: Peribacillus sp. NPDC097198; assembly: GCF_044762055.1. Lineage (NCBI taxonomy): Bacteria > Bacillati > Bacillota > Bacilli > Caryophanales > Bacillaceae > Peribacillus > Peribacillus sp. NPDC097198. Next base: position 332,119 of record NZ_JBIWDO010000004.1, on the reverse strand, counting down.
AATCCTTTAACAGCAAATTGTCCTTTTGGCAATTGTTCTTCATCTACTTTTTCAGAGAATCCTTCAATAACTGTTTCAATGGATGCAAGAGCATAATCTTGTTCTTCATTGTTAGTTTCAAGTCGTTGGAAATACATACCTCTAACTTCGTTGTATTGAATTAGATTTTCTTGAGCTCCAAAGTACTCGTTTAGTTTTAACGTGCCTTTTACTTTAATACGGTCCGCATTTTTAATTCCATCTTGATTAATCGTTTTATATTCATTTTTAACTTTTTCTATTCCTTTATATAACTTTGAAGATTCCATGACAAATATTTTAATAACATGTTCGTTAACCTTCTCATCCGTTATTGTTTGAACAACTAATTTACCAGAAATAAATGTCTTCCCTGCAGCACTATCTTTAACCTCAAGTTCCTTAGATTTTAGAGTTCCGATAATTTCCACATTGTTTTTTAATTGACGTAGGTTAGATTGATTCATAATAAAATTCCTCCAATAAGTTTGTTTTGTTTTTTCTTACGGAGTCTTTATATCTTCTTATCCAAGAATGTAAAGCAAACCAAAAAAAAAAACTGCGAAATAATCGCAGCCCTCTTCTCGAATATGTTTTTAATACTCTAAATCCAGCTCAGTTTTTGGAATCCCTCTATTGTTGTAATACATATTAAACATTTCATCGAGTAGCATCCAACGTTCTTCATTTTCTAATTTTCCAATCATTTCTAATATCTCTTCTGCTTTCATTTAAATCAGCTCCCTTTTATTTAAAATCGCTCATTACTGGACCCTTAGAAAAGGTTTATAGTTAAATATCCATTACATTATTTAAGAATCAATACGGAGCCATTGCGAGCCTCTGAGAGCTATCTGATTATTACTCTCACTTATGCTTTAATTACTTTTAGATTTTTATTAATCATTTTAACAGTTAGATTTAAATCCTTATTCAACTCTTCAATTTGTTCAATTATTTTAATTGCTTCTCGAAACTCTTCTTTTGTAACGCTAAGAAAGTTCTGTTCATGTAGTGATGGCTCTAACCTGTTAATAATCGTATGCTGTTCTTCCATACTCTCATCAATAATTTGTTTTACCGCCTTCTTCACTGTCATCCCTGGTTCATTCTTTAATGAGATTAATCTAAGGAATAAATTTAAATCAGCTTCGGAAAAAGTTACTCGCCCAATAGTGTTCCTTTGAAAACGATAATTATTTTCTTCCATAAGTAGATAATACTTTTTAACAGTAGATGAGCTAACCCCTAAAATATCAGCTATACTAACAACATCATGAGAATTAACCATAACAGTTATAACCTCCATAATTTGCTATTTGCTATTTGCTATTTGCTAATATTATTATAACTCAGTTTTCCAACCAATTGTAAACAAATGGATACTCTTCATTAGTTTCATTACTACTTTTGTTTTGAGCCAATTCAGACATTATCTGTTGATAATCATAAAAGTCTTGAGATCTTTTATAATCCGAATTAGAAACAATTTTTTCAAGACATCTATATGCAAATCCCTGAATCTTCTCATCAGATACATTTTTATACCGTCCACTTGTAATCGTATCATTCACAAATTGAGTAATTAGAGTATTCCACTGTTTTTTTGACCATCTACCTAAAGAAAATTTAGGATACATTTCATTAGCAGCATTGGTTAATAGACTTTTAAATCTTTCAATATCGGATTCCTTGCAATTACAATTGAAATTAGGATTATTATTTAGAGGTTTAGTTAATGGTTTAGTTAATGGTATATTATGATGCTCTTCATGGTGTTCGTATGCTTGTTCTTCTGGGTGCTCATGATTTTCATTAAGTTTTTCCTCTACAGCAATTTCATTTTTGACATTCTCAACAATATAAATATTTGCAGATTGTTTATTGTTTTTTCGTTTAGCAGCATTAACTGATAATACTCCAATTTTTGAGAGTAAGTTAAAAAAGCGACGTACAGAAGATAAACTAATCTTCATACTGAATCGACGTTCAAACATATTAACGAATGTATTATATGCGATTGAAAAAACGCCATCTGCTTTTACCGCCAAATCAGATATTAAGTAGGTCATTCTTATTTGAAGATCAGTGAGGTCCCAATTATTTTTCACTTCTTCTACAAAAGCTTGTTTATCATATGTATTTTTACTATATTTTTTTAGTTCTTCCATTTTTCCATTTACCAACATATACATCTACTCCTTGAGTACAAGGAAGAACACTGATATAATGACAATGACAGTTCCTTGTGAATTGTTATGAGACCTTACCCTAGAGTGCCAGCTCTATAATGGGTAAGGTTTTTTATTTATATATATTTTATCACTTTAACGCGCTAAAGTAAATATTGTTTTAGTGCTACACAAACTAAATTTCTTGAATCCAGTCTATTTTAATTGTTGGGTTTGGTTTGGATTTTGTAGTATCATGACTACTCTTCATATTACTACTGAACTTTATTTTTCTAATTATTGACTTTAGAAAGGCATTTGTTTCTTCTATACCGAATTCATCAAGATGTTCAATATTGTATATTGTATTTCTAAGTTGCTCTTGTTTCACTTCTGTATTAGATAAACTTTCTTTCTGTTCATCGATTAATTGAATTTGTTGTTCAAGTTGATGAATTTTAAATTCAAATTCATCTTTTAGTTCTTCAAATTCTTTCTTTGTAATTTCTCCATCAGAACGCATGATTGTAAGATTTTTTCTCCTATTATTTATCTTAGTTAAATTTCTTTTCAATGATATTTTTTGTTCTTCCAACTTACTTTCAATAGAAGAAACATCTGTTGATTCTAATTGTTCAAGTTCTTTGATTATTTTCGTTTTTTCATTCTTAACAGCTTCTAATATATCTTCTTCAACTGGGAGATACTTATGGCCCCGATCTTCACATTTATTATTATCTACTTTGTAAGAACATGTTTTAATATAATCTACTCCGGAACCATCTTTTTGAATGTATCTTTTTCTTCCACAGCAATTACAGTATATAAGTCCTTGAAGTTTTCTTGTTATTGAACCTTTTTGTCTAAACTTAAATTCTTTACTTCTTCCTTCTGCAATTTCTTGAACTTCTAACCACAGTTGTTTTGGAATAATAGCTTCATGAGCATTTTCAACAAATACTTCATCGACAACTTTTCCATTAGTTCTTTGTTTCATTGCAACACAACCGTAGTAGACAGGGTTTTTTCTAATCAATGTAATATGAGATGTTGTAATTATTTTTCCCTGTCTAGACCTCCAACATAACATGTCTAGCTCTTTTGAAATACGATTAGTCGAATATCCTTGGATAATTTTTTCAAAAATAAAACGAATTATTTTTGCTTCATTTTCTACAATAACTAATCTCTTATTTTCATCTTTTGCAAATCCAAGTGGAATTCTATTACTACCAACCCATTTGCCTTGTCCAGCTGCTGCCAATCTTCCTCTACCCATACGCTTACGAATTTGAGCCCATTCATATTCTGAGAACATACTTTTAATACTGTATGAAAGATTATCTGATTCGTTTTCAAAATTAATTTCACCGTTTGGAGTTATAATCTTAATATCGTTTATTATAAATTTTTGCTTTAATTGAAGTGCATATATGTTATCCCTCGTAAGTCTATCTAAGTCCATTACAAGAACATAATCATAGTCAGCAATTCTTTCTAACAATTTATTTAATTCATGTCTTTCATTATTTTTACCACTACTTACTTCTTGGTAAATTTCATATTTGAAATTATTACCATTCGCTAATTTTACTAATGCTTCACGATGATTATATAAAATATCCTCTAAGCCCTGTTTTTCTTCATCTCGTGAAAGTCTTAAATATATCGCTGCCAACATAAAAAATAATCAACCCCTTAAACCCTATTATATCAGTGTTTACAGAGCCAGTAAATAACGTTTTTAACATCGGTTATATTCCCGACTGTCCCATACATTATAATTACGACTGTATCGCCTAATTTGAATTTTGGCTGATTTTTCTTGCCCATAAGAGACATCCCCCAATATGGTCCTTATCGTTTGATAGTAAATTATATGCATGAACAAACAAGGTGGTTAATGGAAAAGAGGGGGCATTTGACTCATTTAGATAGGTTATGCGAGAAACTTTTATTATGGTAACCTATCAAAAAAATAGGGCAAGACAGGAAAACCGCCTCTTTAAATGAGACGGTTTGTTGTCGGAATCGTCAAGATCACTTCTGTACCTTGTCCATATTTACTTTCGATTTGAAATTTCCCTTTGAGTTCATCCATTATTTGGATGCAAGTTGCCACTCCCAAACCATTTCCTTTTAACTTTGTCGTATAAAAGGGCATCCCGATATTTTTTAAATTCTCAGGTTTAATCCCTTTTCCATCGTCTCGGATCTTCAATTGTACATAATGAGGTGAAGTATCGACGGTCATTTCAATCTGCCCTTTTGACTCAAACGATTCGCAGGAATTATTCAGGACATTAAGGATAACCTGACGCAACCGGTTTTTATCGGAATAGGTATGTACGGGTTCTGTCAATGTATTAACGAGTGTGACATCTTTATATAGAGTAGAAGCCGAATAGACAACAACCAGTTCATCAAGGAATTCCTTCAGATCCAAATTCTCCATTTCAAGCTGGTGGGGTTTAGCTAAATCAAGGAGTTGTGTAACAAAAACGTTCACTCGATCTACTTCCCCAAGCATGACATCACTGTACTTTTCAATTAACTCTTTTTCATAATCCTGCTTCTTCAACAGTTGGAGAAAACCCCTGATGGTCGTCAATGGGTTCCTGATTTCATGCGCTACCCCTGCGGCCAGTTGTCCGACATATTTTAACTTTTCGGTACGGACGATTTCTCTTTCCCTATCCTTAATCGTATCCATCATCCTTAGAAACGCATGATTCAACTTCTCCATTTCTACAAAACTTCTTTTATCAGAGACCACGAACTCTTTTCCCTGGATAAAATCTTCCGTCACTTCCACTAGATTATGTACTGGTTTCACCAGAGATTTCGTAAGTAAATAGACGCCTAGAATGATGGACATAAATACAATGGTGTATATAGAAAGATAGCGGGATAAAAGATCATTTAACGGCTGATATACTTGTTTTTTGTCAGCTCCCACTACCACAAACCATTTATTTTCCGTTTGAGCTATCGGTTGAACGTATTGAATGGAATATATCTTTTCTCCATTTTCTGCACTATATAAATTATTGGAATTAGCGGATTCCAATAACTTTTCTTTTGTAAGGCCCATATCTTCCAATGTCGTATTAGAACTCTCATGAATGCCATTCGGGTCTTTTTTTGAAATCATAATGCCATCCTGATTGATCATATAAAAATTCACAGGGTACTTTTCACTAATGTCATTGGCCTTTTTCTCCATCATATCCCAAAGGCCTGATATCCGAAAGGCCGGGGACACAACACCGATCATTTTCCCTTTATTATCATTTACCGGTGCACTTAAGGCTATAATAGGTTCAGCAAATGCTTTCGTTTTATATACATCCGATAGGAATTCATGCCCCTTTAGCCCTTCTTGAAACCATATTCTATTAGCTAAGCTTGTTCCGACCATTTTATTTGAGGTATCAGCCATGACCGTACCTTCCAAATCTAAATATACGGCACCAAAGTATTCACCTTTTGCTTCTGTGAATCTTTTCAATTCATCGGTCTTCTCCTCTTTAGAAGAATCAGGATTGATCAATACCGTATTCGTACTCATTAAGTTAACATCACTAATCCGTTCATTTAAATAACTGTACATTTCATTTACCATATTAAGTGAACCTGAATTCAATGTACTCTTCGCTTCTTTAGCTAGCAAGGAGCGTTGTGATTCATAAGAAATGATTCCCAATATCAAAACGGGTAAGCTCGATATAATTAAAGAATAAAACAAAATTCGGGCTTGAAGGCTTCTAAACATCCTTCGGCTCCCCCTATTCCTGTATCTATAGCAGTCCTTCTTCTATTTGGACATATTGATCCCATAATCGATCGAATATAGTCATACTATCTAAATAGTCTCCATTTAACTCCAAGTAACTGCTCACTTCATGATAATCATCCGATTGCTTTGGAAAACTGTGATCTTCGTATGCATGGTTTGCGAATTTTGTAAATTCATCAATTTCCTTCGGCTGTCGATATTTCATTAAAAATAAGTAAAACGGTCTCATGTCGAGCCCCCTTATCAAAATACTATGATTTAAATCTTAATATATCGGAAACTAACGCTTACGTCTACACCTATACAAGTCTTGATTGTTAATTACCCTTTCAACTATAAATTCCATCTAGATACTTTACCACGAATTTTGTGTATATAGAGTAAATCTTCAGGCGCTGATAAATGTTTTATTATCCAGCTGGTTACCCCTCCAATTTTTCATAATTTAACTAAAAGTTCATTTTCAGTTCATTTAGTTACATTACAATGAAATAGAAAGTGATGACGAGCTTAAATGTGATGTCCGCATTTCACATTGCAGCTCCAAACTATAAGGGGGAAATAATTAAATGAATTCTTTTTTACGCCCAATAACTGATTGGGTTTCAACTAAGAAAGGTATGTGGATTACAATTGTCACATGGCTGGTCTTAATGATTGGGTTAAGTGCCGGTCCGGCAGTAAGTGATTACAAAGTGACAAACTTTCAATCCTTACCCGACGATGCACAATCCATTATTGCAAATGAAAAATTAGAAAAATACTTCCCTAATGATCAAGGGACGCCTGGTATTCTTACCTTTCATAACGAAAATGGTAAGGTGAACTTAGAAGAAGTTACAAGCATTATGAATAAAATCATCGGTGCTAAAATTGAGGGTGTCGATGAAATCGTCAATATCTCTCAATTACCGCCAGAAGCAATCGAAGGGTTCAAGTCAGATGACCAGTCTACGATCATCATTCCAATGACTTTAGACCCTGGTCTTGATAGCCGCCAAATTGGCGAAACCGTAGATGCTATGGCTGAGGTTGGAAATGGCGTTACAGAGGGTATGTCTGAAACTTCCTTCCGTATTACTGGTCCTGCAGGAATTGCTGGAGATACGCTTAAGTTGTTCGAACAAGCAGATTTCGTGTTACTATTTACCACAATAGTGATTATTTTAATCCTGCTCATCGTTATTTACCGTTCTCCATTATTGGCTTTTATCCCACTATTAGCAACAGTAATCGTATACCAAGTAGTGAATCAAACACTCGGATTAATGGGTGCTGGTGGACTTGAAATCAACAATTCAACTACATCGATAATGAGTATTTTGCTGTTCGCGGCCGTGATTGACTATTCATTATTCATATTCTCTCGCTTCCGAGAAGAACTGAACCACCATGAGACCAAATATGAGGCAATGAAACATGCGATGCGTGCTACAGGATTGCCAGTATTCTTAGCAGGCGGAACAGTACTCGCCGCAATGCTCGTTTTATTCTTTGCTAACTTCCGTGATTATCAAAACTTTGCGCCAATTTTTGGAACGACAATGTTTGTCATCATGTTAGCATCCATTACACTTGTACCAGCGCTATTTACTTTATTTGGACGTAAAGCATTCTGGCCGAAAGTACCGAAGTTTGGTGAAACGAAAGAAGTAAAACATCGCTTCTGGGGACCCGTTGCAAAATTCGTTGTAAATAAACCAGGCCTTTCTGGCGGGATTATCGCCATTTTAATGGTTGTGTCAGCGTTAAATGTATTTAACCTTGATTTTGAATTTGATACAGTGAAATCTTTCCCAAAAGATTTACCTTCACGTGAAGGCTACGAAATCGTCGAAGCGAAATACGACAAAGGTGAATTGGCTCCAACATCCATTTTATTCGAAGGAAAAGAAACGTTATCAGAAAAACAGATCGAAGCATTACGGACAACGCTCGAATCTGAAAAAGATGTTACATCAGTTCGACTAACAAATGTATCTGACGACGCGAAAGTAGTAAAATATAGTATGACGCTTGACCTTAACCCTTATTCTGTCGAAGCAATTGATATGATGAAGGAGTTAATTGAAAACGGTGACGAAGTCCTAAGTGAAGCTAATTTATCCGGAGAGGTCTATTATGGCGGAACCACACCAAAACTTGTCGACGAACGTGATGTGAACAATCGTGATATTTGGGTGATCGTCCTACTAGAAACATTATTAATTTTAATCCTCCTATTCGTGTTAACGAAGTCAGTAAAAATGTCGGTTTATATGATGGCCACCATTTTACTTTCATTCTTGGCAGCATTAGGATTAGGTCTGTTCCTCATTGATGTTCTGTTCGGTTATGAAGCGGTAAGTACACGTGTACCTGTTTATGCGTTTATCTTCTTAGTCGCTCTCGGGATAGACTATAACATTATTTTAATATCCCGTTTCTTAGAAGAACGCAAAACAAAAAAAGTGAAACAGGCTTTGGAAATCGCTATTCGGAATACAGGTGGGGTCATTTCATCTGCTGGTTTAATTTTGGCAGCCACCTTTGCGGCATTGACTACGATGCCAATAGCCGATTTATTCGTCTTTGGATTCATCGTTGCCATCGGTATTTTAATGGATACATTCTTAGTGCGTGGAATGCTATTGCCCGCATTAATATTATTCTTTGAGAAAGATAAGAAATAAAAGAAAAAACAAATATACAAGCCATACGCAGAGACTTCCACATGTCTCTGCGTTCTTACCTGTTTACATGCATGTAAGTATAGATTTCATGAAAGCGAACCCATATACATATAAAGCAAAAAATGGTTTGAGGTGATTGTATTGAAAATAATGGTTTGTGATGACGACAAACATATATTACAGCTGGTAAGTATTCATTTAATGCGGGAAGGATATGATGTCATAAAAGCTAATGATGCGAAAGAGGCGCTTTACTTATTAGAAGAAGTAGTTCCTGACTTAGCCGTAGTTGATGTGATGATGCCCGGGATGGATGGCATTGAGTTGACAAAAATACTCAACCAAGATTATAAAATTCCTGTTCTACTGTTAACGGCAAAAGATCAATTAGAAGATAAAACGAGAGGGTTTCTAGCAGGTTCCGAAGATTATGTAGTAAAGCCCTTTGAACCTAAAGAGTTACTATTTCGGATTGCCGTCATCCTTAGAAGATTTGATAAGGACAGCCAAAATATCATTCGGATCGGTAATGTGACGATTAATCGTAAAATTTTTGAAGTGTCAACCGAATCAGAAACACTGATCATGCCCTTAAAAGAATTTGAATTGCTATCATTACTTGCAAATCGGCCCAATTATGTCATCGAGCGATTTACCATCATGGAACAAATATGGGGACATGATTATGAAGGTGACGGCCTGACCCTTAATACACATATCAAACGCCTGAGGAACCGATTGAATCGTCTAGGGGCTAATATCGAAATAAACACAATCCGTGGTTTAGGATATAAATTAGAGGTTCAACATTCATGAAAACCTTGTATCAACAGTTCATTATCACTACGTTAAGCCTTATGCTATTCAGTACAATTGTCGGCTTTTTTTTAACAAACACGTATTACCATCTGGTTACTAAGGAACAAAATGATGAAAAGAATGTCGCCATAGCACAAAATATTACACGATATATCGAGAGTACGCCTGATTTGGATTTAGAACATTATTTATCGACACTTGGCGATATAGGATATCAATTTTATGTTGTCGGGGAATCTGGTTATTCTCAGTTCTTTGGAGGGGCATTTAAAACGTCAGAATTACCCCCTTCCGCCAAAGAAACGGTATTTAAAGGAAATATCTTTCATGGTATGGAGAACTATCCAAATCAGTCATTCATGACAGGTTTTTTTACGAATAAAATTATCAATACTGTCGGTGTCCCCTTTATATATAATGGCGAACAGTATGGGGTCTTCCTTCGGCCCAATATTGGCTTATTATTTTCTGAAGTGCATACAATATTGGCTTGTTTGATCATATCCATGGCGATAATCAGCCTGATTGGAATGCTATTTGTTGCGAAACAATTAATACGACCCATTACACAATTAACGGAAGCCACTAAACAAATATCAAAAGAAAATTATGACCTTCTACTGAAGGTTAAACGACGCGATGAAATTGGACAGCTTGCATCAAGTTTCAATCAAATGACGAAGCAATTACAGGAAACATATCGATCAAGAAAAGAATTCATAAGCAATGTTTCTCATGATTTCCAATCGCCGCTATTAAATATCCAAGGATATTCTGAACTATTGAAGTCACCCAGCATTACAGAAGAAGATCGCCTAACATACACATCGATTATCGAGACAGAGACTAAGCGATTATCTCTCTTAACTAAGCAATTACTACTGCTAACCTTTTTAGATCAGCCTACACGTGCATTAAAACGCTCCTCATTTGCATTGGATGAACAACTTAAGACGCTGATTCAAAAATATTTGTGGCTCATTGAAGATTCGGGCATCGAACTATATTATAAAATTGCACCAATCCGTTTCAATGGTGATGAAGGTCTATTGGAAACTGTCTGGGATAATTTACTTACAAATGCTTTAAAGTACAATAAACCGAACGGTTCCATTAAAATTATCGTTGAAGAAACAAACGATGATGTTTTCATTCAATTTCGAGATACCGGTATGGGGATTAAAGAAGAAGAACTTTCTCATTTGTTCGAACGTTTTTACCGAGCGGACGCTTCTAGGACAAAAGAAGGCACTGGTCTGGGACTGGCAATTGTCAAAGAGGTAGTGGATTTCCATCGTGGCAGCATACGTGTTTCAAGTCAATTCGGAAAAGGAACATGTTTTTTCATCACTTTGCCTAAACTATAAATAGGCTAACTACGCACCTAGATCAACATATACCTAAAGCCACCAGGATTAAGATATGGTGGCTTTAACTATAATAATCCATCCTTTTGAACATTCTTACACCCTCCCTTCCGCGGTACTAACCAACTAAAGTCAAAATAAAAACGAATGTGGAAAAGTTTTTCTAAACTTATAAAATAAGGAAAGTGGCTTATTCTAGTCTAAGCCTATTAATTATTACATGGAACTTGCTGCAGAAGAGATCGTCGGACATTAGTGTGAAAGAGTTATAGTGGATAATATTAGGGGCTTTTTCTGCAGAAAACCTCAGCTATTCTTGCACTTATAATCAGTCCGTTTAGCCGATTTTATCTAGGTTCAATTCAAAAAAAACATCTATCCAATCCCGAGGATCAGATAAATGTTTTATCAAAAATCATAGTTTTTATTTTTTATAGAATTCGCTCCTCCTAAGAAAAGTCAAAATAATTCCGTTTCAGCATTCGCTTCATCTTTAATAGTTCCTCATACGTAGTCTGCTTATCTAGCTGTTTCGTATCAATTAAAAACAGCTGGTCTTCAATTTCTTTCACGATTTCATCACGTTGAAAAAGGGCGTTACAATTTTCACAATAGGATGATGGCGTTTCGGTAATCTCAACAGCCCTCGTTCCATCCGGTAATTCCCAATAAACTGTACCTTTTATGGAAGAGAGTTTTCCTGTTTCACACCACGGACATACTTCCATTTTACTCCCCTTCTTCCTTTTCGCTTTGTGGAGCTATATTTTTTATCTGCTGTGCCTGAAATTTTTTTTCTTTTAGCTGGTCACGTTTTTCGCGTTGGTTTTTTAAAGAGGCATGTTCTGGGTTGGTATGGTACTTTTCACGACGGTTCATCCGTTTCAGACCTTCAGGTACTAAATTAAATTGTTTGTCGTTCATAAGACCCGCTATCCCTGAATCTGACTGTTTTGCTTCAACATCGGGATAAATCCCCTTGAAATAATCATCGGCAAGTCCCGGTGTGTACTGCTCCGGTTCCGGATAGGTCGTGATTACACCTTCGAAATTCCGTAGGACTGTCTTCGTCGGGGATTGAGACAGGATGTAATTTGGCTGTAAAGTGATTTTCCCTCCGCCTCCAGGTGCATCAACAACGAATGTAGGTACTGCATAACCGGATGTATGACCCCGTAAGCCTTCGATGATCTCGATTCCTTTAGATATCGGGGCCCGGAAATGACCAATTCCTTCTGACAAATCGCATTGATAAATATAGTAAGGGCGTACACGGATCTTGACAAGGTCATGCATTAGCTTCTTCATGATAGGGACACTATCGTTAATGCCCGCTAAGATTACAGCTTGGTTTCCGACTGGCACACCCGCATCCGCGAGCATCTCACACGCTTTCTTCGACTCTTCCGTAATTTCTATCGACGTATTGAAATGCGTATTTAACCAAACCGGGTGATATTTTTTTAGAATATTACACAGGTTTTCAGTGATACGCTGAGGAAAAACCACTGGAGCCCGTGTACCGATTCTAATTATTTCAACATGGGGAATGTCTCGCAAATTCTTCAAGATATATTCGAGGATGGTATCGTTGATCAATAATCCATCACCACCGGAAATTAGCACATCCCTGACCGCTGGTGTATCCCGAATATAGCCGATTGCTGCATCTAATTGTTTCTTTGGAACGCCCATGCCAATTTGACCTGAAAAACGCCTTCTCGTACAATATCGACAATACATCGAGCACTGGTTCGTCACCAGGAAAAGCACACGGTCGGGATACCGGTGAGTCAATCCCGGTACGGGTGAATCCTCATCTTCATGTAGTGGATCCTCCATATCATACTTAGTTTTATGCATTTCTTCCGATATGGGCACGGATTGCATCCTTATTGGACACCTAGGGTCCTCTTTATTCATAAGTGACGCATAATAGGGGGTAATATTTAAGGGAATCGTTTTGGTGGAGATTCGCACCCCTTCCTCTTCGTCTGGAGTAAGGTCGATTACTTTCTTCAAATCATCCACAGTTCTTATTGTATTTGTCAATTGCCACAACCAATTGTTCCATTGTTCATCAGTTACATCTTTCCATAACTCTATATCTTTCCAATGACGATCTGGTTTATATAAATCAAATAACATAGCCATACCTCCTAAGTCTTGATAGTAGTATTTAATGCAAGAAGGGTGCCAAAATTGCCCAAAAACTAAATATGAACGCTAAAAAATCCGGTTATATACGATATACCGGATTTTTTAGCGTTCAAGTATGTTTCTTAATTTTATATTGGAGGGTCTGCCTCGGGATGTCCAATAGCTTTGAAGCTTGAAAGACATTTCCTTCGGTTTGCAAAAGTGCCTCTGATATAAGTTTTGTTTCCATTTCCTTCATGGCTTCCCGCAGCGGCAATACCTTCTCTTTAGGAACTGTGCTCTTTTTTAAAAATGGGGGCAAGTCACCCGCTGTCAAGACTTCACTTTCGGCATGTATCATCATGAACTCAATCGTATGCTTGAGTTCCCTTACGTTACCTGGCCAATGATAGGCATGTAGGATTCCCTTGGTCTCTTCATCGATTCCTTTTACGGAGCGATTCATCTTCTCGTTAAAGTTTATAATAAAATGCTCCGTAAGCAATAAAATATCCTCTGGACGATCTCTTAGCGGCGGTAGCTCATAGCTCAAAACATGTAAGCGATAAAATAAATCCTCACGGAGCTTTTTCTCCGTGACAGCCGTCTTCGGGTTTACATTCATCGCAGTCATGATCCTGACATCTACCTGAATGCTTTTTGCCGCCCCTATCCTCCTAACGGCCCCATCCTCAAGTACACGAAGCAGCTTCGCCTGTAAATCAATGGGCATCGATTGCAGTTCATCAAGAAATAGAGTCCCTCCATTCGCCAGCTCAAATAATCCCTGGCGTTCGACAGCTCCCGTGTAACTACCTTTCGAAGTCCCAAATAAAAGCGAGTCCAATAAATTTTCAGGGAGTGCCGCACAATTTTGTGCAATGAAGGGCTTTTTTCGCCTATTGGAGTTGTGATGTATACTTTGGATGAAAAGTTCCTTTCCGACACCACTTTCACCATAAACTAAAACCGAAGACGATGACCGGGCAGCCTTTTTCCCTTGTGCAATCAACTTTTCAAATGGTGGATCTTGGGTTAGAATATCAGCAAAAGTGTATAACGTACCATTCGTGGCTACTTTTTTTTCTTTACTTGTCGTCGTTTTAAGAGAGCTTTCCAAGTCTGCTAAGCGTTCCGATAATTGTTTCAGGCTAGAATAATCTTTCGCAATTTCGATTGCCCCCATTATGAAACCGTCTACATATATAGGCAGGGTTGTATTGAAGGTCTCAATGATTCGACCATGCGCATTTACATAAGATTGTCTATGATGGTAGATGGGCTTTTCGGATTGGATGACACGCAGCAAGGTCGAAGATTTATGATTTAAAGACGGAAACGCTTCAAGCAGTGGTTTTCCAAGCACTTCCTCTACCTTCATTCCATCATGGTTGGCCGCCACTTCATTATAAAAGATCGTTTGACCTTTTAGATCGATTACATGAATTCCCTCATCAATGCTTGCCAGAATCGCTTCTAAGACCTGATTTGTATTAAAACATTCACTGATCAATGTCTTCCCCCTCTCTCACATTCCTTCCATCATATATATGAAGTAGTGCCGAAAACTTGTCATATGCATGCCCGAAAATGGGCATTCATGTATAGTTCTTCACCCATAAGTTCATATCCTCCAATTTATCGAAAATGAAGCAGTTATTGGCTAATCTACCCCTGTAATAATAGCCTTGCTGATGCAATGCTGCATTCATTCCGAATGATAGCGCCCTTGCGATAGAATAGATACAATAAATGTCATGTGAGACGAGGTGACTTTCAAGCTTCTCAATCAAGTGCTTCATTAATCCATACTGCCGATGATCGGGCAGTGTTGCACAATCCGTTATTTCCGCATTACGGTAAAAGTCATTTATTTCAGCGGATGCCGCACTGACGATTACTCCATCATGTTCGTATATGTAAAAGACCGTCCCGCTGTTCATGCATTTCCTCACATATTCTGGTTCATTCATTGGGGTTGGGTAAATTTCAAATACTTTTCCGTACAATTCAGCAAGCTTCACGGCATCTATTTCCTCCGCCTTCCTTCCTATATAGGTTGATGGGGGGGCCTCTAGCTCTACTTTTATTGGAAGTTTCTGTACATTTTCTAGAATTTCATCCTCCTTGATCCAATGAGAACTGGCCCTTCGCTGATCTTGGGTATATTTAACAAGGAAGTGGCAATCACTTCCTAAAAAGAACTTATCGATACTTCCCTCATATAAAAAACCTTTGCTCAGCAGCTCCAGTACATTTTCCGTTCGTGCCTTGAATATGATTTTCTCCGCTGATATATTATCAGCTGCTTTCAAAGATTCTTCGACGCAATCTTGAAAATGGCCCAAATAGTCTTCGACCCGTACGCGCTTATTAAAACGATCCATCATTATGTGTAGTGTAGAATGGGACAATTGAATTCTTTTTTCAACAATATCCATTCGGCTCTCTCCTTCCTTCTCTATCTAATAGTGTAACAGAAGGCCTGACCCTATTTTAGGAATCAGACCCGGTACCCCTTATATGTCCCTCCACTCCACACCATTCCAAAATTGTTCGTGCAATGATTTCGGCCGATTCCAACATTTTATCCACTTCTATATATTCATTGGCATCATGGGCCAATTTTGTTTCGCCTGGTCCGAAAACCACTACCGGTATGGAACCGACCGAAGATAAATACCCTCCATCCGTTCCCCAAGGGGAAGCTTCCACAGTCGGCTGTTCTCCCATGACTTTTTCATAGTGGGTGGACAATGCCTGAATCAACGGATGATCCAATTCCAGGATTCCCGGTATCCATCTAGCTCCGAACCATTCCAATTCAATTGGTTTTTCCTTGAACCAATTATCCTTACGATTCAAATCGTCAATCTTGTTTTTCAAGGAGAGTTGTGCCGCTTCCATGGTTTCCTTAGGGGCAACTCCAAATCTACCTTCTAGAATCGCTGTATCAGGCACAGAAGAAGGCCAATTCCCACTTTGGATGCTCCCGATATTAATGGGAATGGGGATGGGGATATTATGATAAAGTGGATGATCCATCTTTTGGTTACGTTCCTTTTCAAGGTTCTTGATTTCCTCGATTACAAGATAAGCTTTATCTATCGCGCTTTGTCCTTCATACCGGGTTCCCCCGTGTGCTGATTTGCCTTTTATTTTCAGTCGAAACCACATCGATCCTTGTTGAAGGGGGAAAAATTTCATGTTCGTTGGTTCTGGAATGATCGCTCCATCAGCTTTATATCCTCTCAATACAGCTGCGAGTGAACCCGCCCCACCGCTTTCCTCTTCGATTACACTCTGAAATATCACGTCGCCCTTCAATCTTATGCCTGTTTCAACGATGGATTCGAGCGCTAATAATAATGAAACATTCCCGCCTTTCATATCCGTCGTCCCCCGCCCATACACTTTCCCATTCTCTATTTTTCCACTGAATGGATCATCCTTCCATGCTGATCTATCACCTTCAGGAACGACATCGATATGACCGTTCAATATAAGCGACCTGCCGCCGCCACTTCCCTTCCTAACCGCGACAAGGTTTGGATTCCCTTTAAAGTCTTTTCGGTCACAATAAAAATGAGGATGATTTCTTAGTGCGCCATCCCCAATCTCCCATAGGTCGATGTCAAGACCGATCTGCCGGCACTTTTCGACGACGATGGCTTGTGCACTCCCTTCCTGCCCGCGTTTGCTGGGTTCCTGCACTAATTTTTGAAGTAATTTAATGCCATCATTTCGATGCTCTTTCAACCATGCACTGATTTGCTCTTCATACATGCCCTCATACTCCTCTCTCATTCTTTTACTATACAAAGCTTGCTAGACACTTTAACATCGGCTTCCGTTCTTTTCTTGACTTCTTCTATTGTAGTGGAAGCGAATAAATCAGTTAATAGGAGACCTTTTGGAGTAACAGAAAAAACGCCCAGTTCCGTGATAACCTTATGTACACATCGTTTCGCCGTTAATGGCAATGTACAGTTCTTCATTATTTTGGAGATACCGTCTTTGTCGGTGTGCTCCATTAGGACAATGACCTTTTTCGCCTTTGCCGCAAGTTCCATTGCCCCACCCATTCCAGGTACTCGCTTACCGGGAACAATCCAATTTGCCAGATCCCCATATTCACTTACTTGAAGAGCGCCTAAGATCGTAACATCAACACGGCCACGGCGAATCATCCCAAAGGCGAGTGTACTATCGCAATAGGATGCTCCTTCCCGGATGGTTATGGGGAGGCCTCCTGCATTACAAAGATGTGCGTCTTCATGGCCCATGGCTGGAGAGCTTCCCATACCAACAATCCCATTTTCTGCTTGAAACATCACTTGATGATCGGCTCGTAGATGATTCGGCACTAAAGATGGAATGCCGATACCTAAATTGACCAGCATGCCATCCCTAATTTCAGCTGCCGCTCTTTTGGCTAATCGATTTCTCGCCTCGGCTCCCAAACCCATTTCCAATCGACTCCTTTTGAAGGAATGATATAATCTACAAAAGCACCAGGTACAATGATTTTCTCTGGATCCATGCTGCCCAGAGGAACGATTTCCTCGACTTCCACAATCGTGATTTGACCTGCCGTTGCCACGAGTGGGTTTGTATTTCGAGCACTTTTGTCGAAAATGAGATTGCCATAGGGATCTGCTTTTGCTGCATAAACGATAGCGATATCGGCAGTCAATGCAGGTTCCACTAGGTAATTTTTCTCCCCGATTTTGACGGTTTGTTTCCCTTTCCTGACGATATCATTATCCAGACCAATATCGGTTAATATTCCGCCAAGGCCCATCCCCCCTGCACGGATTCGTTCAACCAGTGTACCTTGCGGAGAGAACTCCACTTCCAACTCTCCATTATTCATGAATAGTCCGGCATTCGGATTGGAACCGATATGAGAAACAATGATTTTTTTTGCCCGCCTTTGAGTAACCAGCCTACCTATTCCGATATCAGGGAAGCCAGTATCATTTCCGATTAAAGTTAAGTGTTGTATACCCGTCTCCAAGATTAGATTGATGAGGCCCGGAGGAGTGCCAATTCCACCGAACCCGCCAAAAAGAATGGACTGACCGTCTTCAAAGAGATGCAGGACATCCTCAAGACGGCAAACTTTATGGAATGCATTATCATTCAATTCTGTTCACTTCCTTATTTAAGACGGCAGATATCCAGGGAGGATCTTATCTTTAAATTCAAGGAGGGTTGAGTCTAGTCTCCTTAGCAATTCAGCACTCTCTTCCTTTGTAATGATTAAGGGCGGAGAAATGATGATGGCTGCCCCGTTAATCCCATCAAGCCCCGCTGATGCAGGGTATAAAATAATCCCATTGTTCATCCCCGCCTTTATAATTTCAGCAGTCACATCTAAAGTTTTTGGAAAAGATTCCTTCGTTTCTTTATCCTGGACAAATTCCATCCCGATCAATAAACCCCTACCGCGGAGGTCCCCGATAAACGAGTATTTCTTTGCAAGCTTTTTTAAACCGTTGAATAACTCCTTCCCTCTTTTAGCAGAGTGTTCTACGAGATCGTTATCCTCCATATATTCCAAAACGGCAAGCGCTATGGCACACGACAATGGATTGGCACTAAGTGTATGTCCGCCCATGATTGAACGGGAACCATTCATGATGGGTTCCAACACTTTTTCTGTCATGGCAGCGGCAGCGATAGGCGTGTACCCCCCGCTTATCCCTTTCCCAAACGTAATAATATCCGGTTCTACTCCCCAATGTTCAGAGGCTAGCATCTTACCTGTCCGACCGAATCCAGTCATAACCTCATCAGCAATGAATAGAATGTCATGTTCCTCACAAATTTTCTTTAGTTTCTGAAAATAACCATTAGGCGGAACGATTGCCCCACCTGCTGCACCGATAACTGGCTCACATATAAATGCTGCGATGTTATCTGCGCCAATGCGCCGGATGGATGATTCCAACTCCAAAGCACAGGCCATCCCACATGTTCGGTGATCTAATTGATATGGACAACGGTAACAATAAGGAGGAGCAACAGAAGGGTATGATTCAAGTAGAGCGGTAAATCGCTCTCTGCGTATAGGATGACCAGACATTGAAAGAGCGCCGATCGTAATGCCATGGTAGCTCATCCATCTGGATATTATCTTTTGTTTCCTGGGTTTCCCTTTTTCCTGCCAATGCTGGATGGCAATCTTTAGTGCAGTTTCGGTCGCTTCTGAACCACTATTAACAAAAAAACTATAGGGGAGCTTCCCATTGGTTAAATCCGCTATTTTTCGGGCAAGCTTCTCTGCTGCCTCGCTCGTGAACTGGGAACGATACACAAATGACACTTGGCTTGCCTGTTGAACCATGGCATCTACAATTTCTTGCACCCCATGACCAATATTGGAGGTTACAGCACCGGAAGATGCATCCAGATAGTCCTTCCCTTCTTTATCGTATAAATAGACGCCCTTCCCATGACTAATTGTCGGATAGGCGACGCCAAGGAACGGCTTGATCAATGAAGACTGCTCCATGCCCACACTCTCCTTCTACCACCAATTATGGCTTATGCTAAAGTGTATGTCCCCACTAGGGAAATCTTGCTAAGGAATTATTGCAACTCTTTCAAACTATTTTTATAGGAAGGTTTTAGAAGGATGGGGAATCTATTCACCGCGGGGAAAGTAAGGAAATACGACAAAAAAAAAGTGTATCCACGAGAGATACACTTTTTTTCTTATAATGAGCTATTTAGTTTGTCTTGACGAATGGAATCTATGAAGCTTTCATCCTTTAAAATAGCCAGCACACTTTTATAAAAAGCCGCTTTGTCAATGACTGAGGTATGTACGTATTCATACTCTTTTAATGATGGATGACGCAAGACATGTTTCATGCAAGAAAGACAGACTTTTTTAGTACCTAACTTATAGTAATTCAAGTTGCTTGCATCCCCATTAGAAGTGTCTTCGTTACAAACGAAACAGGTATGGCTTACCCGGCCTTTTTTATTATACTCGGATAAAGCGCCTTCTAAACGAATGGATGCGGGAATTGTTAATAACACATAATCACCTTTTCTATTTTAAATCTCTTAGTATTATATCAGAAAAATAAAGAATTTGAACTATTAGCCTCATATTCCCTAATAATGCTTGTAAAATAGGAAAATGAACAGGGATAAAACCCTATTTTACCCAAAAACAGGGACCGATACAGACAATGACCGATAATCTCGGTTCATCCTCTTAAGTTGCCCTATATATAGGTAGTCTGACGATAAGTCCATCTATTTTTCAAGAGAGGATGGTCACTTTCGCGTTACCGTTCCTCACGGTCATCTTAACACTTTCGCCCATCGGTATAGTAGCAAAAGGATGGACATGACCAAAGTTTGCATTCGCTATGACAGGGATACCATTCAGTTCCCTCTTAGTTGCAATGATTTGCTGAAGGGCGTAAGGTGTCATCCCTGAATCCTTTTGAAATCGACCTATGATAACTCCCTTGATACCATCTGCATCAGGCAACTGTAGCAAGGATTGTAAATCCCGATCGAAACTAAAAGGATGGCTTTCTTCATCATCCTCAATAAAAAGAATGCGGTCCCGTAACGATGGCATATACTCCGTCCCCTGCAAAAGATTTATCGTACAAAGGTTGCCACCTAAGATGGTACCAGCTGCTTCGCCCTCCTGTATGACCATATATCCCGAATTCGGATGGAAGGAACGGTCCTCCTGCTCCAGATGCCATGAATCATCGCTCCAGGTTTCACTTTGTTCTAAATCAAAGCCATCATCCATAAGAACCGCTTTCTTAAAGTAGTCCATTGTATAGTCCAGCCCAGTCTTCATCCCAAAAGTAGAGAAATCAGGACCAGAATATGTAGTCAAACCAGTTTTTTGATAAATGGCCAAACCGATGGCCGTAATATCACTATAGCCCATCAAAACTTTAGGATTCTTTTTTATTAAATCGTAGTCGATATATTGTAGCAATTGATTGGCATTATATCCACCTACGCCAGCAAGGATTGCCTTTACAGACGGATTTCTAAACGCATCATGCAAATCTTCAACCCTGTCCTCAATCGAATTCGAGAAAAAGTCATCATGTACCAAAGCTGTTTTACCGTATGTAACTTTAAAACCGAGGTCCACTAATCTTTCCTCTGCCAGTCTGCGTTGCTCACCTTTTACAATCGCAAGACTTCTCGATGGTGCAATAACCCGGATTTCATCCCCGCGTTTTAAACGAGAAGGTTTCATATCTCTTTCCCCCTAAATATATTACATCTTAAATTATTTTAGCAGATATACAGAACAAAAGAAAATCATGGCTCATTATTGATTATAACACAAAAGAAACATATGTTCTTAATCGAATCCCTTTTAAAACTCCACCCTTGAGCCAGTCCCTAGCCAAGGCTTAATCTTGGGTAATTCTGTTATAAAGAATGGCCTCCATAAGAAAAGACCAGCTGATAGCTGGTCTTTTAGTGTTATATTTAGCAGCAGAATGATGCGCCGATGATAACCAACAGAATGAATAAGACAACGATTAATGCGAAGCCTGAACCAAAACCGCCACCGCATCCGCCACCGTATCCTCCGCCGTAACCATAACCGCCGCCGCAGCCGCCACCATATCCTCCACCATATCCGTACATAAAGTTTCACTCCTTCTTGATTTCTGTTTTCTCTTTACACCCTTACCATATGTCGATATGCCCGCCTTGGTCTGTGTATTTGCCCATTTTTTTTTATTTAAGCAAAAACTCCTCCATTCTTCTATATAAATCCCCCTCAATAAAACGTGTAATCAATTGGTTTTAAAAACGGGAAATGAAACCAAACCTTATTGTATTACCTTAAATTTGCGATATAATAAGGTTAAAATATGCTTTTCGGCCTATACTTACCACACCAACCTACAATAATGTTAATCGGAGGAAATGAATTGAAAAAAGTCTCGAAATCCCTCATTCCATTCGCAGGAATTGTCCTCACACTCCTTCTCATTTACATCCTTCAAAAAGTTCCAAAAACATACGGTTCCGATGAGAACTTAAATGTATACCAAAAATACCAGGATGGTCAGCCGATTGACTATCTGATTATTGGCGATAGCATAGGCAGGGGGTCCGGGGCTGAAAATCCGAGTCAAACTTGGTTTAAACAACTGGAAAATAAAATGAGCAAGCACCATTCAGTTCCCTTTAAAGGGGATTACGTTGTTCAAAGCGGCTCCACTGCTTTTGAAGGTCTTTATAAGCTCTCTCAAAAAAAAAGAATGGGCCATAAGGATTTGATTTTCATTGTATTCGGTGAAAATGATCGTAAATACATGAATGTGGACGATTTCAAAATGACGTACGAGGCTCTGATTAGAAAAGCAAAGCACCTATATCCTCATGCTGAATTGTTCACGATTACGGAAAGTTGTTTGGAAAACGAGGAATTTGCGAATGCTATCGGTCTGTTATCTGACTATTATGGGGCCACCAATATTGACATGCGTCCAGTTTTCAATTCTTCAGGGTTCACTGACAAGGAATTGACGAAAGATTTGATTCATCCAAA
Organism: Peribacillus sp. NPDC097198; assembly: GCF_044762055.1. Lineage (NCBI taxonomy): Bacteria > Bacillati > Bacillota > Bacilli > Caryophanales > Bacillaceae > Peribacillus > Peribacillus sp. NPDC097198. The sequence goes on along the minus strand of NZ_JBIWDO010000004.1, from coordinate 309,563 downwards.
TGGCCTTGGCTATCAATTATATGCAAATACGATTTACCAAAAGTTTATTGAAAATGCACAAAAAGAAAAACCTGTCGCTAGTCTTCCTCCTAAATTTCATCAAGGCTCCGAAATAAATTTAAGAGATAATGACAACTATGATTCAATGGTGGGGTTTAGACCAAGAGGCGGTTATTACACAAGTGATGACACAGGGAGTTATATTGAATACCGATTCGAAGGAAATATACTTGGAGTTAAATTACTCAGAAGCCCAGATGGCGGAGAAGTTGATGTATTCATTGACGGCAAACTGAATACATCCCTTCATACGTGGTGGCCCTTTGCCCGCGAAAGGTATTTATTCATCGCCAATGGCCTTTCTCCCGGTCCTCACACCGTTCGTTTTGTAGTTTCAGGGAGAGAAACCTCCAAGGACCTCCCTACCACACATGTGCGGCTTTCTTCCATCATCACCAATGATTCAAACCACTAAAACAAGTAAGCCCCTATCACAGGATGATAGGGGCTTACTTGTTTATTAAAGAAACAGTTTCTTATATTCACCGTATCCTTCTTTTTCAAGATCTTCGAGTGGGATGAATCTTAACGAAGCAGAATTGATGCAATATCGTAACTTGGTTGGTCCTGGTCCATCATCAAACACATGTCCAAGATGGGAATCGGCCGTTTTTGAACGCACTTCGATCCTTCTCATGCCATAACTTGTATCCAAATTTTCCACAACTTCACCATCATCCAGTGGCTTGGTAAAGCTTGGCCAGCCACAGGCGGAGTCAAATTTATCTTTGGAAGTGAATAGCGGTGTACCGGAAACAATGTCCACATACAGTCCATCTTCATTCAAATTCCAATATTCATTATGAAAAGCAGGCTCTGTCCCGCTATTTTGTGTGACTTCATATTGAATGGGTGTTAATTTTTTCTTCAAATCATCTTTACTGCTCATTTCTTTTCCCCCCAATGATGTTTTTGAAAAGCCTTGCGCCCGGAGCCAACTGAATATCTCTCGTAGTGCTCTGGTTGCTTTTTATAATAATGCTGGTGATACGTTTCTGCCGGATAAAAGGTTTTGGCCGGTAGAATGGGTGTGGCAATGGGCTTAGAAAAAATGCCGCTCTCCTGTAGGTTTGCCCTGGAAGCTTCCGCTATTTCCCGTTGCTTTTCGTCGTGATAGAAAATGGCCGTTTGATAGGAACTGCCACGATCAAAGAACTGGCCTCCAGCGTCTGTTGGATCAATCTGTTGCCAAAATAATTCAACTAAATCTTTATAAGGGTAGATGGAAGGGTCAAAGGTAATCTGGACAGCTTCATAATGTCCCGTCGTTTCCGAGCAAACCTCTTTGTATGTAGGATTCTCCGTTGTCCCCCCTGTATAACCGGAAATGACAGATTCAATACCAGGCTGTTCATCGAAGGGTTTTACCATACACCAAAAACATCCTCCAGCAAATGTTGCTTTGTCTAAATGGTTGGTCAACTGTAATATCCTCCTTTTTTGGAAAAGTTCTATTGAATGCATTTTAAACCTTTTATAAGGTCATGTAAAATCATCTGCTGTCTAAACTTCTTTTGTTGATGAAACTGGACTGATTAAAAAAACCAATCAAATTTGAGTATACGAAAGACACATGCCCAAGCATGCTACCATATGATGTCTTCATAATGATTCAAATGAGAGGTGATAGACATGAACCATAAAGACAAACATTTACAAAAGGCCATGAATTATGATGCATTATCTTGCTACTATAAATATACTAACCCACATTTACATGATTATTATTATCATAAACACTTAAAGAGCATGGAAAAAGCCATGCAACCAATGAGAAGTGAACAAATCAATACGGTAAAACCGGCACAGGTCCGTATTTTACATGCAGCTCCAAAAGCACCTGCGGTCGATGTATATGTAAACGAAATGCGCATCCTTCAGAATTTCGCTTACAAAGACAATAGCAACTATTTATCTTTACCCCCGGGTAAATACCAAATTGATATATATCCTGCCGGACAAACCACGTCCACCTTCCTTAGCCGTAAAGTCGATCTGGAAAGTGAAAAACTGTATACTGTCGTTGCTACAGGATCCAATGAAATGCCAAAACTACTTACTTTCGAAGACAATCCTTATGTCCCCCAAGATGAATCCAAGGTTCGATTTGTCCACTTGTCTTTTGATACGTCACCGGTGGATATCGCTGTAAAGGATGGCGATGTCGTATTTTCAAGACTTCCGTATCGCAAAGCAAGTGAATACCTGAATCTCTACCCCATGCAAGTCGATTTTGAAGTAAGGAAAGCCGATTCGAAAGAAGTAGCCCTCTCCTTACCCAATACAGATATTCAGGCAAATACCCCATTATCCATTTATATAATCGGCACCAGTCAGGGTCAACCTGGCTTAGAAACACTTATCTTAACACCTTAATACAAAAAAAGATGAAAAGCCAGGATGCATTTGACCTGGCTTTTCATCTTTCATTTTCACTTATTGTAAAGAAGAGGGGACAGTTAATAAAAATGAAATATCATCATTCTTTAAATCAAATTCATTAGCCTTGACCCTGACGTCACTTTTTAATTTCATGTCCTGTAAAGACACATATATGTTTTCCTCATTGGGATTTATGGTGACCCAATCCGGCATTTTATACCGTTCATTAATTAAGTTCATCACATATGAAACAGGAAGGTTCATCTGGCCAATCGCAATCGATTTTTGTTTTAAAACCAAATCCCCGTTCTTTTGCGCAATGGGTTCGAATGTTAATTTCATTTCCACTTCACGGTTGAAAAAAGGCATTTTCCCGTATAACTCCACTTCATCTCTTAAATACACTTCATAATGTATCAATCCAGTCAAGCCTTCTTTATCAAGATACTGGTTGATTAATCGGGTCAAATCTTCCCGGTTTGTATGAATCTGAAACTGGATATCTTCTTCCTTAGTTACAACTGGCTTCATATCTGAATCTTTTGCCGGTAAATTAATTAAAACCAGGATTGAAAGGATGACCAGGATGTTAACGGCTAATAAAGTAATAAACAAAGTCTTCCATTTGACTTTTGTCATTCTTGGTCATCATCTCCTTTGGCGCTAGCTTCCATTGTATCCTTTCCGATTGTTAAAACTTCCATGTTATTATAGATTCTTTCTGCAATCAATTCATATCCCCGATCATTGGGATGGAAGTAATCTTCCGTATATAGCAAGTCTTCTTTGGAATTTTGGAAAATATCATCTATTTCGATAAAATATGCAGAATCATATTCGGTGATAATCTTTTTTCCGCTATCATTCCAATCATTCATGATTTCATCTAGTTCATAAAAATCAGCAAACCACTTTGAAAATGGGTTATACACGCCCACTAAATAAATCTGTGCCTGTTGATTTTCAGAGCGCACCTTATCCAATATCTGTCTTAATCTTTTTTCATACCCTATTTTAGCTGAATCGAATTGGTTCAGTTCCAAGTTGGAGAAATTCTGTTTAAATACTCTCATGATATCATTTCCACCAATTGTGACGACAATGGAATCGGCTTGTTCAATATCTTCTTGAACACGGGATTTATCCAACCTTTTTAATAATTGGTCGGTCCGGTTTCCCCGAACTCCGTGATTGATCATCTCAACTGAAGTAATAGATGGCTCTTTCTCAAGATTTTTCTGCAAGTAAGGGAGATATCCCCCATTATCTTTACTATCGCCGACACCTTGAGTTAGGGAATCACCTATTGACACGATTTGAACAGGATCCGGAAAAAAGCTGGCTGGAATGGTTTCCTTTTTGCTTAATTCAACAACATTATGCTGCTGAACGAGTGGCTGTTCTGAAGTAGTCCTCTGAGAGCAACCTGAAATCCAAACTAGGCATATAAAAAGACAGGTGATTTTGTGTCTCATAACCTCACCTTCCCTACCTAAATATTATATCATGGGGAAAATATAAAATTGAATCAATTTGACCTTTACTTGTCGGTTTTATTTGTATTTATCACTGTATAGTATGAAAAAAAGCTGGGAATTAAAGCTTATCCCATGAATTTTAGCATGTACCTGATGAGTAAATTCATTCTTCGTAACAGCTATTTGTTCCATACGTCATTCCGTGATTACTATAGAAACTAAAAAACTATTGAACAGGTCATTCTCCTGTTCAATAGTTCTGTAGTATTTTTATATGCTTAATCATCTCATCAAAAGGAATATCCTGAAGTCCCGTGTAATCCCGGATGACTTTTCCCTCTTGATCCATTAGATAAAACCTTGTCTGGTGAATCACCTGATCTTCATTGTCAGGCTTCAATACAATCGTTTTAAAGTTATCCTTGGCAAATGCCTCGATTTCATCTTGACCATAACCAGTCAAAAAGTGCCAATTTTTGTAATCAACGTTGAACTGGTCGCCAAATGCTGTCAAGACATCAGGCTTGTCCACTTCAGGATCCACGGAAAATGACACGAACTCAACATCTGAAATTCCCTCATCCTTCAGTTTTTGTTGCAACTTCACCATATTGGCAGTCATGGGGAGACAAACATCCTCACAATTTGTGAAGATGAAATCGGCTACCCAGACTTTTCCTTTTAAATCAGTTTTGGAAAAGGGTTCCCCATCCTGGTCCACATAACTAAAATCTTCGATATCCCAATTCTTCGCATCAGGCACCCCAGTTGAACCACATGCTGCCAGCATCAACAATACCCCAATGCCCATAGCTGCCTTCAACAAATGCAGCTTCCTCATCCATACCCCGCCTTTTATGTATAAATATTCTGTCACTTCTTTCATTCTACCAGACCACCAGTAGGAAAACAGCCACTATTTTTATCATAAAATGAACATTTGACTACATTACTTAGCTCTCATCTCCTGCTCTTTAGGAGGTACTAAAAGCGAACATCAATCCCAGTAATACATGATGGCCATGGCACCTTCGCCAGTATGTGTGCTGACCACAGCCGTTGTAGCTTCTAACTTAATATCCTGGACCCCTGAAATTTCAGTAATCGCTTTGCGAACTTTATCGGCCATTTCATAGCCATTTGCATGAACGAAACCAATGCCTTTGACTTGTTTTCCTTGTGTATCTTCTTTGAATTTCTTTGAAATGAATTTTACAACCTGTGATTGGCTCCTTGCTTTTGAAACGGGATTCAGCACGCCTCCGTCCAGAAGTGCAATCGGTTTAATATGTAAAAGAGATCCGATGAATGCTGATACTTTGCCAATCCTTCCGCCTTTCACAAGATTGTCCAGCGTTTCAATGACAATGATTAGACTCGACTGTTTTCTAATGGTCTCAAGCCGTTGCATTATTTCTTCGGTGGTTTTGCCTTCATTCGCCATCTTGGCAGCCTCTATCACTTGGAATGACATGGCTTTTGAGATGAATTCCGAATCATAAACGGTAACTTTAGCATCGGACATCCCTGCTGCACTTTCAGCCGAACGTACTGTACCACTCATGCCACCAGTCATATGGATTGAAATAATCTCACTGCCATCCTTTCCAAGTTCATTATATACTTCTAAAAAAGTCCCTACTGCCGGTTGGGAGCTTTTAGGGAGTTCTTTTGACTGATTCATTCTTCTTAAAAATTCATCCTGTTCAATTTCCACTTTATCCAAAAAGGTCTCTCCATCAATATAGATCGACAAGGGGACCATTGTAATGCCATAATACTCAAATTCTTCTGGGGTCATATCCACTGTTGAATCCGTTACAATCTTCACTTTATTCATCTTTACACATCCCTAAATTAACGTATCTATTGTATTATACCTATTCAAAGTATGCTTTCAAACTAAAGCTTATATTTTTTTCAGAATAATGATTCTCTTGGACACATATACGTTGAAAATCAGAAGAAAACTTTGTAAAAAGGCATATATCTTATTTGGATCTAATCAACTTTATGGCTGAATGATGCCGATTCAATAACTTCAGCCATAAAAAATGACCCGAAGGAATAAATCCTTTGGGCCATTTTTTTATATGCCATCTTCATTATTAAGAGTTTCTTCCAGCAAGCTCTCCCGTTTTACCCTTCGTCGATAGACAATTTTAGAAAGCGAAATGCTAACTTCGTAAAGTAACAGTAAGGGAACCGTGACCAAAAAATCCGACATGAAATCTGGCGGTGTGATGGAAACAGCAATGACCACGAGAACAAAGTAAGCATACTTCCTTAATTTTTGAAGCACGTAAGGGTTGATAAGACCGATGGAGGTCAGGAACATCGTAACGACTGGTAGCTCGAATAAAAAGGCAAAAGGAATCGTCATATTGAAGACAAATGAAAAATACTTATCTGCGGTGAAATTGGTTATGAACATGCCTTCACCCAGCTCAATTAAAAATTGAAGGATGGTCGGAAAAATGACAAAATAACCAAAAGCAAGGCCTCCAATAAACAAGATGAAAAGAGCTGGAATATAGGCAAGGGTGGCCCTCACTTCATTGGGCATTAAAGCTGGCTTAACGAACAACCAAATTTGAAGTGCTATAATCGGAATCGTTGCAGCAATGGCAACGACTCCTGAAAGCATGAAGTAAATCCAGATGATATCACTTGGACCTAAGACCATTAATTCGAAGTCAAGATCCTTAACAAACCAATAGTAGATTTTTTCCACATAAATAAAACTGACAATAAAAAAGACGAAAAAAGCTACAGCCGTAATGATTAGCCGTTTTCTCAATTCATCGAGATGATCGATGATATTTAATTCTTTATCTTCCAAAATAAATCACGCCTTCATTTGAAAATCCGTTTCTTTGCTACAGAACAAAAGACGTAAGAAGGTCCATCTTACGCCCTGCATTTAATCATTCATGATTTTTTGGTTGTTGTATTTTCTTATCCTCTTCATAGTCGCCTTTTGTCAGTTCACTCGTGGATTTCTTGAATTCTCGAAGCGTTTGTCCAAAAGCACGTCCGATTTCGGGAAGCTTCTTCGGACCAAAAATGATTAAGGCCAATACCAAGATGATAATTAGACCAGGTATTCCAATATTCGACATGAATACATCCCCCTCGATGTTATAATTCAACCTATTCTGCTTTTAATTATAATACCATTTTCAGCCAAATGAAAGGAACCTGGCAAATCGTCATACAACGGTAACAATTATCGACAAAACACGACTGCTGGATAAGTTGAATAATATGTAAAAATATATATATTATTCTAACCTAATTTAAAATTTTGTCTAGTTTAAATTAATAAGTGGAATAAATTGCTGTCTTTATTGACTTCTACGCTTGAGAAACCCTTCTTATTCATTCTCTGAATAAGTCCTGTATAATCAAATTTGTTTTTTAACTCAATACCAACAAGGGCCGGGCCACTCTCTTTATTATTTTTCTTCGTATATTCAAATCGACTAATATCATCATTGGGTCCCAACACTTCATCAAGAAATTCCCTTAATGCTCCAGCACGTTGTGGGAAATTCACGATAAAGTAATATAGCAGGCCTTCATATAATAAGGACTTTTCCTTGATTTCCTGCATACGGCCTATATCATTATTACCCCCACTTACAAGGCACACGACCGTTTTCCCCTTTATTTGGTCTTTGTAAAAATCAAGGGCTGATACGGAAATAGCACCCGCTGGTTCAGCAATAATGGCATGCTGATTATATAAATCGAGAATCGTCGTACAGATATGGCCTTCAGGCACTGCAACGATATCCTCAAGATTCTCTTTACATGTTTGGTAAGTCATTTGCCCTACACACTTCACGGCTGCACCATCTACAAACGTATCGATATTCTCAAGTTCAACGACTTTTCCTTCTTGGAAGGAAGTTTTCATGGACGCGGCTCCGAGCGGTTCTACTCCAATACACTTCGTATCAGGGGACACTGATTTGAAGTAACTTGAAACCCCAGCCATTAATCCGCCGCCACCGATTGCTGCGAACACATAATCAATCTTATCTTCACAATCATTCAGGATTTCAACCGCCGTAGTGCCTTGACCGGCAATCACCTTTTCATCATCAAAAGGATGGATGAAAGAACGCCCTTCCTTCTCGCAACATTCCATTGCACTTGCGAATGCGTCATCAAATGTATCACCAATTAAGACAATTTCAATATTATCCCTACCGAATAACCGGACTTGATCGACCTTCTGCCTTGGCGTCGTAGCAGGCATGTAAATTTTCCCATTGATTCCTAACTCACTGCAGGAAAAAGCCACTCCCTGTGCATGGTTCCCGGCACTTGCACACACGACACCATTCTTTGTTTCTTCCTGAGTCAAACTTTTCATTTTATAGTAAGCTCCCCTTAACTTAAAGGAACGAACATGTTGAAGGTCCTCACGTTTCAAATAGACATTGCATTCATACTTACTGGATAAACGCTGATTCTTTTGTAAAGGTGTATGTAAGACAATATCCTTCAATTCTCTATAGGCAATTAGAATATCCTCCAACTGAATCCCCCTATTCACTGATGCTGTCTGGTTCATAGTTATCCCTCATTTCCTTCCTAATCAATTCTATAATTATAGCACTTTATCATAAGTATGTAACTGATTTTTCTAAAAATTCTATCTCTTTGATCTTGTACAAAAAAACCGACTATGGCTTATTCACCATAAATCGGTTACTAATATCATTTTTTTCGTAAAACAATAAAATCATGGGCATATAGATTTTTATCATCTGTTACACCAGGGGTCGTCTCTACGGTTTCCCACTCCGTCTCATTAATGATTGGAAAAAACGTGTCCCCTTCAAAGACTTCATGTATTTCAGTTACATATAACCGATCGGTTACTGGCAGGATTTCTTTGAAGATTTCCGCTCCCCCTATAACGAATACCTCTTGTTCGCTATTATCGGCATACGTCTTAATCTGATCAACATCATGCAAAATGGTGCAGCCTTCCGCTTTAAATTCATGATTCCTGGTCACGATGACGTTTTCCCTTCCAGGCAGAATCCGCCCGATGGATTCAAATGTTTTGCGCCCCATGACGATTGGGTGACCCATCGTTACCTTTTTAAAGTACTGAAGGTCCGCTGGCAAATGCCAAGGCAACTTGTTATCTTTTCCAATCACACGTTTTTCATCCATGGCTACAATTAAGGAAATCATATACTCACCTTCCCTTTAATGTGGGGATGAGCTTCGTAATTTTCAAGTTCGAAATCTTCAAACCGAAACTCAAAGATATCTTTCACTGCAGGATTGATTTTCATCGTAGGCAGTGGTTTAGGGTCTCGTGTCAACTGTAATTTCACTTGATCCATATGGTTCGAATAGATATGGACATCCCCAAAAGAGTGAACGAATTCACCAGGCTCCAGGTCACATACTTGGGCTATCATCATCGTTAAGAGTGCATAAGAAGCGATATTGAACGGCACACCTAAAAATACGTCCGCAGAACGCTGGTAAAGTTGGCAGGAAAGCTTACCGTCCGCCACATAAAATTGAAAGAATGCATGACAGGGAGGTAAGGCCATCTCTTCAAGCTCTCCGACATTCCAGGCACTTACGATCAATCTCCTTGAATTTGGGTTCGTTTTGATTTGCTCGATCACTTCACTGATCTGGTCGATTTGCCTTCCATCCGCTGCACCCCATGAGCGCCATTGATGCCCATAGACGGGACCTAGATTTCCTGCTTCATCAGCCCACTCATTCCAAATGCGCACATTATTTTCCTGAAGGTATTGTACGTTTGTATCGCCTTTTAGAAACCATAAGAGTTCATGGATGATTGCTTTTAAACTGACTTTTTTCGTAGTCAAAACAGGGAATCCCTCACGCAGATTGAACCTCATTTGATATCCGAAGGTACTGATTGTTCCTGTTCCGGTACGATCGCCTTTTTGAGTTCCATTTTCAAGTACATGCTTACATAAATCCAAATATTGCTTCATGGTAAACCACCTTTTCAACATTCATTCTTCTTATTTTAACTTTTTACTGTTACCAGTTCAATGTGTCAATGTGAATTACGATTGAATTAAATCATTCAATCTAGTTGTTTAATAAAATGGTAGGTCTCTGGAGCTTTCCGTCTTAGCAATTGATTTTGTTCCGGATTTACATAAAACATCGCAAACGCTTCCGCAAAGTATTCTTCGGGATATGTAGAAAAATAAGGTTGACCAGGAAACAGTGCATCTACTTCTTTTCCCCATACGCTTAAATAATCCATATCCTCACGAATGCCGCCATACACGATTTTATCGAGGGAATGGGCAATTTCATGGAGTTCGAGATTTATAGAACTATGGCCGTTACCTTTATCGCTCGCGCCGATTTTAACCAAGACCATATGCGAGCCCCCCATACCCGGAACATCATCCCATGTAGTGCTGGGATTAACATACCCTCTTGGTGTCTGCCCCTTTAAATGAGCTGCAGAACGATTGTCTGTCAGGCTCCCACTGAAAAGCTTTATTTTCACACCCCGATCAATAATTTTCACTTGAAGGGAATGCGGGAGTTTATTGATTGTTTCAACTATGTTTAAGGCTTCCTCTTCATCAAATTCATCTACAGGATATATAAACAAGTTCTGTAATGTCTCTTGATCCTGAAAAATGGCTGCCTGCCTTAGTAGGCTATCTTTTTTCAAGTCCCTCCACTTTAAACCATCTTCCTTAGCAAAAGAGATGGAAAGCATAGAAAGGAAACAGCCTGCCAAAATGAATAATCCAATCCACTTTTTATTTGTCACCTTCTACATCCTTTCCATGGTTTAATAGGATATTTCAAAGAAATATGTATACTTCAATCCCAATTTATTATTCTAGTATAACATGAAACTCCTCTATAATTGATTGATGTATTTTTGGTAAAAATAAGTGGAATATTCTTTTCTCACGAGGCACGGATCACCCAGTATTTTCATATAAAATAATATAATCAAAAAAGGTTCAAGGTGATACCATGAAACCAGTTAACAGAAGTCTCATCCTGCCAGAACCACATGAACTAGCCGAGGAAGTACTGGAAATTTACAGTTTAAAAGTGTTCATCATTCTAGACCTATTGCTATTTTCGATTTTCTTTGGCATCTTGCTGCATCCATTCCTCACATCACTATGGCTAAACCTGTTATACCCTTTGCTCTTTTTTACATTTTTCACTCTCCTTTTTCATCTATTTGAGTTTTATTTCCAAAGAAAGAGCTGACACCATTTTGGTATCAGCTCTTTTCCGTAAGATTATTTACTGTGTTCTTTAAGCTTTTTTTCTCTCTGAAAATGAAGCAAGATGGTCGTTCCAAAAATAACAAGAATGGTCAAAAAGAAGATGACATGTGGAACTTCGATTTTCGCCACCGAAAGAAGCATTTTAATCGATATGAACCCTATCAAGACATAGGCAGCCGTTTCCAATTCAGGAATCTTATCAATCAGTTTCAAAAAGACTCCGGCAACGCCCCGCATCATCAGGACACCGATCATTCCGCCCAACAGGAGGACCCAAATCTTTTCACTCACCCCAAAGGCAGCCAAGACACTGTCAACGGAAAAAGCAATATCCATCATCTCAACAGCGACAACCGTTCCCCATAAATTACCGAACATACGGATTAATAAACTATTTTTACTCATTCCCTGTAACTCTTCATCCTGGTTAGCCTGTTTATTTCTCTTATCTCGGAAATACTTGAATGAAAGCCAGGCAAGATAAACAGCTCCGAGGATTTTTACCCAAGAAATCTTGATGAGATAGACACCTATTCCAATGGCTAAGAAACGGAATGCATATGCACCCAATAATCCATAGAAAAGGGCCTTTTTCCTTTGTTTTTCCGGAAGATGCCGAACCATAACGGCCAATACCAAAGCGTTATCAGCCGATAAAAGGCCTTCCATTAAGACAAGTGTCCCAATTAATCCCCAGCTAACAGGGTCTGTTAGTACTTCCCCCCACATATCCCAATCAAAAAACTGGGAATAGGTATGGAAGATTTTATTTAGCAATTCTACTGACATGATTAAAGCACCTCTGCAAAACTATAAAATTCACTGCAAGTGCTCTCTAGAGGCACAGCGCAGTTTTCTTGCTATGTATTATTTCACACAAAATAAATACGTTGCAGAACAACGTACCCAAAAAGAACATTATGAACTTACCTTTATGTATGTTCATTATCATCATACTCTTCCCTTTAGATAAAATCAATGAACGAAGAGATTTAGGATATTCTATCTTGATTCGTCCATTTGGGAGGAGTGTTTTTATCCCAATATATTTTCCCGATGTCATAATGCGTGGCAAAAGAATCGTGGTACGTGTGATAATGAAAATTAAACCAATATCCTTCTAACGGTGGATTTTCCTGCCTAACATGGAATCGGATGACATCATTTCCACTTATCGAGTCATAAATATGAAAAATTTTTTCGGATCTACCTGCACTTGGCCGCTCCGTGATAGTTAGCTGTTGCAGTTTTTCATCAGGAAATTGGTTCGCCATATCGTTTACCGTCTCTTCTATTTTCGGCAAAATGATCATTTTGAACTCATCACCTATTTTAGGGTTTATTTTTTCACCAAATTTCACATAAGCGCTTTCTTCTGCTTTATCAAGTATATCCGATAAAAAGTTATCACGGTCGAAATGATTGAAGCCACTAGATTCCTGTGCAGAAGGAAATGGTGTATGGTCTTCTTGCACTACCGCTTTTTTCGAATCTTTTAGAGAGTCAGCATCAGCTAACCATGCCAAATCTGTAGGTGTGACAAGGCCAAACGTTAAAACGGAAACTAAAATGACAAGACTTTTCCTAAACCATGTTGCCGTTTTCAAACCATTATCCCCCCTCCTGTTGTTCCTTTTTTTTAGTATACTGCGATTTTCCAGGTAATACGAATATATAATACCCCATGTTTCAAAAATCGCCAAAAAGGATAAATACCTATATGCAACATACGTGTTGCATCTTTTATACCATTTTTCACTATAAATATATAAATTAAAGGATTATTAGGTAATTTGTAGAACTTAAATAGATTCAGGTATCTTTTTAAGGAGGGCTTATAAATGGCTTTGACTACAACCGCCATGGTGGCTTTATGTCTTGTTACATTAGCATTTTTCGTATATTTATCATTTGCTGATTAAGACTAAAATACTTATGAAAGAGTCCTTGTCATTCTATTAATGACAAGGTTTTCTTTTCAATGAAGTTCGTCTCTAGCTCAAGAAAGAACTTAAGACGATATACTGGAGGAATTTTGATGGAAAACATCGATGAAAAAACCAAAGAAGAAAACTATAAAAGAGAAACGGCAACAGGAAAAGCTGGTATGGTCGTCACGGCTCATCCAGTTGCGACTAAAATTGGGGAAAAGATCTTACGCGATGGCGGAAATGCCGTTGATGCAGCAGTAGCCATCCAATTTGCATTAAATATCGTGGAACCTATGATGACAGGAATAGGCGGCAGTGGATTCCTTATGGTTTATAATGAAAAAAGTAAAAAAACGAAGATATTCGATGGACATGTCAGGGCACCTAAAGCGGCATATCCTGAATTGTTCCTGGATGAAAATGGGGAGGTTATTCCCTTTAAAGAGCGTTCGACAAAAGGGACGGCAGTTGGCATTCCAGGAATTCTAAAGGCGATGGATGAAGCGCTCAATGAATATGGTAGCAAGCCATTAGCCGAACTCATTGAACCCTCTATAGAATTTGCTGAAAATGGGGTCCCGGTCAACTGGGTACTTTGTGATGCCCTTAAAAACTTTGAATATCGATTGGGTGATGAAGCGCGAAACTTCTTCATGCCCGAAGGAAAACCATACCAGGTGGGAGATATATTAGTTAAGGAAAAGCTGGCAAATACTTATAGGATTTTACAACGCGAAGGGGTATCTGCTTTTTATGAGGGCGAGATTGGTGAAGGAATCATTTCCTGTATCAAGGAACAAGGCGGATTCATGGAAATGGCCGATTTAAGAGATTACAAAGCAACCGTTGATGAACCCATGGTCGGCACCTATAAAGATTATAAAATTGTCTCTTCGATGGCTCCTAGCGCGGGAGGGTTTACCGTCATTCAAATATTAAAGATATTAGAATCATTCCATCTAGAGCAATATGATGTACGTTCCTGGGAGAAATATTATCTGATAGCGGAAGCGATGCGTCTGGCCTTTACAGATAAAAAGGCATTTCTGGCTGATCCCGAATTTGCCGAATTACCGCTTACAGGTCTTATGCATGACGAATATATAGCTGAACGACGGAAGTTCATTAATTTCAAGTCACGGAACAATGCCATTGATTTCGGAAATCCATGGAAGTATGATTCCGTGAAGCAAAGGGAAGTGATTCAACAGCCAAATGATGAAGAACGCAGTGAAACCACCCACTTCACGGTGCGTGACAGATGGGGCAACATCGCGGCTTGCACCTCGACTGTTGAGCACCCTTTCGGTTCTGGCATCATGGTTTCCGACTATGGTTTCATGTTGAATAATGAATTGACCGACTTTGATTCCGTTCCAGGCGGCATGAATGAAGTACAGCCTAATAAACGACCAGTAAGCTGTAAGAGTCCGACCATCATTTTTAAAGACAATCAACCCATTTTAACACTTGGTTCCCCTGGGGGACCTACAATCATTAGCTCAGTTGTCCAAACCATCATTAATGTGCTCGATTTCAAAATGGACTTAAAGGCGGCAATCGAAGAACCAAGAATTTTCACGCCGATGGGCCCACATATTGAATGGGAAGCCGGGATTGATATGAACAGCAAGGGACACCTCGAAGGAATGGGATTTGCCTTCAATGAAGTCCCCCACTCAATCGGTAATGTCCAGGCAATACAAATCAACCCATTGGACGGTTCGAATTATGGCGCTGCTGATTCCAGCCGTGAAGGCTGTGCAATGGGTCTTGATGAAGGGGATTATCAGACCGAATGAATTCATAAAATGGAAATGAAGCCATAATGGAATTTTGAGGTTTTTCGTTCCAACACGTCAAATCCAAATCTCTGGAAGCGGGTACTGCGAAAATGATCTTTCAACACAACTCTTTTTCGTGCGACCCGCTTGGCTTCATTTATTATTTCCATGGTGAAATCATGATTTGCAGCAAAATGGGTCAGGCCTTTAATGCCATTAGATTCTTCAATGGTCTCCTCAAACATCGGATCAAAATAGACGACATCGAAATGATTATCCGGTAAAGTTTTCAATAACTCATTATGGTTAGCCTCCATAACTTCTATCCGCCTCATTACTGATAACATCCACTCTTCTGCATCACTCCAAGTCTTTAAACCATGGTCCACAAGTAATGCCAAGTATTTATTTTCCTCCATCGCTAACACACGCCCTTTACTACCGACTGCAAAACTAGCGACAATGGAGTCAGCACCTAATCCCAATGTACAATCAAGCACGGAGTCCCCTTCTTTAATATCCCCTGCAATAAGAAATGGATCAGCCTCCCCATTCAGTAATCGCTTCAATCGAATCATCGCTAAGTTAGGATGGAAAAAGAAAGGCTCCCTCTCTCCGTACCGGTATATTTCCATTCTATTTCTCCCGAAAACGAGACAATCATCCTTGTCGTTTTCCCTTTGGATATCCTGAATCGAACGTTTTCTCCTCGATACAAAAGGAATCTTTTGATCCATCGCGAACTCTTTTGCCAACTCTATAACATCTTGGTCAGCTCGTCCAGCTGTAGTCACAAACATGTACCTGCTCCTTTAATACTCTGAATTTGAAAAAGAATGCCCTTTTACAGGACATTCTTTTTTTTACTTATTTTATTTTACTTTACATTATCGAATGCTACCAAGAGATTTTCCATGATAGCTTCCATAGGCTGGCCTTCAATATCATGGCGAGGAATGAAATGAACGACCTCTTTCCCTTTTAATAGAGCCATGGATGGAGAAGAAGGTTCAATCCCATTAAAGTACTCACGCATTTTAGCTGTCGCTTCTTTATCTTGCCCTGCAAATACAGTGACTAGATTATTTGGCTTCTTCTCTGCTTGGAGTACAGCTTGAGTCGCTGCTGGACGAGCTAAACCTGCAGCACAGCCACAAACTGAATTGACGACAACAAGTGTAGTCCCTTCGGCTGCCTCCATGAATTCCTCAACCTTTTCAGCTGTTTCCAATTCTTTGAAACCCGCTTGCACCAATTCAGCACGCATTGGCTTCACCATTTGTTTCATGTATTCATCATAAGCCATAGACATAATAATTCCCCCTTGAAATAACTAGATGACTATAAGGATACTATAATTTATGTTCATAATGCAAAGTTGACGCTTAAACCTTCTACGAAAGGCGAACCTTAACCTTGAATCCACACAATTTAGGTTTACCAACATCCAAGCCCTGCATAGAAAATAGGCAGCAGAATTATCTGCTGCCACCCTTTCATTTGTGGATTAAATCTTCATGACGCCGCCAGTGCTGGCATTGGTGACAAGCTTGGAATAACGACCCAGATACCCTCTTGTTACCTTTGGTTCGAATCCTTTCCAATTCGCTTTGCGTTTTTCAAATTCTTCGTCAGAAATTTCCAATTGAATGATACGGTTATTCAAATCCAGCTCAATGATATCTCCATTTTCTACAAAGGCTATTGGTCCTCCTTCGGCTGCTTCAGGAGATATATGACCGATACTGATCCCTCTAGAAGCACCTGAGAAACGCCCATCGGTAATTAAACCTACCTTGGCCCCAAGACCCCTGCCGACGATTTGCGAAGTTGGTGCCAGCATTTCCGGCATACCCGGTCCGCCTTTAGGTCCTTCATATCGAATGACCACGACATCCCCTTCTTTTACTTTACCAGTAATAATTCCTGACAACGCATCTTCTTGGGAATCAAAGCAGATTGCGGGACCTCGGTGATAACCGCCGACAGACTCGTCTACGGCACCCACTTTAATGATCGATCCTAGAGGAGCCAGATTCCCGAATAATACCGCAAGTCCTCCACGTTCGGAATGCGGGTTATCTAGGGGATGGATGACATCCGTATTCAAGATTTCGCAGCCTTCCACATTTTCACGTAGCGTTTTTCCGGATACAGACAGACAATCACCATTGAAAGCTCCTGGCTTTTTCAGTAACTCATGAATAATAGCACTGACCCCACCCGCATTATGGACATCTTCAATATGATAATCCGATGCCGGTGCAATCTTTGCAAGATGTGGTACCCTTCCGGCTATTTCATTGATTCTCTCCATTGGATACTCAAAACCTGCTTCATGGGCCAAAGCAAGGGTATGAAGGACGGTATTGGTCGATCCACCCATGGCCATATCCAAAGCAAATGCATTATCAATCGCTTCCATCGTAACGATATCGCGCGGTTTACGATCCATTTTGATTAGTTCCATCAGTTGTTTAGCTGATTTCTTTACGAATTCCTTTCGTTCTTCAGCTACGGCTAAAATAGTACCATTACCTGGAAGGGCAAGACCTAATCCTTCAGCTAAACAGTTCATCGAATTGGCAGTAAACATCCCTGAACAAGAACCGCACGTAGGACATGCCACTTGTTCGATTTCTTCTAAGTCTTCTGCTTCAATATTACCTGCTTGATAGGCTCCAACACCCTCAAAGACCGATGTTAAGGATAGAGACTTACCATTCTTATCTTTTCCAGCCTTCATAGGTCCTCCGCTGACGAACATCGTCGGGATATTGACACGAAGTGCCCCCATCATCATCCCTGGTGTAATCTTGTCACAGTTTGGAATGCAAACCATCCCATCAAACCAATGTGCAGAAACAACCGTTTCTACGGAGTCAGCAATGATTTCACGACTTGGTAAAGAATAACGCATACCAATATGTCCCATGGCGATTCCATCGTCTACTCCGATTGTATTAAATTCAAATGGAACCCCGCCAGCTTCCCTGATTGCTTCCTTCACGATCTTACCGAACTCCTGAAGATGGACGTGCCCAGGAACGATATCAATATATGAATTACAAACCGCAATGAACGGTTTGCCGAAATCTTCTTCTTTAACACCCGCTGCACGCAATAGACTTCTATGTGGAGCACGGTCAACCCCTTTTGTAATCATGTCGCTTCTCATTTTTGCTGTAGACATTTATGTAGCCCCCTCATTTTAGCAAATTAACATTGAATATATTAACTTTTTATAATACTCTAAAAATTCTAACATAAATGTGGTCAAATGTAACCATTCTAGCTCAAAGTTTTCTACATAAACATTTTTCTAAAATAGTAGAAAAGGGATTTATTCATATAAATGGATGATTTTATACATTTTTCACCTAATCTTTCATCCCTTTTTTATAAAAAAAAGAGGATGACCAACAAACACGTCCTTACACGGTCTGTGATTATCCTCTTTCGGTCTTTAAACTTACTTATTTTTTACTTTCTTGATTCCGTCATTTGTTTCCATACAGAACCTTTCGCTTCTTCCCCATTCTCGATTCTATCAAGGGCCATTTTCACTTGGAGTGCGACTTCAAATTCGGGGTCTTGTTCAGCTTTCTTTAAAAAAGGTAGGATGGATTCATCACCAACTTCGTATAAAAACATGGCTGCCCTCCATCTCACTAGTTTATTTTTATCCGATAGAGATAATGCCATTTCACCCATTGCTTCCTCAAACCCAAGATCAGATAAACAGTCCCCGGCCGTCCTTCTTACAGCGGCACTTGAATCCCTCAATGCTTTATATAAGCTAGGAAGGACTTTTGGATCTTCAATCATCCCTAAATATACAGCAGCAAGTCGACGAATGGAAACTTTGCTATCGGCAAGGGCTTTTTCCAGTACCGGAATATCTTCAACCGTCGGATCGCTCATCTGATCCAATAATTGATATCTCTTTTCCCAACTTTCATCGTCTAACATGTCAACGGTCAATTTTATTTTGGGGCGATTGATGACCGGTTCTTTTTTATCCACGGTTTCTTGGGCGGCATCAACTAATTTATTAATTCTTTCCTCCGGATAAGCTGCAACCAATTCTGCCGCTACTTCCTTGACGATGTCTTCCATTTCTCCGTAGCGAATGCCGTAATCCTTCCATTTACGAAGTAGGACGACATTATCATCTTCTTTTTGCGAAGCTGATATGCCCTTAATGAAATACTCCGGTAACGCAAAACGTTTTTCGTGTGTGCTATCATTTGCTTTAATCTGCATGGGAATACCTTTAAATTGTTGGATGGAAACGGAAACTTCTCCATAATGCTCATTTATTTGCGCTTGTTGATTTTGTTTTCCAGTATCCTCACCGAAAACTTGGCGAACTTGGACCAAAATATCTTTCCAATCAAATTTCGCATTACGTTCGACTGCTAAAAAGTCAGCCACATGGTATACACCCTTGACACCGTCAATTTGTAACATGTCTTTTATCATTTGCGGCGCAAGTTCCGCTTGATCTTTTTTATAATTATTGCTCTTGCCTGCTGGCAATTCTTCCGTAAGATTAATTTTCATTGTATTTGGACTTGGCGTAGGTTCTATCGATTTAATATTCAATGCTTTTCTCTCCTTTATCAATACGTTTCCTCGTGTCCTAGATTTTATCACACTGGCAAGAGATTCTCATGCAATTGAGATTCACCGAAAAAAAGACCGGGCCAAGCTAACGCATCCTGGCCCAGTCTTCAGCTTATTCCCCTTCAAGTTTTTCAGCGAGATATGTCCATCTTTCCATTGTATACTCTAACTTTTCGTTAAGCTCTTTTTCTTCTTCTAGAAGCAGGCGGACCTTTTCAAAATCACTGCCGGCTGCTGACATTTCGGCTGTGATATCCTTCAGGCGACCTTCGACTTGCTCCATTTTCCCTTCGATTTCTTCCCATTCCTTACTTTCCGCATAAGTAAGCTTTTTCTTCTTCTTTTCCGTCCGATTAGGCTGTGGCTCGATAGTTTTTTGAGGAACCGTTTCTTCTGTCTTTTCCTCTAAAAACTCAGAGTAGTTTCCGTAATAAAAATCTATTTTACCTTTATCTTTGAAGACGAGTAGTTGGTGACAAGTTTTATCAAGAAAGTACCGATCATGCGAAACGGTGATGACGACTCCCGAAAACGTTTCTAAATAGTCTTCAAGGACTGTCAAGGTTTGTGTGTCCAGGTCATTTGTCGGTTCATCCAATAAAAGGACATTGGGTGAACCCATCAAAATGTTCAATAAATAAAGTCGTCTTTTTTCTCCTCCTGAAAGTTTCCGTATCGGAGTGCCATGCGAACCCATGGGGAACAAGAACCTCTCAAGCATTTGTGCAGCGGATATGAAGCTACCATCTTTAAGAGCAATTGAATCAGCCGTTTGCCGGATATATTCGATCATTCGGAGATTTTCATCCATATCGATGCTTTCTTGTGTATAGTAGCCGATTTTGACGGTTTGCCCGATTTCAAGATTTCCACCATCCAACGGTTCGCGTCCGGCCAAGATATTCAATAGTGTGGATTTTCCACTTCCGTTATTACCGACAATCCCAATACGATCGCCTGGCTTGAAAAGAAAAGATAAATCTTTGATAATTGTCTGATTACCGAATGATTTGGAGACGCCTTGCAGTTCCAACACTTTTTTCCCTAGACGGGCGCCGCTTAATTCCATTTCAAGGCTTTCGTTTTTCTGCTTATCCTTAACACCGGTTTCTAACGTTTCAAAACGTTGAATCCTAGCCTTTTGCTTCGTTGAGCGCGCCTTGGCCCCTTTGCGGATCCAGGCCAATTCTTTTTTGAAGAGACTCTCTTTTTTTGAACGTTCAGTTGATTCATTTTCTTCCCTTATGGCTTTTGATTCAAGGTAGTCTGCATAATTCCCCTTGTATTCAAAAAGCTGAGCTTGAGCTATTTCCCATATTTTATTGGACACACGATCAAGAAAATATCGATCATGGGTCACAAATAAGACGGATTTCTGATACTTTGATAAGTATTCTTCCAACCAGGTGATACTTTCAAAATCCAGATGGTTGGTTGGCTCATCCAAAATGAGCAAATCAGGAGTTTCTATCAATGTCTTTGCCAATGCTGCCCGTTTCTTTTGTCCACCTGAAAGCTCACCCAATTTCCGAGAATGATCAGGAAGGCCTAGCTTAGTCAAGATTGTCCGGGCATTGGCGCTAGTATCCCAGGCATTAAGAGCATCCATAGATTGCTGTTGCTTCAATAATCGATTTTGCACTTCACTATTTTGGGGATCGATTTGCAATTGCACCAATGTATTTTCATATTCTTTTATCAAGGAGAATACGGGTGTCGAACTTTCATACATATACTCCATAATGGTCAATTGTTCATCAAAGTCAGGATCTTGTGATAAATAAGAAATTGTATAGTCATTCGGATGATCCTTCGTACCCAGGTCACTTTCTTCCAATCCAGCTATAATATTCAACAGCGTGGATTTACCGGTCCCATTTATACCGACGATCCCGATCTTTTCACCTTCACTGATGGATAAAGAAACATCTTTAAAAAGAAGCTTCTCTCCTTGGGTTTTCATTACATGTTCCATGCTAAAAACTTTCATAAACGTACATCCCATTCCTTATAGAATTCTTCTAGAAAACGAACCATGTATTCATGGCGTTCACTCGCGATATTCTTCGCTGTATCTGTGTTAAGCAAGTCTTGTAAACGTAATAATTTTTCATAAAAATGGTGGACGGAAGAGCTTTTACCCATTCGATATTCCTGCTTGGTCATCTCTTCACGGACCGAGAGAGATGGATCATACATAGGTTGTCCCTTTTTACCCCCATACGCAAATGTTCTTGCAATTCCAATCGCCCCGAGAGCATCCAAACGATCGGCATCCTGAACAATTTCAGCTTCGATGGACGTCAGATTCACTTCTCCAGCACTGTAGGAAATGGTAGAAATAATCTCCTTTATCTCCTTAACCGTATTCAGGTCCACCCCGGTCATCTTCAACCAATCATCGAGCTTATTCCAACCTGCTTCCATATCATCATTCAATTTATCATCTGGAATATCATGAAGGAGGGCTGCCATCTCGATTATGAATTCATTACCCTTTTTTTCTTCACGTGCAATATGTAAGGCCAGCTTCCGAACCCGATTGATATGATACCAATCATGGCCACTGACATCAGATTTTAATTGTTCGTAGACAAATGATTCCGTTTGTTCAATTATTGTTTTTTGCATTTCACCACTCCATGTCCTTTCTATTTTACCATGGTTCTAATTTTTAGAAAGGGAAATTGCCCTAAACTTCCTTGAACCAACTGATCCCGATTGTCTGTTCACCCGTATGCACCCCTATTGCACTACCTAGTGGTGATATATGTATTTTCACTTCTGGAAACTCTTCTGTAATCCTCTTTTCCCATGGTTCGGCCTGAACAGGTGAACCTCCGTACAAGATACTGCATTCTTTTACCTTGCCCAATGAAATGGATTTGCGTAATTCATGGAATATTTGATTTTCCGCTTTCTTAAGATTTCGAGTTTTCGTTTTGGTTTGCAGCAACCCATTCTCTATGGTTATGATCGGTTTTAAGCTCAATAGACTTCCAAGGTAATACTGAGTCCCCGTTAACCGCCCACTCCGGTGTAGTTGGTCTAATGAGCCAATCAAGACATATGTCTCATGGCTATCTGCATACTTCCTTGTAAGGGTGAAAGCTTCTTCCATTGAGAACCCGCTGTTTATATAGTGCATGAGCCTTTTTAATAACAGAATCATCGGATACGATATAAGCAAGGTGTCAAAAACATCCACAGGTATCGTGACAAGTTGTGCTGCCTGACGGCTTGAGGAGACCGTCCCACTCAATTTACTTGAGAGATGGATGGAAACCACCCGATCATAGTCTTTTTCAAGTTTCCTATACAACTCGTAAAAGGTGCCCACGGATGGCTGGGAGGTGGTCGGGACCTTATTTTCCTCCTTCATTTTGCGATACAGTTCTTCAGGTAGTAGGTCGACACCATCTTCGTATTCCTCACCATCCATGATGACAATCATAGGAACGACATATACATGTTCATTTTGAGATAGTTCCTCGTCCAATAAAGCCGTACTGTCCGTAACCCATGCAATCCGTTCCATTGTTTCCCTCCTGGGTAAAATAGTTGTTACCTAATTATATTCCACTTCATCCCCATTTTTCCCCCTTTAAATTACGGACCCTTTTATTCCTTAAATAAAAAGCCCACCGATAAGAACACGGTGGGCCATTGAATCATGATAGCAATTTTTTTATATCTTCTTCCATTTCAAGCGGTTTTGTTTTGGGAGCATAGCGGTTCACAATATTCCCTTCACGGTCGATCAAGAATTTGGTGAAGTTCCATTTTATTGACTTCGATCCCATCATTCCTGGTGCATTCTCCGTTATATAGCTAAATAGCGGGTGAGCGTCCTTTCCATTCACATTCACTTTCGCAAACATTGGAAAGGTTACACCGTGATTGAGCTTACAATAGGAATCGATTTCAAGCTCGTCGCCAGGCTCTTGGTTGAGGAACTGATTGCAAGGAAACCCTAGAACTTCCAGACCGTCCTCTTTGTATTGCACATATAGGCTCTGCAGGTCATCATACTGTGGTGAAAATCCACATTTACTAGCCGTGTTAACTATAATCAATACTTTTCCCTTGTATTCCTCAAGCGAAATGACATCACCATTGATCTTTTTCACTTCAAATTCATAAATGGACATATATGATCTCTCCCTTTAGCCCTGATGAGGTCATTTTACCTTAAGTGAAGGAAACTTTTCCAGTTTGAGTGTTCTTGATTAGTTATTTAAAGAACCTTCAACAATTTGTATGGATTGTATTAGATACTCTACCATATCTTCTAAATCTTCCATTTGCTCTTCCTTTATAAGTCTTCCGAAAGAAATACCAAATGTTGAATGGCATGATGAGGATGGTTCTTTTTCACTAACCGTTTCAGAAGTAGTCAATTTAATGATTCTCTCACTCCCCCAAAGGGTCTCGAGTTCAATTAATATATTTCTAACTTCCAAGCTGTTGAGCTTTCTCGGTATGGAAATGAATAAATTCACGGCACAACCGGAATGCGTTTCATTCAGGTTCGACTGCAGCAGCTCGGAACTTAAATTCTCCAGTGAAGCGTATACCTCAAAGCCGCCGGTCACAGAATCAGTATGCTCTGATTCTTTCATTTCTAACTCAATTTTATATTTCCTTGCAAGTGTTGAGAGATTGACGATATCATCACGACCAATAACCAATATATCCCCAATGAGGTCGCGATCATATACCGCTCCTTCCAATACCACTTTCATATTCTCATATGCTGTAGGATCAAACAATATCCATATACCCCTCTTCTAGATTCTTAACTGTCATAAACAAGTTTTATATAACTCATCATCATTTTACCATTCTACAAAATTCTTATGAGGATCTAAAAAAATAAAAAAATTGCTTTTCTATTTTTAAATTTTCTATATAATTGAAATATTATGATTTCACAAAGGAGGCAAAGCTAACTATGCCAATCAAAATACCAAGACACCTGCCAGCTAAAGAGATTTTAGAAGAAGAGAACATCTTTGTAATGGATGAGGAACGGGCAATCAGCCAGGAAATCCGGCCATTAAATATATTGATTTTAAACCTTATGCCTGAAAAAGAAAAAACAGAGGCACAGTTACTGCGTTTTCTTGGCAACACGCCTATTCAAGTAAATATATCATTTCTGGGTTTGAGTACCCATGAATCCAAAAACACAAGTAAATTTCATTTAAATCAATTTTATAATTCTTTTGAAGACATTCGTTCAAAAAAATATGATGGGATGATCATCACGGGAGCACCTGTCGAAAAGATGGACTTTCAAGAAGTTAATTATTGGGAAGAATTAAAAGATATCATGAACTGGTCAAGCAAAAATGTCACATCCACCCTACATATTTGTTGGGGGGCTCAAGCAGCTCTATACCACCATTATGGTATAGGTAAATATGAGCTTCCGGAAAAATGCTTTGGCATCTATAAACATGAGGTTCTTGAACCGAATGAAGACCTCGTCCGTGGCTTCGACGATTATTTCTTGGCTCCTCATTCTCGCTATACTGACATAGATTATCAAAAGTTAGTGAATCATCCCGAACTGAAAATCTTAGCACAATCAGATCAAGCCGGTGTGTTAATAGCCGCTTCCACCGATTCAAAGAGAATTATGGTGACTGGTCATTTCGAGTATGATGCGGGAACGCTCGGTGACGAATATAAACGCGATATTGAACGCGGAATCGAAACCCAGCTCCCCGAAAACTACTTTCCGGATAATGACCCATCTAAAACTCCGTTGCATCGTTGGAAAAGTCACTGTAGCCTCATGTTTTCCAACTGGCTCAATTATTACGTCTATCAATCCACGCCATATGATTGGGATTGAAAGCGAAAGAAAAAAAGGGTCTTTGTCCGTTGATTGCCCTTTTTGGGGGAACCTGCCACACATCTGTCTAATGAAAAATCCTGATGAGAAACTCAGGATTTTTTTATTTCGCACTAGAATGAAATGATATTGAATACCTATGTCTGTTAAATGCAAACGTGTATCTACTCATCCTTTTTCTTCATTCTCAAATCATTCATTTACTACTCTTCTATTATCATAAAAAAAGGAATCCAATTTTACTTTTTAAGACTCTTTATCGCCAAAATATACTTCTTCATAGGGCTGGACAACAATAAACCCCTGTCCTTCGAATTTCATCTGAACTGACTCTCCGCTTCCTCTCCCAAAAAATGATTTCAAGGATACATCCGTTACGAAGTCTGGCTGTAAGTTCCCTGACCAGGCGACGGTCGCATTTGGATCTGTATAGACTGGCTTTCCCTCTTCAACAAGTAAAGTGAGGGGTTCGTTGTGTGATGTGAACGCAACCATCCCATTTCCTTCAAGCCTGACATTGAACAATCCACCAGCCAACAATCCGGCAATGCGTCTCATCATTTTAATGTCCCATTTCACACTTGATTCAAAGGCAAGTAAATCATTGCCGTTTATACAAATGGCCTCTCCATTCAATTGTATAATCGAAATCTTCTTTCCTTGGTCGGCCACATATAGCTTCCCTTTCCCTGTCGCTTTCATTAAAGAGGTACCTTCACCAGTAAAGGCTTTCTTAAATAATTTTCCAATCCCATGCTCCAGCATGCCTTCTCGTTCGAACTTAATACTGCCCCGGTATGAAATCATCGTCCCCATTTTGGCCCAGATTTGTTGTTCGAGATTGATTTCAAGAATTCGTTCCGTCTCCAGTTCAAATAATCCCTGGCCCTTATCCTGCTGTTTCGTTTTTTCGACAAATTGATTGATATGATATTTTTCCATCATTGAATACCTTCTTTTTGAAAGAGGAAGAGCCACATAAATGAAACGGATTGTTTCAATTCTTTTGAAAAGTGACCTAGCTTGGAGTAGTCCACCCCTCTTTTTTCAACACCAGTCTCAGCGACTAGCTTCCAACCAGTAGATAGTGCAAGCTTTTCAAACTCCCAGGCCTGCATCGTATTCATGATCACATCTTCACCAAATAACCGTTGGTAACTAAATTTTTTACGAGGCTCCGCCGTAGGTCCTAGTATTCCAAAACATACATATCCCCCGGGCTTTATAATTCGATGTATTTCCTTCATCACCGTCAGTGGCTCACCAGTATATTCAAGTGAATTGATCACCAAAGCGGCATCCATTTCATCATCCTTAAATGGGAGACTGTAAAAATCTCCTTGAGTAAAAGAAAGGCCGGGTTGTTGGTCGGCATTTTCCTTAGCCAATTCAACCATGACGTTTGAAAGGTCCACACCTGTAACAATGTAACCGGCTTGGGCGAGTTTTGAAGAACCGACTCCGTCTCCGCAACCTATATCCACAACCTTCGATGCCGCCTCCACATACTCAGAAAAGAAAGGAATGATCTTTTTACGACTACCGGTCTCCCACATTTCCTGTGAATTCTTCGCCCATCTAGGGGCAAAAACATCCCATTTCTTTTCTGCTTCTTTATGCCAAGTTTTTAAATTCAAATGTTATTCCCCCATTTCACATAGTTTTTCAGATTTACTGATCGCACTTTTTCATGATTTAAATGGATATATTTTATGGTATTTCAAAATATCCCCTTTATAATAGCTATTCTGTTTTAAGACTAAAAATCCTCTTTTCCCCGTCATGTGGTTACTTATTTAAGAAACGAATGATGGTTTTAGAGCAAAAAAAAACTGCCCATGGCAGCTTATTTTGCATTTTCTTCATTTTTCTTTTGTATATTTCTTAAATCCTCAACCCGGCTAGGTGATTCCTCAAAGAATTCTACAAGGTCACCAATTCGGTCTATCGCATTCCAGCTCAGGTGATGCTCGATTCCTTCAACATCATGGTAGATATTTTCTTCCTTGACCCCTATCAATCGTAGCATCTGCTCCAATAATTCATGACGGTAAACAAGTCGTTTACCCACTTTTTTACCATTTGCTGTCAAAACCAAACCACGATACTTCTCATAGATTAAATACTTTTCGTGGTCTAACTTTTGTACCATCTTCGTCACTGAAGAAGGATGTACAGAAAGGTTTTCAGCAATATCCGAAACCCTTGCATATCCTTTTTCTTCTATAAGTAAATATATCTGTTCTATGTAATCCTCCATGCTCGGTGTAGGCATCAGGAATCCTCCCATTCAAACGCATATCTAAAAATCTTACTATAAAAACGACCCTGAAACAAGATTATATCGTCTCAGGGCATGGTAGAAACGCTTAATTTTGCTTAACTGGTTGATCCGATATAAATTTAAAAATTACCTTCTTCTCGGTATCAGACCAAATTAAAGCAGCATCAAACGTCTTGTCCCCTTTTTTGAAACCACTGATCACATCGGTTTCTCCATGGGATAAAAGCTTTTTAACATTGACCTGACTGATTTTTTTATTAAGGATTTTTTTTGAGACGGTAAAGTTACATTTGGTTTTCTGATAACTTGCACATCCATAGAATTCCCCTTTATCGACAACTTTAGCACCACATTTCTTGCAACTTCCTACTGATGTCACACTTTTTTTCTTAAAACCCGGTCTTTGAATCGAATCGATATCTAAACCTTGAAAGTCCCAGGTTTCACAAGACTCAACGGCATCGCTAATAATCTTTGTGGACATCTTTTTAACGGCTTCCATGAAAGCACCCGCGGAAGCCTTACCTTCCCCGATTTCCCTTAGGCGCTGCTCCCATTTAGCCGTCATTTCTGGAGAAGCAAGGATTTTCTCGCCAATTGCTGTAATGAGAACCTTCCCTTTATCGGTTGCAAATACCTGGTTTTTCTTAACATCAATATATTTTCGATCTTTCAGCATGGTAATGATCCCCGCACGTGTCGCTTCGGTTCCTAAGCCTTCTGTTTTCATCAGGACCTTTTCAAGCTCTTCATTTTCCAGATGCTTTCCCGCCGTTTTCATCAAGGTTATTAGCTGACCCTCTGTATAACGCTTCGGTGGCTGGGTTTTTCCTTCTTTCACTTTTACCTTGGACACTAGCCCAGAATCGCCTTGTTTAAGGAGGGGTAAAAGAACATCATCATCTTTCTCATCTTGAAAAATGACCTTACGCCACCCTTCTTGAATCTGTTGTTTACCCTTTGAAATGAACTCGGCCCTCTTCTCGACCTTTGTCTTGATCGTCGTGTAATCAAAAATGGCTTTTTCATAATGTGCCGCAATCAGTCTTCGTACCACTAAATCATATATATTACGTTCCTCACCGGAAAGTCGTTTTGGATCTACAACCTGTTCTGTCGGAATGATGGCATAGTGATCCGTAACTTTTTTTTCGTTAACAAATCGTTTATTGTCGCTGATACTGGAGATAGGTAACGGGAAAAAGGGTTGATATTCTGAAAATCCACTTAATTTTTGCATAATGTCCGGAAATGTTTCAGCTTCGCCTTTAGTGACATAGTTGGAATCCGACCGTGGATAGGATACAATTCCTTTTTGGTATAAACTTTGAACGATATCCAGGGTTTTTTTAGGTGAGTACTTATAGAGCTTATTCACAGTTGCTTGCAATGACGACAGATTAAATAAGAGCGGAGGCTGAAACTCTTTTCTTTCCGTTGTCATATCGGCAATTTCAGCTTCTTTTCCCTTACAAAATGCAGCTATTTTCTCTGCCATCTCTTTAGTCTGGATTCTCGAATCATTATTTTGTTGCCATTTTCCCTGATACTTCTTTCCATCCATCTTGAAGTCTGCAAATACTTCCCAAAACGGTTCTGATTTGAACCGTTCGATTTCCAATTCCCTTTTGACTATCAAAGCAAGGGTTGGGGTCTGAACGCGACCTGCTGAAAATACATCCGATACACCCTTTTTTTTCAAGAGAATGCTATATACCCTTGATGCATTCATGCCTACTACCCAATCCGCACAAGCACGCGTATACGCTTCATGATAAAGTGGCCTGGTTTTCTCTTCACTGATTAGATTTTGAAACCCTTCATATATGGCCTTTGGAGTCAGTGAGGAAATCCACAAACGTTTCATCGGCTTTTTGACATGACATAGTGAAATGATATTACGTACAATCAATTCCCCTTCGCGACCAGCATCCCCAGCATGAATGATTTCATCAACATTCGGTTTACTCAGCAAAGTCTTGACCACATTGAACTGTTTGACCTTTTGGCGGGTCACTTCGTATTGAAATTTTTCCGGTATCATCGGCAGGGTATCAATCGACCATTTTTTCCAGTTAGAATGATAGGTTTCCGGTGATACTAGTTGACATAAATGACCGACTGCCCACGTTACATAAGCGCCATCGGGGAAAAGCTCGTTTGGCATGATTTCTATATATCCTTGCTGTTTCTTCGATTTAAATTGAGCTGCCAATGTTGAACCTTGATCAGGTTTCTCGGCAATGATCAGCTTCATATTCTCTTCACCTAATCCGTTACAAAATACTTTCACACTTATATTATACCTTAATTATGAAAATCGGAAAGATAGGGGGTCGCTTTTGTCCCAGGTCCCCATTTGAAAACATTGAACTATCCTGCTGCAGTCAGGTAGTCAGTTCGAAAATGATATGGCGTTTGTAGACGACATAAAAGGCCGACTATCCATTTGATAGTCGGCTTTTCATATGAGTTGCTTCATTAATATGCTTACTTAAAGATAATAGAGATTATTTCCTCAGTCTCCATTTCACTATCTATCACATAAGAACCCGGACGTAAATTGTTCGCCTTGCCCTTCTTTTCGACTTCATTAAAGAAATCTTGGGCATTCGGGATGATTTTCGACCGTTTAAGATGTTTACCAACATCAATGCTGGTCATGCCTTTGGTAACTTTCAGGACCGTCCGATAAATAATCTTTTCGCTCGTCCCTTTTTCAGCTACCTCCTGGTTGGCTTTCAATTCATCAAGTTGCTCTTGATATTCTTTTTCGGTATGAATGACATACCCTTCAGAAGTTAACTTGTTTTTCATCTCATCATCAGATAATTTTTCTACTGTTTTTGTGCTAGCCGTTTCTTCAGAATCGAAGAAATATACTGCTCCGCATATACCTGCTGCAACAAGAATGCCACCGGCAAAGCTGCGCATCGATTTAGATGTCATTGACAACTTTTCTCCTTTCGTTCTTTGCTTTTATGTAAGGAGCAAGTAGGTTTTCTATGTCTTCAATAGATCGTTCTTTTTTTGCTGCTATGCTATCGATTGAATATCCACGTTTATATAAATCTAGTACATCGTGCAACAAAATCCACTTCTCAGGGGGTCCAGACAGTAAACCTGCTTCTTGTGCCATTATTTCAGCATCTATCTCAAGACTTCTTATTTGCATTTGTAATTGGCTTACTTCGTCTCCAAAGGTACTTGTAACCTGTTCAATTTGCTGTTCTACTTTCATCGAATCCGTCTTTATAAACGAAAAAATGAAGAGTAAAACTGCCACACCAAACAAAATGGCTAACGTCCATGACATCATTCTATTTCCTCCTTAACCTTATAAATCCTTCTAGCTTACTCATTATAGCTGGATTTAGTCGAAAACTCGATTTTAATTAGCCGAACCTTGATAAAACAGAACAAAAGTCATGTATTTATGACAAAAAAATACGTGATTACTAAATTATTAAAGATTTTCATGTATAATCCCCCATTTTCCAATCCCTAAGATTCTTCTACTCTTTCTCACTCTTACTAGCCATTTCTCGTGTCCCCCCTTTAACGTATAATAAATGACAAATAATTTTTTACACGTTAGAATGTATGTAATCACGAATTACTATGAAAGATTTTTTAAAATGATTATATTAATGGATGATCTTTTTATATAGAAGGAAAAACTAGCAGCAGCGATTACTAAAGGAGGATACGATGAATATAAAGGTCAAGAATATTCCACACTCTATGCAAAGTGAATTGAAGAAAATCCAAATGAAATTAAATCCCTTATTGAAGAAAAATATGAAGTATGGTTTCTTCTCCACCGTAATGATAGGATTTTCCGTTATAAACCTTTTTTTCCTCTTGTTTATGAATGATTCTTATCCTATTTCTAAAATAGCACTATGTATTTATGCACTAATAGGTGCAATAGGATTTGCTTTAATGAAAGAAAATAAACACAACCAAAAAGAAATAGTGAAAATGAGCCAAAAGTTTGTCCTTGAGAGAATGAAAAAAAGTACCTATCTAACGGATGCAAGGAAAAATAATTATTATCAAAAAGTGAATGAGCACCCTTTTTTAGCGATGAATGTTTTCATTGAGTTTCTGGCCGAAGAAGAACAAAGAAAGAACAACTCCTCCCATAGTTAAATCCGTTAACAAAATCTAAACAAAAAATGGAACCCGACACGATAAGTCGGGTTCCATTTTTTAATCTAGTTCCGATCTTTTGGCCCTCGCCGTCATCGCCTTGTCCTTATTCCAAACCTTTAACTTCATATAAATGGTAGCAAGCCCAATGATTATGATGAATAATAAACTGATGAAGAATCCAGGACGTATCTCCTTTTCAAGAAGGGTTCCACTAACTGTTATAAGTATTAAAACAATCCCGAAAATAGCAATGACTTTACTCCACAATTTATGTTCGAGAATTTTAAGCGAAGAAAGTATGATGAAACCCCAATTATACAAAAGTAAGATACCAGCTGATGTTGTAATGTATTCATAAATCTTTCCTGGCAGTAGTAAAGCTGTAATAATGGACCCC
Organism: Peribacillus sp. NPDC097198; assembly: GCF_044762055.1. Lineage (NCBI taxonomy): Bacteria > Bacillati > Bacillota > Bacilli > Caryophanales > Bacillaceae > Peribacillus > Peribacillus sp. NPDC097198. The sequence goes on along the minus strand of NZ_JBIWDO010000004.1, from coordinate 277,305 downwards.
AGGAGCCCTATGGCTGCCAGAACGAGAGAAGGTAACGGAAGGTCTTTAAACTTCTTTATCTTCTTCATGAAAAATGAAGGGGCATTTCCATCATCCGCAAGTGTCACCAACAAATTGGTTACCCCAAATAATGAAGCGGTCATCGTTGAAAAGCCCGCTATGATGATGGCTCCATTAAAAACATGTGGAAAGAATGTAAGATGATAACTATCAATGGCTGTTACAAAGGGACTTTCCTTTTCACTGAATGCTTCCATCGAAACCATTGTCACGGCTAATCCTAAAGATATTACATAGATGATGGTCAGAACTAAAAGCATGATGGTTCCTGCCTTTTGCGCATCTTCTTTCTTTTTCAATTGCATTGCCATCAGCCCTATCACTTCAATGCCGCCAAATGCATAAAAAGCATAAATGAGCGATGTCCAAAAACCTTTCATCCTTTTTGGAAATAATTCATGGTACGTATTCGGAAATGAAGGTGGCTTTCCACCATCTAATCCAAACCAACCAACTACCGCACATATGGCAATGATGATAAACATGAAGATAGCCGCTGTCTTGATAACTGCAAGGATGTTTTCAACTCTGTCAAAACCCTTTGTTCCCAGCAAAACGACCACTATTGAAACAAGCGCGAATCCAGAGGCAAATAGCCATAATGGCACCTTTGGAAACCAAAATTGAGAGAGGAGAGAAAGTGCTGTTAGCTGGCTACCCATTATCAAAATATTAGAGGACCAATAATTCCAGCCACTGCTAAAGCCAGCCCATCTTCCGAATGCTTTATTAGCATAATAACAAAATGAACCCTTTTGAGGGTCTGCAGCTGTCATTTTAGCAAGTAGATTATATACGATATATGTACCTAACGCAGCCAATACAAAGGAAAACACAATGGATGGCCCAGTTGTTTTAATTCCTATTGTCGAACCTAGAAAATACCCTGTCCCAATCGTGCATCCGACACCGACTAAGGATAGCTGCCACCATTTCATGTCACCTTGTTGTTCACTTGAAACAGAGTTTTTAGCGGCATTCCCTTTTGCTGAGCTGCAATTGGCTTCTGTTTTCATAAGAATTCCCCCTTCCATCATCCATAGTATGAATAAACCTACAATGAATTATGTTAGAAAGAAGTTCCATAATGAAATAGAAACGCGGTAAAGAGATTTAGAACCTTATGAAACGATGGCTTTAATGCCTTGATAAGCAAAATAACCACCAAAGCCTAAAAGTGATGCACCCGAAGTGATGGATATGACCCTTAAGCTTCTTTCTGTTAAAAATCTCCTAAACCCATTCGTCAATAAGGCTACAAAAAAATCCCAGCAAGTGAGGCCCAGAAATATCATCCCGCTATAAATGAATACCTGCGACGTACCATAACTGGATGCGGTTTTAGCTAAAATCGACCCGTATATCCCTAACCAAAACAAAATGGATAATGGACTGGTCACCGACATAATGAACCCGGTTAAAAAACAGGAAAATAAGGAATCCCTATTTCTATATTGATTTAAGGTTATTTTGTTGGACTGTACAACGCTTTCGACCCCCGTATAAATGAGAATGAATCCACCAAAGAGCCAAAGGAAAATTTGAACGACTGGTATCTCTAAGAACCTTACCATGCCAATATAAACTAAAATCATGAAAATGGCATCTGCTATCATGGATCCTGCCCCAACAATCCACGCATGCCAAAATCCATTCTTGATTCCTTTATCTATTCGAGCGGAATTTACCGGGCCAATTGGGGCAGCAAGGGTTATTCCTAAAAAGAAGTAACTTAAAAGTAAATGTACACTCAAAAGCATCCCTCCATTCGTTTAGGTAATAACTTGTACATTCTATGAGAAAATCCCCAACCTATTACCTTTACCTGGAATATATTGCTCACATGGATCCAAAGGTTTTCCATCCCTTCTGACCAAGCTTTTTAGGATTATAAAAAAGTTGGTTTGAGAGTCCGCTCGTTTGAATACATTCAAATTAAGAGATATCAATGAAGGGGTGATACTTTGGATTTAGTTGTTTTTTTAAGCTACGTATTCTTAGGCTTATCAATAGCGGTTCCTATCGGTCCTATTAATGCTGCTCAATTGGACATTGGAATTAAGAAAGGGTTTTTCCATGCCTGGATTTTCGGCTGGGGCGCCATTTTAGCGGATACTGTCTTTATAGCCCTTGTCTTTTTTGGTTTTATCCATTTTATGGACAACTCCTTCCTGAAGACGTTTTTATGGATTTTTGGATTTTTCGTTCTGACTTATACAGGGATTGAAAGCCTCCTAAGCGCTGGAAAGATTGAAGTGAATAATCAAAAGTCCAATGACCGACTTGCTTCTTCATTCTTATCTGGGTTCATTATGTCGCTTTCGAACCCTTTATCCATTTTGTTTTGGTTAGGTATTTATGGTTCGGTACTTGCAAACTCCGTTTCAAAATATGATATGTCTCATTTACTCATTTATAGCTTGGGAATTCTTCTTGGACTTTTATTATGGGATTTCACGATGGCTATCGTCTCCAGTTCCCTTAGACGATTTTTATCGAAACCTATACTCACAGGCATTTCGATAATATCGGGAGTTTCTTTAATAGGAATCGGTATATACTTTTCCATTCAAGCAGCAAAGCTTTTATTTACATAAGAGTCATTACCTTTCGTAAACAATGATAATAAGAGTGCCTCTTCTTCCATGTCAGGTGTAGGTATAGCCTGACATTTTGTTTCACTCAAGTGCCCGAAACAACCTGTACGCACAAAAAAAAGAGAATGCCTAAGCATCCTCTAAGTACTAACATTCCTAACATAGAAACAGAAACGTTCTGGTATGTATTTCTCAATAGTTAATCTATCTGTCATTTATCTAAATGAGTATCTGCAACGACCAAGATTTTCCCAACCTTGATATCCTCTACATACTGTTTTGCTTCAGCCTTATCCAATCCAAAATCCATTAATGGTTTTTCCAATCCACCTGCACCTGATGCTGCACCTGCAGCAGCTCCACCAAATGTGGCAAATAACGGGCCTGCGGCCAAAATTGGTCCGATGCCAGGTACTGCAAGTGCACTCATTCCAATAAGTAGACCAGTTAAACCAACTGCCCCTCCCGCCGTTGCACCCGCTATAAATCCATCCGTTTTAGTAGGACTCACTTCTTCAATTTCATTAGACAAATTCTTACTATCTTTTGCCACAACTGAAATCTGATCGGATGTATATCCTTCTTTCTTTAACTGTTCAACTGCTACCATTGCTTCATTTTCATTATTAAAAATTTCTATAAATCTCTTGTCCATGGTATCTGCTCCTTTAAAAAGTAATGTACTATACCATTACCCGTTAAAATGCTTTACTAATCATCATGAACTAGAATGCTTCTACTCTCTTATTTGACCTTGACCATATATAAAATACTTGCTTGAGGTCAAGGCAGGTAACCCCATAGGTCCACGAGCATGAAGTTTTTGCGTGGAAATGCCAATTTCGGCACCGTATCCGAATTCGAAACCGTCTGTAAAGCGTGTCGAAGCATTATGATAAACAGCGGCTGCATCTACCTTTTTCAAGAAGGTCGCCGCATTTGAATCGTCGTTGGTAAGGATCGCTTCGGAATGCTTCGTACCATAACGATTAATATGTTCGATGGCATCAGATACATCCTTGATAATTTTCACACTGATTTTCAGTGCTAAATATTCAGCGGACCAATCTTCTTCCGTCGCCATTTTGGCTGGTGAAAAAGCGGCACAGACCGTATCATCCCCAAATATCTCTATACCTCTTTCATCCAAGGCTTCTAATAAACGATGTCCATGGCTTTCAAACCAATTTTCATGAACTAGCAAACTTTCAATGGCATTGCACACGGAAGGGCGCTGAGTTTTTCCGTTCAAGACTACCTTCTCCGCCATAGCCGGATCAGCCGTTTCATCAATGAAAATATGACAATTGCCTGCCCCGGTTTCAAGAACCGGAACACTTGACTCTTTCATGACGGTTTCAATTAAATTCTTTCCTCCCCGAGGAATCAAGACATCTAAATAATCGTTAAGATGGAATAGCTCTTTAGCCGTTTCACGACTGGTGTCTTCAATTAGTTGAACGGCATCCACGGGGATGGCTGTACCCTCTAATGCCTTGTGGATAGACGAAACCAAGGCCTTATTAGAAGATTTGGCAGATGAACTACCACGTAAGATGACTGCATTACCCGTTTTCAAAGATAAAGTCGCAGCATCTATGGTCACATTCGGCCTTGCTTCATAAATCATGCCAATGACCCCAATCGGAACTCGTAGCTTTTTAATCAATAAGCCATTATCCTTTTCAATCGTTTCTAGTTCTTCGCCAACTGGATCTTTTAAGTCAACTAAAAGGCGAATGGCCGCCGCCATATCTTCAATCCGTTTTCCATTCAGCATGATGCGGTCCAATACCGATTCATTCATTCCTTTTTGGCGGCCCATATCTAGATCCTTTTTGTTTTCGGCCAAAATGTATTCCTTATCTAAGACCAGGCGTTGAGCTACTTTTTCAAGTGCCTCATTTTTCACTTCAGTAGACAGGCCGATCAGCTGATAACTTGCGCTCTTGGCCGCTTTTCCTTTTGCTAACACTTCACTCATATGCATAAACCCCCTTGAATTTTTTTGATTAAGCTTTCACCCATTTATCACGATGGATGACTTCTATCGAAGAAAGGACAAGCTCAGTCGTGCGCTTTCCCATCGCCTGCTTCAATTCGGAGGATGAGTATAGAACCTCTCCGCGTCCCAAAACACCGCTGGCACCGAACACTTCGACAACATCCCCCTTAGTGAAGTTCCCTTTAATCTCATATATCCCTGCAGGTAATAAGCTGCACCCTTTCGAAACTAAAGCCTTTTCAGCACCTTCATCGATGTAAATCGCCCCTGACACTTTTGAATGAAGGGAAATCCACTGCTTATTTTTGGTAACAGTCGTTAGGACCTCATTGCCGATATATGTGCCATCACCGTTTCCTTCTAGGATGGTAAGGAGTTTCTCTCTCCCCTCTCCGGATCCAATAAACACCTTAACTCCCAGGGAAAGGGCTGTCTGAGCTGCAATCAGCTTAGATTTCATACCACCTGTACCCACACTTGACCCCGCACCTTCAGCCATTTGCAGCAATTCTTCGGTAATTTCAGAAAGCTGGCCGAATCTGCTAGCCATGGGATTAGTCTGCGGATTAGAATCATAAAGCCCGTTTATATCGGTTAGGATGATTAACTGGTTCGCATGGACAAGGCCGCTAACAAGGGCAGATAACATATCATTATCCCCGAATGTCAGTTCCGCAATGGATACGGTATCATTTTCATTAATTATCGGAAGAATCCCCCGCTCAAGCAATTCCATCAATGTAGCATAGGCATTTTGATAGCGTTCTTTATTCGAAAAATCATTTCTTGTTAACAAAATTTGCGCCGGGACGATCCCGAATTGGCCCAGTTGCTCCATATAGGACTGAATCAATAGACTTTGACCGACCGCGGCTGCTGCTTGTTTTCCTTTTAATGTAACAGGTCTTGTCGGATAACCTAATTTACGAAAGCCAGTTGCTACCGCTCCGGATGAAACTAAAACCACTTCATGTCCAGCTGAACGTAAGGCCGCTACTGCGTGAATATGATCGGAAAATTTCTTTTGGTCGATTTCACCTTGGTTGTTTGTTAAAGAACTACTTCCTATCTTTACAACGATGCGCTTCTTTTCCATCGATTTTTTCCTCCAATAAATATCTTAAAAATGAAAAAAAGCCCTTTTCATCCTCGAAATAAGGACGAAAAGAGCTCTCTCCGTGGTACCACCTTCATTGGATGCACATGTATACATCCCACTTTACCTAATAACGCCAGGGTTCGCGCCTATGTTTTGCATAGGACTCAAGAAGCAGGTTCTGCGCTTTTCTGTCGCGGGTCTTCCAGCTATAAACTCCGCTCTCTGTCACAGTAATATTTCGCATACTAATCTTCTCTCAACGTTCATTGTTTTAATATAGTATGCAAAATTATCGTCGTGATGTCAACAACATTCCAGGTGCCTTACTAAATCTTAAAGGGGCATTGCCGGACCGAAAAACTCATAATGAATTTTTTCGGAATCGACCCCTAGCTCCTTCAAGTGAGTGATGATCGTTTTCATAAATGGTACAGGACCACATACATAATAATCTGCATCCGCTTTAATATGATTGCTTAAAAGCTCAACATCCATGTATCCTTGTTTTTCATAGTTTGGAAGATCTTGATCTTCTTTACTAGGGTTCATGAAAACATACGATAATTGATAGTTTACTAGCTTTTGTGAAAGTCCTGCCAATTCTTCTCTAAACGGCTGAACTGCCCCATTCTCACAAGCATGGACCAATTGTACATCACGTTCAGACTGTAGGTCAGCAAGGGAATGCATCATACTCATGAAAGGCGTGATTCCAACACCTCCGCTAAGAAAGACAATTGGTGATTGTTTTTTTAAGTCCAGGGTAAAGTCTCCTGCAGGAACCGTCGCCTCAATACTATCCCCAACTTGAATGGCATCGTGCAGGTGGTTCGAGACCCTTCCATCAGGAGAGACTTGTGTTTTTTCTTTTTTGACGGAGATACGGAAATATTCTTTTCCTGGTGCATCCGATAAACTATATTGACGGTTGAATAAATACTGTTCACCCTGGATTTCGATGCGTACTGTTAAATATTGCCCAGGTAAATATGATGGGACAGCTTCTCCATCGGCAGATTTTAAATAGAAAGAAGTTATGACTTCACTTTCCCGTACCTTCTTAATAACAGTAAACGGTTTGAAATCAGTCCATCCCCCATTCTGGTTAGATGCCTGGTCATACATTTCCTTCTCCATGTTAATGAAAACATCAGCTATGACACCGTATGCATCTCCCCATGCTTGAAGGATCTCCTCGGTAGCTGCATCACCCAACACTTCCTTGATAGCAGCCAATAAGTATTCTCCGACAATAGGATAATGCTCAGGTTTCACAATAAGGCTTCTATGTTTTTGAGCAATTTGTTTAACTGCCGGTAAAATCGTTTCAAGCTGGTCGATATATTTAGCGGCAGCTAGCACCGTGTTCGCTAATGCGTTTTGTTGACGCCCCTTTTTCTGGTTAGTGTGATTAAAAATATTCAATAGCTCTGGATGGGCTTCAAAAAGATTTTTATAAAAAACAGTTGTAATGGTATTACCATGCACTTCTAATACAGGCACGGTGGATTTTATGATATCAATGGTTTTTTGAGATAACATGTTTAGGCTCCTCTTTTAAAAAAACAAGTATTTTAAATACATGTTTATCTTAAAACCAAATATCGATAAAAGCAATATCTAGAATACTTCTTTTTAGCACTTTAGCATTGATGTTAAAAAATGTTCACATTTATGATATAGTCAAAGGGATAGAATGTGAGGCGAAAAACATGAGGCTAACGAGTTATTCAGATTATTCACTAAGAGTTTTGATTTACCTAGCTTCCCAGGAACAAAGCACGTTGACAAATATAAAAGAGATTTCTGAAGTCTATCATATATCGAAAAACCACCTGATGAAAATTGTCTATAACCTTGGTAAATTGGGCTATATTGAGACAGTACGCGGACGAAATGGTGGGTTACGGCTGGCAAAAAAACCTGATGAGATAAATGTTGGAGAATTGGTTCGTAAAACGGAGGAAGATTTTTACTTAGTAGAATGCTTCAAAGATGATGATAACTGTGTGATTTCTCCCGTATGTTCTTTAAAATTTGTACTTAATAATGCCTTAGACGCTTTTCTTAAGGTTCTTGATCAATATACAATTGCCGATTTCGTTGAAAATAGAGTAATGCTAAAAGCCTATTTCGATTCGGTAAAGCCAAAGGACAAAGAGCCCGATATTTAAATCCGGCTCTTTTTCTCATTAACTTATGATCCGCTCAATTTGTAATTCCTTTTCCATTCTTAAATCCACGAAACCTGCATCGGTTTTCATCAGTACTTTAAGAGGGTCATATGGGTTTATCATGATAATCGTCCCAATCTGCTGATTCGTCAGCACGACTTCTTTTCCCACTAGCGTTTCCATCAAGGAATTAATGAATACCAACAAAATTTCAGGATTGAATTTTCCGAACACATCTCGGTTCATTTGTTCGATGACCATATAAAATGGCATGGCCTGATGATAAACCCGATTTGAGGACATGGCATGAAACACATCAGCTATTGCTACGATTTTGGAAAGATAGTAAATATTATTCCCGTTCAGGTTTAATGGATATCCATGCCCATCCTCACGCTCATGGTGCTGAAGTGCCGTCAATGCTATAGAAGGATGGAGCCCTGGTATGTTCTTAAGTAGCTCGTATCCATAAATCGTATGCCGTTTCATTTCTTCATATTCTGCAAAGGTTAGTTTCCCCGGCTTGTCTAATAAACTCTCAGGTATCCTAGTTTTACCCACATCATGAAGGGTTGCCGCTAATGTAAGATTGGAGAGACTTTCACTCGACAATCCGAGCTTCTTCCCTAAATAGGTCGCTATGATCCCGACCCCTATATTATGCTTATACGTATATTCGTTTTTGGACTGCATTTCTTCGAATAAGTAGTAAATATCCGGAATCCTGGCTGCCTCTTGAATGACTGGGACAATTTCCGCTTGAATTCCGTCAATTGTCCTGCGTTGAATTTTCTCTTCTTTGCGTATGTCATCAAATATATTCTTTATTTGTACCGTAATATCGTTTATTTGGTGGTGTAGGTGATCCCCCATTTTTTGTTTATCATGAAGGTCACTAACTGACTCTTGGTTTTCTTTTGTCTTTTTATTCAGTTCTTCCAACAAAGAATCGATTTCGGGAATGGTAAGCGGTACTTTCCACTCTTTATTTAACTTTCCTTTTCTTTTATTCATAGCTCCACACTTTTCCTTCTTTTTCCCTATAATACCATATTATTCAATGTTATTGTGAAAAAAGTAGGACCCACTTCTTATACCTGTGTATCATCAACCAGTTTGTTTCCCAGCTCTCTTAATTTTTCTCCCACAGTACACTGTGATATACAGAACTTATGAGCATATGAACGACCTTTATCCTTTCGGAATTGTTTTTGCAGAAAGCAATCCTGGCAGTAAGATACAATCACCTCTTCTACTTCTTCATATATTTTTTTCCGATTCATCGCTATTACGACTCCTTTGATCAATAATTTCCAAATTACTAAAAATGGATTCACCTTGAAGAGCGAGTGTTGCCAAACGATCCGCTTCCTGATTCTCCTTCCGCGAAATTGGCTTATAGACCGGAATGATTTTCATCTTTTCCAGTTTCGCTTCTATGCGATCCAACCATTTATTTAGGGTCTCTTCCATGCATGGCCAATCTCCCGACAATTGATTCAATACAACAAGGGAATCTCCTTTAAAGGAACAGCTTTGATGATGCACACCCAAGTCTTCCATCCGATTCAACGCCTCATAAAATGCAGCATACTCCGCTTCATTGTTGGATTCCAATTGTTCAAGCTTTACATTCGAGCGATTGCGGAAGTGTTTTTTTCCCTGCCGATAATAAATGGCTACGCCTATTCCAGCAGTTTTTTGATCTTTTTGGTAGCCCCCATCAAAAAAGACCGTCACATCCTGCGGCTCCTCTTCAACCACTGTCAAAAGTTTCTTTAATTCTTTCTTCGTCCATGTTGTATCGAAATCATCCTTGAATTCTACGTCCTTCAGTCGGCCCGTTTTTTCAAGGTCGTCAGCTATGATTAAAGCACTTCCGGCATCAAGCCAATCTGAAGTGAAATCCGCTGAAGGTTTCCTGGAGGTTTTATATTTCCAATGCATGATTACTTTCAATGATTTTCAGCTCCTTAAAATCGCTCTATTTCATACGATTAGGTTCGACAATTTTCATACCTATTTTCCGTAATACCATCTATAATATAAAATATACTAATAAATATTCTTATAATATTCCTTTATAGTAGTTCCCTAAACAACACGAATTTCTCACTTTGGAAATGAAAATATTTTTCGTTTCCAAAGTGAGAATGATATAGGAAACAAGTTTTAATCATATCATATTAATATTGTGTACTCGAGGAGGAACATCATGATTGAAGTGTATATAGATGGTGCAAGTGCCGGAAACCCTGGACCAAGTGGCGCAGGCATTTTCATAAATAATAACGGTGTGGTAGAGCGTCATTCAATACCACTTGGCTGTATGGAAAACCACGAGGCGGAATACCATGCATTAATTAAGGCTTTAGAGATTTGTGTTGCCAGTAATTATCAAGTCGTCTCATTCCGTACGGATTCCCAGGCAATTAACCAGGCTATTGAAAAGAAGTTTGCTAAAAAGAAATACGGGCCCTTGCTTTATGAAGCACTTAAACTAACCGACCAACTAGAGTTGTTTTTCGTGAAATGGATACCAAGTATAGAGAATAAATCGGCGGATGAGTTAGCTCGACGGGCCATACGTCTGAATAAGGATCAACATGAAAAAGACTGCTGATGCAACTTTACTATTCGTGGTATTTATTTGGGGTGTCACATTTGTAATGGTTCAAAATGCCATCTCTTTTCTCGAACCCTTTAGCTTTAATGCTGTCCGCTTTCTCATTGCCTTTCTGTTTTTGCTTGTACCATATTTTTTGACTTTACATAAAAAAGGGAATAGATACCATAAAGAAACAATGTTGGCAGGACTTCATATCGGGGTTTGGCTTTTCTTGGGTTATGCCTTTCAAACAAAAGGGCTAGAGTTAACGACTCCTGCAAAGACAGGCTTCATTACTGGATTAAGTGTGGTGATGGTCCCCGTGTTTTCTTTGGTGCTCCTAAAATTGAAGCTGTCACGCAATACGGTTTTGGGAGTCGTTGCTGCAACTTTTGGGCTTTACTTAATGGCATTCGTTGACCATTCATCTGTGAATGTCGGGGATTTCTTAGTGTTTCTGTGTGCCATCAGCTTTGCCATGCAAATCATCACGACCGCAAAATATGCAAAAACCCTTCCGGCGCTTCCATTGACGCTAATACAAATAGGAACGGTATCCCTTTTATCCTTTCTCTCCGCCTTGCTTTTTGGTGAGAATTATTCAGTAGTCTTCAAGGCTGAGGTCATGCTACAGCCAGAGGTTTGGACGGCCCTATTAGTAACTTCAGTCTTGGCCACCTCATTTGCTTTTTTTGCACAAACCTATTTTCAGGCGTATACGACGCCCACTAGGGTTGCCTTGATTTTTTCTATGGAACCTGTATTTGCTGCAATGACCTCATACATATGGATTGATGAAAAATTGACAATCGCTTCTTTAACCGGTTGTGGATTCATTTTTGCCGGCATGATTCTTGCTGAACTTCCACAAAGAAAATCTATACCGAGGGAAGTAACGTAAATAGGCTGGACTTCTACTTACGAAGTCCAGCCTATTTAAGTAAACCTTGTTCTTTAGCAAACGCTACCGCTGCAAAGCGCGTTTCAATGCCATTTTGCTTTAGGTTTTCAAGGAAAGAGATATAAAAACTGCCATCAAACTTTTTTTGGATTTTCAAGGTCAATTCGATTGCCGTATTGACTAAAGTATCACTCGCTTCCGTGTACCGTTTGCCAAAATAAATAAAGCCTATGGCATCATCTCCGAAAGAGAAACCTTTTCCTTCAAGAAATCTCACATATTCTTCAGTTGATTGCCCCACTACTGCATCCACTCCATCATTCATACTTTTTACATCTTACCGTAAATTAGGGGTTTTGCCTATCCATTTTTCGACAAAAACCCCTATTTAAATAAAAAACGAATTCCCCATCATAAGGAATTCGCTCATTCATTTTATAGCATCCGCAATAGTGTTTTATATTCATGATCCCTGGCAAGATTTTGGACTTTTTCACGATCGAATTGATAGATCGCCTGATCTAAGGTACATGATATCGGAACATCACATTTGATTTCCGCCAGCTGCCTTGATAAATGAAGCATATCAAGGGCTGATTCAATCTTTGTCCGCTGTCCCTTCGTCAATGAAGCAACATTTTCCAGGATACCCTCAATATTTTGATATTGTATCAATAACTTCAACGCTGTTTTTTCCCCAATCCCTTTTACACCTGGATAATTGTCTGCAGTATCACCCATCAATGCTTTAAGGTCGATCATCTGTCTAGGGGTAATCCCTTTCCATTCAAAGAAACTAGTGGGATTATGCACTTCATAATTGCCGTAACCCTTTTTTAGTAAGAGGACGGAAATGTTATCTTCAATCAGCTGAAGCATGTCTTGGTCACCCGTTAGGATTCCGACGCGACTATGATTGGCTGAAGCTTTTGCAATGGTACCGATACAGTCATCCGCCTCATACCCTGGAAGCCCTATATTAGGAATATCAAAAGCCTCGACCGCTTGTTTCGCTAATTCGAATTGTGGAATCATTTCAACTGGGGCAGACGTTCTGTTAGCCTTATACCCATCAAATAATTCATTACGGAATGTTTTACTACCCATATCCCAGCAAACTGCAATATGACTAGGGGAGAAATGATTTACCGCTGTGAGCATATGCTTTAAGAAACCCTGTACAGCATTTGTGGGGGCCCCTTTAGAATTAATCATAAACTGGCCTGTGACAGCCGTTGCATAAAAGGCTCTAAATAAAAGTGCCATTCCATCGACAAGCATAAAGGAAGGCTGCTGTTCTTTTTCATTCGTTAACACTTTATCACCTCTATCATGATGTATATCTATTTTACCATAGCTGTACACCTTTTTGAGGATTGTTAATTGGAAATAACTTAATCATCCTATAGGATTATCCGGGTAGGAAATCCAGTCACTGAAGCTTCCTACATATACCTTGACATTAGTGAAACCGGCTTCCTTCAGTGCAATATAATTGGGAGAAGCCGTCACACCTGAACCACAATAAACGATGATTTCCTTATCACCGCTAATACCCTCGAATGTTTTCTTCAGTTCATCCCTTTTCAAGAAATATCCCCCATCAAGAACATTCGTCCATACCTTATTGATTGCCCCCGGTATGTGCCCTGCCTTTTTATCGATAGGCTCTACAATTCCTAAGAACCGTTTAGTTTCCCTTGAGTCTATCAACACCACGTCATCCGGTCTCTTTTCGCTAAACTCCTTCACCTTTTCGTAAGAAGCCAAAATGGGTTCATGTATGTGTAGTCGATATTCTGCCTGTTTATATTCTGGTATATTAGAATCCGAAGGGTACCATCCATCCTTCCATGCCTGATATCCACCATTCAGGATGTAGACATTCTGGTGCCCAATATAGGAAAGCAGCCAAACGAATCTTGAAGCGAAGCTACCCTCCCCACCATCATAGGCAACTAAAATTGTATCGTTGGTTATTCCATATGATTCTAGCTTATTTTTAAACTGAACCAAATTCGGAAGCGGATGTCTCCCTCCATGTTCTTCAACCTGTCCAGATAAGTCTTTTTCTAAATCAAAATATACGGCACCTGTAATATGTTCTTTTTCGTATTCTTTACCGCCCACTTCTGGTGACCCAAGCTTATATCGGCAATCACAAATTCTGACATCCTCTAATTTGCTCATGGATATTAACTCTTCTACCTCTATTATATATCCCATTTTACTATCTCTCCCTTTAGAATGGACCAATTTATATGATTGAGTTCCTTCTCCATGTCCCTTCCCACCGGAAGCTTTGTTACATTCTCTTCCAAGAAGGGGAATGTTCCTTTCAAGACCTTAAGATTTTCTTCACTTGCAAGTTTCGGAAAATCTTCGCTTTGTTTAGCCATGAATATTGTAGTCATCCTCTTTTTCATATCTTCTTCAAGCACCACGGACTCCAGCAATTCCCACACATCTATGGGTGGTAGCGATTTTTTTTGGATTAGATAGTGTAACGTCAAATACGATCGATAAACTTGTACCCAAGTTTTTAACGTTTTAATTTCCGTATCCTTTTCTTCAGCCAATCGTTGAATATTGCTCTTAATCATGCGGAGGTAATGATGCCCTAAAACCTTTTTGGAATAAGCTACATTCATTAAACTTAGCATATTTCTGCGATAGGTTGGCTCGTCGATAAGTTGAATGGGAGACGTAACTAACTCATAAACAGAAGGGTTACTCTTTAACATGAGCCGGGAGGCCTTGAACAAATCCCATCCTACGAGGTCTAAAGAGCCCTCAACCAACTGGATGGAGTCGACAGGCTTGCTTATCGATAAATATGTTTTGACTTCATTTTGGACATAAATAAATCTGACATCGAAATCCGAACTTGATGATGATAGACCAAAAGAATGGCTGCCTGTTACAGCAGCCATCATGATTGTAATATGTTCACGCTTTTCAAGTTCGGACAAAAGTGAAATAAGGTTTTCTTTCATAAAGTAACCTCGTTTCCATTATTATTCTAAGAATTCATTTTTACCAATTTTTCTACAGCAGCCTCATAGTAAGGTAAATCTACCTTTTCCTCTAAAGCAGCACGTAACCCAGCAAACACATCGGCTATTTCCGCTTGGAATTTCTTTTGAATCGATAGCAATTCCTGATCCAGAATCGTTGTATATAATTCAAAAAGACGGGCACCCTGTTCTTTCACGTAAATTAAGGCAGGCTCATCCAAGCGCAATTGGATATCCTCACTCATTTTTACCTTTTCATTTTTTTCGAAGAAGCTTTTTGGATTCTTGAACTGAGCTAACTCTTTTTTGAATTCACCCGCATCCATTTGGTTAAAAGCACTTGTGAACTCAAGGGACTCTTTCTCACTTGGTTCATATGGTTGTAACGAAATTGTTTTTCGGACATTCTGGATCTGTTGGAGCAAACCGACTTGTTTTTCATTCAACAATTTATTGACGAACATCTCAGTCCTCAATGCTGTGGCACGCATTTCCTGTGATAGGTCGAATCCTAATGATTCGAGTAGGTCCTTTAAGGCTAACTTAAGGACCTGTTTCAAGTCCTGTCCGTCGTCCTTTATGACAGCAGGGTTGAATGATTCCTTGAAAAAGTCATTGAACCGGAAAAACACCCGTTGTTTACTATAGAAAGTCAATTCATCAATCTCTTTTTTCAACCGTAGTTTTTCGGCATCCCCTTTAATGACTTCCAAAATGCCTGTTATGGTCTGAGCCTCTTGCGCCAATGTCTCAAGGGCCTTTTGCTTGGCTTTCTCATCTTGCTTAGAGGCCGTAATAACATCACGCATTAATTCTTCGGTCCTTCGTACAGCCGCCTGCGCTGATTCGATTGCAAGCCCCGTTAAGTCATGTTCGATGAACGAATCGAATTGCAATTGAAATTCCGTTATTCCACTATCCTGAAGGAAAGAGTGCTTGAATGAACCAGGAAGTTTCTTTTCTGCCAAAGCACCTTTACTAGTAAGCGGGAATAGCTTTGGAAAACGGATACCGAAGCCATTCAATTGATCCGTAACATACTCCATCACTTCTTCCAACTCGTCGGTATTCTGGGCAAGATCGACTGCATTGACGATAAAGAACATTTTATCCATTGCAAAAGAATCCTTAACGCGACCAAGTTGGATCAGGAATTCTCGGTCAGCCTTTGAAAAGGGATGGTTGTAATAGGTCACGAAGAGAATCGCATCCGAGTTTTTAATATACTCGAAGGCAGCTCCAGTATGCCTGGCATTAATGGAATCCGCTCCAGGGGTATCGACAAGCACCATGCCCTGCTTTGTCATTTCACAGTCGTAACGTAATTCAATCAAATCCACGAGACATGACTTCGATTCCTCTGCTGCAAAACTCTTGAATCCTTCCAAATCCACCGTTATGACTGACCCTAAATCTTTTTGGTATGGCGGCATTCCTTGATGGAACGCACGAAGGAAGGATAGATGAGTTTTCCCTTTATCCACTTCACCCGCTTTTTCGATAATCTCCAAAGCTAGTTGATGTGCCTCACTCAGTGACTTGGCAGTTTGACCAAACGCACTTAAAGCCAATTTCACATCCTCTAGGAGCATTTCTTCGGTTTTTAATTTAACAGTCGCTGTACCATGTGGATGTTCACTATCCGAAGCCAAGATTTTATTGATTGCGGCAGTGGTAGGGTTCGGTGATACCGGTAAAACGGTTTCCCCCATCAATGCATTGGCGAAAGATGACTTGCCGGCACTGAAAGCACCGAATAATGCAACAGTGAATGTCTGCTTTTCGAGTCTACTCGCCTTCTCTGTTAATTCTTTATAGAGCGATTGGAAACCTTTCAAAGGTTGAATCAGTTTGGCTGCACTTTGTAAGTTTCTTGCCGTATCCATCAATTTTTCCTTACCACGTAAGTCCCCTTTACTCATAGAAGGGGTGACCGATTCGATTTGCACCTTTTTTTCTTCCATGGACGTTTGGGATGGCTTCTGTTTCTTTTCCTGATTTACCGCTTCGGTTTCACTCGTATTCATTATTTTAACCTTGATATTTTTATCTTCTTCATCCCATTGAGTCAGAAGTGCCTCGATATCACTTTCCTTGGCTGACTGTACAGTCTGATTGGCAATGGCATCCAACTGTTCCTTATGAGCGGCTATTTCACCGTTCATTGCTGCTGTAACCTTAAGGGCTTCTGCAAAATCAGCAAAACCTTCCAGCTCTTTATCAATGGATTCTGATTGTAAACCAATTCTTTCTTCCAGGGTGACAATCACTTTATTGAAAAATACATCCGCTTCATCACGGGACTTCTTTTTAATCGTGGAAGCTAGGTCATTGGTATAGTTCAATACATATTCCCCTGTAACATTGACCTGTGGTTTCAGAGATTTCCGGATATACTCTTCTGTAATCTCGATATGTAATGTCTGGGCATCACTTTCTAGCGTTGCATCATGTACTTCTGCCTCAGTAAGAGTCTTTACCGCCAACTCTTTAAGGTGCCATTCAAGTTGAGTCTTAACCTTTTCTTGCAAATCAGCTAAGAAGGATTGAAGGCGCTCCGCACGTTCAGCTTCCGTTTTTTTCTTTGCAAATAATAATCCCATTTTAAAATCGGGCTGGACGGATTCCAAGAATGATTTTCCCAAATCGCGAGTAGTTGCCGGCATGATATACGCGCTTTTCAAAATGACTTCCAAATCCTCGGCAAACTGGGCTTTTATCTTCTCCAAGCGATCCGTTAAAGATCCCTTTTCCTTGATTAGTTTATCCACTTGGTCTGTCAACTTTATCCGCTCTTCATTAGGAAGCTCCGACAGTACTTCAAATTCACTGGCATGTTCTTCTTCATACTGCTCTTTTAACCAGATAAGATGTCTTTCAACAAGAGCATTCGCAGATTGCATGATGGCGTCCTTGCCATTCGACAAACCATTTTCCGCCATTTGATACATAAAATTCCGCACAGTTTCAATTTCATTCTCGCTATTGTCCAAATCTCTAACAGACGTAAAAAAGATTCCATCAGGATATACATTCCAATTCGCAAAAGCTTCTGAAACCGATAATTTAAAATTCTGGAAGCTCAGCTCATTTTCATCATGCTTATCAATCATATTGATAATTAAGTACGTCGGTTTTTCCGCTTCTACTAATTCTTTCGTGAAAAGGAAATTCACTTCAGATTGGACATGGTTATAATCCATAACATAAAAAACGACATCCGCTAGATGCAAGGCTGATTCAGTCGATACCCTGTGAGCATCATCGGTCGAGTCAATTCCCGGCGTATCCATGATTGCACAAGAATCTGGCAATTGAAACTGATTGGAGCTAATGGTAATGGCCGATACGGAATCGCCGTCCTTGGCGAATTTCTTTACCTCTTTAAAATCATATGGTGCAGGAAATACTACCGGTGGCTGATGATGATAAAAGACCTTGGCATAGTCATCTCCTTTTTGAACTTTAACTGTATTGGCACTCGTAGGAATCGGACTAGAAGGCAATACTTGATCACCCAAAAAGTAATTGATCATGCTTGATTTCCCTGCGGAAAAATGACCACAAAAAGCAATGATAAATTCTTCTTTATTCACTTTCATGATTAACTGTTTCAGTTTATCGGCATTACCCGTATCACCTGCCAATTGGAATTTTTCATACATGGCAGTCAAAATCCCCAATTTAGACTGTTGCTTGGTTACTTCAGAAATCATCTTTCCATACCCCTTATTCTATCGTCATTTTGATACTCCTATTGTAAACGATTTCGTTTGTTATTCATACCGTTTGCTTGATGTTTTACTAGTAAAAGACGCCGTAATGCATTGGAAAACTCAAAAAAGCCCACAATTTTGTGGGCTTTCATAAGGCTTATTGCTTTACTGAATGCAGATTCTTACCGAGGTGAGGGTGTTGGGTGGTAACTAGTTTGATTTTCGTTATTTGACTGGATTAAAGAACGATTCACCTTAGCCGGTTTTTGGATATTATTCAACACATGTTTCATCACAAATGTATATGTAGCGACTGTCAATAAAATGAATAACCAAATCATTACAAAACACCATCCTCTTTTATATTCGTACATTTTTAGTTTTAATTGTCATAGTTTTTCTTTTCAATACAACCATTGAGAATAATTTTCATCTTCATTTAGAATCTTATCACGAACGATAATCATTTTCAATAAGAAAACCAAACTTTTTATTATTTTTGCTTAAAAGCTGTAGAATATTCCGTATGTTCTTTTAAAGCCCTTTCTTCTAGTGGTATCCTCACTGACATCATCCAGACATTTAAAAGGCTGAATATCATTGCTGTATAATAAGCATTGAATAACAGTGAAATAACGATTATTTCAGTGGCCACGATGAGGTAATTCGGATGTTTAACATACCTATAGGGGCCTTTGATGATTACTTCCGCGTCAGGAACGACTATGATTTTTGTATTCCAATGCTTACCAAGAGACATGATCACCCAAACCCGGCCTACTTGGGCCAATAAAAACAACGATAACCAAATCGGCCAAAGGGGAGAAAAAGCTCTAGTAAATCCAACTACCTCAAATATGAGTGCTAAAAAGAAACTCAAGTGCAAGAGGACCATCCACCGATAATGGTCCACTCCATACTCGACTCCCCCAATTCTCTTCATCTGCTTTTCATTTTGCTTGGCGATGTATAATTCAGCAAGGCGCTGTAAGGCAATCAAGCCTATAAAAATCCCAAATAGCATCAGTTCCACCTCATTAATACTAATTCAGATGAAAATCCTGGCCCCAATGCAGCGGCAAGACCATATTGACCAGTTTGACCACTACGCTTCATGAATCTCTCCAGTACATACAAAATCGTAGCCGATGACATATTACCAAACTCTCTTAAAACCGCCATTGATTCCGCCGTCATCCCTTCGTTGAAACCTAACGATTCATGATAGGCATCAATAACCTTCTTTCCGCCAGGGTGGGCTATAAAATCCTTAATATCCCCAAGTCTAAGTCCTTCCTCCTTTAAAAAGTCTTCCACTTTCGGTTTAAGCCATTCCTTGATGATAGTAGGTATGTCTTTTGAGAAGATGACATGGAGGCCCTGGTCTTTCAAATCCCACCCCATCACATCCAATGAATTGGGCATAAGGGTGGATTGTGAATTCAAGAAATGCAGATGGTGGTCTTTATTTGATTTTCCTTCAACCTTAGCATCATCACCGCAGATCAAGACACAGCTAATTCCATCGGAAAATAAAGAGGTCCCAATTAAATTACTTTTGGAAATATCATTTTTCTGAAAGGTTAAGCTACACAGTTCTACACACAATACGATAACCTTTGCTTTCGGAAACGCTTTACAATATTCAAATGCGCGTGATAGGCCACTTGCCCCCCCGGCACAACCCAGCCCCCATATCGGTATCCTTTTCATATGAGAATTAAAAGGAAGTTCATTCATGATCCTCGCATCTATGGTTGGGGTGGCTATTCCAGTACTTGAAATATAAAAAAAGGCGTCAATTTCATTAGGATGAATCCCATTTTTCAAGAAATCAGTATTAACCAAACACTTTTCTACGGCCTCTTTTCCGAATTCGACAGCCTGTTTAACATATACTTCATTTTTTTCTTGAAAAGTATGATCTTCCCTAAACCAATCCAGCTTATTGGAAAAATACCTATTTTCAACTTGGCCGTTTTTGAACGCCTGCAATAATCGTTCTATATTCTTAAAAGATGCACCGAAAATTTCGCGGGAAAACTCCATGATTTTTTCCTGTGAAAGTTGATAAGGGAGTTTTATGTGGGAAGCAGATAAAAGATATGACATGAATTCACTCCTTATTAATCAATATATGGTTAAGCTTCCCAATCCCTTTGAATTTAATTCTAAAAAACCACGTAGTCTTAAATACATATTTTTCATTATTTTTTTCAATAAAATAGGTATTTCACCCTATAAATTTGATATTATAGGATTAACCATACAATCGGAGGAATTTAAATGGAAATCAGCGCTAGCATTACGAAAGTTTTAAACGGTACGATTTCAGCAGTGAAGTCCGTCCTTCCTTTTTCTTCGGATGTCCAGAAGCCTTCCCTCATTATGCAACCTTTTGAACAGGAATCCATCTCTGTACTTATTGGAATGACGGGTGCCGTTCGGGGTAGATTAATTATCGAAGGAACAAGTGACTGTGTAAGTAAAATAGGCGAAGTCATGTTTGGAATGCCTCTAGAAGGCGAAATGCTAGAGTCGTTCGCCGCAGAGCTTGGTAATATGCTTGCAGGTAATCTCGCAACTTCCTTAGCAAATGATGATACCTTAATGGATATAACACCACCAACCGTCCTTGTCGGTCAAACGAAAATGTATGGCTTCAATCAAGCCATCAATTTGCCTGTAGTCCTCGAAGGGGCTGGAACCCTTCATATTATTCTGATGATTGAAAGCTAGTATCAACATGAAAGAACCCCCTTACCTTCATACTTGGTAAGGGGGTTCTTTCATTCTTCTTTCTCCACGGAAGATTGATTTTGTACTTGGATGATGATGTTCTGAAATTCCTCTTTCCCACAGACAAAACATCTACATTCCTGATTCAAAATGGTCCGACAATGCATACAATATTTTTTTTCCATTCCTATCACTTTCTTTCTTAAACAGATACTAATAATATATTCAGAAAGTGAAGAGAGTTTCCTTTTTATTTTTTAAACCAACCATTTTAATTCAGTTGCCTAGGGGACAAATAAAAACTGCCTCCCCACCGAATCGGATAAGGAAGACAGTCTCATTTTTTGATCATGTGAAAATAATCAGGCTACTTTTTGTCCTTCGATACGCACTTTCTTTACTCTCCCTTTTGTCGGGATAACATTGAAAATGATATTCAAGAAGATCGCAGTTAAACTTCCAGCAACGATACCATTTTCGGTTAGAATCTGGATGCCGCCAGGAATATTTGCGAACACCTCGGGAACAACCGTCACCCCTATTCCCATACCTACTGAACAGGCAATGATCAATAAATTTTCCTGGGAGGAAAAATCCACCCTGCTCAGCATTTTAATTCCCGCTGCAATCACCATCCCGAACATGGCTACCATCGCGCCTCCTAAAACGGATGGAGGAATGATCGTTGTGAACGCACCTATTTTAGGTACGAAACCAATTAATATGAGCATGCTCGCAGCTACATAAATGACATTTCTTGTTTTGATGCCCGATAATTGAATCAGGCCCACATTTTGCGAAAAAGCCGTATATGGAAATGCATTAAACAGACCACCGATTATACTGGCCAATCCTTCCGAACGATACCCCCGCGCCAAGTCATCTTCAGAAATTTCTTTATCTGTGATTTCCCCCAAAGCATAGTAAACACCTGTTGATTCCACTAAACTTACTACAGCAACCAGGGTCATGGTTATGATGGCCGTGATATTAAACTCAGGAAAACCGAAATAGAAAAAATGTGGCATATGAAGCCATGAAGCGCCCTCTACGGCACCGAATTCTACTTTACCCATGAAGAAAGCCACAAATGTCCCAAAGAATAATCCAAGTAAAATAGCAATGGACCTGGCAAAGCCCGTTGAGAACTTATACATCAAAATGATGAATAGCAACGTTCCAAAACCAAGGGCTACATTATTCAAGGAACCAAAATCAACCGCTCCTTGTCCGCCCCCCAGATTATTAATGGCCACTGGAATGAGCGTAATTCCAATGATTGTAACTACCGATCCTGTTACAACAGGCGGGAAGAACCTCGATAGCTTCCCAAAAAACTTACTGATCAAAACCACAATCAAACCTGAAACCAGAATGGCCCCATAAATGCTATTCATCCCATACTGAGTACCAATTGCAATCATCGGACTTACTGCGGTGAAAGTACAACCAAGTACTACAGGAAGGCCAATCCCAAAATATTTCATTTTTACGACTTGCAATAAAGTCGCAATACCACACATTAAAATGTCGATTGAAACTAAATAGGTCAACTGTGTCGAGTTCAATCCCATAGCACCACCAACAATAAGGGGGATAACAATGGCACCAGCATACATTGCAAGAACGTGTTGTAACCCTAACGATGCAACTTTCAATGGGGATTGATTTTCAGACATGAACGATAGCTCCTTCCCGCTCCTCAATGAATGTTATTTGGCCTACGTTCAACTCCTTGATCCTTGCTAAGGATTCAACTTGGAAACCTTGATCCCTAAGATCTTTGCCACCACTTTGGAAAGCTTTCTCTATAACGATTCCTATACCGACCACTTCAGCGCCTACCTGTTTACAAATATCCGCCAACCCCCGGGCAGCCTGTCCAACAGCTAAAAAGTCATCGATTATTAAGACTTTATCACCGGCTTTAATATACTTATCCGATACGGAAATAGTATTGGTTTCTTTTTTAGTAAAGGAATGAACCGATGCCGTCACTAGCCCCTCAGTCAATGTAAGGGATTTACGTTTACGAGCAAAAATTAATGGAACATCCAATTCCAAAGCTGCCATAAGACCTGGTCCAATCCCCGAAGATTCAATCGTAAGCACCTTTGTTATCTCTTTATGTGCAAATCGTTTTACAAATTCTTTACCGATTTCTTTCATTAGCACAGGATCCATTTGGTGGTTCAAGAATGAATCCACTTTTAAAATGTCTTTAGATAACGCTTGCCCCTCTGACAAGATTTTTTCTTTTAATAGTTGCATGAAGATTCCTCCCAATCTAAGATGATTGATTATTTTAAGTCATGTCATTGTTTCCTGGTAAATGAAAAATGCCCAAGAAACATTGCATCACATAGTAGAGTGAAGCAATATTTCTTGGGCATTCATGAAAAAGGATATATAAAGTCCCTTCAAGTCGCGACAAGATCTATTACTCACTCATAGTCAGATTATTTACGGTAATCCGGTAGAAACTTGCAGGCCATATTCCTGCGATTATACGAGTGAAAAAAATTTATTTTTAATAATACAAGAATTATAACAATGCCTTCACAATTTGAAAAGAAAAACTTGATAAAAAAACGAACTTAAAATTAAAATGATAGTTTATCATTCGTGTTATTTGAAAATTCAAAAAAAATATATCTTGGAGATATCCTTTCGTATGGAATATAAATGGCAAGTTCATAAACTTCACAATACTTTCACAATACGCCTTCCTTTCAAACCAACACTTTCCTTAACGTTTCAATATTCCCCTATTTCCAACTTGTTAAGACAATGATTGAACAATTTGTGAAATGAGAAAAAACAGCTACTATTCATCTGGTACTTTTGTATGATTAAGTAGCTTAGTTACTCTATTTTTTTCTAATGGGAAAGGTGTGAAAAAATGTCCGAACCTACTGGCAAGAACAAAACACAAATAAAACAAGATTCTGATTTGAAAGGCACACTCGCTTCGGTTTTACTACTTGGAATTTTTCTAATAGTGATTTGGGTCAGCATTTATTTTTTATTTACGGGTCGTTTAGGTTAAGTGAGGAGGATAAATGATGCATATGCATAAGTTTGAAAAGATTTGGCTCATTTTAGGAACGGTCGCCCTACTCATTTTCTTAACAGTTCTAGGGGTAAGTGCTTTCTATTTAGGGAACCAGCCACCAAGCTGTTTAGTAACCATCGACCCTGAAAAGGTTGATACCACTGCCCCCTTCAATGATCCCGGATTACATAAAGTAGACGGAAAGGATTGGGATTATGAATTAGTATTTGTGGCTTCGGCTTTTTCGTACAGCCCAGCAAAGGTGGAGATTCCAAAGGGGGCGACTGTCAAAATCATTGCGACAACCAAGGATGTCATCCACGGATTTGAAGTAGCCGGGACAAATGTCAATATGATGCTTGAACCTGGTTATGTCAGTGAATATACCGCTACTTTCAATAAAGTGGGGGAAAACCTAATTATATGCAATGAATACTGCGGAGTTGGTCACCATATGATGAGCGCTCAAATTGAGGTGGTTTCAAAATGACAAAAGCTATTGATAACGAAAAAATTCACCCACTTGATGCGAAGCTTTCCATGGCACATTTCTATGTTGCCATCATTGCCTTGGGACTAGGGGGCTTTGCGGGACTCCTTCAAACACTTGTACGTTCAGGCAAAGTCGAATTGCCTGCAGGAATAACCTATTATCAACTACTTACTGTCCATGGCGTTTTACTCGCACTAATTCTTACGACCTTCTTCATTTTGGGGTTTCATCTTTCAGCAATCAGTAAAACCATAGGACCTTTAACCAAATGGGCAAGATTCTCAGGCTGGGTTGGTTTTTGGACAATGACAGTTGGAACGGCAATGGCGGCTCTTATGGTGTTATTAAACGAAGCTTCCGTCCTTTATACTTTTTATGCCCCTCTTCAAGCCCATCCTATTTTCTATGGGGGATTGACACTTGTCATCGTTGGCAGTTGGTTTAGCGGTGGCTCCCTATTGGTGACATACCATAAATGGCGGAAAAATAACAAGGGAAAATCCAGCCCCTTATTAAGTTTCATGGCTGTGGTCAATACTTTATTATGGTTCGTAGCCACGTTAGGGGGCGCTATCACCGTCTTGTTCCAGCTTCTTCCTTGGTCTTTAGGATGGGTTGATTCGATTAACATTTTAGCAAGCAGGACTTTGTTCTGGTATTTTGGTCATCCACTTGTTTATTTCTGGTTGCTACCAGCCTATATGTGCTGGTATGTAGTGATTCCTAAGATCATTGGCGGTAAAATATTTTCGGATTCATTAGCGAGGATGTCTTTTATTTTATTTCTGTTGTTCTCCATTCCTGTCGGGCTTCATCATCAATTGCTTGAGCCAGGAATAGACCCTGTTTGGAAATATATACAAGTTGCATTAACTTTCTTGGTCGTAATCCCTTCTTTAATGACTGCTTTTTCTTTATTCGGCACTTTTGAAAAATACGGACGTTCACAAAATGCTACAGGTTTATTCGGATGGTTCCTAAAACTCCCTTGGGGCGATGCCCGTTTTACCGTTCCTTTTATCGGGATGGTGGCTTTCGTCCCAGCTGGAGCCGGGGGACTTGTCAATGCATCGAACCAATTGAACCAGGTTGTTCATAATACCATATGGGTAACGGGACATTTTCATTTAACATTGGCCACTTCAGTAATTCTAACTTTTTTCGGCATTTCTTATTGGCTGGTTCCTCATTTGACTGGACGGATATTGACTAAAAAACTTAATAAATTAGCCATCATTCAAGGTATCTTTTGGGCAATCGGAATGTCCATCATGTCTGGGGCTATGCATATTGCCGGACTACTGGGTGCACCTCGTCGCTCATCTTTTTCTACTTATGGGGAGTCAGCACAGGCACTTGAGTGGATTCCTTATCAAATCGCCCAGGCAATCGGTGGAACCATACTATTTATTGGAATCGTTTTATATATTATTATTTTCATCCAATTGGCCTTCTTTGCTCCAAAGGGAAATGAAGAATTCCCAGTAGGTGAATCAAATGAGGATGCAACGATTTCTCTCGTTTTTGAAAACTGGAAATTATGGCTTGGAATAACCGCAGCACTTATTCTTTTCGCCTATACCATTCCATTTATTGATATCATTCAAAATGCCCCACCAGGTTCAAAGGGTTTTAAATTTTGGTGATTAAAGAAAGCCTTGGCAAGTTGCCAAGGCTTCACTTTATCCATGTTATTTAACTTTATAAACCGCTTTATACTTTTCTTCTAGATACTCGATTAAATATTGCACATTCAAACCTTCCCCCGTTGTTTCTTTCAAAATCTCTAAGGGTTTTTTCAACTTACCGAATTTATGGACCTTTTCGTTAAGCCAATTCCTGATAGGTTCAATGTTACCCGCTTCCAAAAGTTCATTAAATTGTGGTAAATCCTGCAGCATCGCATGTTTAAATTGAGCGGCATACATATAGCCAAGTGCATAGGATGGAAAATACCCAAAACTTCCGTCAGACCAATGGACGTCTTGCAAAACACCCACTGCATCATCTTCAGGTATGATACCCAGATACTCCTCGTATTTTTTGTTCCATGCACTTGGTAAGTCCTTCACTTCAAGCTCACCATTAAAGAGAGCCTTTTCCAATTCATAGCGAATCATGATATGTAGTGGGTATGTTAACTCATCGGCTTCAATACGGATAAAAGAAGGCTTCGATTCATTAATTCCACGATAGAAATCTTCAAGTGCAACATCCGCGAACTGCTCGGGAGCAAACTCCTTTAAAAGCGAATATTGGTTTTTCCAGAAACTTAAGCTTCGGCCAATGAAGTTTTCAAAAAATAGAGATTGAGATTCATGGATTCCCATCGAAGTCCCACTATCGAGAAGTGTACCCGTTAACTCCTCAGCAATATTCTGCTCGTAAATAGCGTGGCCACACTCATGGATGGTGCCAAAAATTGCGCCTCTAAAATCACGTTCGTCATACCGGGTCGTAACACGAACGTCGCCTCTATTGATTCCAGTTGCAAATGGATGGACGGTTTCATCAAGCCTACCAGCCTTAAAATCGTACCCGATTTGTTTTAAAACTTCGTGGTTGAATTGCTGTTGTTTTTCCTTAGGAAATTCCTTATAAAGGAAATCTGTCCCAGGTTGATGCTTACTATCGGCAATTTGCTTGACCAAGGGAACGATGCTCGCCTGAAGCTCACCAAATACTCTATCTAGGATCTCAACGGTCATACCCGGTTCATACATATCTAACAAAGTATCGTATGGCTGGTCCTTGTATCCCCAATATTCAACAAATTTACGAGTATAGGCGACAACTCTCTCAAGGTAAGGTTCAAATATAGAAAAGTCCGCTTTTTCCCTTGCTTCTTCCCACGCACTTTCCGAACGGGATTGTAATATCACGAATTCCTTATATTCATCTGCTGGAATCTTATTATTTCTCTCAAAGGTTTTCTTACATTCCTGTACCATTTTCATCGTTACTTCACTAAGTTTTCGTTCTGCTTTCTCTGTTGTGAGCTCATCAATAAACCGCTTCATTTCGGAACTTGTGGTCATATTGAAAACTTCAGAGGAGAGCACCCCAATCACTTCAGATCGTTGCTCCACACCCTTTTTGGGAGCTCCCGTACGCAAGTCCCAGAATATGAGTGCAAGCGCCTCGTTATATGCCGATATTTTCTTGACGTATTCTTTAAATTCTCTTTCTACTTGCTCCACGCTACCTGTCAAATAAAACATCCCCTTTCACATTACACTTTACCATATTATACAAGGGAAAATCACATCAGAACGAATTGAATTCATAAAAGGTCCAAGGGGATTTCCCTTGGACCTTAACATGTTTTTTTATTAAAGAGATACCGGAAGGACAGAAATGATTTTTTCTTTAACTTGATTTGATAAATCATTGTCAATCAGTATTTGTACAGTTCCAGAGTCGTTGCTGGTCCGGATTAAACGTCCAATACCCTGACGTAAACGAAGAAGCATATACGGGAGGTCAACGGCTTCAAATGGATCGGTGACCGAGTTCCTCTTAGCTTCGAATACAGGATCATGTGGCGGGAATGGGAGGGAGTGTATCACTACATTCTGCAATGAATCTCCCGGTACATCCAGGCCTTCCCATAAATGATAGGAGAACAGAACGGAATGCTCTTCTTCCTGAAACTTTTTAACAAGGTCGCTAATCTCCGATTCACCTTCAAAATAGAAAGGATAATCACCCTTCCTGCAGTTCTCCTTGAACCAAAGCAACTCTTCTTTTGATTGAAACAATACGAGTGTCCGTCCTTTGTTCTCCTCAATTGTTCCCATTGTATAATTGAGTTTAGCTAACCGATCTCCTTTTTCAAAGGTCGGCATGTTCATCTTCATCACTTCTTCATAATCAAATGGAGATTCAACCGAGAAGCTATCGAACTTTTTAATCCCCAAGCTATCCGCAATATATTGGAATGATTTATTATCGGATAAGGTCGCTGATGAAAAAATGTATGGAATTTTTTTCGAGAATACTTGTTCAGATAAAATATCCTGGACAAGTCTAGGCATGATGACCAACGTTTTAGTCATTTCATTTTCTTCAAACCACGAAACGGCTTGTTCATCTTTCACGAAGAGAGAAAGTGAGTATCCCAACTGTTCTAAATACTCTTCAGTGACTTTCAAATCATAGTCGTTAATCGTATACATTTCCGATTCAAAAACAAGGCTTTCTTCTAGTTCTTCCACCTTTTCATGAAGTCTTTTAGCAAAATTGGTGATTTCTTTCGACATCGGTATTTCATATCGGTTTGAACCACTTACATGAATTGCCTTTTCGTCGAGCAAATCAAAAAACTCTTCGTTGATATCAATTAAATCTTCTATGATGTACAGCGTTTCCTCACGCACTTGATTAGCTGTTAACAACTCCAAAACTGAAGCGAGGGTTTGTTCACCCACTTTATATGTTAGAGCCTTTTGTGCAGAGAATTCGAGTAAATGACCTTCGTCGAAGATTACACAACTATGTTCTGGCAATAACGGTAGTTGTCCTTCACGCTTGCGCTTATCTTTCGTCCAAACATGTTCCATGAAGAAATCATGTGAACAAATGATTAAGTCACTTGATTTCCGGTAATGATCACGGGAAAGTGTTTGTCCACAACGCTGACGTTTATCACAGGTAAAGCAATTTTGTAACTGGTCCCAGCCTACTTTAGACCAATCTTCATCATTAAGGTATGGATATTGTTTACGATCCCCATAAGGCGTATAAGCATTCATAGATGAATTGTTATGCACAAATTTAGGGAGTTCATCAAATAGCTGATCGATGCCCTCAGAATCCTCATGATTCACAGCATGATCCAGCTTCTTTAGGCATACATATTGATCGTGGTATTTCGCAAGCCTAACATCCACTTCAATACCTAAGGCGCTCTTTATTTTTTGTATGTCGCCTTCTTCTTTAACGAGTTGTTCAATCAAAGTCTCATCAGCGCAGGAAATGATTGCCGGTTTATTGGTGTATCTGGCATAACAGATTGCATATAACAGATAAACCAATGTTTTACCCGTCCCTACACCAGCTTCTGCGAAACTTATATTTTTTTCCTTAAAGGCCTTTTCTAGTTGAAAAGCCATGAATATTTGTTCGTCGCGTAGCTCGAATCCTTTTTCGGGAAGAATATCGTAAAAAACATCACCCATCCATTCTGAAAGCTTATCATAAAAAGAATCTTCCTTTGTTACCGAAAAAGGCAGTGTTTTTAGCATCCTGGTCTCCCCTTTTATCTATCTTAAGTATATGAATTCAGGTTTTAAAATATATCTAGGCAAAAGTATATTATCCTTCAATTCCTTCACATAGTCAAGGTATTTTGTCATGGCTATTAAAAAGTTTTATGTACTATGGTGTTTATATTGCTAGGGATTGCCAAAAAACAAAAAGACAGACTCCCTAGAGAGCCTGTCTGTAAATACTATAAGGTTGAATTAAGCTTTGTTTACGTTTGATGCTTGCGGTCCGCGTTGACCTTGTTCTACATCAAATGTAACATCTTGGCCTTCTTCAAGTGTTTTGAAACCTTCTCCTTGGATAGCTGAGAAATGTACGAATACATCGTCTCCACCTTCGCGTTCGATGAATCCAAAACCTTTTTCTGCGTTAAACCATTTTACTTTACCTTGTTCCATTTTTGTTGCCTCCTAGTGTGTTTGCCACACATTATATTACTATCCTTGCTCACTGATTAATAAGGTATTCCTTAAATCTGAACAAAAATAATTCACTATCAGAATAACAGAAATGGAAGGGATAATCAAGAATAGAACCCACTTTAGATAAAATGTCCTGACTTTTCAAAATCTTATATTATATTATACCTACTTATTCGCCTCTAGGTTGTCTTGCCGGCCTTTTTCCCCAATATTGATAAAAGTCCGTCCTAATGAATCCATTGAACAGCTTCCTTTTTTTCGTAGCTGGTTTCCCATAAAACTGTTCAAAGTCCGGGTTTGAGGTAATCATGTAAATAGACCATGTATCAAGCTTTTTAAATGCCTCTCCCATCTCTTTATACATCTGCTCAACGGCTTTCTTTTCACCAAGACGTTCCCCATATGGTGGGTTCCCCACAATGACGCCATATTCCTTCCTCGTCGAGATATCCCTCACCTGCATTTGTTTGAAATCAATCAAATCTCCAAGACCTGCTTCGAAACTATTGGCTTTTGAGATTTCGACCATGCGGTGATCAATATCACATCCTGAAATATCCAAATACTGATCGTAATCAGCCAAATCCTCAGCTTCGGTTCTCGCTTCATCCCAAACCTTGCTATCCATCCAAGACCAGGTTTCGGAAATGAAGTCACGGTTAAATCCAGGAGCAATATTCTGTCCAATCAGTGCCGCTTCAATAGGAATCGTCCCGGAACCACAGAATGGGTCGATGAATGGTTTATCTGGTTTCCAGTTCGTGAGCATTACCAACGCTGCCGCCAAGGTTTCTTTAAGAGGTGCTTCACCTTGCCCAGTGCGGTAGCCACGTTTATGTAATCCAGCTCCTGATGTATCTATCGTAAGTGTTACTAAATCTTTTAAAATCGATACTTCAATTTTAAATAATGGGCCTGTCTCTTCAAACCAGGAAACTTGCTTATACTTACTTTTCAATCGATCGACAATCGCTTTTTTCACGATGGCCTGACAATCAGGAACACTATACAACTGGGATTTAACTGATTTACCGCTGACTGGAAACTCAACATCTACAGATAGGTAATCTTCCCAATTCAAGGCTTTGGTTTTTTCAAACAGCTCATCAAAGGAATACGCCTTGAATTCAGCGACCTTAATTTTCACACGATCGGCACTGCGTAACCATAAATTAGAGCGGGCTATGGCCATTTGGTCCCCTTTGTACATAATTTTTCCGTTTTCAACTTCACAGTCGTAACCCAAGTCACGGACTTCCTTTGCAACAATAGATTCCAATCCCATTGCTGATGTTGCAATAATATCGAATTGTTTCATTCGTCATGCACCTTCTTTCCTATAATCAAAATCGGTTTCCACATTTCCAAAAAGTCATGCAATTCAGTAACGGGTAACGGTTTTGACAAGTAAAACCCTTGAATGATATCACACTTTTGCGTTTTCAAAAAGTCTACTTGCTTTTTAAGTTCCACGCCTTCTGCTATGATTTCCAGATTAAGCGTCATAGCCATAGTAATAATCGCTATCACTATTGCCGAGTCATCTTTGTCATTATCTACGTTTTTAATAAAACTTTGATCGATTTTAAGAGTATCAATAGGGAATTTTCGCAAGTAACTCAATGATGAATAACCAGTCCCAAAATCATCAATGGACAATTTAAATCCCTGTTGCTTGAGTGCGACTAATTTTTTTATCGAATTCTGGGCATTAGGCATGATTATGCTTTCGGTCAATTCCAACTCCACACGATGGGGATTGATGTTAGTGTCTTGTATGAGGCCAATGACTTCTTTCGCAAAGTTTTCCTGGGTGAAATGCAATCCTGATATATTGATACTTATCTTTAAATCAGGATACCCAGAAATATGGAATTTTCTAATTTCCTCACATGCCTGTTTAATGACCCAATGGCTGATTGGGATGATCAGTCCCGTTTCTTCCGCAATAGGAATGAACTCGGCAGGAGAAACCTGTCCTAATTCAGGAACACTCCAACGCAGGAGTGCTTCCACACCCACCACTTTCCCTGTTTCAAGATGGACCTGCGGATGATAGTGAACCTGAAGCTCGTTGTTTTCGATTGCTGTATGTAGCCTATTTTCTATTGTTCTTCTCCGGGTATCATTCCCCGTTTGTAAATCTTCATGATATAATTCAAAGCTATTAACCCCATTGGCCTTCGCTTTTTGTAACGATTTTTCAGCATTTATTAATAATGTTTCAACCTGTGAGCCATCAAAGGGATATAAACTAATTCCTACACTAACTGATGTATATACCTCTTCGTCATATAAATAAAAAGGCTGTTTGAGTGTTGAAATGACATCCTCAGAGACGTGGACAGCTTCTTTTACATGCTTTAAATGGGGCAAGACAATGATAAACTCGTCGCCGCCAATTCGTGCAATCACATTTTCGTTTTTCAACATTCTCTTTATTCTTGCTGCAACTTTTTTCAGCAATAAATCCCCATATCCATGACCTAGTGTTTCATTAATCGCTTTAAATCGTGCAAGGTCTAAGTGTAACACAGCGAGTGTTTGATTGAATTTTTCAGACATATCGATTAAGCGGCACAGCTCTTCATTCAATAAAGAACGGTTAGCCATTCCCGTCAAAGCATCATACCGAATCAGTTTTTGCAGTTGATTTTCCTGATGCTTCCTATCGGTGATATCAGAAAACAACGCAACATAGTGTGTGACTTCTCCAGATTCATTCGTAATGGCAAGAATCGTTAACCACTCAAGGAAAACCTCACCATTTTTTCGTCTATTCCAGATTTCTCCGCTCCATCTTCCACATTCCCCTATCTCTTTCCACATGGCATCATAAAAATCTTTTTTATGATATCCGGATTGAAGAATATTTGGCTTTTTTCCAATTGCCTCTTCTTCTGTATATCCTGTCATGATTTGAAAGGCTGGGTTCACGGATAGAATGACACCATGCTTGTCCGTATATAAGACACTCTCTTCAATATTCATGAAAATTTTTTCAGCAAGGATCCTTTCTGTTTCTTCCCTTACCTGAAAATCATGATGATCAAAAATAACAGAGTAAAACATTTGTCCCTTTAATGAGATTCCACTAATTTTCATTTTACTTTTAAATCGCTCTCCATTTTTACGGATCATAATTGGAGAGCCAGTATAGGATTGACTACTTCGTAATTCCTTACTCATCATTTCAACCTCATGCTCACTGGCAAATAAAGAAGGAAATAAATGGCCAAATTGATTAAAATCAGAGTATCCGATAATTTTCTCCGCCGCCTTATTCCATTGGATAATTAATCCTTCTTCAGTATAGACCAAAGCCCCCTCCTGCATTTGCTGCAGCATGGTATCAGCCAATGAAAACACTTCCGGAAAACCAACCTGCATATCCCTCATGTTGAAAACCTCCGATAGTACACTAGTTTATACTTCCATGATAAAGTATTTTACACACGTAGTGTTAAGAAGGGGAAATCCGACATTGTATTGACATATTTAGATTAGATAAAATTTCATAAACAAAACAAAAACTCTCCTTTCACAAGGAGAGTTGTTCTTTAATTGTTATATGGTAACGTTCTGTAAGCCATGTTTTGTTCCTCAGTACTGCAAGCGACTTGCGTCTCGTACTTCGGCGGTAATCATCTATCTACAGAAGCGATGCTTCTGTCCTTCTCCTCGTTCAATTCCAAGGAAGAAAGCGCCCCTACCATTAATTTGGGTTTCTCGCTCGTGGGGTTTACCTCGTTCCACCCTTTGCATTTCTGCAAAGGCTCCGTCACTGTGGCACTTTTATAGGTATTCATGCCATATCCAAAAGGACTTAGGCATTTTCCCGGCCGTCAACAGTCAAAGACTGCTGCCCAAGCTTATTTTTTCGCCAGGCACGAACACTACGGGCATCTCAGCCCGTGCGAGCATGGACTTTCCTCAACTGCATAAATGCAGCAGCAATTACCCAAACGTTAACATAACATTAATGATTATAACCCATAAACAAATAAAACACAATACAATTTCAAAAAAGAAATAAAACCAAGCAATTAATCGAACAGTTTATTTCCAAAGACATGCTTTTCTAAGTTGGATAACCGTTTTAAAATATCAAAGTTTGTAGTTCCAGGAGTTGCTCCTGGAGCAGGTTGACTCGGACGTTTCGGATTCTCTTCGGTTTGTTTTTTCAATTTAAGATTTTCTTGTTTAAGATCTTCAATTTCCTGATGAAACACTTCATAATCCTTGATGATAAGATCTAGAAACTGGTCTACATCTTCAGGTTTATAACCTCGCATAGCCGTTTTAAAATCTTTTTCAAGAATATCTTTAGCCGTTAATTTTATCTTATCGGATAGCATAAGACTTCACCTCAATACTTTCGCCAATACAATCGACTTTTTATTATTTTTTCAAATCTGCTTGGATTTGTCAAACAAACACATTTTTATTTAAAATAAGGACAAATTTTTTTCGACTTGCAGGACTACCTTTTGTTTCTAATTTTCATCATAATATGATTATGCTCTGGAAACAACATTTAGTCCATGATTTATTGCTTTATGGTTTAATCGTTAGCCCAGTTATCCTCTTCCGCTACTTGCTGCAAATCGTCAAAGCTAATCTGGTAAATGGGATAGGCTAGGGATCCCGCTTTTTTCATGGCTTCATAATATGGATATTTTGCAGATCCTTCCTTTTCAGGATCGAAAACAATCAACATGGCATCACTTTTCTTGACCATGTAACGATTTTTAACTTTCAACTGCTGTGGTCCTTCATAAGGCTTCTTGAAAATTGATTCGACAAAGTCGGCACGTGTCAAAATGGAACGGTAGAAATCCTGATTCGTCTCATTCCATGACTCTTCCTGATTCAAAAAAGGAGTAAGCACGCCCAATTTTAAGGAAGGGTACTCCTCTTTCACCTCGAATACCACCTCAGCCCCCCATAGCTCCGATCCTAACTGACCGGAAATGATCACCCATTCAAGTCCATCCTCGACTATGGGAATGAGCCGTTGTCTAATCGCTTTTTTTATGTATTGTACGCCTTCATGATCATTTTTAAATATCCCTAATTCGAATGCTTTATAACCAGTTAGATACAAAACCTTCATCTAAAGACCACTCCCCCTTTCAGACATTATGTAAGAAAAATAAGGGCTTATTAGGCCCTTAATTTTTTCAGTATCCAAATTGCCTAGGTGGGCAGCAAGGATTGACTGGCGGCATACCACAAATCAAGTTTTGAGTGTAACACTCGTTCACTACAGATTGAGTATGCGGGAAATAGTGTTTATATGTGTTGCAATGTTTATTAACCGTTGTTGTATGCGATGGGTGAATAACAGGAATCACTGTATTAGATACATTTGTGTTTACGTATTGCTGAGTAGGAGATACTTGTGCCGGTGCCGTTTGCGTAGGAAGAGCCTGGGTTTGACCATGTACTGGAGAAACAGCAGTCGGATAGTGTTGCGCTCCCATCACATTGGATTGTGCCCCCATTACATTGGATTTTGCTCCCATCACATTGGATTGTGCCCCCATTACATTTGAGTGTGCCCCCATTACATTTGAGTGTGCCCCCATTACATTGGAGTGTGCTCCCATTACATTTGAGTGATATCCCCCACAATTACGAAAATACATATATAATTCGTCCCCTTTCATCAAGATAAGTTTTGCCTTACCATTACAGACTATGAAAAAAAGGGTAGACGTGTACTGATGAAATAACCTATTTATATCAATTAATCCAATAATCAAAGTAAAATTCAAACTACGTATCATCTTATGTGGGCAGCTTTACCTCGTGCTTTTTATAAAAAAGAATAAAAACTATCTTTTAATGATGTAAATAAAACAATCGTCAAACATAGGACAACAAAAAATAGAAATAATGTGGTTTTATACATTTCTTCGCTCCGCTTTCACTATTAAATTTATTGAACGGATGGATGTCTCTACATTCATCCTCGACGACTATCATTTTACACATTATGACTTGAGGCTACAATACTTGTTTACTACATTTTTATCACAAGAAGAATTTGGCAATTGGTAGTTACTTATTAATCATTAGAGCTTTTATTGTAGGAGTCTATTTTTTCTTTCAAGCCGCAACATCCTTTTTTCTAATTCCAAAAGTTTTTTCTCCAAGTTCAGCCTATTCCCATTGCCCATTTCCAGCATTTCTTGATATGCCTTCTTGGTGCAAGTAAGGGCAGCAGCGGGATTCTTGGATTGGTGCTCCAAAATTTTTGCGCATTCAATCTGAGCCTGAATCCTCAACCGAGGTATCCCATTTAACGCTACTTCCTTCCAGATTGTAAGTGCCTCGTCAAATTTCCCTTGTTTCTTTTTCTGAAAAGCTATTGCATGACCTGCCGAGATCCGGTCTTCCTCATTTCCGACTTCCCTTATTTTTTCATACGCCTCCACAGAGTCTTCCTTTTTCCCTAAGTAGGCGAACCAACGGGCAATCTCCAATGATTCTTCCGTATATCCGTCCATTTGTAGGATTTTTCGGGACAAGTGAATATACAAGGTGATTAGCGATAAAATATCCAATTCATTATGTTTCATGATTCCAAAAAGAATGTCCGGATTCTTCCGTTCAACAAAATCGAAATAAATCATTGGTGCCAAGTACCCTGGGATATCATCTTCGCGTTCAAACCCTAAAATGTCCGTTTCCACTGCAGATAATTTCACTCGTTCTAATTTATCTTTCCAGAGCCGTCTTGAAGCATGATATAAATCAAAGTGACCGAATTCCGGAAGCTTCGGGACATGTTCCTTTATCAAGGTATGCCTTGTTTTTAACTGTGGCCAGTCAAATGCCTTTCCATTATACGTAACAAGTGTTTCATAATTGATGTTCTCAAGAAAGCTTTGGTAAAGCGGGACCTCGCTACCAGGCTGGGGCAGGATATGCTGTTTGACGACGACTTCATCCCCTTCAAAATAAGCGTAACCCAGTAAAAAGATGGTGTTGCCTGCCCCA
The DNA here is from genome assembly GCF_044762055.1 of Peribacillus sp. NPDC097198. Taxonomy (NCBI): domain Bacteria; kingdom Bacillati; phylum Bacillota; class Bacilli; order Caryophanales; family Bacillaceae; genus Peribacillus; species Peribacillus sp. NPDC097198. Next base: position 240,143 of record NZ_JBIWDO010000004.1, on the reverse strand, counting down.
CCACCTAGTCCTGTCGTTTCCGTATCAAAGAAAAAGAGATCTTCGCCCTTAATCCCTTTAGCAGACAAGGGGTGCTCTACAGAAGATTGATTCCATGCCTTTACTATCCCCTTCAACTCCAGGAACGAATACAAACCATGTTTATGTTCCAAGGGATAACGAACTTCACGGACGAAGCAATAATCTCCATCAAAATGGTAGGCACTCGTGTCATTTCCAAGCCACTTTTCAAGAAATGGAATGTCAGTTTTCACCATGTCGTCGCATTCCTTTATCAGTGGTTGTCTATCTTGTGTTTCATGGTTCATATGGGGCATCATGCGATTCAGTTTATTTTTCAATGACAAAAAGCTACACCTCTATTCATGTAATCCGGCCATTGAATGGTTTTACCGAAAATACAGGTTCAACATCCGGAGAGCTTTAAAATTAACTCGTTCTTTCTTTCAACTAAAATTGGTCTAGCAACTCCACACTTCTCTTTTTGGCACGTACCCCTTCTATTTCAGTCCCTATACATGAAGGGCACCCATCTTTGCATGGGCATTTTCTTATAAGATTCTTCGCTGCCTCTTTCACCTGGTCAAAACGCTTATAAACATCTTCAGCTAGCCCTATTCCACCTGGATAATGATCGTACATAAATATAGTGGGTAGCTGGGTATGTGCCGCTTTTATTTGGGCAACGACATGGATATCATTCCTATCGCACATAACAAGAATGGGAACTACGTGTCCCAAAACATTAGCAACCCCTTGTAGGAGCTGCTCCAGTGTTTTTTCGCCAAGTGTGGAATCAACTTCTTTTATTTCCAACCAAGTTGCGCTAGTATGCAGTTCTTCCTCTGGTAAGTAAATGGGACCTGACCCTATGTTTTCAAATGTCGTTAGTTTTATCTTTTTAAAGATGCTTGGTAAGATATTTATGGTAACATCGCCATAATTGATTGACGATTCCCTCGTATTGACCGTTTTATCTATTTCCAGTACTTTTAGCTGTACGGCTAAGTTTGCATCTGTGTAATATTCCACGTCCACTTCCCGCACATATGCCTTTTTATGTTCCCAATCTAGTTTTTCAACTTGATACTGGACTCCTTCATGTAAATAAATTGCCTCATCATGTAGGAGTGTCATAGCGCTAAACCTATCCATTTCCCCGATTATTTTTACATTTGCCGTTTCTGATTGATCGACTATAACGACATTTTCTTGGGACGCAGACCGTAAACTGATATTTCCAGCCGGGAAAGATTGATTGGCCCAGTAGAATGTATCACCATTTTGGTGAATAACCCTTTCTTCCACTAGATACTCCAAAATTTCTTTCACATCCAAGGGACCAAATTCTTCATTTTCCTTAAAAGGGAGTTCGTAAGCGGCACACTTTAAATGGTCAACCAGAATAATTAAGTTTTCCGGATTAATCCGGGCCGATTCAGGAGAACGGTCAAAAAAGTATTCTGGATTTTGTACAATGTACTGATCTATGGGGGTAGAACTTGCCACCATCAGTATCAAAGCTTCCCCATGCCTTCTCCCTGCTCTCCCAGCCTGTTGCCATGTACTCGCCACACTTCCCGGGTATCCTGTCATGACACATACCTGTAACTGCCCTATATCCACTCCCAATTCTAAAGCGTTCGTACTGACAACACCTAGAATATCGCCTTCCCTTAAGCCCCGTTCTATTTCCCTTCTTTGTTTTGGGAGATATCCTCCGCGATAGCCCCTAATGGATTTCGACCCGATTTGACCTTTCACGAGGTCCTGCAAATGACTTAATATGATTTCCACTCTAACTCGGCTACGAGCAAAAACGATGGTCTGGATTTTATTCTTCAAGAATTCCTTTGCTAGGTTGTTAACCTCTACAGTTGCACTTTTCCTGATGTTCAAGGGCTTATTAACAATTGGCGGATTATAAAAAACGAAGTGTTTTCTACCGCTAGGCGCTCCGTTATCATCTATTAAGCGCATGGGATTACCAGTTAGCTGCTCCGCCAATTCCTTCGGGTTGGCGATTGTAGCGGATGTACATATAAAGATCGGATTACTTCCATAAAATTTACAGATTCGTTTCAACCTTCTAATGACATTGGCAACATGGCTTCCAAACACGCCCCTATATGTATGGAGTTCATCAATGACGACATACTTGAGATTTTCAAAGAGACTCACCCACTTTGTATGATGCGGTAAAATGGCCGAATGCAACATATCCGGGTTTGTAATCACGATATGACCAGCCTTTCTCACCACCTGGCGAATGGCAGGCGAAGTATCCCCATCGTAGGTGTAGCTTTTGATGTCTATCCCCATTTCACTGATTATCTCGTTCAGTTCGCTTTTCTGATCTTGGGCTAGAGCTTTAGTCGGGAAAATATACAACGCACGGTTTTCCCCATTTTCTGCAATGGATTGTAACACTGGAAGGTTATAACATAGTGTTTTTCCCGAAGCCGTAGGGGTTACGGCTACAATATTTTCTCCTTTCCTCAATGTTTCATATGCTGTGTATTGATGGCTATACAGGTCACCAATCCCTCTTTTTTGCAAAGCATTTTTAATTCTATCGTCAACGCTGGAAGGCAACGGTCTCGTCTTCGCTTCCCGCGGTTCAATTTCATGCCAATTAATGATATTTTCATTTTCCCTTAATTCTTTTATTAATTCCGAAAGTGATTTCTTTCCAATCATACTAGTCACCTCTTTGTACATAATAGTTTACCGAATAAACGTTTGGTTGACCAGTTGGGATATACTGCCAAACAAAAAAAGACCTAAAACTGCTTAGGTCCATAGTTAGTGTAATTTTAGCTTTCACCAATTGATAAAATTTTCACCTTCTACTATTTGACTTCTTCAATGAAATGTTCAATTTCACTCGCAAGCCTTTCAGGGTCTTCAAGCATTCCCATATGGCCGCATCCTTCTAGGACTACCTCTTTTATATTCTTACCCTTTATGGAAAAGGTCTTTTCCGGGGCGATGACTTTATCCTTTTCACCTGCGACCAAAAGGACTGGTAGCTTGGTATCCTGTAAGACGTAATTTTTATCTTTTCTATTTCTCATAGCATGTAACGATCCAATTGCCGCTGTTTCCCTCGTTTGATATCCAATCCTCTTAACCTGCTCGATTTGAGGGTCATTGGAATCCGCAAATAACTTAGGGATGAGTCCATCAATGAAAGGCGGCATACCATCAGCCTCAATTTTTTCAACTGCCTTCATGCGCCCTTCCTTCCCTCCCTCATCATCCGGAAAAGCAGTAGAATGAATAAGTGAGAATCCGTTCAATTTTTCCGGGAACTTCTCAGCAAAGGCCAAAGTTATATAGCCTCCTAGAGAATGCCCGAATAAATATACCTGCTCGATATCCTGGTCTTCTAAAAAGAGTGCAATATCCTCAGCCATATCTTCAATAGAAAAAGATGTTACATTCGATTCGCTTGCTCCATGGCCACGCAGGTCGACCGCAATGACTCTATACTTTTTCTGCAAGTTTGGAATTAGCTTCTGCCAATATTCATGGCTCCCGCAAAATCCATGAATAAACAATAGTGTATCTTTTCCTTCGCCTCGATCTATGTATGATAAATTACTGCTTCCAGTCATCTTCAATCCCCCATCCCCAAGATTATGTTTAATATTGTTATTCCCCGTGGGTCTATATCTAAACCACTTATGTCCATTCACACATCTTTAGCCTCTACATAGCCTATAGGCAAAGGAGTTTTTTAGATAGGAGGACCGTGATGACCCCTTTTGAAAAGAATGATCAACCCCAAGAAAGAAAAGAACCTTTTACCCACTTCATTAACAAAATGGATCGTTTGTTCTCTGAAAGGCCCGCCAGAGGCATGCTACAGTCCCTGGACGGATTCTTTGGCTCAGCTAAAGAACAAACTTTCCCCATCTACCTTGATGAAACAAATTCGGAATATATCCTTACCGCAAGCTTGCCCGGTATTCCCAGGAGCCAAATTTCCATCGATTTATTGCCACAATCCGTGACCATCTCCACGAAGTCCAAAGTAGGGGAAAAGTTTCGCCAACCCCCAGGCTTCATTCAAAATACGCAATCATCTAGTCAGTTAACAAAAACCATTTCCTTTTTAAAACCAATCGATGAACAAAATGTAAGGGCTAGGCATCGCGATGGCATCCTAACGCTTAATCTGCCTAAAGTGAAAGGGAATCGAATTGAGATCAACGATTGAATTAGGGCAAACTTAAGTAGACGTAAAAAGTGGCTGGGTCACTTTTTACGTCTACTTTTTTATTTTACCCATCTAAACTTTGAAGAACCCCCCTACTCCCTTGACCATCGAAGAAACTTGAGAGACCGTATTCATCATTTGTCCAGCTGTATTCATCATTTTTGTAATATCCATCGATCCGTCCTGTGTTTTAAATTGGTTCATGACAGACTTAATTCCCGAAGGCTGCTGCTTTTGCATGAATTGTTGTTTTGGATATGGGTTATAAACTTGTTGTTGCATTTGCGGAGGTCGTTTCGTCGGCTGTAGCGGGTTATCAAAAGGGTTGAAGCCTTGAGTTTGTTTTGGCATGTATTGATTGACAGGCATTTGTTGATTGGGGTACATAGGTTGAATAGGTGGCATTGGTGACATGGGTGGCATTGTCTGATTCGGTGGCATTGTCTGATTCGGTGGCATCGGCTGCATTACACTACTGCCCGGGGCCGCCCCTGTATTCATGGCCTGTTGTGGCACCGGTTGGTAGGATGGAAAGGCAGGTTGCTGGTATGGGTCTTGATAGGGTGGCACCAAGCCTCCATTATACTGGGGAGAGTAATGGTGCATATTCGGGTCCTGAATGGGTGACTGCTGAGGGTACGGCATTGGTTGCTGATATCCCCCCCAGTATTCAGGCATGGATTGCGGGTACTGCTCTTGATTAGGGAAGACAGGATTATAATCCGATCTCATCATGTTCTATGCGTCTCCTCTTTTTTCCTGACATGGTTCCATTATTATATGAAAAAAGAGGATTTTAGTGTTTGGAAGATCATGATAGTAATCTGTCCACTTCTGATTTCACATTGTGAAGGATATACTCAATGGATTGAACATGGCTTTTAAACCGTTTATAGCTGGTCTTCGGAAAGAATGCCTGAACCGCGACATCCGAAAGATTATTGGCCGTTTGTTCGATTTGCTCAGGAAATAGATGTTTGAATGGCGTTTCTTTCATCCACTCTTTTATACCATGCTCCCATTCCGCACAATTTGCTTGGACTTGATCGGCAAACGGCTTGACCTCCGTAAAGAAGTCTTTTTCTATTCCTTCCTTTCGAACACTTTCATAAATTTCATTCGCTTGACTTACGTAATGTATTAATTGTTCGGTTAATTTTTGAAGTTTCTCTTTTTGCACGATGAATTCCTCCGTAGCATGTTTCCAACAGTATAATCGAATTGATGAAAAAATGAAATTCTAGCGACTCATACTTATACACTTAAACTTCTGCTAAAATTTTGGGTACCATCATTGATTTTATTGATTTAACGGGATAAGGTCGGCTTATTTCTTCTGTCTCAACCAAGAAATCCCCGGCTTTCTCCATCGCTTCCTGTGCGTCATCCACTAAATTGTGCTGCTCCGCCCATAGCTTACAACGAGCCGTATTCATGGTCTCACCATAAGCATTTTCCAATTGATCCAGACTGGTACTGATTTCAGCTATCATACTTAAAATTTCTTCTGTTGCTACACTTTTATTGATCATGCTGACCCCTCCCATTCTATACCTGTTACTATTCTTTTTTTAAATAAAAAGCCCTTCTAGGTTGACAAAACTAGAAGGGAATCGGCAAAGAAAGTGTAATTTTCTTAATTTATAGGGGCCTTCGACAATATGGAGCGAATGAAGCTGGCCATTTTAAACAAGAATACAAGCAGGAGGTGATTTATTTGCAGTCGAATGAAAGCAGACAGCAAAAAAACGAAAAACGACAAAAGCCGCCGGCAGAAAAGGCAGGAAAAGGTAATCCAAAACTTAGTGGTGAAAACAAACCCTCTACCTAAACGAATAGGGGTATGACCACACATCAGGGAAGGCGGAAACATCGCCTTCCCTACTTCTTTTTCAAGACCAGCTTTTTGAGCAAGATGACCGTATGCAATTGTTTTTGTTTACGATCGAACCAATCGGTCAAAAGAGGATTTTCTTTCCACTGCGGTTCGAAAAACCATTCTTTTTTTAATCTTTTCTTTATACACCATTTCTCCGGGAGAATGGGATGATGATCGATGATTGGATAAACCATACGCAGCATCGGCGTTTCATGTAGCCTGGGTATCTTTCTGTACTGTTCATAATCAAACCTCGATCCGGTCGGCTCCGTTCGACTGGCGAATTCCAAAAATAATGGAAAAAGCTCTTTCCTAAAAAGAAGATCAGCCAATCTTTTCCCCAATTCAATTCTTTCATCTAGATTCCGAAAATGAGAAACGGATGCGCCATATAACACCCCTTTACATGTAGGAAATAATACGGTGCTAAAATGCATACAATCCTGTAGAAAAAATAAGATGGAATGAAATACGAGAGATCGCTTTTTTATGATGGGTTCAATGATATTCTGTTCATTTATAATAAGGGCGGTGATTAATCTTTCCTGATTTCCATCCTCCCAAAAAGAGTACCACTCATTTATGATGAAATCAGTAATAAAAAAATATGGACATAAGTGAAACAAAGGGCGCTTAAATTTCGTCGAATAATGATAGATGAGCAACTGCGGATAGGCATCCTCAAAAATCCGCCAATTCGCTTCTTCATAAGCAAGGAATAACTGACGTTTATATTTAGAACCTAATAATTGCGAATACCAGACCCCTTTAAGATCACACATATTCCAACCTGCATTACGGGAAACCATCCCTGCTAGAAAGGACCATTTTATTTCAGGATGAAGCAGGAAGAATTTTTCATAAGCTTGGGTTCTGGATATATTATCTTTGTTCCATTTAGCAGTTTGATCTTTTATAATAGATAACAATTGCTTTTCCATGCTTGTAATCTGATACATAAGAACCACCATTTCCAGGAATTATGACATTTTTCAATTGTTAAATCCTATCGTTCTAAGAAACAATTCTTTTTATTCACATTTTGGATTCTTTTTTTGCTAATATAGATAGGTGAAAAAAAAGGAGGGGTAAAAGTGGCATTCAATTATCCCAACGGACGGAAGTTCGTACCGCAGCCCATGAAAGAAAGGAAAAGTCCACTAAAGAAGTTCAGTTACAGTAATCGTGGAAAAACATTAGAGGATGATTTGAATGAAACCAATCAGTATTATTTAGCGCACGGGATTGCTGTCATACATAAAAAGCCGACACCCGTACAAATTGTGGATGTCCACTATCCTAAAAGAAGTGCTGCCGTTATTAAAGAAGCTTACTTCAAGCAAGCATCGACCACGGATTACAATGGGGTCTATAAAGGTAGATATATTGATTTTGAGGCCAAGGAAACAAAAAATAGGAACTCTTTCCCTCTCAAGAATTTTCACGAACACCAAGTTGAACATATGAAGCAAATCGTTCAGCATGATGGAATTGCATTTGTTATTATCCGCTTTTCTGCGACGGATAGTATATACTTAATGAGCTCCGAACAACTGGTGTTGTATTGGAATCGGATGAAAGACGGTGGACGCAAATCCATTACCCTTGAAGAGGTCAAGACCAGTTCAAAGAAGATTGCGCTTGGCTTTCAACCGAGAATTGACTATATTAAAGTAGTAGATTTACTTATCGCAGAAAATTTTTAGTTTTTTTCTAGAAAGGCAGGTTAGCTGTAATGGCTGAAAAATATAATACAAGAGAAGAACGTAGAAAGCAGGGTCAGGCACAGAAGAAGGCACCAAAAAAAGGGCCGAAAAAACCCACGAACATGCTTAAGCGAGTTTTTCTCATTCTCGTTACAATCGGAATTATTTGTTTAGTTGCTGGAGGAGCTACATTAGCTTACTTTATCAGTGATGCTCCCAAGCTCGACGAAAGCCTTTTAAAAGACCCCGTTACCTCGAAGATCCTTGATGAAGAAGGTAAATTACTTGGAGAGGTCGGCACTGAGAATCGTGACTTTGTCAATTATGAAGATATACCTGAACTAGTCGAAGACGCATTCCTGGCAACAGAAGATTCCCGTTTTTATTCCCACCATGGGGTTGACTTCCTTCGTCTAGGCAGCGCAGTCCTCGCCAATGTCAAAAATGGCTTTGGTTCAGAAGGTGCTAGTACTTTAACCCAACAGGTTATCAAACGCTCTTATTTAACACCTGATAAAACGATTAAAAGGAAAGTTCAAGAAATGTGGCTGGCCATACAGCTAGAAAGAAAATATACAAAACAAGAAATACTGGAAATGTATGTGAACAAAATTTTCTTTGCCAATCGTGCAAACGGGATTCTGACAGCTTCGCAAACATATTACGGTAAAGACTTGGATAAATTGGACCTTAACGAAGTGGCCATGCTTGTCGGGTTACCGCAAAGCCCAAGTCGCTATGATCCATATAAATATCCAGAACGGGCAAAAGAACGTCGCGATATTGTACTTCATCTCATGAATAAACATGGATACATTAGCGAACAGGAAATGAAAAAGGCACAAAACGTTAAAATAACAGCCGGACTTCAAGAGGTCGATAAAAACCAAATCGATACGACTGCTTATGATGCCTTCATAGATTTAGTAATAGAAGAAGTCGGAAATATGGGTGACTATAATGTGTTTACAGATGGTCTGGAAATCCAAACGACCATTGATAAAGACGCCCAAGAATACGTTTATAAAATGTTGAATAGTAATGATATCGTTAGTTATCCAAGTGAAGATCTACAAGCCGGTGTTACTTTGCTTGATACGCAAACAGGCGAAATTAAAGCCGTTGGCGGTGGCAGGAACACGAACGTCAAACGCGGGTGGAACTATGCAACAGATGCTAAGCGTTCACCAGGGTCGACAATCAAACCTATCTTAGATTATGGCCCAGCTGTCGAATATTTAAACTGGTCAACCTATCAACCTATTAAAGATGAGGAGTATACCTACTTTGATGGAACTCCCCTCAAAAATGCATCAGGTACTCATTATGGAACGGTTCCTATTCGAGAAGCTCTCGCGAGATCATTGAATATACCGGCCTTGAAAGCTTTCCAAGAAGTCGGGAAAGAACGAGCACGTGATTTTGCAATTGACCTTGGCGTTCCTTTTGATAAAGATAAGGAAATCAACGAATCCGCTTCAATTGGCGGTGGCACAGATGTTTCCACGCTAGAACTTGCCGGAGCATATGGGGCATTCGGTAATGGTGGGATTTATAACGAACCACATACCGTCAAGAAAATTGTATTACGTGATAAAACAACCATCAAGAACAAAACAGAAACAAAACCTGTCATGAAAGATTCCACGGCTTTCATCGTCACGGATATGCTGAAAAGCGTCATGACAGAAAGTTACGGAACAGGTAGATTGGCCAACATACCTGGGCTTCCAGTCGCTGGTAAGACTGGATCCACTAACTTCACGCCCGCACAACGTGCAGCAAACAACATACCTGCTTCAGGGGTAAAGGACAGCTGGATGGCTGGTTACACGACTAACTATACCGTTGCCATATGGGCGGGTTATGATAATAATGCAGGTAAAAAGATGGAATACCTAGGCGATTCTTCTCAAAGAATACCAAAATACATCTTTAAGAATTTGATGGAACACATGGCCCAATCAAAAACAACGAAAGACTTTGAACAGCCGAGCAGTGTTGCAAAAGTTGGTGTCATTAAAGGATCGAATCCTGTAGTGAAAGCCAACCAATACACTCCAAGTGATAAAATCAGTTATGAATACTATGTTAAAGGCCACGAGCCAACACAAGTTACCACAGAATATGAGAAAATAGATACACCTAGTGTCAGTGCGTCTTATAATCAGGAAAGCAATGAAATTCAGCTTTCATGGTCTCACAGTGATGGAGATCCACAATTTGAAGTCCAAATGTCTGTTGACGGCGGCTCAAAAAGTGTTCTGAAAAAATCGAAGGATACTAGTTTAACCATTCCAAACCCTACACCGGGAAGTAAATATACTTTTTCTGTCGTAGCCATCGTTGATAATCAACGAAGCGACCCTGCTGGTGCTACAGTACAGATTCCTAGTGCTATTGAAGAAGAGCCTGAGGAAGAGGAAGATATTGAAGAGCCAGCCGAGGATGAGGATCTGGAACAAGATACTCCTACTGAAGACGAGGGTAATGAAGACGAAGATAAAGATAAAAACCCAGACCAGGGCAACACGGATAACAACGGGAACAATGGAAACGGGAATGGTAATGGCAATGATGATGCCACCAAAGACGATGAGGATGTCGAAGATGAGGATCCAGGAAAAGTTGATGAGGATAAACCCGCGGATACTCCTGAGCCCGCTCCCGCTCCTGACCCAGAAAAAGACAAAAATAAAAACAAAGATAAAGATAAAGAAAATGGCAATTAAAAAAAGGTCTAAGCTTAACCGCTTAGACCTTTTTTCGCTTTTCTTAGCTTGTTTCTTACAAAGAGCTTTTCCAATTCGATGAATAATTCGCTAAGCTGTCTGAATGAATGGTAAAACGCCGGTCTTTCCATGATGAAAGATAATCTTTCAACCAAGTTTATCGGTTTAACCGGACAGGCTTCCATCTGTTTCTTCCATGCATTTAGCTTCACGGGTATTTCATTCATCCAATAGACTGCCGAAAAGAATAATCCAATTCCTTCTTTCATAGGCTCCAAAGCCAGTCCCGCTTTTCTATTCGAAAAAAACAATTCGCAATCCTTTTTAATGAGCCTCCATTTTTCAAACAGTTCAGGTATATGCATATCCCCACTCTTCCAAGGTGAATAAACTTCTTCCCCCATGTAAAAAAGCAGCTCATATGAAAACACTTCAACTTCACTGGGATTTCTCCACTCTTGGTAGTCTTCCTTTTTTAAAGGTTCTATTTCATTAGGGAAGAAAAATGGATCGTCCAATTCGGCCGGTACGTTTAATGAATTTAAATCAGTCATTTGGCTTCTATCCTTTTTAGCCGCTTTTTCCCTTCACGACACAGATCAAGAAGCGGGCAGGTTTCACATCTTGGAGACTGGGCTTTACAATGATAACGACCAAAGAAAATGAGTCTATGATGTGTAACGGACCATTCATCCATTGGCACTTTAGTCATTAAGGTTTTTTCCACCTCAAGGACATTGTCTTTCCAGCGGCATATACCCAGCCGTTTGGACACACGCTCTACATGGGTATCCACTGCTATAGCCGGCACGCCAAAAGCCACTGAGACGACCACATTGGCCGTTTTCCGACCGACACCCGGTAACTTGGTAAGCTCATCACGGTCCCTAGGAACTCTTCTATCATATTCGTCTATCAGCATTCTAGACAACTTTTGAATGTTCTTTGCTTTATTACGGTACAGACCGATTGAACGAATATCATTTTCCAATTCTTCAATCGGTACACTAAGATAATCTTCAGGCGTTTTATATTTTTGAAATAAATTTTGAGTCACTTTATTAACCAATACATCTGTACATTGAGCCGAAAGAGCAACAGCAATCACCAATTCAAATGGATTGGAGTGATTCAGCTCACAATGGGCATCAGGAAACATCTCGCCCATCGTATCCAGACAGTAACGAATTTGAGCCTTATTCAGCATGTTTGTTCTCCTTTAATTCACATTACTGTTCGAGCCAATTATAAAAGGGTACATCTTTCAGTGGTTGTGTCGGTTCTATTTTACGGTCCCTTTTTTGATGGACTCTGAATTTTTGTCCTTGTTCCCTTGCTTGTTCCAAGGTTTTAATCCCATTCTTTTTCCACTCGAATAAAATTCGGTCTATATAACGGAAATTCAATTTCCCTGAAATGACAGCCTCCCTTAAAGCCGCTTTGATGATATCTGGTTGATGGTCATCCTCCATCCACATTGCCAGGGTTTCACATTCAAAAGGAGATAATGGACGCCCGAACTCCTGTTCAAATATTGTATACAGGCTCTCCCCTGCCTTCTGTACCTCGGCAGATTCAGCCTGTTTCAAAGACTTCAAGAAACAGTCCATCATTTTCTCATATAGTGGATCGAGCGAATACTTTTCCTGACCAATTTCCTGATTATTTTCAACGACCATCTGGACGAATCCTCTTTGAACTAAACGTTGTATTAAATATAGGCATTCGGATTCCTGTAATGTCATTCGGTCGGATAGTTGAGACGGTGCTGGGAATGGATTATCTCCATCGATAAAATTCTGCAATTGGAGTAGTAGAACCATCTCTTGCTCATTCAGCCCCATTGTCTTATAGTGAGTCAACAAAAAGGATGGAATCGTTATCGTTCCTTCCTTAAACCAAGCATATAAATGTTCTTTATTCATGTTTTGGACACCTCTAAATTAGTATAACATGAAAAATGTGATACGAATAAGCTTATAATTTTAACAGAATTAATAGAAAAAAACGGTTATTCGCCCAGTATGGCTAAATAACCGTTTTTTTACAAATCAAGGATATAAGCGATTTAAAAGACGTGGGAAAGGAATAGTTTCACGGACATGTTCAACGCCGCTAATCCATGCCACTGTCCGTTCTAAGCCAAGGCCAAATCCAGAATGTGGGACAGATCCATATTTCCTTAATTCCATATACCATTTATAAGCATCTTCACTCAAACCATGTTCAGCAATGCGCTGTTCAAGAAGCTCCTGATCATGGATTCTTTCCGATCCACCGATAATCTCACCATAACCCTCTGGTGCGATCAAGTCGGCACATAAGACGACTTCTTCCCGGTTTGGATCTGGTTGCATATAGAACGGTTTAATTTTAGTAGGATAGTGTGTAATGAAGACCGGCTTATCATAGCTTTCAGCAATGGCCGTTTCATGTGGTGAGCCGAAATCGTCTCCCCATTGAATATCTTCAAACCCTTGTTCATGAAGGAACTTGATAGCTTCATCGTAAGTGATCCGCGGGAACGGAGCCTTGATTTGTTCAAGCTTTGTCGTGTCACGGCCAAGTGTATTCAATTCTAGCTGACAATTCTTCAGAACAGACTGAATGACGGCTGTGACAAATTGTTCCTGGACTTCTAGGTTTTCTTTGAATTCCACGAAAGCCATTTCCGGTTCAATCATCCAGAATTCGATTAAATGCCTTCTTGTCTTAGATTTCTCTGCCCGGAAAGTCGGACCGAAAGAAAATACTTTTCCTAACGCCATGGCTGCAGCCTCCATATAAAGCTGACCGCTTTGTGATAGATAGGCATCCTCATCAAAATATTTTGTCGCAAACAACTCACTCGTTCCCTCTGGTGCGCTACCAGTTAAAATCGGCGGGTCCACTTTGACAAAACCTTCATCATTGAAGAATTCATATGTAGCACGAATGATTTCGTTACGGATTTTCATAACCGCATGTTGACGCTTCGAACGAAGCCATAGATGACGATTATCCATTAAGAATTCTGGACCATGTGCTTTCGGAGTGATTGGGTAATCAACTGAATCATGAATGATTTCAATATTGTTCACCTGTAGCTCATAACCAAAAGGTGAACGCTCATCCTTTTGAATGACTCCCGTAACATACATGGAAGATTCTTGTGATACCGACTTTGCAGTAGAGAAAAGGTCTTCTCCTACATCAGCCTTCACGACTACCCCTTGGATGAAACCAGAGCCATCGCGGATTTGAAGGAAAGCAATTTTACCACTAGAACGCTTATTAGCAAGCCAGCCTCCAATTGTCACTTCTTGATCGACAAATTTGCTAGCATCTTTTATTGTAATTTTCACCGAATTTCCCTCCAAATATAACTTAACTACTAAGAAATTTACTCTATTTATTATACCTATAGGGCTCATTACAAGCAAATTATTCAGCTAATCTACTATAAATGTCTACTTTACTGCTCATAATCTTTTAACCATATAAAAAATAGGGAAGATATAAAAAAGCCTACAAACCCCCTAAACGAAATAGGGGACCTGTAGGCTTTTCAAATACTACGCCATTTTCGCTTTAACGAATGTATGAATTCTTTCAACGGCTGCTTCAAGTAGGTCCAAAGATGTTGCGTAGGATAATCTGATGTTATCCGGAGCCCCAAATCCTGAACCTGGGATGACGGCCACTTGAGCTTCTTCTAATAAAGCGGTAGTAAACTCTTCGACATTACTGAACCCTGTTAATTCAATTGCACGTTTCACATTCGGGAACAAATAAAATGCCCCCTGCGGTTTAATGCAGCTTACTCCCGGTATATCTACTAATTTTCCATAAATCGTATCCAATCTACTTTCAAATGCTTGACGCATTTCCTCTACCGGTTCCTGTGGGCCATCATATGCTGCAATTGCACCATATTGAGCCGTGGTAGTAGGATTGGATGTACTATGGCTAGCTAGGTTTGTCATGGCCTTGATGATGGCCTCATCACCTGCTGCATAACCAATTCTCCATCCTGTCATGGAATGTGATTTAGAAACCCCGTTGATGATGATCGTTTGCTTTTTCAATTCAGGAGAAATTTCTGCAATCGATATATGTTTTGCAGTTCCATATACCAATTTTTCATAGATTTCGTCCGAGATGATTAAAATATCATGATCTAGGCAAACTTTACCAATGGCTTCTAACTCATCTTTAGAATAGAGCATGCCAGTCGGGTTGCTTGGAGAGTTAATGATGACCGCTTTCGTTTTATCAGTGATGAATTCTTCGAGTTGTTCCTTTGTGATCTTATACTGGTTTTCTTCAGAGCCAACAACATACACGGGTTTTCCGCCAGCAAGCTTAATCTGCTCTGGGTAACTCACCCAATATGGTATAGGAACAATTACTTCATCTTCTTCATCCAAAATCGCTTGGAACAATGTATAAAGCGCATGTTTTGCACCAGAACCGACAATAATTTCAGAAGGCTTATACTCTAGACCTTGATCACGTTTTAACTTTGCTGCAATCGCGGCTTTCAGTTTTGGAAGCCCAGCAGAAGGCGTGTATTTGGTTTGTCCTTCATTCATGGATTGCATGGCTGCATCGATAATATGTTGAGGAGTATTGTAGTCAGGTTCGCCGGCCCCTAAGCCAATAATATCAAGACCTTGTGCTTTGAGTTCTTTTGCTTTTGCTGTGATTGCCAGTGTTGTTGAGGGTGTTAATGACTGAACCCGATTAGCTAATTTCATAGTAGTAAAATCCTCCATTCTATATACTTCGATAATACTTAAGCCATTCCCCTGTTTTGAAATCGTAATAATCATAATTATACCGTTCAGAATCGTCGAGATATGTTACCTCCCAAAGAGGAACATCCTTTTCCATACCAAGCTTAACAGATATGATTTCTTCAGGTTTTAGCTTATCATTCACTATGTTTAAAATTTCTTTTTTTGTCTTACCGTCTTTAAAATTCCTCACAACTATTTTTTTCTTCTCGTCCTCAGGAATCCAGACGATTTTTTTACTTCCATTTTTCGTCTTGCCAATGATAACAGAATATGAGGTTTGACCATTATAAAGGTAAAACTCATCCTTGGTATCAATTCCGCCTGCTTTCTTTGCCTTTTCAAAAGCCTCATTACCAGCTTCTTTTTTATGCTGTAATGCTTTAATGTATGCTCCGCTGACAAAACCGATAAAACAAAGGACTAGGATAGAAGCAATAACCAACCATTTTTTCAAAGCCGCTTTCCCTCTTTCTATGTACGATAAATAGTAAATATCGCTTTTTCTTGATCTTGTGAATCCAATGCCAGCCCGAACATCAAATCGTCCTTTTTCAACGTTCGATTCAAAGAATCCACAATCTTATACAAATCAGGTGAATTTTGCAGCCTGACTGTCGAGATCACTTCAATTTTGCTCTCCATGAAAATGCTCCTCCATTTTAACTAAAAATTGTCAACAACCACTGGTATGTATGGAATTTGAAGGCATAACTACCTTTCACATTATACCAGTTCATAGGTTATTTTTCTTCATTATTTCGCAAAATTCCACCTATAATAGGAAAAGAATAGAAGAGTCATTAAATCCACTCTTCTATCAAATCCGCCATTTCTCTAATGGAGACATTTTTCCAATCGATAGGGGGAATCGATTTTTTAAACTCATGCCCATATTTAGCCGTGATAACACGTCGATCCAATACGATCAGCAAACCCCGATCTTCTGGCGTACGGATTAACCTACCGAATCCCTGACGGAACCTTAACAGTGCTTCAGGTAAGGAATATGCCGAAAAGGCGTTCTTCCCCTGTTTTTCGAATAGCTGACATTTTGCAGCCGTAACCGGCTCATCGGGAGGTGAAAAAGGAAGCCTGACAATGACCAGACATGATAGATCTTCTCCTGGTATATCGACACCTTCCCATAGACTCGTCGTCCCGAAGAGCACTGCTTTCTCGAAATTTTGGAAATTCCTTAACAACCTCATCCTGCTTCCACCAGAAATCCCCTGTGCAAACAAAGTGAAATCATCCAAGACCTCGGAATCTTTTATGGCATAATATGTGGCACGCAACATCTCATGTGAAGTAAATAAAACCATCATCCTGCCCTTGGCAGCCTGGGCAGCTACAATTATATGGTTAGCTGCGTTCTCGGAAAACTCTTCCACTGTTAAACAGTTTATATCGGGGATATCATTCGGCACCAACACCTTTACCAAGTCCTTATAAGGGAATGGTGAAGGGTAGATGGCTGTCTGTACCCATTCTTTTTCCAAACCAAGCTGTGCCTTGAAATACTGGAAGGAATGTTTCACGGCTAACGTAGCAGATGTCATGATTACACTCTTCTGACGTCCAAAATAAGATTCCCACAACCATTTGCTTCCTGATATCGGTTGAACCGTCAACGTAACACCGTGCTGTGGCGCCGCTTTTGTATAATCAAGCCAATAAATATTTTCTTCATGAGGCTTAATGAAACATTCATGTAAGGAATCTCTTGTATCCTGAAGATGTCCAAGCAACACTTCGATATCATTCAGGTAAAACAAGGCATTTTTCCCTAAAGATGATTCATTATCCATTAAACGATGCAATCGCCTCTCAAGTTCCATGATCATTGAACCTGATAGATCCACTAACCGTTCCGCTATAAGTATCGCCTGTTTCCAGGAAGGATCTTCTATTTTAAAGGCAATTCGCTTCGGACCTATAGACCGTGAGAGTTTTTCCGCTTGATTGGACAAGAAATAAAAAAGTTGATCGAATTCATATGAAAAGTCACTTAGCTTTTGATCAAATGTATAGGTTGGACTGCCATCCGACCATCCATTGTTCGAAAGCAATTTTTCAAGTCTATAAAATAACTGCTTTTGATCGAAGGTCCCTAACCTGTTTAGCATGGTCTTTACTGAAATATAATGGAGCCTCCTACCAAGTTGTGTGGAAGCCGCCTGTTCCAAGTGATGGGCCTCATCCAAGACTAAATACCCTTCTTTGGGAATAAGGGCGTCTTCTGTAAGGAGGTCACTCATTAAAAAGGAATGGTTTGTAATGATAATATCTGCTTTTGCGGCTGTTTTCTTGGCCCTTTCAAAGAAGTCCAGTTCAATCCAGGGTTTTTTCAAACCTACATATGTAAGACCATCACTTTGAAGCCTGTTCCAAAACAATTGTCCACCACTAGTAAGATTCAATTCATCTTTATCCCCTGTTGCCGTTTCCGTCAACCAGACCAATATCTGCATTTTCGTTAAAGCAGTTTCATAATTATCTTCTTTTTCTCGCAATGCCCGCTCAAACTTTGCCAGGCTCAGGTAATTGCTTCTTCCTTTTAGCAAAACGGCTTGAAAGGAAAAAGGAAGGATCTTCTTCAGTTTAGGTACTTCATTTTGAAGGAGCTGATCCTGCAACTGAAGAGTATATGTCGAAATGACGACAGGTTCATGATGTTTCTTGGCAAAATAAACGGCCGGCAGTAAATAACCCAATGATTTTCCAATACCCGTGCCAGCTTCAATTATCGCATGCTGTCGGGATTCGAAGGAATCATGAATTAAGTTCATCATGCTAAGCTGTCCATCTCTTGCTTCAAAAGCGGGGTATGCATTTTGAAGCATGGCTATTTTCCCCTCGTCATCGAGTGGGAATTCTGTTTCTTGTTCAATATGCTCACTATCATCGGTTACTTTTTTAAATGCCAGTCCTCTAAATGTCGTAATACCTGGTAAACGGACCTCAGCTTTTGTAAGTTTGCTCGCAATGCAAGCATCTATTAATTCGGAAACCTCGCTCTGTAAGGAAAAAGATAGCCGGTATAATTGCTTAAGTGTCATCAATGGTAGGTCCAACAGCTTTTTTTTCAATTCTAACAATAATAAAGCGGTAGCATATGCATCGCTATCCGCTTGATGTGGCCTCGAATGGTCTAAATTTTCCTCTTTGGCCAGCTGATGCAATTTATATCCATCGGAAGTCGGTTTCATGATTTTCGCCAATTCTACCGTATCAAGCGTAGAACCATAAAAGGGCTCAAATCCGCACCTTACCAATTCTTCCTGTAGAAAAGATAAATCAAATAATACATTATGGGCGACAAAGCAAGCCCCTTCTATAAGATGGGCAATTTTTTCCGCGACATCTTCAAAATCTGGCGCATCCTTTACGGTCTCATTACTTATCCCGGTCAATTCTTCAATGAAAAGGGATATTTCCTGCCCAGGATGGATGAATGTTGAATAGGTATCAACAATCTGATCATTTTCAATGACCACACCAGCAAACTGAATGATCCTATCCCCTTTTTTGGGTGAATTCCCTGTTGTTTCTAAGTCAACCACTACATATCGTTGTGTCATGAATTGTACACCTCAAACTTCACTTTCTCCACTAGCTGATGGAATTCTTTATACCTTTTTTATACCATACTACACAGAATAAAGGAAACACTCCGATTGCCAGATGGACATAGGTTCAGGAGTCTGGTTGCATAAAAAAGGGGCCTGCTCAACATATAGATGTTGAGCCGCCCTCTTTGCTTACAAGATTGTCGCTGCAGGTTCGTGTGAAATCAATTCAATGATTTGGTTCCTTTCATTCATGATTGCCACTTTAGGTTGGTGATCACTCACCCTTTCTTCAGCCACCATCACATAAGAAATGATAATGACAATATCATCAGGCTGGACTAATCTTGCTGCTGCTCCATTTAAGCAGACAACCCCACTTCCACGTTCTCCCGCTATCACATATGTTTCCAGTCGAGCACCATTATTATTGTTGACAATCGCCACTTTCTCATTGGGCACGATGCCCACTGCATCAATAATATCTTCATCTATCGTGATGCTTCCCACATAATTCAAATTGGCTTCAGTCACCCTTGCCCGATGGATTTTCCCATTCATCATTGTCCGAAACATGATCGTTCCCCCTACTATCGTTTTATAGCGTTACTATAATATTATCAATGAGTCTTGCATGTCTGAACTTAACGGCCACAGCAATGATAATATTTCCATTCAGGACATCAAGTAGCTTCAGTTCCGGATATTGATAAATTTCAACATAGTCAATTTTGCCTTTTGTCCGGGCTTTGATATGCTCCTCGACGAGAGCTATCACCTTTTGAGGGTTTCTTTCCCCAGAAATAATAGCATCTTTCGCCTTCAATAAACTTTGGTACAGTTCTTTTGCTTCATGACGCTCATCCTCAAGCAGGAAGACATTCCGTGAGCTCCTTGCCAAACCATCTTCCTCACGTACTATATCAACGGCCACTAGCTCAATGGGGAAATTGAGGTCCTGTATCAACCCGTCGATTATTGCGACCTGCTGGGCATCCTTCATCCCGAAATACGCCCTATCAGGGAGGATGATATTAAAAAACTTCGTCACGACAGTTGCTACGCCATCAAAATGGCCGGGTCGCTTTCTACCACATAAACAATCGGTGCGGTTTTGAACAACGACTTTGACTGATGGATTTTCACCATACATTTCATCCACGGTCGGATAGAAAAGATAATCGACGCCCGCATTGACTGCCAGATTTTCATCCCGGTCCAAATCACGGGGATAAGACGCAAAATCCTCATTGGGTCCAAACTGCAACGGGTTGACGAAAATACTTAAAACTACGATATCATTCTCTCTACGGGCATTTTCTATAAGGGAGGCATGCCCTTCATGTAAGTACCCCATCGTTGCAACATAGCCTACACTTTTTTTATTGGTTCTGTCATGACGGAGTACTTTCTGCAATTCTATTGCTGATGTAAAAGTTTTCATTTTTCTCCTCCGTAAAGCGCATGAAGTTGTTCTTCCTTCATCGTAAATGAATAATCTCTCGTCGGAAAATCGCTTGATTTTACTTCTTTCACATAACTTTCAATTGAATTTCCAATTAATTCATTGGCATTTCCATATACCTTGACAAATTTTGCAACCCGTTCAACCCCATACGTAATGAGATCATGGAAAACCAATACTTGTCCATCCGTTTCGGCTCCAGCTCCAATTCCAATCGTCGGGATTGTAAGGTCTTTAGTAATACACTCTCCCACTTGATAAGGTACACACTCAAAAACAATGGCCAGAGCCCCAGCCGCTTCGCATTTCCTTGCATCTTCCATTAGCTTTTGGGCAGCTTCGGCATCTTTTCCTTGAACCTTATATCCTCCGAGCACGCCTACAGATTGGGGTGTCAATCCTAGGTGTGCGACTACCGGAATTCCTGCCTTCGTCAAAGCAGAAATCTTTTCGACCACATCGTCCGCCCCTTCAACCTTTACAGCATCGGCATGGCCTTCCTGCATAATGCGAGCTGCATTCTTGAGCGTTTCATCCAAAGATAGATGATAGCTCATGAAAGGCATATCCGTTACGACAAATGTATCAGTAGCCCCTCGTTTCACCGCTTTTGTATGGTGAATCATGTCTTCAACAGTCACTGGAATGGTGGAGTCGTAACCTAGAACCACCATACCTAACGAATCCCCGACCAAAATCATATCAACCCCTGATTGCTCGGCTAACTTTGCCGATGGATAATCATAGGCGGTCAGCATGACAATTTTTTCACCTTTTTGTTTCATTTTCAAAAAATCACCGGACATCAACTTCATTACGTTTCCTCCTTTATTAGAGGAGATGAAAACATCAGTGTTTTAAAAACTGGTGTCTAGACATTCGCTGTACAAAAAAGACCGACTAAATAGAGTCCCTAGTTCGTGATGATAAAAATGGCCAAACAAATGGCCTTTATCATCAACGTTCAAAGTACTTTCCTTTAGTCGATCTCTTTGGTATCTTTAGAAGTTTCATCCCTCCGTCCCCGTCCAATCATTTGGATCAAGGCAGATTTTCAAATATTTTTGTGTTATTGGGGTGCAGTTCTATCACGATACTGCCCACTTGAATTATATCAAGCCACATTCGATTATTCTATTTATTTTTCTTATATTCTACAAAAATCTACTGAATTTCTATATCTGCAGAATAAATAGAATGGATGGTCCCTTGATCATCTTCGAGAAGAAGAACGCCAGCATCCGTGATTCCAAGTGCCTTGCCCACAATTGTATCATTAACGGTACTTGCTTTAAGAATTTGCCCTAAACTGATTGCATAACTCTCCCACAGGAGCTTAATTGGCATGAAACCTTCTTGTAAATAAAGTGTATACAGATCTTCTAGACGAAGCAGGACTCTTTGGATGACCTTGGCCCTTGAAATCTTCACTCCACTTTCTATTGAAAGAGAAGAAGCTTTCTCCTGAAGGTCCTCTGGAAAGTCTTCTTTTTGTTGGTTGATATTCATTCCGATCCCGATGATGACGGAATGTATTCTATCCGACTCAGCCTGCATTTCCGTTAAGATTCCCGTAACTTTTTTACGATTAATAAGTAGGTCATTTGGCCATTTGATCTGAGGTTGAAGTTCTGTAACATCCTCGATTGCCTGTGCTACAGCAACTGCAGCCAACAAGGTTAACTGCGGCGCCTGATGAAGAGGGATTTTTGGACGTAAGATCAGACTCATCCAAATACCGCTGAATTTTGGAGAATGCCAAGATCTCATGAGCCTTCCTTTTCCTGAAACTTGTTCCTCGGCTATCACAAGGGCGCCTTCCTCCGCCCCTTCGTTAGCCAGCTGGTGGGCAATTTTTTGTGTCGATTCGACGGATTCTTGATAATGGATCATCTTTCCAAGGGCTTTCGTCTCCAGCCCGAATTGAATTTCACTTTCCGATACTTTTTCTGGAGCCGATACAATGCGGTACCCTTTCTTTCGGACTGCTTCAACCATATATCCTTCACCGCGCAAATCCTCTATATGCTTCCAAACGGCCGTACGGGAACAGCCAATATACTCAGCTATTTCCTGTCCTGAAATAAATGTTCCATTCGCTTTAGAGAGGGCTTGCATCAGTTTAGTCCTTAAATCAGATTGCATGTTATAAGCCACTCCTTAATTTCAGCTTTTTCATTTGTTATTTCTGAATTCAATACAGCTGCCAAAATCAGTTCCAAGTATTTTCTAACCCAAGGACCCGGTTTTTCTATATGCCATGACAATAAGTCCTCTCCAGTTACATCAAGATCTGACATACTCTTTAGAAGAAGGTTTTCGTACTTGATAGACATGGACTTTTCCGCTTCTAATACGTTTCTGCCTTCGAGAATTGCCTTAACTTTGGCTGCCTGAACCGCTTCGATATGACCTGCCTGGAATACATCAAAAGTGGAATCTTCAAATCCAGGTTCCTTTTCAACCAATTGTATAATACGTTGGACATTCCTGATTGATTTTAAAGGAAGCTTCCATGCTCTCAATACTTCCTCAATATCCTCCATATCTGCCTGGATGAGGACGACCGCCCATAACTCAGGCACTGTCAATTGATGAATGGGGAGAAGCAATACCTTTTCCAATTTTTCCTTTTGACCAGCAAATTGGGGAAGAAACTGATATAATCCACTATCCAGTAAAAGACTTAGTGCCTTTATCCGATTGTCGCCGGCTAATAGCTTTTCAAATTCTACAAGAATTCTTTCAACGGCAATCTCCCGTAAAATAGGCCCGTTCTCCTTTAAGGATTGGAATGTTTCTTCATCAAGTTGAAAATTCAGCTGACTGACGAACCTCAATGCTCGCATCATCCTAAGACCATCTTCGGCAAAACGATCATGTGGGTTACCAACAGTCGTTATCTTTTTTTGAAAAAGGTCAAGTTGGCCCTTGTATGGGTCGAAGATGACCCCGGATTTGTCCATAGCGATTGCATTTATCGTAAAATCTCTTCTTTGTAGATCCTCAGTCAAAGAACGGACGAATTTTACTGAATCAGGCCTACGATAATCCGTGTATCCACTCTCTGTTCGAAAAGTAGTAATTTCATATGTCCCTGACTCCAGTATCACTAATACAGTTCCATGTTCGATTCCCACATCCGCCGTTTTTGGGAATATCCCTTTAACTTCCAAAGGTGTAGCGGAGGTTGCGATATCCACGTCATTAATGGGCCTGCCGAGAATATAGTCCCTGACCGATCCACCAACAAAATAAGCTTCGAACCCCGCTTCTTCAATTCTTTCAAGAATGGGTACCGCTTCTATAAATAACCGATCCAACTATGTCTCCTCCTCACTACTCCAATGAATTGGTCCCAAGCACCTGCATATAGATTTCTTCATATTCTTTCATGATCGTATCTGAGTGGAACTCAGTATTGGCACGATCCAAAGCAGCTTTTGAGAACTGTTCATGTAAGGTGGGATCACTTAATAGTTTGATCGCTTTTTGAGAGATCATTTCGACGTCTCCTAATTCACATATGTAACCCGTTTCTCCGTCAACAATGACTTCAGGTATCCCGCCGACATTCGTTCCGATGCAAGGAACTCCACAAGCCATCGCTTCTAACAGTACAAGCCCAAAGCTTTCTTTTTGGGACAACAATAAAATTAAATCACTGATTGAATATAATTCTGCCAGGTTATCCTGCTTGCCCAAGAATAGAACCTTATCGCTGATGCCCAGATCTTCCGCCAACTTCAATACAGTAGTCACTTCAGGTCCATCCCCGACAAGTAAAAGCTTGGCTGGCACCTTTTTTTGCGTTAAATAGAAGGCACGGACCACATCTTGTACTCGTTTAACTGTCCGGAAATTAGAAACGTGGATGATGACTTTTTCATTCTTCTCAAATCCGTATTCGTCCCGTAAATATCCTGAGTCGGTTTTATGATAATCGCGTTCATCAATAAAGTTATAAATGGTTTGAATTTCCTTATCCGGAGCAATCAACTCATGTGTTTGCTTGACGAGTGAATGAGAGACGCCTGTGACGACATCCGAATTTTCTATACCGAATTTGATTAAATTAGATAATGATGGGTCATGACCCAATACCGTGATGTCCGTTCCATGAAGCGTTGTGACGATTTTCACTTTATTACCTGACATCTGCTTAGCCAGAATTGCACAAACCGCGTGAGGTATCGCATAATGAACATGTAAAATATCAAGTTCTTCCCGTTTAACAACCTCGGCTATCTTGCTTGCAAGTGCCAAATCATAAGGAGGATATTGAAAAACGGAATACGAATTCACTTCCACTTGATGATAATAAATATTATGGTACATCTTATTTAACCGAAACGGGAGACTTGAAGAAATAAAATGAATCTCATGCCCCTTTTCCGCAAACATTTTGCCCAACTCGGTAGCCACGACACCTGACCCACCTACAGTCGGGTAGCAGGTAATTCCGATTTTTAATTTCATATGATTAATTTTCCCCTAACAAATCGATTTCGACCAAAAATGGTTTTTTTGACATGAACCCTTCCGCATAATCGACACCGACTTCTTTACCGAACATCCGCTCACGTGCTTCGACTGTTTCGATATAACCGTTAACAAGCGGAGTATCCACTGTGGTATCCTTCTGCTCAAACTGACTTTCGTAAGCTCTAAGACTGTCAAGTTTCTTTGATATCGTAGAGGAAATGTCAATGACAAAATCAGGCTTATGAAAACCATTTATCATGTAATAATACATATTTTTGACACGGTGGGCTTCCAATCCGGCATTCTCCATATATTTTCTCACACCAGCAGAAAAAACTGCTTCTTCAACTAACTTTGCACAGTTTCCATGGTCAGGATGGCGATCTTCTAGAAAAGGTGCAAAGACAAGTTTGGGCTTATACTGACGGATGACCGCTATTACTTTCTGTATGTATTCTTCTTTCATATAAAGCCCACGGTCAGGAAGGTCTAGGGAGATTCTATTGACCCCGAGGATTTCCGCCGCCTTTGATGCTTCCTTAATCCTTAATGGGACAGTCCCATTGGATGACATTTCAGCCTTGGTCAAATCACAAATAACAATTTTTTTACCTTGCTGTGCATATTTAGCTATCGTGCCCCCCATCCCGATTTCTACATCGTCTGCGTGGGCCCCGAATGCGAGGATATCTATATTATTTTTGTTTGTCATTTATCTCACCTTGTTTTTCTCTAAGTTTGAGCCAGTCCATATATCCATGTTTAAGTCCTTGAATAAGGACCTCCGCTGTTCCCATATTCGTTGCCAGCGGGATTTCATAGACATCAGATAGGCGGATAAGTGCTGATACATCCGGTTCATGGGGTTGGGAAGTTAAAGGATCACGAAAGAATAGCACCATATCCATTTCCCCTCTAGCTATCATCGCCCCGATTTCTTGGTCTCCTCCAAGTGGTCCAGAATGGAAACGATGGATTGGCAAAGATACTTCATCTATAATCCTTTGCCCCGTTGTACCAGTCGCAAATAGTTCATGTTGTTGAAACACATCTTTATAGGCCATTACGAATTGAATGATATCTTCCTTTTTCTTATCATGAGCAATTAAAGCAATCTTCATCATACGCCTCCTTAATCCCTACTCGATAATATTTTCCAAGCCATAAACAAGTACATCGAGTTTCATGACTGTTTCCACAGCAAGCTTTACTCCTGTCATGAATGATGCACGGTTAAATGAATCATGGCGTACCGTCAAGAGTTCCCCATCGCTCCCGAATAGTACCTGTTGATGGGCAACAAGTCCTGGAAGGCGTACACTGTGGATATGCATGCCATCGATCTTGGCTCCTCGAGCCCCTTGAATCGTCTCTTTCTCGTTTGGATGCCCTTGTTCTTTTGTTTCGCGGACTGCCGCTATCATATCTGCCGTTTTTGAGGCAGTTCCGGAAGGTGCATCCAATTTTTGATCATGATGCATTTCAATAATTTCGACATCCGGAAAGTATTTGGCTGCCATTTGTGAAAACTTCATCATCAAGATTGCGCCAATCGCAAAATTGGGTGCGATGATACAACCAATGCCTTTTTCCTTAGTCAAAGAATCCAGTTTCTCTAAATCCGATTTAGAAAAACCTGTCGTACCTACAACAGGGCGAATACCATGGTTCAAGGCTGTTTCTGTATGGTACATCCCAACTTCCGGTGTTGTTAAATCAATCAATACATCTGCTTCCACCTTGGAAAAGCATTCATTAATATCTGAATACACTGGTGCCTCAATGCCATTGAACCCCTCGATAGTAGATAAGTTCTCTCCATTAAACTTACGATCTATTACAGCGGCTAATTGAAATCCATCTGTGCGATGTACCAATTTCACCGCTTCATTTCCCATTCTGCCACGCGGCCCCGCAACAATCACTCTCACTTCACTCATCCTTCATTCCCCCTACGTTCTCATCTTTTTTTGTCCATCTGTCTTTATCCCGGGTTGTAAATTTATGCATGACCATATCATGCGATTTTTGTAGATCAATGCCAAGGGAATTAGCAAAACAGATCATCACGAACAACATATCCCCCAATTCCTCTTCAACTGTATTTTCTTTTTCAGTCAATTTTTTAGGTTTTTCGCCATAGTAATGATTGACTTCTCTTGCAAGTTCCCCGAGCTCCTCTGACATGCGTGCAAGCATGGCCAATGGGCTAAAATATCCTTCTTTAAATTGTCCTATGTATTGATCGACCTCAGCTTGCATTTGTTGAATCGTTTTCTGTTCCATTTTGTCACCCATTCTTGATATTCGATTACAAATATTTATTTCTACTCCATGTTAGCTAAAAGTGCAAGAGATGACAACCGATACGCCCACCGTAATTAATTGCTCACAAATGGTTAATTGGTTATAATAAGTAAATTACTTGAATACATACGTTTTGGGGGTCTCTAGACATGCTAAACGGTTTAAAAGTGAAAAACATCCTGTTCATCCTAATTGGAGCTGGAATTTTTGCATTCGGCCTTGTCCATTTCAATATGCAAAATAACTTGGCAGAAGGCGGGTTCACTGGTCTTACCTTGATTATATATCAACTCATTGGTTTAAATCCGTCATATTCCAATTTGATATTAAATATTCCCCTTTTCTTCGTTGGTTGGAAATACTTGGGCCGAACTTCTTTTTTTTATACAATCGTTGGCACTGTCGGTTTATCGGCTTGGCTTTGGATTTTTGAAAGGTATCAGTTTGAAATAAATCTTGGCCAAGATTTAATGCTGGTTGCCTTGTTTGCAGGGGTCTTTGTCGGTGTTGGCCTGGGCATCATATTCCGGTATGGCGGAACGACGGGCGGAGTTGATATTATTGCCCAATTTGCTCATCGTTATTTAGGGATGGGGATGGGGCGTACCATGTTTATATTCGATGCGGTCGTCATTGGTCTTTCCATTTTAACTTATTTGGATTATCGAGAAGCGATGTATACCCTCGTAGCCGTATTCATAGGGGCGCGCGTCATCGACTTTATGCAAGAAGGTGCCTACGCTGCAAGAGGAGCCATGATTATCAGTGAGAAAAATGAAGAAATTGCTGAAAGGATCATGCATGACATGGATCGGGGGGTAACAGTCTTGAAAGGCTATGGTTCATTCACAAAAAACAATCGTGAAATTCTATATTGTGTCGTTGCCAAAAATGAACTTGTCCGATTAAAAAGTGCTATAACGTCAGTCGACCCCCATGCTTTTGTGTCTGTCAGTGAAGTACATGACGTTCTAGGAGAAGGTTTTACGTTAGATGAAAACAAAAATCCAATAATACGATAACGCTTTCGGATGATCCTTGAAATATCCCTGTAGTTCGTACGTGAATGTAGAGATTGAAAAAGGCATGATTTCAAAATGAAATCATGCCTTTTCTTAATCTTCTTCCCTCATACCTGTGTACATAAGCAGAAGGCGAACTAATTCGAGTACAGCTACAAGAGCAGCAGCTACATAGGTCATCGCGGCAGCACTTAACACTTTTTTCGTTTCTCTCTCTTCATCATTTCGGATGACTCCAACGGAAACAAGTTGATCCATTGCCCGTGAGGAAGCATTAAACTCAACTGGCAGAGTGACTACCTGAAATAATACAGCTGCAGCCATGAATACGATACCCGCTAATAATAAAGCTGGTATGTTCGCAAACATACCGACTAAAATTAAAATCCAGGAAATATTCGAACCAAAGTTTGCGACTGGGACTAACGCATGACGAATCCGCAAGAATGCATAAGCTTCCTTATCTTGTATCGCATGTCCAACTTCATGGGCTGCAACAGCTACACCAGCAACTGAATGTCCATGATAGTTATCTGTGGATAAGCGTACTGTCTTATCTCTTGGATCGTAATGATCGGATAGCATGCCTGGTGTTTCTTCGACTCTTACATTGTAGAGACCATTTTGGTCGAGAATGGCCCTAGCAGTCTCTGCACCATTCATACCTGATGAAGCAGGCACTTGAGAGTACTTTTTATACGTACTCTTCACTTTCATTTGTGCGTAAATCGGGATTAAGATGATAATCGCCAAATAAATGAAATACATGGTTTCCTCCTAAGAACTATAATTACTTTTATTCTATGGATACGGGACGGTCATGTCAAATATAGTGTTCTTCAGGGTAGCGCCTTTCAATCATTACGTTCCTTGGTTGGCTTTTCACGATCTCCCTTATATTTTCTCCAACCTACATAGGATAGCGTCATAATTATTATACTGCCCGTTGAAATGATCACCCACCATAAGGAGGGGTCTGAATCGTCTTCTCCCATTTCCTCAAAGACAGCCGTCAATTCATCCTGCAGGTCTTCCATTTCTTTTTGATTTCCACCTTTCCTAATCACTTCAGGACGATATTGATCCATATACTGAATTCGGGAATCCAACTGTTGAATTGTTTCCCTGGAAAGGTCCACTTTTAAACTGGGATAAATCATTTCATATTGCGAGAGGAATAAGTTCAATTGATCATTAAAAGTGATGGCATCTTGATTGGTTGCCGCGTCTTTCGTTTGTCTAAAAGAATTCATCATTTGATCTTCCATTTCAGTCCAGAGGGGTTGATGCGTAGACTTAACTGCATCCATTACAAGTCTAAACTTAGTGACGGAATTAATCTTTTCGGAATCTCCCTTACTACTATCCTTTATCGTCATCAATGCTTCATTATGAGCAACGGTAATGATTCGAAGTTCGTCCATATCAAGAATTTGCTCTATTGCAGTCTTTTTTATAAACTGATCAGAAAAAAATGTCAGCATCTTTTCTGAATCATCATATCGCTTCAACTTGGCCATTTCGAGAGCTTTATCCGAAATGTTGTCCAACTTCTCCAAATTTGAAGAGGATTGTGCATAAACAGGGAAATTCAAGACGGAAAATAAAAGGGCAGTGGTTAAGATGAATTTTTTCAACATGATACTCGTCCCTCCTCATATCTCTACTAAAACGATATGAGCAAAAAAACATGAGTAGACCATGTTCATGATAAAAAAATAACCTTGCCCATTTAATTATGAACAAGGTCATTTTTACTTTATGAAAGAAAGCGTAAATCTCCCTTTTCTGTATCCGAAATACCAAGCAACGAAAATGGACAATATACTGAGCCAAAACGTGAAATAACCAATCATATCCATATACTCAAATAAATCACGATAGCTGGGCATCATCTTAAAAACGTAATCGATTATATCATTATGTATGGTCCAGATTCCGGCCACAATTAAATGCCAAGGTTTTATTCTGTAAAATGGTGCGTATAATATCCCCTGAATTGCCATCCCTAAATGGGATGCCATTAACATATAGCCTTCTATTGGCAATGTACCGGTCGTCAATAAAGTAAGTACGTTCATCACAACGGCCCAAATACCATATTTGAATAAAGTCATGATTGCCAAGGCTTCCATGAAACCAAAGTTTTTCTTGAGTAGAAATCCTACTAATACAAGTGAAAAAAACAAAGAAGCCGTTGGGCTATCAGGTACAAATGGTAAAAAGATAGCAGGTGTTTCAGCTAATTGATAACCATACCAATAATATCCATATGCCGTTCCGAATACATTCACTATTAACAATAAAACAAGTACTTGCCGATGCGCAAACCAACTATAAATCACATTCATCCACTTTTCCCTCGCATTCTCTATATATTCATATTACAGATTCTATCCTCCAAATCCAAGTTTTTCTTTTAAATTGCCATTCAATAAAAATGACTGACAACGGAGTTGTCAGCCATTTTATTCAACAGTAGCGAAATAATGCTACCTGAATTCATTTATTTTGCTGATAAACCAGAAACGAATTCAGCCAATGTCTTCAATTCTTCATCAGAACCTTTGAACATACCAGCTGGCATCGCCCCTTGACCTTTGACAGCAATTTTAGAAACTTCTTCTGGAGTTAAACCGGTGTCAATCAAGCTAGGTGCTCCTGCCCCACCTGTCAATTCTGCTCCATGACAGCTTATACATCCGCTTGAATCCATAAGCTTATAACCATCGCTATCTTTATCGATGTCAGCACCTTCTACGATGGCCCCTTGCTTTTTAGAAGCTTCCCAATCGTGATGGGCCGCCGATTCCCATGTTAAATAAAACACTCCAGCAATAGCTAATAACATAAACCCTACAGCAAATGGGCGTTTAGCTGGACTACGCTCAGGACCGCGATCTAAAAACGGTGCCAGAAGCAATGCTCCAAAAGCTAAACCTGGTATAACCATGGCTCCAATTGCATTGTACGGACCTGAAGCATAGGTATACTTAAGTAATTGGTAAAGGAATAGAAAATACCAGTCAGGCAGCGGAATGTACGCTGTATCTGTCGGATCGGCTATCCTTTCCAATGGGGACGGATGTGCAACTGTCAAGCATAAATAGCCAACTAAAAATACTGCTCCGACCATCCATTCCTTTAAAAGGAAATTCGGCCAAAATGCTTCAGTTTTCCCAGGATATTCAGAATAATCTTTCGGAATATTCGGTTTACGGTTCGCAGAAATACGCGAGTCGCCTACGAATTTCATACCTTTCCCACGATGCATTGAATGATCCCCTCCTTTATGAAAAGGTTTTTATGATTCTTGTTCCATATTCTTTTATAGTGGACCTGAAATACCTTGCTTACGAATCATTAAGAAATGAGCCGCCAATAATGCAAATAATGCCGCAGGAAGGAAGAATACATGAATCGCGAAGAATCGAGTCAATGTCTGTGCACCAACGATTGTTGGGTCTCCTGCTATCAATGTCTTAAGTGCCGGTCCCATTAAAGGTACCGATTCGACAATGGTCAGTGTAACTTTTGTTGCAAATAGCGCTTTCATATCCCATGGTAATAAGTATCCTGTTAAACCCAATGCCAGCATAATAAAGAAGATTAATACGCCAACCATCCAGTTCAATTCGCGCGGTTTTTTGTAAGCTCCCTGGAAGAAGACACGAAGAGTATGTAAGAACATCATAACGATAACTAGACTTGCTCCCCAGTGATGCATGCCACGGACAATTTGACCGAAGGCCACTTCGTTTTGTAAATAATAAACCGATTCCCAAGCATTCTTGATATCGGGTACATAATACATCGTCAAGAACATACCTGACAAAATTTGAATGACCGTGATAAAGAAAGTTAACCCACCAAAACAATATACGAATGCAGAAAAATGATGCGCAGGGTTAACATGTTCCGGAACCTCATGGTCAGCAATATCCCGCCATAACGGCGTAATGTCTAAACGCTCGTCCACCCAGTCATATAACTTTGTTAGCAATGTTTACGCCTCCCCGTGCGGTTTTAGTTGACCTAAATAAAGAATTCCGTCTTTTTCTTTCGTGTCAAAGACATCCAAAGGTGAAATCGGTGGTGTCCCTTTCACGTTCATGCCATCTTTCGTGTACCTGCCATAATGACAAGGACAGAAGAACTGGTTTGGATTAGATTTATCCGTATTCCACGCTACCGTACAACCTAAATGCTTACAAATTGGAGATAGTGCAACTAACTTCCCATCATCCGTTTTATAAACCCAAGCTGTGTTTGTTTCTTCAGACTCATACCACCCGTCGACCTGCTTAAAGCTAAAATCAACTCGGACTGGTTCTGTAGTCAGTTCGCTTACCTTCTGCTTAGTTGCAATGTAATCCCCGCCTTTATCAGCTGATAGTACTGGATCAATTGCAAACCTAACCATAGGCATCAACATACCGGCCGCCATAAATCCACCAACGCCAGTAAGTGTGTAATTAAGGAATTGACGTCGTGAAACATTATGTTTGCTCATGCGTTTTCCCCCCCTCTATTACTATATTGAGAGCCCATTGGACCACTAAATAGCAACACTATAAAACTAGGACATTTCCATGATATATCAATAATTTCCCAAGGTCAATATTTGTAAAACCCAAAAGGTGGCAACTATGTGTCAAAAAATGAAAAAAACCCTTATTTTATTAGCTTTTCCAGTAATGAGTAAATATGTCTAGAATTTGATTGACTTGTTGGCTAATCATAGCCCTAGCTTGGGCATTTTCTAAATTTTCAAGCGGGATGGCAGGAATCCAAACCAAATGATGCTCCAATTCCAATTCATTCTTTTTCCACTCGATATCCGATGTAAGGAAAAATACATGCTTAAAGTTGTTTGCTTCCAGTTTTTCAGACCAACGCTTTAGAATGGAAAGCTTGTCCTCCTCATCACTTAAGTAGTGAAATGTTGGCATTAAAAGCATTCTGCCCTTCATTTGCTTTTCGATTTCCATACTCAAAATAGTAATGAATTCGTTATTCGAACCGGACTGTTTCATTTGTTCTCCAAAAGAGAGGGGAACCAATGGTATTAATGCCGTATCCACAAACTCTTTTGCATGGATATACATATCCAATTCTTTTGCTGACCACTTCATATTCTTTACTCCACTCCCACTTTATCGAATCAACTCCTTTTCATTGTACCATTTATCGTAATATCTTTACCATATACCCCTAGTATTCATAAAAATGTAGTTTTTAACCATATTTTTTAAAAAAATAAAAATAAAAAACCTTTCCTGCTTCAGGAAAGGTCTTTGCAATTTATCCCAGTACTTTTAGTTGATTGAGTTGTTCCGTTAAATCCTTAAAAGCTTGTTCATCATGTTTATCCAACGCTTCATCGATTGCCTTGAGTATTCGGTCTCTCTCGAAATGAAGCATACTCTTCTCTAAAAACTGCTCAGCAAGTAGCTGATCTTTTTCATTAGCGGCTGTTGATTTTGGCATGAACGGGTTATTTTCCAATACTGCGGCGTATTGATAAGACGAATAAGCTGATTTGAAATTTAGCTGGATATAGATATCCTCATCCCGATTCAATCGAATATCATGAAAAGATTTCTCTGCATCGGTTGTCATGATATTGGATTTATAAAATCTGAAAGGCACTTCCTCCACACAATGGGTAGACATGATAAGACCACGGGGACAATATTGTGCATTCTCTACAAAATGGACCTTTTTCATTAATTGGTCGTGACTCATTAGATAATTTAAAATCCAAACACATTCTCTTCTTTTAAGTTGATAATGATTTAAAAACCACCGAATAAAATCCTTTTTCTCATTTACAGAAACAGGGGT
Organism: Peribacillus sp. NPDC097198; assembly: GCF_044762055.1. NCBI lineage: Bacteria > Bacillati > Bacillota > Bacilli > Caryophanales > Bacillaceae > Peribacillus > Peribacillus sp. NPDC097198. The sequence goes on along the minus strand of NZ_JBIWDO010000004.1, from coordinate 206,125 downwards.
AGCCACCATGAATTCCCTCCTCTGTCTTACTATTTTTTTTATAGCCCTGAACTTTCACCTAAACGTTCCAAAATCATCGCATATTCATCATTTGCCGGATTTATTACGAGCAGCTTGTTAAATACTTCTCTAGCAGTAGCGCTGTCTCCTTCTTCAATTAAAAAGAAACCGTAATCCTCCAGAAAATCCGGATTGTCTCTGAAAGAATTATATGCTTTACCATAGCTGGTTAATGACTCTTTATATTGCTCTGTTTTTTGATAACAGACAGCAGCTATCCATTCAAACTGTGGATCATCCTCGCCATATCTCCTTACCTCACCAATGCATTCTAAAATATCTTCATACCTTTCATTATGCATATAGAGCTTCAGTAGGGTAAGGGCAGCTTCTAAGTAGCCGGGATCGATTGCCAAAGCCTCTTTGAATAGGTTTTCCGCTTCATCCTCCAAACCGCTTTTCAAGGCAATTTTACCACCGAAGAAATATAGTTCCTTATTGAACTCATCTGCCTTGATGCCTTCCTTAACCGTATTCAAAGCCTTATCAAGATCCTCTAGATGTTCATAGCTTTTTGCTAAGTATAAGTAGAGGGAATGGTACTCATGGTCTATTTCCTTCAGTTCGATAAACTTGCGCACGGCAGTTTCATATAGACCAGCTTGGAAGGCAGTAAAGGCGTATTCAAATAGCGTATTGATTTCGACGCTACCATCTAAGGCCTTCTCGAAGTAAGGAAGGGCCTCCTCGAATTTCCCCGAACTACTCAACGCTTCCGCAAGACGCTGATTGACGTTCACCCCTGCAATTTCATGTTCCCGTTCTAATACCTTTATGTAATTTGCAATGGCATCCTGGTCTCTTCCTTGATGATAAAATAGTTCAGCTAGTGCAAAATCAATGATGATCTCATCCGGCAATAATTCCTTAGCCTGCAACAATTTCCTTTCACTGACCTCGCTCATCCCCTGTAATTGATAAAGGTCTGCTTCTAGTAATAGGGCACTTGGATAGACCTCATCTTCCGGGCTGACTTTTTCAAGCATCAGCATGGCTTCATCTTCTTGATCCATATCGATAAGGATTTCTGCTAAAGAAACAATCAACTCGCCCTCGTCTGGATACAGTGCCAGTAGATGCTCAAAAAGATCCTTAGCTTCCTCGACAAACCCAAGTTGGAACATTTCCTCAGCCAACAATAAGATGTCCTCTGCCGACTCTGATGATTTAATTCGATTTATATGTTTAAGAGCTTCTGTTAATTCCCCTTTTTTTAAATACTGAATAACTTGTTCTACTATATTCATAGCTGCTTCCTTCCTTTTGCATAAACTTAGTCTCTAGACAAACAACATCACGCAAAACGTCAACTTTCCTATCATAAAAAGGATGAAACGGATCGTGAAGATGTTTAGTAAAAACAGTAATATTTAGTTTACCATACTGCAGCCCGGTAATTCCATTGATGTAGTTCCCCCCATTCTTCATAAAAAAAGGTTACTATCTAATTCTCCATGGAAAGGAGAATCTCCTTTTTGATTAATCGGACCTTTATCATCAGTCCCCACCGTTATATTTCATAAAACGTTATTTTGACAACGCTTACAAAGGGATAGGAGCAAAAAACAAAAAAATAAAAAAAGTTTGCAGCACCAAAATATCTGCAAACTTTTTTCAATTCACTTAATCAAGTATGTTAAATGGTCAAAAAATTCCGGATACGAAACATCAATGGCTCCTGGGTCTTCCAGTTGAACATCCCCATTAGTAATTAATGCCGCTATTGCAAGCATCATTCCAATGCGGTGATCTCCATGACTCGTGACCGTCCCTCCCTGAAGGGATTTACGCCCACAAATAATCAATCCATCTGCAGTAGGCGTTATATCCGCTCCCAGGATTTTAAGCTCATTGGCCACCGTGTCTATCCGGTTCGTCTCTTTTACCTTTAACTCACTAGCATCCTTGATTGATGTAATACCTTCCGCTTGAGTGGCTAGGAGAGCAATGACCGGAATCTCGTCAATTAAACGAGGAATCAAATCACCACTGATCGTCGTCCCTTTTAATTGGGAGCTCCGTACAGTAACGTCTCCTGCGGGTTCACCTTCTCCAGAATGTAAATCGACCGTTATATCCGCTCCCATGGCCTTCATCACTTCAATAATGCCTGTTCTTGTGGGATTAAGGCCTACGTTTTTCAAAACAACTTCACTATTTTTTGTAATCGCTGCAGCTACCATAAAGAATGCAGCCGAAGAAATATCGCCAGGCACATGTATAGTCGTTCCTTTGAACAACTGATTGCCCCTCACTTTAATCGTTTGACCGTCTTTTTCGATTTTTCCGCCAAACTGTTGGATCATCCGTTCAGTATGGTCCCGTGTCGCTTCCGGCTCCACGATGATCGTTTCTCCTTCAGCTTGTAGCCCCGCAAGGATAATGGCAGATTTGACCTGGGCACTAGCTACAGGCAATTGATAGCGAACCCCGTGTAATTGCCCTCCCCTTATGGAAAGGGGCGTGTATTCGCCGTCTTTACGTCCGTCTATGAGCGCTCCCATCTCACGGAGGGGATTCACCACTCTTGTCATCGGCCGTTTAGCGATGGAGGAGTCGCCAGCGAGGACTGCAGAAAAGTCTTGTCCAGCCAAGATACCTAGCATCAATCTAATCGTGGTTCCAGAATTTCCGACATCCAGGACTTCACGAGGCTCGGTCAACCCATTGAATCCTTTTCCCTCTATCCGGACTAGCTGACCCTCTTGTTCTATGTTCACGCCAAGCTGCTTGAAACAGGAGATTGTACTTAAGCAATCCGCACCAGGTAAAAAATTAGTAACCTCCGTAACCCCTTCTGCTAGAGCTCCAAACATAATCGATCGATGGGAGATAGACTTATCCCCCGGTACAGCGATCGTTCCACGCAAAGATTGAATGTTCGTTGGCAACCTTTTTGTCTTCATACAACCATCCTTCATCCATGTATTATTTTATGCCAGAATCGTTTCATAATCAGTATGCCTCGCCACACAATCAGCAGCTTTAATACGGTCTTCCTCTGTCTGGAAGCTGATTACTAGTACGCCATATATTTCTTCCCTTGTTTCGATGATTCGTATATTCGTTATGCTGATTCCTTCCTGTGCCAAATAACCAGTAATCTCTGAAATGACCCCTGAGTAATCTGGTATATCAATATATAAATCATAAAACGCCGGAATGGCACCTTTCATATTGGTCGGTAAGTCATCCCTGTATACCTTGGCATCAGTAAAGAAACGAAAAATTCCTTCGCTATCTTCATTGGCTACAAGCTCTTTGATATTTTCCATTTCCCTTAACCAATCATTCATCAACACTAATAGCACTTCACGGTTATGTAATAAAATATCACGCCACATTTCGGGATTACTGGAAGCTATTCTAGTAATATCACGAAAGCCTCCTGCAGCAAGCCTTGAAATCAGCTCATTTTCCTGACTGTATACTTCCGCCTGTTTGACAAGCCCTGAGGCGATGATATGTGGAAAATGACTGATGACTCCTGTAATTCGGTCGTGGGTATCAGGTGAGACTACCAAAAAATTAGCTCTTGTGCCACTTAACCATTGTTTTAACTGCTCTATTCTTTCTTTTTCGACATGTTCCTCTGGAGTAAGTAAATAGAACGCGTGCTCAAATAAGTGCAATTTGGCTGCGCCCGCTCCACTCTTGTGGGAACCAGCCATTGGATGGCCGCCTATGAAGGTGTAACCTCTATCGATCAAGCTGCTGGCCGCTTTCACAACGGTTGTTTTCGTACTTGCAGCATCCGATATGATAACATCCCTTTTCAAGTCCAGATGAGCTAATTTCGCTAAAGTCCGGACCGTTTCATTGACTGGGACCGCCATTAAGATTAAATCGGCATCACAGGCGCCAGCTTCAAGAGAAGATACGGAATCATCAATGATTCCTAATAAGGTGGCTAGTTGTAAATTCTTTTCGTTTAAATCATAACCAACAATTACAGCGTCAGGATGAGCATGGCGGATAGCCATGGCCAACGATCCACCAATTAGTCCGAGGCCAATTACGAAAACCTTTCCTTTCACTCTTCTCTCCCCCGCTCCTTTAGTCCTCTAACCTAGATGAAATTAATGTATTGAATTAGAAGGCAAACTTACTTCAGTCAAGAATGATTTAATAGCACGGATCATTCCTTCATTTTCCTCCGTCGACCCAATCGTCACACGGACGCTATTTGGGAAACCGAATGACTTACCTGATCTTGCGATATATCCCCGCTCCAATAAAAACTGAAATACTGCATCAGCGTCATGATTGAAATGAATGAAAATAAAATTACCCTGAGATGGATAATATGAGAGATTTTCCGATTCACAAAACTCATAATACTGTTGTAGACCTTTTTGGTTTTCCGTCCTACATTTTTCTATGAAGGCCTGGTCCTCTAATGCCACGACGGCAATCTTTTGTCCGAATGTATTCACATTGAATGGTTCACGCGATGGATCAAGCTTCTGGATAATGTCTTCATCAGCCAATCCGTATCCAACTCTAAAGCTGGCAAGACCGTATATTTTTGAAAATGTTCGAAGTATGATCAGATTCTTATATTTATTGATCCATTGATTGGTTCTCGGATAATCCTCAGCCACTGCATATTCACTATAGGCTTCATCTAAAACAACAAGTACATCTTCCGGAACTTTTTCGAGGAATGCAATTAAATCAGGTTCGGGAATGTATTTTCCTGTCGGATTATTAGGTGTACAGATCCAAATAACAGATGTGTTTTCATCAATAGCATTAAGCATACCTTCTAGGTCATGAGCTCCGTCAATGTGCGGCACTTCTCTAATTTCCGCCCCTTCAAGGGTGGCATTATGTCGATACTGTGAAAAAGTCCCCGTAGCCATAACAGTGTTTTTTCCCGCTCCAAGCAAACTCCTTGATATTATTTGAATATTCTCATCTGATCCATTCCCAAAAATAAGTTGTGTCTCTTTAACACCTGTATGTATAGCAACGGCCTCTCTAAGCGAGGTTGCATATCCGTCAGGGTAAATAGCGAAAGAATGGCTTGCATTTTTTATGCTATCTTTAACTTTTTCGGAACACCCAAACGGATTTTCATTTGAAGCAAGTTTCACTATTTTTTCAAGACCATACATTTTCTTCACTTCATCGGTTGATTTTCCCGGTTGATAAGATTTCAAGGAAAGGACCGCTTCATTCCATTTCATATCATTCACCCCTATTTTTACTACTTTAAAGCAACAAAGTGTACAAATATTATACCATATCTTTTTTCTTGAATTCTAATTTTTTAGTTAAATCCGGCCTCAAAACAGTGGCACCCGCTTGATATACATGCTCAATATCGCTCTGCGATTTCGTCGTCTCTACATGAAGCATCACTCTTATACAGGAAGGCAAAGAATTTATCACAGGAATTTCTTGCATACAAGTGACCGGTACATATGTCCACCCTTCAAATTTCCTGAGGGCTTTGGCAGGGAAGACGGAGCGTATATCATCCGTTGCAGAAAAAAATACGGAGGCAACCATTTCAGGTTCAATATCGTTTTTTCGAATAATTTCTTCCAACAGTAGTTCAACAGCAGAAATCACTTCTGATTCTGTGTCATTTTCTACGGTTGTTGCGCCCCTTATTCCTCTAATCACACACGATTCCCCCATTCTTCAATCACATTAAATCAGTCATTTCTTCTAACAGTAGCGAATCTTCCATATCCATTAACACAGGAGAACCCAATTGTTTTAGCAAGACAAATGTAGCACCGCCATGGACGGACTTTTTATCAGTTTTCATCAAATGGAGCAATACTTCTTTTTCAAGCTGCTGAGGTATAGTTGTTTGATAACCTAAAGAGGAAACCCATTGTATGAACTCGTTAAGGTTAAAATCCAGATCCTGTTTCTTCTGACTTAATTTCAGGGCGTAGACCATTCCTATTAAAATGGATTCGCCATGAGTAAAGTTACCATATCCCATAGAGCCTTCAATAGCATGACCAAGTGTATGACCAAAATTTAAATAGGCACGGATACCCGTTTCTTTTTCGTCCTTTTCTACGATGGATGCTTTTATGCTTATCCCTTTTGTAATCATGATTAGAAATTGTTCATCCGTTACATTGGTGAGATCCACAATATTCAACCTTAACCATCGGTAAAAGTCTTCATCAGCAATCAAGGAATGCTTAATTACTTCGGCAAAACCCGAACGTAACTCTTGTAATGGAAGCGTATGTAAAAATTCAAGGTCATAAAAGACCGCTTCAGGCTGGTGAAAGGCACCAACCATATTTTTTCCTAGTGGATGGTTGATGGCAACCTTGCCACCAACAGCACTATCATGCGCAAGTAAAGTCGTCGGGATCTGGATAAACGGGATTCCCCTCATAAAAGTGGCCGCAACAAATCCAGCTAGGTCGCCGACTGCACCACCGCCAAGAGCAATAATCATTGACTTCCGATTAAGTCGTTGGGATAAGGCGTAGCTCTGGCACTCGTAAAATACGTCAAATGTCTTAGCATGCTCCCCTTCCGGAACAACATGGTGCAACACCGGTTTTCCCGTCTTAATTAAAGCGCTTTTGACTGTCTGTAAATGCAATTCTGCTACTTTTTCATCCGTAATGATTAAAATCTTGCTTACATGACTATATTCATTGGAAATGAAATCGGATAATTCATGAATCGCATTCTTGCCTATTACAACCGGGTATTGCTTGGAAGCCGTTTTAATTTGTATGGATTCCATCGTTAAAACTCCTTTACTTCTTCCCGATAAGAATTTATGTATTCTTCCAATCGATCAAAGCGGTCTGAAGGAAATTGTTCCACGATTGCCGTCGCAAGTTCCCAGGCCACTACTGCCTCGGCAACCACGGCTGCAGCTGGCACAGCACAGCTATCAGAGCGCTCCACACTTGCTTCAAATACTTCCTTAGTATCGATATCAACGCTTTTCAACGGTTTATATAATGTCGGAATTGGCTTCATGACACCACGTACAACAATCGGCATACCAGTCGTCATCCCGCCTTCAAAACCACCCAGGCGATTCGTTTTCCGATAGTAGCCCTTATCCTTGTCCCAAGCTATCTCATCATGAACATCACTACCGAATCGATGAGCCGCTTCGAATCCTATACCTATCTCGACACCTTTAAAAGCGTTAATGCTCATAATTGCCGCTGCAAGCTTAGCATCGAGTTTACGGTCATAATGAACATAGCTTCCAACGCCCACTGGCATTCCTTCAACAATGACTTCCACAACGCCGCCGATTGAATCTCCCTTTTGTTTAGCATCATCAATGGCATCCTTCATTTGTTGCTCGACATTCTTATCAAAACATCTGACTGAAGATTCTTCCGTCACATGCTGTAACTGCTGAATCGACTCATATTGAGGAGGATCAGCCTTTATACCACCGATTTCAAGTACATGTGATGCCACTTCAATTCCTAACAAAGCCAGTAATTTTTTAGCTACTGCACCTGCTGCCACACGCACGGTCGTTTCGCGGGCTGATGAGCGCTCCAAAACGTTCCGTAAATCACGATGACCGTATTTAATGCCACCATTCAAGTCTGCATGACCTGGACGTGGACGCGTAATTTTGCGTTTGATCTCTTCAGCTTCTTCCTCTGATAGACCTTCACTTCCCATGATCTTGGTCCAATGCTTCCAATCGTCATTCTCGACTACCAATGCGATCGGTGATCCCAACGTGTAACCATGTCTGATTCCAGAAGATATGAAGGCTTGATCCTTTTCAATCTGCATTCTTCTTCCTCGGCCATGCCCTTTTTGCCGGCGACCCAAATCTTTGTTAATATCCTCATTTGTAATTGGCATACCCGCTGGTAAACCTTCAATAATAGTAGTTAGCTGCGGACCATGTGATTCTCCCGCTGTTAAATATCTCATTTTCCTGCCCCCTTTTAGCACTTTAAAGGATTTATGTATCAATATAACACAATTTTATGAAAAGTGGGAATACAGTTAAAGCAAAATCAATATTTCTTTATATTTCAACACTTTTCTTTTATTATTTTACATGTTCTCAAACAATTTCGATATAGTTTAATCTTTCCCAAGCTAACATTTCACCCCCATCTTCTCTCTCAGCTTACCAAAAACGGCCCTTTAGTCCAATAACGTATATAGAAAAGAGAACTGAATGTTCCATTCAGCCCTCTATACTGTAAATCTATTTACTTTTTCTTATAAAAGAATGTGTCTATGGTTTCAAATTCATATTTTCCCGGATTAAAAATCTGTTCTGTACTCCCCACAAAAAAGACACCACCACTTTTCAAAGATGCACTGAATTTATCATATAAAAGACACTTTGCGTCTTCAGTAAAATAAATCAAGACATTTCGACAGACGACTAAGTCAAAACCCTGTTCAAATCGATCTGCAAGTAGATTATGTTTCTTAAAGGTGACTGTTCGCTTAATTTCATCTTCAACACGATAAAAATCATCTTCTTTTTTAAAGTGCTTGTTCTTTATATCATCTGGCACTTCATTCAAAGAACGCTCAGGATACACCCCTATTTTCGCCCGGGCAATTACGTTTTCATCTAAATCCGTTGCCAATATTTCAATTTGGCTTAATGGAACAAGATTCGATAAAATCATCGCAATTGTATATGGCTCTTCACCGGTTGAACAGGCAGCACTCCATATTTTTAATTTTTTTTTGCTGGCTAAGAGGGAAGGCAGGACTTTTTTCTCTAAAACTTCCCATCTCTTCGCATTCCGATAAAATTCCGAAACATTAATCGTCATTCTGTCTAAAAACTCATTTAATACTTTAGAATTGGACTGAATGTCTTTAAAATATTCCCGGAATGATTGATACCCTCTTTTCTCATACAGAGAGGTGAGACGACGTTTCATTTGCCCTTCCTTGTACAATGACAAATCAATGCCTGTCAACACTTTAATATTGCGAATAAACTCTTCATATTCTTGAGGCATTGCTGTGACTCCCCCGAACTTATTGATTTATGTCGTTCTTCTCTTTATATCGGAGTGGGCTTGGGATTCTTTAAATAATAATGCCGCTTTACGCCTTTAATTTCAATAACTGCAAAGATACAAAAAAAGCGGGTTCTGTCGAATCATTCGACAAAACCCGCTTTTATATTCTTACCTACCTAATTAGTAAACCCATTCGTTAGCGATTTTTGAATACTCAACTAGTTCTTCTTCTTTGAAGAATAAACCAATTTCACGTGCAGCGCTTTCAGCTGAGTCTGATCCGTGAATGATGTTTTTGCCTACAGTAACTGCGAAGTCGCCACGAATTGTAGCTGCTGCAGCATCTTTAGGATTAGTAGCACCCATCATTTGACGAGCAGTTGCAATTACGTTTTCACCTTCCCAAACCATTGCGAAAACAGGGCCTGAAGTGATGAAGTCCACTAATTCACCGAAGAAAGGACGTTCTTTGTGCTCTCCGTAATGTTGCTCAGCTAATTCCTGAGAGATAACCATTAATTTTGCTCCAGCTAATAGGAAGCCTTTCTTTTCGAAACGAGAAACGATTTCACCGATTAAATTACGTTGAACGCCGTCAGGCTTTACCATTAAAAATGTTTTTTCCATAATTGTCACTCCTAATATGTATCATAGTTATTTGCCTTTATAAGGCAATCCTTTTAGAATACTACCATGGTTTGTCCAGTTGCGCAACTGCAAGCTTTAAAACTTCCTTTTTCCGATGTTTTTTGCTATGTCAGATAATGTCTTCCTCGCCTTTATGGCGGGAAGTCCTTTCAATTCCGAGAAAGCCTTTTCTAAATAAAGGTCACTTATCTTAGCCGCTTGTTCAATGGCACCTGAAGACTTGATAGCTGTAATGATTTTCGATAAATCTTCTTTGGACATATCTTCCCTAACCGTTTCGATTAGCTTTTTAAGCATTGGGTCTTCCATTGCAATCAAAACGGGTAAGGTGATGTTTCCCTGTATCAAATCACTGCCTGCCGGCTTACCCAATTCTTCTTCAGATGCAGTGAAGTCCAGGATATCATCTGTTATTTGATAAGACATGCCAACATAATAACCAAATCTAAATAACTTTTGATGGATTTTTTCATCAACACCGGCAGCAATCGCCCCGAGCTGGCAGCTTGAAGCTATGAGTAACGCTGTTTTTCTCTTTATCCTTCGAAGATAAATTCGCCAGTTTTGATTGAAATTGTATTTATCCTTAATTTGCTCTATTTCCCCGAGGCACAATTCGACCATGGTATCCGCGAGAATCTTATGTGCAAGCGGGGTCTCAATCACTGCCATCATTTCCAGTGCTCTTGCAAAAATGAAGTCGCCGGTATACATGGCAACACGATTGTCCCATTTCGATTTAATAGTGGCAGACCCTCTGCGTAAATCCGCATCATCTACAACATCATCATGTACGAGTGAAGCCGTGTGTATCAGTTCCAATGTCGCTGCAACATGCTTGACTACATGGATATCATAATCGCCAAACTTCGCCCCTAAAAGGACGAATACCGGGCGAATACGTTTTCCACCTGATTGCAGTAAATGTAGTGAAGCTTCCCGCAAAACCGTGGAATCCGCTATAATTGCCGCTTCTAATTCTTTTTCAATTAATTGCAAATCTGTATTCAAGAAGGAATACATCATTCTATATTTCATAAATTCCACCCAGCTTTGTCCATTGCTTTTATGCTTTATTTAAAGGCTTATATCCGAAATGTGTTGCAGCAACGCCACCAAAATGCGCTTTATAACTCACTTTTTCCATGCCTGCCTGCTTAAACATACTTTCAAGTTTTTTCATACCCGGGAAATCGCGTGCAGATTCCTGAAGCCAAGAATATTCATTATAGCTTTTAGCGAACAACTTGCCGAAAACCGGCATGATAAAACGAAAATAAAAGTAATAGCCCTGTTTAAAACCTAGCATCGTTGGCTGTGAGGTATCGAGACAAACGACCATTCCCCCAGGCTTTACCACTCGGTTTAATTCTTTAAGGACTTGCATGTAATCTGGCACATTCCGAAGGCCAAAGCCAATCGTTACGTAATCAAAGCTATTATCATCAAAAGGGAGTTCCATTGCATTACCATGCATAAGAGAAACATGATCCAATTTAAGATCTTTGACTTTTTGTTCGCCAATTTTCAGCATGTTCTTACTGAAATCCAACCCTATTACTTTTCCTTCCGGTCCGACTTCATTAGCGAGCGCAATGGTCCAATCCGCCGTTCCACAGCATACATCGAGTGCATGGGCGCCCTTTGGGACTTTCATGATATCCATGGTCGCCTTTCGCCATTTTAGATGCTGCTTAAAGCTGATGAGGGAATTCATCTTGTCATAATTTCCGTATATCTTTTCAAAAACATGATGAACTTTTTGCTCTTTAGACTGTTCCATGGCTCAACCTTCTTTCACACATGAATTCGCTTGATTCTTTGTTTGCTTAAGTATCTCGCTCACTCTTTGTAAGATTTCTTCATTTTTTTTTGTTACATTCCGAGAGGAAAGTTCTACAGCTTTACTTACATCTCTTAGACATCTATCTATTTCAATCTTTACTCGTTCTTCTTTTTCTGATGAATGGACGTCATTACGCTTACCTTCATCGATGATATTTCTCATGTTATCAAAGACAATCGATTGGCCAGTAAGCAAATAGTTTGTCTTTTCAGTCTGCAGTCGATTTAAAAGAAGAAGGTCTTCCGAAATCTCCATCCAATCAGGTCGTTTATAATATTCGGCCATTTTATAAACAAGTGAGGATTCGATTGCCTTTAACGTTTTTAGAAGTGTAGGAAGATCGCTTATGCATTTTTGATAAAGAATAATTTTATTATCGTTGATTTTCTTTATCGCACTTGAAAGTACGCGGATCATCTCAATGTTTCCGATACTCGCGAGCCCCTGATAATACAGACCGCTATAGTAATCACCTGCAAGGACTTGTAATTGCCGATTTTTCAAAACCTCAGGCATTTCCGGCCCATCGAATGAATTAGAGACGATTTCATGGGTATCAAGAGCAATTTGAACGAGCATGGTCGATTCAATGTATTGATCCCGTTCTTCGTTTAAAACGTCCAGATCATTAAACAAGCCCCAAAGCAATGTTAGTTTATTTTCATCAACTAATGGCTTTTGGATATATTTAAGTAAATAAGGATGTTGAGCCTTTTTTTCTATCGTTTGTTTTAATTGTCTTAAGTCATTCGTTATGTTTAACAATTGAGATCACCTTTGCATCCCCGAAAGATAATTTTTTCATACATATTCGTTTCTTATCTGTGTAAAATACACATTATTATACCATAAAAACAATCAGTTGAAATGAACAACGTTTATAAAATGATACATCCCTGAATGGGAAGGAGCCCATCTTTTATTCTTTCTAACCAACTGGATGCAGAAGTTTTCTTAATTAAATGTGTGAACCAGGTGAGGAATAACCTTTTAGGTGAGAATCATTTACTTCACGGTTGGATTCTTTTTTGACTCACTTTCCATTTCACCGTAGGGAGTGTAAATCTTTGCATGTCCTCTGATTTTTATGGCCGATGTATGCTCCGTGAATTGAGCTATCATCACTTCCCCTGAGTCAAGCTTCTCAGAATGATGAAACTTGGTATCGGTCCCTCTTGTCAACCCAATCACGTTTACGCTATCTTCAATGGCTTTAATGACTACAAAATCACTTGAGAATTTTTCGTCCATTTCTATTCTCCCCCTATATCCTTAGTCTTTAATGAATGCCAATACTTCGGCCCGAGTACGATGGTCCTTTGCAAAAGACCCTCTCACCGCTGAGGTCACTGTTTTAGACCCTGGTTTTTTCACGCCCCGCATGGTCATACACATATGTTCAGCCTCTACTACAACCATCACACCATGTGGCTCCAGCTTCTCCATAATCGCATTTGCGACGGTCGATGTTATGCGTTCTTGCAATTGTGGTCGTTTTGAAACCGCCTCGACAGCTCTGGCTAACTTACTCAAGCCTGTCACTTTTCCGTTTTTAGGGATGTAAGCGACATGGGCTTTCCCGTAAAAAGGCACTAAATGATGTTCACAAACCGAGTAAAAAGGAATATCCTTCACAAGAACAAGCTCTTCATGATTTTCACCAAAAACCGTATCGAAATATTCTTTTGGATCCTGATTCAGCCCTGAAAATATTTCTTCATACATTCTAGCCACGCGCGCTGGAGTATCTAGTAACCCTTCTCTCCCAGGATCTTCCCCAACTGCCTCAAGAAGCATCTTCACCGCTTCTTCTATTTTTGCATGGTCGACATTTGCCATTCCCTTACCCCCTATTTAAATTGAACTAATATGTATTAGAAAAAAACACAAGACAAAACGCCTGGCATTTAATGTTCTTTCATCAAAAGGCCTTTTAACCAGTATAAAGATCAATAAATAATTCATGTACCATTCATTGCATTCATTGATACTTATTATTATATTATCTTTTCTTCAGTATTCACTGCCTTTTATAATAGCATAGATAGAAATTAAGAAGCAAAAAAAGACCGCGTATGCACGCGGCCCTTTTTGTCGGTTAAGCACCCGTATGTAATGGTAAAATTACTTCACTGCATCTTTCAGTGCTTTACCAGGTTTGAAAGCTGGCACTTTGCTAGCTGCAATTTCGATTTCGTCACCAGTTTGTGGGTTACGACCTTTACGAGCCGCACGTTCACGAACTTCAAAGTTACCAAAACCGATCAATTGTACTTTATCTCCAGATTTTAGAGCTTCTAAGATTGTATCAAAAACAGCATCAACAGCTTTTGTAGCGTCTTTCTTAGAAATTTCAGTTGCTGTAACAACTTCATTAATTAATTCTGTTTTGTTCATGCCATTCACCTCCTCCCAAAAGGATCTTTATAAAAAATCATTATTACAACACGATAATAGTGATTTGATATTTAATTCAATGGGAACTTTTCCTACTGCTAACCATGTGTAACCTATCTTGAATAATTTTTCAAAAGGACACATCAGCTAAGTTAAAAATAGGTTGAAACCGCTGTTATAACGCGTTTTCTGTATGTAGATTATCACAAATCCTATTCGCTTAGCAAGGGAATTCAAAAAATAATGGGAATCTTTTCATAAAAAATTGTATAATTTATAAATTTTGTCTCCCGCTAATCATCATTTCCCTTTTTTATAGAAAGTAAACTCCTAATCCCACTGAAAATCGCATAACACTAGGGTTTTTAGAGATTCCATTAAAAACTTACTAAAAAATCGTATCGGTCAGATTCTTTTTACCCTTATAAGGACTGATGTAATCCTAACAATAAAAAGACCAATCCGACGAACGGAATTGGTCCCATTTAATAATATGGTTCCTTATAAAATGATCGCTATTAAACCACCACTACCTTCATTGATGATTCTTTCAAGCGTCTCCTTCAACTTATACCGAGCATTATCTGGCATCATGGCTAGTTTCACCTGAATTCCTTCTCTAACATATGAGCTTAGGCTTCGGCCAAAGATATCGGAATTCCAAATGGAGAGTGGATTATCTTCGAAATCCTGCATTAAATACCTGACTAATTCTTCACTTTGCTTCTCCGTACCAATGATCGGTGAAAACTCTGATTCGACATCTACCTTTATCATATGAATAGATGGGGCAACCGCCTTTAACCTGACCCCGAACCTGGCTCCCTGACGAATGATTTCCGGCTCATCCAAGCTCATATCGTTCAAAGATGGAGCCGCTACACCATATCCGGTTTGCTTAACCATCCTTAAAGCATCTGCTACTTGATCATATTCGGCCTTGGCATATGCAAAGTCCTGCATAAGGGATAGGAGGTGATCCTTGCCACGTATCTCGACACCGACAATTTCCTTCAGGATATCGTCGTAGAGTTCATCTGGGGCATATAAGTCGATTTCAGCCACACCCTGCCCCATTTCTATCCCCGCGAGTGCAGCATGGTCAATAAATTCAAACTCATTAAAATGCCCGACTACCCGGTCAACATCCCTTAGACGTTTGATGTCTTTTACAGTCTCTTTGACCGCTTCCTGATAGCTTTCCCTTAACCAATGGTCTTCTCGGAGGACCATTACCCAACTCGGAAGGTTGACGTTGACTTCAAGAACCGGAAACTCATAGAGAGCTTCACGAAGCACACTGTATACATCCGATTCGCGCATCCCTTCCACACTCATCGCCAATACAGGGATATCGTACTTTTCCTGTAAAGAATCCCTCAGTGCCACCGTATTTGGATGATGGGGTTGCACGGAATTAATGACTATAATAAACGGCTTTCCAACCTCTTTCAATTCTTCGATGACCCTTTCCTCGGCCTCTAAATAATCACTGCGGGGAATTTCACCAATTGTCCCGTCTGTTGTAACCACAATCCCTAAAGTTGAGTGATCCTGGATTACCTTCCGTGTACCAATTTCTGCTGCTTCATTGAAAGGGATCGGTTCTTCGTACCATGGAGTATGAATCATACGGGGCCCATTTTCATCTTCATACCCTTTGGCCCCAGGTATTGTATACCCTACACAATCGACTAATCGAATATTCACTTCTAGACCTTCCGCTACCTGAATGGAGGCTGCCTGGTTAGGCACGAACTTAGGTTCAGTCGTCATGATTGTTCTTCCCGCTGCACTTTGCGGCAGTTCATCTTGAGCTCTTGCTCGGTCTGCTTCTGACGGTATATTCGGAATGACAACAAGCTCCATGAATTTTTTTATAAATGTGGATTTCCCTGTCCTGACAGCTCCAACTACACCTAAATATATGTCTCCACCGGTTCTTTCAGCAATATCTTTAAAAATATCTACCTTTTCCAAGGTATCCCCTCCCGAATTAGCGTTTTGGGATCACGATTATCCATTTACTCATGTTTAGGACACTATATGTCTATGATGTTGTCCGAAAAATTTATTCCGATTATTCCCGTACCCATACTCCTCCACCAACAGATTTTATATAAGGGTTTTTATTTTAAAAGTAAGATAAAATGAAGATAAAGAAATAACCCTTCCCCTACAATATATTTTGTAGAAGAAGGGTTATGACTATTTTGTGAGAAATATTGGGCTTTTACTTTTTTCATCGATAGTATATGGCAGTGAATAAGCTGGAACGAATTCCGAACTATCCACAAGAAGTTCCCGAATATCTTCTCCCGTCTTGATTTTTCCATCATGCTGCTGCAGTACATCATATAAATCCGGTGTGTAATCAACATAAAGATTTCCATCCCCATCCACCACTAAATAAAGGTCCTTTTGTGAGTAGGGGCTCGTAACAGTTGGTGCTTCCTTTAGACCCATCTTTTTATAATCAAGCGTAAAGACATTTTCCGATATCCTCTCTTTATAAGGGGGATACCCGTTACTTTGCTGATATGCCTGCAACCGTAAAGAAATATCTTGAATTTTCTGGGCCATCCGGACATCCAAAAGTTTCACCGTCGGATCGTTCTCTACGTTCACTAAGACATATTGAAAAACCCCTCCCGATTCATAAGCATTATCAGGCGGTTCCGCCATATACCTTGGTGAGATTTTCGTGAACTTGATTACATACTTTTGATAAATCGGAGTGTCCGCTTCTTTCGTCACAATGGGAAGAATCCCGCCTTCGTCTTCCTTAAATTGATCAACAGCGCTTTGAACAGATTGAATTTGTTCTTTATATGGTAATTGATTTTGAACTTTTTGCTTCTGAGGATACAAACAGCCTGTCAATAATCCAGAGATGCATAATAAACATAATATTTTGAAAGAATTTCTCATCATATCTCCTCACCTATTAAGTGGTTGGGCCGCTCAGAACAACGATAAGGATGATCAAGCCGGCTAGAAGCATAAGTATGTATGCAATAATTGCTGTTAAGCCTTTCCAGATTCCTTTTAGTTTATAACGACTTCCATAAATAAGTAGGATAGAGATAACCATAAAGCCCATCGCTATAAAGGATATCCACATTTTTTGCAGAGCTGGTGTCATATCATCTTCACTCCTTTTTCCAGAAATTATTATAACATACCAAATTACGTTAAAGGTATTAAATCGTTGTCCAAACTGTTTAAATTATTGCTCAATTAGCTTTTTCGTTTAAAAATAATGTTTAAAAAGTTAAGAAAAGAATAACCAGTTTGACAAAATAACAGCCCAGCAACAACTTTTTTCATGAAGGATGCTATAGTCATTCACTTAGCCGAAAAGAGGCCAACACATGGTTTTGAATTGTTTCATAGCCCAATAGAAACAATGGCACTTCCACACGTCCAAAACCCTCTTGTGGAGTCACGATTCGAGTGATGATGAGTTCCCTTGGTTAACATTTACTGCTGACAGGGGAAAAACTTGAACATATGAAGGATATTTCTCCATAAAAAAAAGCAGAAGATAATAAGATATCTTCTGCCATTTGACTAAATCCCCCGTGCCGAGGTCAAATTACTAGTTTACTTTCGTTGCATTGTATGCTGATACCTTGTAACTCGCATCCTCAAATGCCCATTTTAATGAAATTCTTTTAACAGATTTACAGTCCATGGAATTATTTTTCCTGTCTATTATCCAATATGTTAAAAAGTTCTTCCATTTCATTGGTTTTTGAACGGTTCATCAAGAGATCAACAGCCTTCTTCACTTCTTCCCCATTAAATAACACACGATATAGGGCTTCAGTGATTGGCATGTTCACATCATACTTATGAGCTAGCTGATAGGCTGCTTTAGTCGTTCTGACACCTTCAACGACCATACCCATATTTTCTAATACTTCTTCTAGGTTTTGCCCTTTACCAAGCAAATTTCCGGCTCTCCAGTTCCGAGAGTGCACGCTTGTACATGTCACAATCAAATCGCCGATGCCAGCTAAACCTGAAAATGTAAGGGGATTGGCACCCATTGCAACTCCTAGTCGAGAAATTTCCGCCAGTCCACGCGTAATCAAGGCAGCCTTTGCATTATCCCCATAACCCAAACCATCCGTTATTCCGGCAGCCAAAGCTATGATGTTCTTCAAGGCTCCTCCGATTTCAACACCAACCAAATCCGGGTTCGTATAGACACGGAAAGAATGATTGATAAAAAGGTCTTGAACCTTTTCTGCGGCTTTCATATTTTTAGATGATACGGCAACCGTTGTTGGATGGCGCTTACTTACCTCTTCAGCATGGCTTGGCCCAGAAAGGACCACTATATCTTTAAGCCATTCCGGCGAAGAGACTTCTTCAATCATCTCGGAAATACGAAGTAGAGAATCTGGCTCGATACCTTTACTCACATGTACAATCGTTAACGGAATATCGTGAACCGCTTCAATTTGCCCAAGCACTTCACGATAGGCTTTAGTCGGAACAGCCAAAATAACGATTTCAATGCCACTTAAAGCCTGTTCCATAGAGGAATAGCCCTTAATCCCCAATGGCAGCTCAATTCCTGGCAAATATTTATTATTGGTATGTTCTACATTTATTTCATCAATCTGCTTCGGGTTATGTCCCCATAATCTCACTTCATGCTGGTTATCGGCTAACACCATGGCTAGAGCGGTTCCCCAGCTACCGGCACCAATAACAGCGATGCTTTCTTTTTCATTCACCATTGTACATACCGCCTTTCTATTTTCTTTGGCGTCCAAAAATCCGTATCGGCGTTCCTTCGAATCCAAAGGCATCCCGAATACGATTTTCTAAAAATCTCTCATATGAGAAATGCATTAACTCTGGATCATTAACGAATACAACGAAAGTAGGCGGCTTGATTGCCACTTGTGTCGCATAGTAAATTTTCAAACGGTTACCATTATGTGTAGGTGTTGGATTCATGGCTACTGCATCCATAACCACTTCATTCAGGATATTTGTTTGAACGCGTATAGCATGGTTTTCGCTAGCTCGATCAATGACCGGCAACAATGTATGCGTGCGTTTCTTAGTTAGGGCAGATAGATAAATAATCGGAGCGTAATCAAGGAATTGGAAATTATCCCGGATTTTTTCTTCAAATTCCTTCATCGTCTTTTCGTCTTTCTCGATGGCATCCCATTTATTGACCACGATGATAACCGCTCTACCCGCTTCATCAGCATATCCAGCAATTTTCTTGTCCTGTTCGCGGATGCCTTCCTCCGCATTCAGAACGACCAGAACAACATCAGAGCGTTCAATTGCTCTTAAAGCACGAAGAACACTATATTTCTCTGTGCTTTCATACACTTTCCCTTTTTTCCTCATACCTGCCGTATCAATGATGACATACTCTTTGCCATTGAATTTGTACGGTGAATCAATTGCATCACGTGTCGTACCTTCGATATCACTTACGATAACACGTTCTTCCCCCAATAAAGCATTCACTAGGGATGATTTACCGACATTTGGGCGTCCAATCAGACTGAATTTGATTACGTCGTCAGCATAATCCTGGCCACCGTATTTAGGGAAATGTTTAGCGGCTTCATCCAACAGATCACCAAGCCCCAGTCCATGTGAACCTGAAATTGGGAATGGATCGCCAAAACCTAGAGCATAGAAATCATAAATTTGATCTCTCATTTCTGGGTTGTCCACTTTATTGACAGCAAGAACGACTGGCTTTTTCGATCTATAGAGGATTTTAGCAACCTCTTCATCTGCTGGAGTTACACCTTCACGTCCATTCGTCATGAAGATGATAACATCTGCTTCATCAATGGCGATTTCAGCCTGCGAACGAATTTGTTCCAGGAATGGCTCATCACCGATGTCGATTCCACCTGTATCAATGATATTAAAGTCATGAGTTAACCATTCACCTGAACTATAAATCCTGTCTCTTGTTACTCCTGGAACGTCCTCAACGATTGAAACACGTTCTCCCACTATTCTATTAAAGATTGTTGATTTACCAACGTTTGGCCGACCAACTATCGCAATTACCGGTTTTGGCATTGCTATTCACCCTTTCTGCTACTATATCTCTGTCAAAGTCACGAAATTCATGAATGCATTCTTTTAATATTTCATCTGCACTGTGATTTTCATTAATTCCTTTTTAAGGAAAAGGCTGTATGGATCATCATATAAAGGAAACTTCCATCAGTACAAGAAAATACCTATACTGTTGGCAAGTTAAACGTATCAAGTATATACAGGCATGAGTCCGCCTATCCCCTTGTTCCTAAGAGAACATATGGCAAATCCGCTGCTTGCTAAACATGATTAAAAACAGCCAAGAAAAAATGAAGACAGCCAAAAAACACCTTCGGCAACAGCTTCCATTTAATATAATTAGAGCACTTTACGATTTATCTACAGACCTCTAACTATCCTATAGTACCAAATTTCTCACTAATCAACAATGATTGTATGCATAAAAGCCCATTCTCCTACAATATTCCCCGCAAAAACTCCTTATGAAAAGTATTATATTAAACAAATTTTTATCCTATCTATTGGGTAAAGTTCTCCTTCCTTTCCTCCGACAATACCCTTGCTTGTGATGATGCAAAAATATATCCACATAAGACCTCGAGCAATCGCCAAAGAGCATTGGCCGTCAATACCATGACTACATTATCATGCCATGCATAAGATAGCGCCACGTAAGTCATCAAATGGAAATGAAGGAGGCCTGAATACACAAGATCGCCCAGCGTCATTCCTAACAACAGTACCGACATGCGCGATTTCCAGTCTTTAAACAGTAAGAGAATCAAATAATTCAGGAAAATGCAAAGAAGATAGGGCGCCTTGATAAATAGCCAAATGGGATCTAGTAAAGAGAACAACTGAAAACTTGCATAGGCCAGAGTGACAATCAAACTTCCTATAACAAGCTCTATTGTTTTCAAGGGAGATCGCTTTCTTATGTATACACACAGAATAAGAAAAAGATATAGCCCACTAATATGCATAGTAAAGGAGGATACCTCAAGGGTATATCCCACAAGGACCATGATAGCTAACAGATGGAAAAGGAAATCGAATCGATAGGCAACGGTTTTAGGAATAAAAAACATGACACATACCCACACTATCCATGAAACCCAATAAAAAAATATTCCATCCATAATAGCTTCTCCCCTTTTTAAGAAACATTATGGGTTATTTATGGTAAGAATAAACATGGCGATTTTTTTGATAAGTTACTAAATGCATGCCTGACAATAAAGGAGGTGTAATCTCGTGGGCAAAGACCGCCAAGAAAAGAAATTAAGGGAAAGCAAACGTTTGGAATCGGATCGGGACCAGTCCCTCGATAAAAAAGGGGCAACCAAGCTGGAAAGTCCTGAAGATGCAAGAAATAGAAACCATTGACCACTAAAAAAAGAGCACCATCTATTGTCATGATAACAATAGATGGTGCTTCTTTTATTGTCATTTTGCATAGGAAGTGCAGTCTATCCCTCTTTGAGTCAACCAGTGATAGGTATCACCGGAGATCACGACCTTTGCCTTTCTAAGCTCGGAAATATTAATAGCACCAAGTGCCGTCATAATAATCTTAAAATCGTCATGTATGTAATTTATTTCCCTAATTAGCTGCTCTAAACCGCTTTCTTTATGCACCTTCAAGAAATGGCCAGCTATCCCTATTCCACTTGCTCCTAAAGCTAAGCTTTTAGCAATCTCTAAAGGATTCTGAATACCGCCTGAACCCACGACTGACAATGCGGGTGAAACATTTACCGCTTCTACTATGGAAGCAGCAGTGGGAATACCCCATTCATTAAAATATCCGAGTATTTTGGAGCGTCTTTCATTTTCAATCCTAGCAAAATTCGTTCCACCGAAACCGCCCACATCTATTATGGAAACTCCAACAGAATGCAATTGCTCTACGGTTTCCTTACTCATGCCAAACCCTACTTCTTTTATTATGAGTGGAACTCCTAAATTTTTATTGATTTCTTCTATCCTAGACAGTATACCTGCAAAATCCCTATCTCCTTCAGGCATGGTCAACTCTTGAATGGCATTGATATGAATCTGGAATGCATCAGCCTCAATCATATCGCTCGCTCGCTTTGCTTGTTCAACAGTGGCTTCACCACCAAGATTTCCAATTAGGATTCCATTAGGATTCTCTTGTCTTACCACTTTATATGAAGCTTCCTGACTGGGATCTTTAATGGCTCCCATTTGTGAACCGACTGCCATGGCCATTCCAGTTTCCCTGGCAGCAATGGCCAGTTCCCTATTGATTTTTTCAGTTTCCAGTCCACCGCCGCCGGTCATGGCATTTATGAAAATTGGCGAACTTAATGTAAGTCCGCCAATTTCCGCCGTAATATCCACATTATCCAATGAAATCCCAGGTAAGCTTTGGTGAACAAACGAAACATCTTCAAACCCGGATTTACGTTGCTGGCCTGTTTTCAATGCAATGTTTATATGGTCTAATTTTCGTTGTGCTCTCTCCAAGGCTCTCTCCAATTATTATCTTATTTTAGTTTTTTTAATTGATCGCCAATCATTTCACCAAGCTGGAACCCTTTTGTTTCAGCCGGAATTTCATAATCCGACGAGTAATTAGATTGTGGATCTTCCAGTTCTTTGATGCTTAATGATAACCGTTGATCCGCTTCATTGACGTCCAAAATCTTCACTTTGACCGACTGACCCTCTTGCAGGACTTCCTGCGGTGTTGCTATATGTTTGTGAGATATCTGTGAAATATGGACCAATCCTTCCACTCCGGGAAAGATTTCAACAAAGGCACCGAAGGAAACAAGACGTTTAACTACACCTTCTTGTATCGATCCTTTTGCTGCTTTATCAGCGATATCCACCCATGGACCAGGAAGGGTATCCTTTATGGATAAAGAAATTCTCTCGTTATCACGGTCAATCGAAAGAACTTTCACCTGTACTTTATCGCCTTCAGTCACGACATCTGACGCTTTATCGACATGTTGGTGAGACAGTTGAGAAATATGAACAAGTCCGTCTACGCCACCAATATCAACAAAAGCTCCGAAATCGGTTATTCTTTGTACAGTTCCCTCAATCACTTGGCCACTTTCAATTCCATCAAGAACACTAGCTTTCTGCTTTTCCTTTTGCTCCTGTACAACTGCCCGATGGGAAAGAATCAAACGGTTCTTATCCTTCTCAAGTTCGACAATCTTGAATGTTAAAGTTCGGTTTTTATAATCAGAAAAGTCCTCAACAAAGTAGTCTTCTACTAAAGAAGCTGGAACAAAACCACGTACGCCTAGATCTACAACAAGTCCGCCTTTGACAACATCTTTGATTTCTGCTTCAAATACGACTCCATTTTCAAATCTTTCTTCTAGGTCATCCCACGCTTTAAGAGCATCAATTTTACGTTTTGATAGAATAAGAGCTTCTTCTTCCACTTTGATAACTTCAAGCTCTAAGATGTCTCCTTCTGAAACGGCATCAGATGCTTTTTCGACATGCAGGCTTGACAACTCGCTGATAGGAATGATCCCACCGGACTTGCTGTTTTCCACATCGACAATGACCTGTTTTTCTTCTACCTTTGAAACGGTTGCTTTAACTTGATCCCCAACATTGTAATTGTTCACTTCTACTTGATTCATATCTTCTGTCATTACTAACTCCTCCTTAACCCATGACTGATCAGCAAATTCATCGGCCATATATTTTATTTAAAGTGATTGGATAAAACCACTTTTTATAAAGATAAACCAGCCTCTTTTTAGGGTAAAAAGGTCAAATTACCTTTTTTATTCCTTTAAAGGAATATTACCCCTAATTTATAAATTCTAACAAAATCAGTGAATTGTCAAGCGGAAAGGATTATTTATGTTCAGAAATCAATTTTCCGATATGCGCCATAACGATTTTGGTCGCTTCATCAGCTGAAATCCTTTTCTCCCGATATTCTGTAAAGTCAATTGGTGGGCCGTAAACGACCTTTAGAGGGCGCAGTAATTTATATGGTCCAATTATCGCACAAGGAATTATCACAGCTTCGGATCGCAATGCGAAAAAACCGGCTCCTGCCAAACCTTCTTGCAATTCACCCGTTTTGCTTCTGGTACCTTCGGGAAATAGCCCAAGTACTTTGCCTTCTTTTAAAAGCTTCAGCCCTTTTCTAAGTGATTCCCGATCGCTATTTCCCCGCTTTACGGGAAAAGCGTTTACCCTAGGTAATATACCCTTTAATATAGGTGCATGAAACAACTCTTCCTTCGCCATGAAGTGAATATCCCTTGGAGACGTCATTCCGACGACGGGCGGGTCCAAATTATCAATGTGATTGGCACAAATCAGCACCCCTCCCTCTTCAGGTATATTTTCCTTCCCTAACGTTTTAACCCTATAAGCAGGCATTAAAACGCCTTTTACGACGTTTTTACCAAAAGTATAAAAATCCAAGGTCATCTTTTCCTTTCTTCTATCAATGACATGATACTTTCTGCCACTTCTTGGATGGATAGCGAAGTCGTGTCAATCTCGACAGCATCCTCTGCCTTTTTCAAAGGGGAAACTTCTCTCTCGGAGTCGAGCTTGTCCCTAGTTGCAATTTCTTCTTTTAAGATCTCAATATCAGAAGGGAATCCTTTTAGTAGATTTTCCTGATGTCTTCGCTGAGCCCTTTCATCCACAGAGGCAATTAGGAATACCTTAACCTCGGCATTCGGCAGTACATGGGTACCTATATCTCTGCCGTCCATGACCACTCCGCCATTTTCACCAAACATTTGCTGCCTTCTAACCATTTCTTCCCGAATGCTTCTGTGCTTTGCCACTTCTGAGACAGACCCGGTCACTTCATTGTTTCTAATTTGAGCGGTAACATCCTCATTATCCACAAACACCAATTGTCCCGCTTCACTCGGTCTTAAAGATATATCGGTATCGATCAACATATTGAATAAAGCGTTCTCATCATTCAGGGCAACCCCGTGATTCAACGCTTTATAAGTTAATGACCGGTACATCGCACCTGTATCTACATATATGTAATTGAACTTTTCTGCAACAATTTTTGCAACCGTACTTTTTCCAGCAGCAGCTGGTCCATCGATTGCAACTGATAATTTTTTTGTCATAAATCCTCCCAAGAATCCTACGATCATGATGATAGTTTACTACCCCTTCATTTTATCACAATTAGCGAGAAAAAGATTAATAAAAGGGCGTGTCAATTGAAAATCACGTCTGTTTAAAACACCTTATCCGTATTTATCCGAGATTCCTTGCTAAAGGCATGTTCATCTAGAAAAAGGCGGGAATCCCGCGCTTTTATTTTGATGTCCCATTAAAGGTTTCAATAATTTTAGTATAGTTATTTGTATTGACCCCTTCATACTTTGAAAGCTTTGTCAGCTCAAAGATGCGATCTTCCTTACTTAGAAGAAGTTGAAAAAAAAGCAAACAGATTAGTTGGATGATTATCACTTTAATTAAAAGCCTTTCAATTGTTTTCATGAACTGTCCCTTCCAAACTAGGTAATACAATCAGTATGGAAAGAAATCCGACTTCTCATTCACCTCAATTACATATACAGACCTTTTTTCTTCAAGTCCACTTGCTTTTCAAAAATGAACCTCATCAATGTTTGAACCTCATTTCTTGGAGGGTCTATAAATTGAATATGAAGTAACCTATTGCCATGGTCCTTCTCCGTCACCCTTATCACTTTACTTTTCAACCGCAAGTATTGAATTTCCCCTGACTTTAATGTAAGGGCCATCCATAGATATAGTTCTGAGACAGATCCGATATCCACACCTTTTAAAAGCCTGATTGAAGCCCCACCCGCACTGATGTCCTCGGTCAGGGCTCGGAATGGGGAAAACTCATACTGTATGGGATGCAATGCGATATCCACCGTTACATCAAGACGGACATACTGTCTCCTCTGAATTTTCACAAACGTCTCTACTTCGGGTACCATTAGTTGAATCATCGGGATTTGCCCTTTCACTTTGCCCAATACCTCGGAATCAAAAATATAAACGGCTTGTTCCTCATCCGTAAAGGAAATGTTCAGTTGAGTTCCATCCACTAGAAATACAACTTTTCCCGTCTCGATATTTATGGGGTAGTCTACATAAACGCAACCAGATTCCATTTCTACGACCATACATTTAAACTTTTCCTTTTGGGAAGAGTATTTTTGCTCTAGCGTCAGCATATCACCTATTTTAAACATTGTGTCTACACGTCCTTCGTTATTCTTAAAAAGGATCACCACTGAAGGAATTAATGAAATTAAACCCTTAATTTATTCCACATAATCCATAAAAAGTTTATTTGTATTATGTCATGGAAATGGAAAAAGGAAAAGTACCTAGGCACTTTTCCCTATATTTATTTTAAATATTAGTGTGGATGTTATATTAGATTAACTTTTCATAAACAGGTTCTGCATTTTTCAATTTTTCTACCTTTTCTTCCCTGCCGTTGTCAGCATTAATGAAAATTCGGTAGGTATCTTCCTTAATCGTTCCAAGAAACTCGTAACAAAGTACCTCTTCACCTATGTCATTTATAATTAATGCCTTTCCCTGCTCCATGATTTTGACGTTCGGATTAATTTTTTCTTTCGCTTCTTTTTCTGTAATTGTGGCGTCACCAATATCCCTAATCTTATTTGCTTTTAAATATTCTTCTGCAGAAAATCCGATGATGGATCCATCGTCCAAAGCCACTTTTACCTTGACCGAGTCTGGGTAAACCCTTATTCCATTGACAGAAGAGACAAAATTAAACAGACCTATGTGACCATATTGCACACTTTCAAACAACTCAAGCGATCTAAAGTCATGTTTCTTAAGAAAAGCGGATGCTTTACCGTAAGCTTGATTTAAATCAATATTCGTTTTTTGCACCTCCCGATTATTGATATACCAGATGGGATAACCACCCTTTTTGGTCATATCCATATTCACCTCGGTATCCTTTTCCTTATCCAGGATACTTATGCTATAAAATCCATAATCAGAGCCTTTTCCGTTTTCTTCAACATTTACTTTCACATTTTCACTTTGATTATTTGAATACGCTCGCGCGGCCGTGACAGCCTCTTTTTTCGTCAATGCTTTCCCGTTTAAATTTTGATAATTTTTGTCCTTCTGCTCTGCAGAGATATATGTTGGATTCATTTCATTCGTTTCACCATATCCTGCGACTTTTTTCTCTACCGTTTTAAACCCATCAATGATTGTATTATCATTATTCTCTTTACCCGTCGCTAGCGCTAACTCGACATCCATCCATCTTAAATTATTTTTAAGTACAAGATATTGCACTTTTCTTAACTCACCTTGAATATCTCCAGCTTGAGTATACAAAGAATTTAAATTCGCGTATTCTTTATCGCTCAGCGGCTGCTTTTCCAAATCACGAACCGCCGTTCGGTAACTGAAGTCTGCGATTTTCGATAAAAATTCTTCTGTCTTATTAAAAGGAAGTAAGGTCAGTGGCAGCTGCCCAACATCACTCTGTGCCTCAGAAGTGATTCGCCAAACGTCGGTAAGGGCTGGACTTAAAGAATGTTGTGAATTCATGGCGAGCGTACTCCCAATTTTGTCATGTAATAGGTCCACCTGATAGCTTAAATCATGAAAGGCCCGCTGATACGTGTTTTCGGCATTAATTAATACAGCATTTTTTTCTTTATGTTCTTGGTATCCCCAAAAGGCAGTTCCTCCAACGACTAAAACAAGCAGGACAATTACTATATTCCTAACCATAATTCATCACCTCTTTACTTACAGAAAATATGCTTTCCGATTTTTTTAATTTGTGGTCTGGACCAAATCCATTTGCTTGTTGCTGTTTCAGGATTGAAATAATATTCCGCATTACCGCTTGGGTCCCAACCGTTAATCGCATCCAAGACCGCTTCTTTCGCCCTTTCGTTCGGAGTCAACCAAATTTGCCCATCCGCAACTGCCGTGAACGCACGAGGCTCAAAAATCACGCCTGAAACGGTATTTGGGAACGAAGCGCTCTCCACCCTATTGAGGATCACTGCGGCCACTGCAACCTGCCCTGTATATGGTTCGCCTCTGGATTCCCCATATACGGCATTTGCCATCAGTTGGATATCATTCTGTGAATATCCTCCTGGAAGGTTCGCAGATGTAGCGGTACCTGTAGACTTATTATCCGATGTAGAGTCATTCGCCTTACTTGTAGAGGCATTCTCTTTATCTTTAACTTTTACTTGCTTATCAATGTCGACTCCCCCGTAATAGGTAAACTCATTTCCTTTATTGATCTGGTCATGGACAAATTCCTTATTGAAATTAGATGCATCTGAAAGTTTCTTTTTTGTCGTTGACCCTGCAAGACCGTCGATCGGCAGGCCGAAGTCTTCTTGGAAATTACGTAGTGCCCAATAAGTTCCCCAGCCATATGCCCCATCGATTTTCCCTTGATAATAACCAATGTTTTGTAAGCGTGCCTGTAATTCAATTACATCATCGCCAACAGCGCCCCTTTGAATAACTTGACTCGAAAAGGCATTTGTTCTTGTTTCCGGGAAAATTCCGAAACAAATCGTTATGCATGAAAGTAGCAAGAGCCACTTCCACGTTGACGAAATTCCTTTCATCAAAAACACTCCTCTTTACTTGAATTAACGTTATTCTATTTTCTTCTTAACCCGCGCTTTTATTCCAAGGCAATAAAAAACGGAGTGGGCAAATTATGCCAACACTCCGAAATAAGAAATAATATTATTTACTTAGATAATGATTTTGAGAAATCTTTTCTGCATGAAACTTTGACAATAAACGGGCTTTTTTCACTTTTTTCATTCCCAGCCACCATAGGTAAACCATAAAGGGCATGATTAAATGTACCCAGAACTTCTGGGAAATTAAAATATAATCATAGATGCCATGTAACAAAATCGGGATAATCAATGCCAGGAATACGTACAACCTATTATTATCAGCGGAAAATTTTGCTTTACCCAAATAATACCCCATGATTACGCCGAACAAGGCATGGCTCGATACCGGCAGGATCGCTCTACTGAAAGCATGCTCCACACCATTCGCTAGCAGGTACAAAATGTTTTCCATTGTTGCGAAGCCAAGGGAAACTCCTGCCCCATAAACGATCCCATCATATGGTTCATCAAAGGCAATATGCTGATAAATGACGTAGATAAGTATGAACCACTTAAAAAATTCTTCAAGCAAAGCTGCCCATAAAAATGCATTGGCGAGATTAGTATCTAAAATGTGTTCCGTTTCGAGCACATATTGTATAAACATAATTGGTAGAACAAGGAATACACCGAATAGAAAAATTTTGATGACCACCGAAATGGGTTCGGTATCATATTGATCTTTCAAATAAAAGTAGCTGAGTAACGCCAACCCTGGCGCAATAGCCGCTGACAAAATGACCAGCATGGCCGACCTCTTTTCTTTTCCTTAATCGTACCATGGAATGGAGAAAAATAAAATCCTGTAATTAGTCTTCCTGTTTTTTTACTTGGTCAATATTTAAAGTGCTTTCCGTCTATAGCTGCTTCACTCGCCAGAATGATTGCTAATTTAATACGCGCTTTTTTACTGTCATAATCCGCGCCCAGAATCACTCCTCTATGCTTTAAGTCTGCAGCACTACCTACATAGTCATATGCGGGGTATACCTTCCCCTCCTCAGCAGCTGTAGTCATGACGATGGTAACCCCTTTATCGATTGCATCTTGGATGGCAGGCACCATGTGCGGGGTTACTTGACCTCTACCAACCCCCTCAAGTACGATTCCTTTGGCATCATGTTCGACAGAAGCCTTAATATAAATACCATCGGCGCCAGTGTGGCATTTGATGATATCAACTCTCGGTATATTACGTTGAATCTCAAAACTCTCCCTGTATAATGGTTTTTGATAGATGCTAACGACTTCGTTATCAATAATCCCCAAGTACCCATACCCATAGGATTCGAATCCTTGTAAATTGGAAGCATGTACTTTCTTAACATACTTTGCCGAATATATCCTTTCGTTAAAAACTACGACTACCCCTACATTTTCAAGAAGAGGGCTCGCAGCAGTTAAGATAGAGTTTCTTAAATTGGAATACACATCTGTTCCAACTTCTTGCGGAGACCGTTGCGAACCCGTCACCACAATCGGGCGATTGTCATTAATTGTGAGATCCAAGAAGAAAGCCGTTTCCTCTAATGTATCCGTACCATGGGTCACAACTATTCCAGCCACATCCGGATCTTTCAATTCTTCTTGAATTGCTTGTTTAAGTTCATCCATTCTATCTAAATCCATGGACATGCTCGGTATTTGAAAAAGATCAACCAGTTTAACTTCAATTTCCTTTGGTAGCTCGCAAAGGGATGCCAACTCTTTTCCACTCAAAGCGCCTGATGATAACATGCCGCCCGTGGTTTCTTTACTTGCAATCGTTCCACCTGTCGTGATTAATGATATTTTCTGCATTGTTACCCAGCTCCTTATTTACATATCCTTTGAAGCTAAATGTTGAGCAATTAATCCGCCGTGGAACCTGCCATTTTCAATGAAAATTTCATTGGCATTATTTCCTGCTGCCAGGACACCCGCGATATAAAGGCCTTCAACATTTGTCTCCATCGTCTTCTCATCATAAGTAGGTCTTCCTGTTTCTTGATCAATCGAAATGCCCATTGCTGCTAAAAATGAATGATCGGGGTGGTAACCCGTCATGGCAAATACAAAATCGTTTTTAATTACCTTTTGCACGTCACCAACATGATAAGCCACACTATCATCAGTGATCTTATCTACAGTGGCGTTAAATTCCATCACGACTTTACCATTACGAACCAATGACTCGAACTCAGGAAGAATCCATGGTTTAATACTTGTAGAAAATTCGGATCCTCTATAAAGGACTGTAACCCTTGCCCCGGCCTTGACCAATTCCAGTGCTGCATCCACACTTGAGTTTTTACCACCAATGACAGTAACGTCACAGTTAAAGTAAGGATGTCCCTCCTTGAAATAATGGAACACTTTAGGAAGCTCTTCGCCCGGAATGCACATATAATTAGGATGATCATAATAACCTGTAGCTACGATGACACGTGACGCCGTATAATTACCTTTAGATGTTTTAACGAAAAAGCGTCCGTCATCCTGTTTTCTCACTTCTTCAACCTTCTCGAACTTATGTACCCGTAATTCTTTTCTCCTGACAACTTCCCTATAGTAGGCCAGTGCCTGATTTCGCACGGGTTTCCGATTTTCGGTAATGAATGCCGTATCCCCTATTTCTAACTTTTCACTGGAACTGAAAAAGGTCTGATGGGTAGGATATCGATAAATGGAATCGACTACGTTTCCTTTTTCTATAACAAGGGCCTGAATTCCCTCTTCTTTTAGAGCAATAGCAGCTGACAGTCCACATGGGCCCCCACCGATTATAATTACTTCTTCTTCATTCATTTTACACGCACTGCCTTTCCAACAATAATATTAAGTTATATTCTTCTCCTATTAAAAAATCCTATCATTAAATGATAGGATTTTTTACATATCTTTTCAATGATAATGCTCGTACGCTCTAGCAATACAAGTTAATCATACATCATTAAATTATTAAATCCATCCACGGAAGCGAGATGCTTCTGCCATTTTCCTAACACCGACCATATATGCTGCCAATCGCATGTCAACACGTCTGGATTGGGAAAGATCATAAATGTTATTGAATGATTTCACTAGTATTTTTTCGAGCTTTTCGTCAACTTCTTCTTCAGACCAATAATATCCCTGATTGTTTTGGACCCATTCGAAGTAAGATACGGTAACGCCCCCAGCCGAA
Source organism: Peribacillus sp. NPDC097198 (assembly GCF_044762055.1). Classification (NCBI taxonomy): domain Bacteria; kingdom Bacillati; phylum Bacillota; class Bacilli; order Caryophanales; family Bacillaceae; genus Peribacillus; species Peribacillus sp. NPDC097198. The sequence continues at coordinate 174,274 of NZ_JBIWDO010000004.1, read as the reverse complement.
GCCAAGACATCAGGAACCAATAAGATTCCACGATCCGTTAGAATTTGCGTAGCTTCTATAGTAGTCGGTCCATTGGCCGCTTCAACCACGATGGAAGCTTTAATGTTTGAAGCATTCTCTTCCGTGATTTGGTTTTCAATGGCGGCTGGAACCAAAATATCGCAATCCAATTCTAGAAGTTCTTGATTAGTGATTGTCGTTTTGAACAGTTTTGTAACCGTACCGAAACTGTCTCGACGGTCAAGTAAATAATCAATATCCAAACCATCTGGGTCATGAAGTGCACCATAGGCATCGGATATACCGATCACTTTAGCACCGGCATCATGCATGAATTTCGCTAAGAAACTACCTGCATTCCCAAATCCTTGTATGACGACTCGTGCCCCTTTAATATCAATGCCGCGTTTCTTAGCCGCTTCATTAATGCAGATGGTCACACCTTTAGCTGTTGCAGATTCACGTCCATGAGATCCACCTAGTACAAGAGGTTTACCAGTAATGAAACCAGGCGAGTTGTATTCATCTATACGGCTATATTCGTCCATCATCCACGCCATGATTTGTGAATTAGTAAATACATCTGGTGCAGGAATATCCTTTGTGGGTCCTACGATTTGGCTGATTGCACGGACATAACCCCGGCTAAGTCTCTCCAATTCCCGGAAGGACATATTACGTGGATCACATACAATTCCACCCTTCCCACCACCATAAGGAAGATCAACAATGCCACATTTCAAGCTCATCCAAATGGACAGTGCTTTTACTTCACGTTCCGTCACATTCGGATGAAAACGAATGCCACCTTTTGTAGGACCAACAGAATCATTATGCTGTGCCCTATATCCTGTGAAAATTTTGACGGAACCATCATCCATACGAATTGGCATTTTCACCGTCAATAATCGTAAAGGCTCTTTTAAAAGCTCAAATACTTCTTCAGGATACCCCAGTTTGTCCAGTGCTTTATGTATTACTGTCTGGGTAGACTTTAGCACGTCATGTTTTTCTTCCTCATTCACATGGCTATTCCCTTTTGCCGATTCCATTATAGTACCCCCTATATAATCTAGATCCATTATTATTAGTGATAAGTGCTCTTCAGTGCTAGTATACACCTTCGCAATATTAAAGCAAAGAGTAAAAATGGGAATTTAAAAGTTAGAAATATTCAAAAAATGAAAACGGTAACATTTACGTTTATATACTTGATACTTCCCCTAATCTTAGAGGTTAAACCGAAAAGGAACGAGGTTATCCAGGCAAACCGTTTTCGGCTATATTTGAAGTGTCTGCCCTGTCTCCTCTTTTCTACTAAATGAAATGCGTGATTAAAACATGTATGGCTTCCTTTTCAATTAGGCGGGTTCCGTATTCATTTATGCGGGATAATGTCAGCGTCGAAGCATGGCCATATTCGGCTGCAAGGGAGATGACCGTTTCATAAGTTGCATCCCTAACACCCTCAATCAATAAATAGTATTTTCCTTCATAAAAATAAAGGGCACTATTGAGCATCCCTTGGAGGGTCAGACGATGACACAACTGAATTACATCTTCAAAATCGTGGAAAACATAAAGAATATGGGAAGATTCATCAACTTTAACCTGCAAATCCAGAAATTCTTCTTCCTCAGTAAATAATTCTTCTTCATCCTTCGTTACTATAATGATCAACCCTTGAGCAGGTAGGGAAAATATTTCAATGGCAATCGAACCACTCATTTTAAAACTGAGCTCTTCACAAGCTTCTTCCACCATATCTTGAAACAATTTGTGCACTTTCAAGGAATTCCCTAAGATGTCTTCTTTTGTGATGCCTCTATCAATTAAATCATCGAGGGTCAAAAAAATCTTAATCTTATTGTTCGTTAATCGTTCCAGTTTCATAAAAAAATGCCCCCTGGTTTCCATCTTCATACATCATATGAAGACTTGGTCTCAAGGTGCATATCCATTATTTATGAGGAAAACATTAAAATTTCAACCACTTATTCCAATCCGATTGGAGACCGCCAATGAATACATGCTTGAATTTATTACGGTCATCGTCAGAAAGATGATTCAGCGCTTCTCCCCCAAGACCTATTTTCAGGTCAGGGAACTCCTGCCATAGCTCATCTATCAACTTTAAAGTTCCCGGGAGATTCTCAGAAAGCGAACATGACATAAAGAGGTAAGATGGTTTGATTATATTCAATACAGTAAAGAGGTCTTCATCAGCTATCGATTCACCTAAATAAACCGTTTCATACCCTTTTCTTTTTAAGAAGATTGTGAAAATCAGCAAACCGAATTCATGCTTTTCCCCTGGCGCACAAACGGTTAGTGCTTTTGGCAATAAACCACTTGTCGGGATAGTATGCATAATCGAACTGATTCTAGCTTTGATAATGGATGAAGCAAAATGTTCATGGGCTGAAGTAATTTCACCATTTTCCCATTTATTGCCTATTTGAACCAAGATACCTCCAAGTACTTCAACTACCGTTTGCTCGATACTGTACATACTGAATGCCTGACTAATAATCAGCTGGGCCTTATTTTCATTGAAGCTTAACAGTGCATCAAGGAGTTCATTCGCTAATTTGAGCGTTTGTTCATTATTTTGCTTGGTTTCGTGGACATCTTCCGCTATCCTTTCAGATCCTTCAAGCAACGAAACGGCTTGACTAATCGTGAACCCTTGGTCTGTTTTATTGATTAACCACTTTAGGATTTGCAGATGCTTTTCCGTATACAATCTGTGACCTGAATCATTCCTGATAGGTTCAATAAAGTGATAACGTCTTTCCCACGCCCGTAAAGTACCTGGCTGGATACCTAGCAGTTTAGAAACTGCCTTAATATTATATTTACCTTCTTGCATAAGTTTACAAGGCCTCCAATAACAGAACATCATTGATGAAATTATAGTGGATTAATTCCACTCTGTAAAATTCAAATATGCTCATTGAGTTAACGGCCTAATAGATTTTCTCCAAAACCTCTCCATATTCTGTAGATTTCCCTTTTTTCAATGTGAACAGATGGGTTTCCGGCTTTGCCTCAAGCCTTAATGGCACAGTACTTGTCCCATATCCATTACTAGTTATGTACATGCATTCCGTTTCGTTCCTTATGCCTCCCAAACGATATGGGCCAAATCCAAATATGCGTATCTGCCCACCATGGGTATGCCCCGAAAGAACGAGACTGATACGATTTTCTGACTTTAGTTGTTCTTTAACAAGTGGATTGTGACTGATCAAAATCCGAAAATGCTCATCCCCGCAGTCCGAAAGAGCAAGGTCGAGTCTGTCTCTTTCAACTGAAATATCATCTATGCCTAAGAGAGCAACCTTTTCTCCTGACTCCGACTCAAAAGAAACGGAAGTGTTATCCAATATCTTGACCCCGAGATTCAGAAGTGAGGCATCCAATTCATGAAAGTCCCCTTCGTAATCATTATTCCCCCATACAAAATATATAGGACCAATCTCTTTCAGTTTCAAGATATTTTTTTCTACCCGCTCTAAAGGGACTCCACTTTCCCTAATATCCCCTCCAATAATGACTAAATCCGCTTTACCAACGACATCTTCGATTAAACGATCCGATATGATTCTCCGATGTAGATCGGAAATAAAAAAAATCCGAATTTCCCCAAATCCTTCCGGAAAGTTGCTGAAATATAAATCCTGGATAAGTAGCCTATCTTGTTTAGCTGTACGCCACATGTAAAAAACCATCACACATATAAGCAGTACCAAACCCAAAAACACATAAACCAAAAACATCTTTCATTAAACCTTCTTTCTTTTCAATTACCGAAATCCTTCCGAAACTTACTCATAAAACCATAATACCCGCTATTCAATATTCCTAACTAGGAGTTTATTTATTTTCATGAAATAAGTTAATATCATAGTTCTTCTTCATCATGTCAAATACCTTGTGCCGATTTTTCCATTCATCCTCTTTTTCCCACAACTGTTTGCTTTTGTTGATAATTTCACATCGAAGCAATTGAAATTCCTTTTCTGCTTTATCCATTTTCTTTTTGATCATCATCATATAACCATAGATTCCGGTCGTCGCAGCCAAAAATAAAAAATGGCTAAAATGGTCAACAAAGACACTGAACATCTTAAAGAACGAATAGGAATAAGGAACAACTATATATAAATAAAGATATATCAAGAAAAGAGCAGCGATAATCATTGTTGCCCATAAACTATGAAGATGCTTCTTTTTGAGCGTCTCGAATTTTTTTTTGCGGACCACAACATTCTGTAACATTTGTTTTGCCGCCTGATCGGTTTTATCATCCAATAAAATGATTGCCGGTTCCATTTATCTTCCCCCTCTTTCCTAATCCTTCAAATCATGATATGAGGTTGTCTTGGAAAAAATGATAATGGGGGCGGACCTTTACTATAAATAACCCAACCTTAGGAAAAAAAGCACCCTGTCGATCTTAAGAGACAGAGTGCTTTTGCTTTTACTTTTTCAGTGGTATCTTCAAGACTTGTCCCTTCGAAATCTCATTGCCATTCAGCCCGTTCCATTTCTGAATTAGCGCAATGCCTTCCTGCGATTTGTAGTAGTTCATCGCAATCCTGAACAATGTCTCTTCTGCCTGAACCGTATGGTAAACAACTTTATATCCGTCAGCCTCCGATTTGGTAGCTGCGGCATCCCCAGAAGCTACTTTATTATCTGCTTCTTGTTTGGCTTTCGCTTCCGCTTCTGCTTTAGCCTTTGCTTCCGCTTCTTGTTTGGCTTTTACTTCCGCCTCTGCTTTAGCCTTTGCTTCCGCTTCTTGTTTGGCTTTTTTCTTTGCTCTTTCTTCTGCAGCCTTATCTTCCTCTTGCTTTTTTTCTTTAAGCTTAGCAGTATCTTTTTCTTCTTTTTCCTTAATATCCCCGGCCGTTGCCGTTGTCGGCACAGCCTCTTCTATAGTTTCTTCGTCATCACTAAAATTCACCACTTCACTACTTTTGGTATCCTTTTCAGGCCTATCCTGAAGGTATGTATAAAGACTATAAAATCCTATAGGAAGCAAAATGAAAAATAGCGATAATAATTTAATCATTGGGAACTTTATCTTCACTTTGCTTTTTTTCTTTTTACTCTGATGAACCTCACTTCTTTTTGGTAAAGATGACTTCACCTTATGACGATCGGATCGCGTACGAAGTTCTCCAGCTTGATCGTTTTCATTCTCTTTTACACGACTCATCTAAGTCACCACCCTCTTCACATACTGCCAGCTTTACATACTTATGTCTTATTAATATACCGAGGATAAAATCTATTAAAAAATGGGCTGTGATCGTCACTAAAATATTTTGGGTCCATTCAAACAAAAATCCGATGAGAAAGCTTAAAAGCGTCACATTCAAAAATAAAAACCAATTAAATAAGTAACGATAATGAACCGCCGCAAAGATAATGCTCGTCCACAATAAGCCTATATGTGTCTGCATAACACCACGAAATAATAATTCCTCGCTAACCGCTACTAACAAAGAGACGATAAAGATCATGGGATATGGTAGGCTACTGAAAATGCGTTCATTGACTCCACCATCATCCTGATAGGAAACAGGGGTCACTTTCATCATGACCACATCAAAAATGACCACTAAGATTCCAGCAGGGACACCTATCAACAAAATATCCATATCTTTAATGTCAAATAAAGAACGAAAGGTAGAAAAATCTTCAAATAAGATAATACCTAAAAAAAAGCCAATCGTTAAGAGAATAATTTGGGTCAGGAACAAATTATATAGTAACTGTTTGTCTGTCAGCTGTTTAATTAATTGCGCCTGCTTATTTTTCATGCCCATTATCCTTATCCAATAAGATAAAAGCTAATTCCTGTTTCCATGTAGAATATGAATTACCCTGCTGTTCCTTTACTGCCGGCCATACATCCAAGATATTTTTTGCATCTATTCCACAACGATCGCAACATACGTCATTCCCTTTTCGCTGCTCTTCTTCAAAATAATGCAAAATGCCCAAACGCCTACATATTTTAGTATGAATCCAATTCAAAAAAACGTTCAGCTTTGCCTGATTTTGCATCTTTCTTGTATGACAATAGTCTTTCATCCTTGTTCTATGCAATAGTGAGTCATCATCCGTCAGAAATTGTGTAAAAAAACGGAATTGAATATCATTCAAGGAAAAGCTCTGAAGAAGATGCTCTTTTTCAGAAAGACTTAAATCAGCCATACTTCTTTTCGCTTCATTTAAATACGAACAAACGGCCTCAATTTGATGGTCAGTTGGTAGCTGTTGTTCCATCAAATGCAACGGAAGTCCTTCATCCCCTTCGCTATATAGTAAAATGGCTACACTTTGTTTTTGGTCACGGCCTGCCCTCCCTATTTCTTGAAGGTATGATTCCATTGTGGATGGGATATGAAAATGGATGACAAATCTAACATCAGCTTTATTGACTCCCATTCCAAACGCACTCGTTGCACAAATGATTTTTAACTGGCCCAAGATGAATTGCTGCTGAATGAGCATTCTTTGCTCCTGTTCCATACCACCATGATAATAATTGACACTACCGACTCCATTTTCCTGTAAAAAACCCGAGACCGCTTCAGCCACTTTTTTCGAAGAAAAATAAATAATTCCACTACCTGGGAATTCCCTGACAAGCGAGAGGACACGGGCAAGCTTTTCTTCGTAGCTATATATATTTTCCACAAGTATCGCGATATTTTCCCGATCAACGGATGAAACGATTTCCTTATGTTGGGATATATTCAATTTCCTGATAATATCTTCCCGTACTTCTTTTGTTGCTGTTGCCGTCAAGGCAAGCGTTAATGGGTTATTTAACTTACGCCTCACTTCTCCCAAGTTCAAGTAATCCGGCCTGAAATCATATCCCCATTGAGAAATGCAATGCGCCTCGTCAATGACAAATAAGCCTATGTCAATTTTCCTTAAAGACTGGATTACACTTTCTAGCCCAAGCATTTCGGGAGACAGAAAAATAAACCGATACGTTTGCAATCGTTCAAATGCCTGTTTTTTTTGATACGCGGTCAAAAAAGAATTGAGGGTCAGAACACTTTTTTCCCCTCTCATCTTAAGCTGATCCGCTTGATCCTGCATCAGGGATAATAACGGCGAAACAATTATAGCCGTCTTATTGATAAGGTAAGCAGGGAGTTGATAACATAATGATTTACCAGACCCTGTGGGAAGCATTGCCAATGTGTGGGTCCCTTCTAGCAAGGATTCGATTACCTCATGCTGTCCAGGACGAAAATTGTCAAATCCAAATTTATCTTTCAGGACTGTATTCAAGTTCATCCTCTATCACCTATTTTCGCAAGTACAAGCCTTATTTGAAAAAAACTAATTTGCTCATTATCGACAGCTTCCTTGATTACCTTGAGTTTTCTCGTATTCAACCGTTTAATGACCGTAATGATTTTGTCTTCATCCTCTATTGGAACATAGTCATTTATCGAAAAACTTTTGTCCGATAGCACGATTTCTACGAGATGATCCTCAATCGTATTTCCTTTTAAACGACGAATCTCTGCAATTTCCTGTAGCGTTTTCCCTGCCTGAATATATTGCAGAGTCGTATGTGTCGATTGTGTTAGATGAGGATGCCCACCATTTTTCCAATCATGGATTAGAGAAGCCAACAGAGGGTAATCGCGTACTGTTGATATCTCTGCGAGCATTTGATGCAATGAATCGAGAAAAACGTAGTGCACAAACCACTCATCAATTTCTTTCCTTTTTCCAATCTGCTCAAACGTAAGTCCGATTCGATTGACTCCCGTAATTTTCAAAACAAAAATGTCACGGTTCAACTCACTTTGCATCTCTAAGAGGGTGACCAATTCATCAAAAAGATGCTGAGCAAGTAACTCTCGATTTTGTTGGTTGGCATATAAAAAACCCTTTACGAATTCCTGTACTCGTTGATTCTGTTGTATCGGATAAAAAGGCCTTTCATTGTGGACAATATGGGATATAGTTTGGATAAGAAGATTGAGTCTTCTCCAAAAATCCGGGGTGATGTTTTGGTATTTCCACCCATTTAGTGATAAAGGAAGAGGCCACTTTTTGAAATAAGAGGCCAACGCCCCTCCTCCTTGTTCACTAATCAAATACACATCATTTTTTTCCGTTGGTTCGATTAGTTTCAGTTCAAGAAACAATTTTATGTTTTGAGATAACTCCTCCCGGGTAAAACGAGGCATAGTCCCAAATATATTCGTCAGACCAAATAAATGCGCATCCTGAATAGTCTGGGACGATTTTTTACCCTGAAGCATATGATAAATTGCGTAGATGGAACGCTCACCTTGGAACTTTTGTATCGCATATAAAATGATTGCTTGAAGATAATTGTTCATGAAACTCACATCCTTGTTCCATTTATCCAATTATATTGTAACAAAAATCTGCAAATACCGCCTTTTTTTATGTCATATATGCAACGATATTTGTGAATAAACAACTAAATACGTACTCGTTATAAAGAAATTTTCCCAATAATTTGTGTTGACTTTTCATATACTGCCGTATTATCGTTACATTTTCTATTGATAAGTTCGGCATTCGGTCTTACAATAAGGAAGAGATGTTAATCTATAATAAAAAGGTTTTGAGTTGTAAATCAACTTAGGAGGGGTTTTATTCATGGCTAAATTTACTATTGTTGATAAAGAAACATGTATCGCTTGTGGAGCTTGTGGAGCTGCAGCACCAGATATCTATGATTATGATGATGAAGGAATTGCTTTTGTTACGCTAGATGATAACGAAGGAATCGTTGAAATCCCCGATGTTCTTATAGATGACATGATGGATGCATTTGAAGGATGCCCCACAGACTCTATCAAAGTCGCAGACGAATCATTCGAGGGCGACGCTTTAAAATTCGAATAAGAATAAAAGCCATTTTCATTTTGAGAATGGCTTTTTTTATGTATTTTTTAAAACTCTCCCCATACATTAAAGAGGCAGAAACAACCCAGTTATAATCTGGTGGTTTCTGCCTCTTTTTATATATTAAGCATGTTTATATAACACTTGTTTTATTGATCCATGTTTGGAGTTTAACAAATAATAGCATGAAAACGGAAGTGATGAGCACCCCTTTAATGATGTTAAAAGGGAGTATTGCCGCAGTTACGAATTGTCTTGACTCTGGTGCGGTCATGGCATCCCATCCCATAAAGAAAGTATATGCCGGTAAAAAGACATAATAGTTCAAGACACTCATAATTAGCGCCATGGAAACTGTCCCGGCTAGCAAGGCAAATGTCATTCCTTTTTTCGAACTTATTTTTTTATATACATAATATGTTGGCAGTATGAATAATACCCCCGCTATAAAGTTAGAGATATGTCCAACCGGTACACCCGTATCGCTTCCAGTCATGACCATATCCAATAAGTTTTTCAGGAATTCAACTAAAACTCCTGCAAGCGGTCCGAAAATCAATGCCGCCATCAGTGCTGGGATGTCACTAAAATCAATGTTCAGAAAAGGCGGAAATCCCGGAAATGGAAAATTCAAAAGCATTAGTAGGTAGGAAAGACTTCCTAGCATTGCAAGTGTGACCATCTTTTTAACTTTGTTCGATTTCATAGTTCTCTCTCCTTCTTTTTCTTGATCTACCTTGAAAAAGAGGTTAGGGATCCTTCATGAATGTTGATGTTCAATAAAAAACCCCTTAATTCCGACAGAATTAAAGGGATAAATTAAAGGTTTCATCAAACAAACGTTCAGCACTTGACTGTTTGAACGCATTCAGGAACCTCCATCTTCTCCCATCCAGACTATACTGTCGGCTTTGGAATCTCACCAAATCCTGCCCTAAGGCTCGCGGGCTTAGAAGAATTTTTCTTCATCACCGCCGGTGGGGAGTTACACCCCGCCCCGAAGATAGACCTATAAAATTAATTTACAATTTTCATTATAAATGATTTTTCTTTTTTTGAATAGTATTTTCATCGCAACTATGAATTTACGACAATCAAATATTACACTTTTATTCATTTTAAACAAAATATGTATTTATAATCACGACGTTTTACTCGGTCTAAAATAATTTTTATTTTTAGAAAATTACGACTCAAACCCTTTGCCCTTGCGGTTTTGGACGAGTGAATTTCAAAGTAAATTTAATTAAAGCGCTTACATATAGGTATGCCAAATTGACAGTTTTCCTATTTCAATTGTAAAATTAACTGAAATTTAAGAGAATTTTACCTAGGAAGGTGTTTACACGTGTATCAGATTTTAGTAGCAGATGCCATCAAACCAGAAGGACTCGGACCGCTTTCAGAGGCATCCAATATTCTTCTTATTCAGAAGACTGTAGAAGAAGCAGCAAACGAACTTGATCAGATCGATGCAATACTGGTTAGAAGTGCAACAAAAGTTACAGAAGATTTAATGAACCGCATGCCAAAACTAAAGATCATTGCTCGCGCAGGTGTCGGCGTTGATAACATTGACATTCCTGCTGCAACAAAACGAGGAATCGTTGTTGTGAATGCTCCTGACGGAAATACAATTTCAACAGCTGAACATACATTTGCCATGATGGCTTCTTTGATGCGCCATATTCCGCAAGCTTATGCTTCCCTGAAAAATGGAGAATGGAAACGATCTTCTTATACAGGAACGGAACTTCGCGGAAAAACTTTAGGTATTGTTGGTTTCGGACGAATTGGTGGAGAGATTGCCAAACGCGCAAAAGTTTTCGGCATGGAAGTCATAGTTTATGACCCATTCTTAACAGCTGATCGTGCAAAAAAAATGTCCGTAACTTCCCTGACTTTAGATGAATTGCTCCCTAAAGCAGATATAATCACTGTACATACACCTCTAACGGACGAAACTAGAGGGTTAATCAATAAAGAAAAGTTACTAACCTGTAAAAAAGGCGTGTACGTATTAAACTGTGCACGTGGCGGAATCCTTGATGAAGATGATTTATATGAAATGATTGTCGAGGGACATGTAGCTGGAGCCGCATTGGACGTTTTTGTTGAAGAACCACCGCTTGGCCATAAATTACTTGAACTTGATAACGTCATCGCTACTCCTCATTTAGGAGCTTCCACTAAAGAAGCCCAATTGAATGTTGCCGTTCAAGTCGCCCAAGAAGTATTAACCTATTTTGAAGGTAATCCTGTATCAAGTTCAATTAACCTTCCAGCCATTTCTAAAGAGGTGTTTGAAAAGGTTCAGCCATTCTATCAACTAGTCCAACAAATGGGCTCCATTGCCTCACAATGCATGAAAGAAGGCATTCAGGAGATTTCCGTAACTTATGCAGGTGAGTCATTGGACTTCGACACCGCTATTCTAACAAAAAGCCTAATAGCAGGCTTCTTCAAATCAAGAGTAGATGCTTCAGTTAATGAAGTGAATGCGCTATTGGTTGCTAAAGAGCGTGGCATTACCATTGGCGAAAAGGTTTCTACTGACTCTCTAGGTTATTCTAACCTGATCAGTCTAAAAGTAAAAGGCGACACTCGCGAATTAACCATTAGTGGTACTCATATCGAGAACTATGGTTCCCGGATTGTCAATCTGAATGGTTTCAAAATTGATTTCCATCCAGAAGCTAATTTACTTTATATCCAACACACTGATAAACCTGGAGTAATCGGTAACGTCGGTAAAATTCTTGGTGATCATGCCGTAAATATCGCGACTATGCAAGTTGGTCGTAAAGAAGCTGGCGGGGAAGCTATCATGGTATTGAGTTTCGATAAACCATTAGAAGATAATATGAAGCAATTCTTAGAGGAAACACAAGAAATTACTTTCATGGCCCGAATAGCTTTATAATTTCCACTTAAGGATGCCCCACTAGCGGGCATCCTTTTTTTGTTGAACGACCCTCATCTGCCTCTCACATCGCAAGCATGCACTTGACCTTTAATTAACTAAGTTAGGAGCAACGGGTACTGTAATCTCTTCCGATAAATTCAGAGAACCTACCATTTCTACAGGGGAGTTTACAAACTTCACCTTTGCATAGCCAAAGTCTTTAGCTGTAAATAGAATGACTTCCAAACCTTGAAGCGACTCTGAATCATTCTTCAAGCGGCCTTCTTGTGCCAGTTCTACAGTTACTAAACCCCCATCATATGTTAGGTTCTCCCACTTCAAACTCTCCGGTAGAGCAGAAGAAATCCCTTCTATGCCAGGTTCCTCCTTTGCCGCTTGTAGGGCCTCTTCCATGTTCTGATAATCGATATTGCTAGGCACAAGGAAACTTGAAGATGATTTATCCGTGTGATAAAGAAAGAATGTGCGATTCTTGTGCTGGGGAATTTCTTCTTCTATTACTGTTCCGGCATGAGCAAAACTGGCACCAGATTTTCCGTCCGTTGTAAATGTCACTTTATCAATATTTAGATAGGATAAGGTTTCTTCCATGGTTCTAAGAAACACGATATCCTCATCCAGCAGATTACTGCCTGCCCGTAATTCGATATTTGCTGTGTTGTTGGTGGGAACATGGGATACCTTAATATCTAGAGGGAAATAATCGGACAGGCCATATTTTTTCTCATTAATGGTCGACATCTTTTTTACCACCTGATCCAAGGCTTCCGTTTCTTCGATAGTATCGACTACAAAAGATAGAGGTACGATAAAATTCTGTTGGTGATCAGGCACGCCTAGAGTTATTGTCGACTTCCCCTGCAAATCTTCTGAGTAAATCGCACGAATGGGTGTTTTTTCTTTTTCCACTTGTTGAGATTTACTTTTCAATTCATTTTTTTCTATTGGTTCGCCCTCAATATCTTCCTTTACATCCTGCTTTTCATTTGATTCAATATCATGCTTTTCTTGCTTATCCAAAATGATCTTACTTTCTGAAATGGCCAATTTTCCATTGCCGTGGCTATTAACCTCCTGCTCTTGAGATTCATCTTTTCCAATCATCAGTGAAGATCCAATGATCATCATTAAGAATAAGGAGGCAATGCCCACAATACGAGGAATCCAAAGTTTTTTACGGTTTCTTCTTTGCTTACCTTCTATCCTCGAAAACACTTCTTTCTTCGAGCGTTTATCTTTTACCTCCGGAAGTTGGCGAAGCAAGTCCTCAATTTCTCTTTCTTTCCAACGGGATTTCTTCAAAGGAATTCCTCCCCTCTTCTGATGAATCATCCATCATTTTTTTAATCGCTTTTAAAGCGCGGTGTTGTGTTGTTTTTACCTTACTTTCACTCCAATTCAGTACATCCGCGGTTTCTGAAATGGACATGCCTTGTATGTACCGTAAAATAATGACTGCTTTTTGATTAACAGTACATCGATTCAAGCAACGATATATCTCTCTGACATTATCATTCATAATGGCCACTTCTTCGGGAATCGGCTGATTATCTTTAATCATCTGACCATCCCAATCAATAGTGGGAATGATTTTATTCTTCCATCCTTTTTGTTTCCGAAAATAATCAATGGTCACATTTCTCGCAATGGAATACATCCAGGTTTTTTCACTACTATTGCCTTCAAAACGATTATAGGCCTTCATTATCCTGATATAAACTTCTTGAACCAGGTCCTCTGCCGTTTCACGGTCTTTGGTCATATAATAAATGAATTGATAAATTTCCTGGTGATATTTTTCATAAAGATCGTGGAAAATGGAATCCATTATTTCTCCACATCCGTTCATAATTATAGTCGATATTTTCATATGAAAGTTACATACTTATTTTATACTAATTACCCAATTCACTCCATATACTGCCCGCAAATAAAATATGGGCAAAGGCAATTAGGAGAATCCAATTGCCTTTGCCCACTCTGTTTCTCATGTATCAAGATTATTTGCCAAGCAATCTGACATTTATTCAGTATTTTCCAATATTCGAGGTAGAATAAAGCTGAATGTTGTTCCCTTTTCTGGTAAACTGTTCACCGAAATATATCCATCATGTGCATCAATGATATTTTTAACAATGGCCAGACCTAGGCCCGTACCAGACCGTCCACGGGTACGTGCTTTATCCGCTTTATAAAATCTCTCGAATACGAATGGTAAGTCTTCTTCCGGAATACCTGAACCAGAGTCCTTCACATCTATAATCAAGCCTCTGCGATCACTCATTTTTTGAATGACATCGATTTTTCCGCCTGCAGGAGTATGACGGATTGCATTATCAATTAAATTCGTCAATACCTGCTCAATTCTATCAGGGTCAAAATTCCAGTTGATCCCATCGTCTTGAAGATGCGTCGTAATCGTGATCCCTTTATCTCTAGCCAGTCCATAGAACTTACTTGTAATCCTCTTTAAATAGGGGGAGACGGAAACCAGGTCATAAGTAAGGTTCATTTTCCCTGATTCCAATCTGGCTAGATCCAATAAATCATTAACTAAACGTCCCATCCTCAACGATTCATCATAAATGATCTGAGCCATTTCCATTTTTTCAGCTTCACTGCCTGCTATATCATCTACAATGGCTTCACTATACCCTTGTAGCATCGATATCGGGGTCCTTAACTCATGGGACACATTGGCAATGAAGTCCGTCCTTAGTTTATCCATGCGACGTTCATCACTCATATCACGGATGATGGCGACAGCACCGCGGATATTATCTGCAGTTGAATATAAAGGACTGACAATCAGTCCCCAATTTCTACCCTGTAAAGTAATTTCTCCAACTTGTTCCTTATCATAGGACTCTGATTCGTCAAATAGATTCATGAGTACTGATGGTACATTCATATTGTCTTCCCGATTGTATCCTTTTTCAAAGTACCATGCTTGCAAGAACCGGTCAGCTGGAGGATTCGTCTCAAGGATAGTACCATCTTTATTAAAGGTAATAACCCCGTCTGCCATACTGCTGAGAATGCTTGCAAGGTGTTCCTTTTCTTGACTGAGGGCATTCATGTTGAATTTCAGCTGTTTTCTCATCTGATTAAATGCAATGGCCAACTCACCTATTTCATCCTGGGTGAGGATGGGAACCTTGGTATCAAATTTACCACGAGCTATGGCCAAGGCAGCTTCCCTCATTTTTACTAGTGGAGCATTGATTCTCGTAGATAAAAAGAAAGCGAAAATCGTTGTCAATATTATAGCGATCCCTGCAGCTAAGAGGATGAACTGCGTTGTGGATTTCGTTGTTTCTTCCATCGATTCCAATGACTGAATCAAGAAAACCTCATCCTGCTGACCATTTAATTCAAGAGGAACCCCCACTACAATTGCTGACAATGTATCTTCATCTGTCCCCTCAGTCGAAAGCATCATCTCTTTTTTTACAGTTTTTCTCTCTGTAAATACCTTTAATAATTCGGGATCATCTTTAATGAATTCAGGCGTTATCTTAAACCCATTCTCATCAACAGATGAAAAGACCATTTTATTGTCATTCAAGATGATCACTTTCGTTTCATCACCTATCAATTCAGAAGCTATTTGGAGAACTTCGTCTCCAGTGCCCCCATGTTCATTCGTGACCGTAATGATTTGCTGTGCCATTTTGGTTAAATCATTTTCGACATTCTCTATCTGAAAATTATCAAAGAATTCAACCAGAAGTACAGTCAAAACGATCAGAACAAAGGATACCAGCAAAAGAATCGTTGCCCAAAGCTTACCAACAACACTGCCCCATAGCATCAGTCGTTAATAACTTCGAACTTGTAACCCACGCCCCAAACAGTGACAATCATTTTGGCAGCATTTTCGGATATACGGTTTAACTTTTCACGCAAGCGTTTGACATGCGTGTCCACAGTTCGAAGGTCTCCAAAGAATTCATAATGCCACACTTCTTTTAGCAACTGCTCACGATCAAAAACTTTATCGGGGGATTTCGCCAAGAAATATAATAATTCATATTCTTTTGGCGTGAGAGATACTTCCTTGCCATCCGCGAGCACACGATGGGCATCATTATCAATCGTTAGGTGGGAAAATACGATTACATCTTTTGCTGATGCTTCGGTTTGCATGTAATTTGCATTGGAAGAACGGCGCAATAACGCCTTGACCCTTAATACAACCTCACGTGGACTGAAGGGTTTGACAATATAATCATCTGTCCCCACTTCGAATCCTTGGACTCTATTCACTTCTTCACCTTTAGCGGTAAGCATGATGATAGGTGTCGTTTTTTTCTCTCTCAACTCCCGACAGACTTCAATACCATCTTTGCCAGGCATCATAATATCCAATAAGATTAAATCATAATCATTTTCTAGAGCTTTCACTAAAGCCTCATCACCATTTTCAGCTTCATCAATTATGTATTCTTCTCTTTCTAAATACATTTTTAGCAAGCGGCGAATTCTTTCTTCATCATCCACCACAAGAATTTTAATAGCATTATACATTTCGTAACCAGCCTCCTATCATTTATTTTACAAAATGAAAGCTTTAATGCCTAATATTATTTCTTAACAAATCCAGATAAACAGCCAATTCTATAGGCTCTTCCTTAACTTTTCACTATATTGTCACAATAATTACCACAAGCTTTCTAAAAGCCCTCTAGGATTTATTTCCCTAGCAATAACGCTTTAATCATAAAAAAGGGATCGTTTGGTAGGAATATCGATAAAATTAACGACATTACTATCAAAAGACCCCCTTCATCTAATGATAAGGTTCCCTTAATTAGGCATATGAATGCAAACCAGCGATAACCAAATTCACAAATATCAAATTGAATATCATGATGGCAAAACCAATGACCGCAAGCCAGGCTGATTTTTCTCCCTGCCATCCCTTAGACATACGCAGATGTAAAAAGGCTGCATAAAACAACCAGGTGATAAGGGCCCATACTTCCTTCGGGTCCCATCCCCAGAATCGTGTCCAAGCAATCTGGGCCCAAATCATGGCAAAAATAAGTGCCCCGAGTGTGAAGACTGGAAATCCAATTAAAACGGAACGGTAACTGATTTCATCCAGCAAGTTCAAATTAACATTTTTAACAAGCGGTTTTATTAGAGCAGCGACTCTTTTCCGAGAAATCAACCTTATCAAGCCATACAGGACCAGTCCTGCACCAATCGACCATATGACTGTGTTCAGTTTTTTCGCATTGATTATTGCAGGCATCTCCACCAATGGTTGGAATTGTCCCTTTTCAAGCATAACCCCTTCATGAGGACCAACCAATGCAGGAAGTGTATATTCCTGTTTGGCTGCCATATCTTTTTTATCAACCCAATCAAAACTAGCTTTATAATCCATCATGGAGAAAGTGGAGGATACTATTACAAGTGCAAGTGTACTGACTAACGTATACATGATGATTTCAAGAAAAAATGTCCGTTTACTTGCTTTTGTCTGTTCCACCGATTTAACCAGATAAATGATAGCGGCGATAAAGCTAATGGCAAGAATGGACTGCCCTGCCGCTGCAGTTGTTACATGGATATGTAGCCAATCACTCTGCAAGGCTGGTATAAGCGGCGATATTTCCGTCGGAAACAGACTTGCATACGCAATGATCAATAATGCAATGGGGAGGGCAAATAACCCAAGGACGGGCGTTTTATAAAGAAAGTAAATCAAGATGAATGCCCCTACCATCATCATGCCGAAAAATGTTGTAAATTCAAACAGGTTACTAACAGGTGCATGGCCCGCAGCAATCCATCTTGTAATAAAATAACCCACCTGCGCTGCAAATCCTAAAATGGTCAAGGTGATTCCTAATTTTGCCCAGTTATTTTGTTTTTTCTCCTCTGCTCCTTTTTTATCCTTTATCGAGCCTCCAAAAATAAAGGTCGCAATTAGATATAAAAAGAAGGCCGCATATAATAAATTACCGCTCAAATCAGCCATTTAAAACTTCCCCCTTATTAGAAGATTTCTCCTCTTCTAGTAAATCTGTTGGTTCACAAAGTGGTGTTGATTCAATCGCATTTTTTATATCTTTCTTAATGCCATGCCAGTTTTTATTGGTATGGCCGGCTATCAAAATCTCACTCTCATTTCTTTTAATCCATATACGGCGATGATTCCAATACGAACCTTGGATAACACCTATCATGAAGATAATTCCCCCGGTGAAAAGAATCCACAATGTAAGATCTTTCCTGACAGTCAAAGCTGTAACGTCTTTCGTTTCAACTCCAGCAAAAGCCAGTTTATATGTATTTTCTCCTAATGGTTCCACCGTCTCTTTTATAGCTACGAAACTCACTTCTCCATCTGGTTTATCTGGGGTCTTCATATTAAAGATAAATGCCGGATTATTCGGAACCTTTGATATCGTCGTCGGTTCTCCTTTTTCATCAAATTCGAAATCGGGGAAATAACTCATTAACTCGACAGAATACCCTTTATTCAATTCATACATCTTCTGCGGATTATTCAAATCCACCGTGATATTTCCAAATTTCTCTTCTGTCTCTTTATTGATGAGATTAAAAGACATGGTACTAAGCTCGTCCAATTTATAATCCACCTGATAATAAGCAAAGTGATCGTGTTTCAAGGGTTCATTCACTTTTATTTTAAAATCCTTAACTTTATCAAGTTCTGCTTTTTCACCTGGCAACGCTTCATTTTGACGCTCGAACAATGTCACATCTGCTTCATAAGTCTTAGCTATCGTACCAGTTTTATCAATGGCGGCACTGAATTGCTCGTCTTCTTCATTCTCTTTATCATAGACTTCCAGTGTGAATTCATTATTCTTAAGATAATACTCACCATTTGTACCAGGAATCTCTTTTGTCTCGCCTTCCCTTAGCCAAAGCACTTTATCAATATACATTCCAGGTACGGAGCGTAGTAAAGCCCCAATTAAAAAAATGATAAGTCCAATATGGTTGACGTAAGGGCCCCAACGTGAAAAACGGCTTTTTTCTGCAAGAATGTTCCCATTTTCCTCACGTATATGATAGCGCTGCTTTTTCAACCGCTCTTTTACTTCTTCCAAATTTACTCCCTGGCCATCAAGCTTCGTCACTCCCGATACCCTTTGTCGCTTCATGAAACCATCATGGCGAGTAATTCCTTGTTTCTTTAAAGACCGATATAATGGGAAAAAGCGGTCGATACTTGCAATCAGAAGGGATATGCCCAACATCGCTATAATGATTAGATACCACCATGAACTGTATAAATTATGAAATCCGAATTCATAATACAACTTCCCTAACGTTCCATACTCCGATTGGTAATGTTCGGCGGGTGTTACAGAAGAAGGGATATACATTTCCTGTGGAAATATTGTTCCGATTGCAGAAGCAACCAAGGCCAGGACTATAAGGGTAACCCCAACCTTAACGGAAGAGAAGAAATTCCAGACTTTATCAATGATCGTTTTGTTATAAGTCTGTGAACGTCTGGCACTTCCCTCATAGCGCATATCAATTAATTTTTTATCTTCTTTATCAAGGATACTCCCGCAAACTTCACAAATTTTTGTACCATATGGATTTACATGGCCACAATCGCATTTTACTTCTTTCATGTCAAAAACTCCCCAGTATTATGGTTTAATTCTCTCCATATGCTTTTGGATGCTCTCTTCTGTCAAGGCTCCGGTAATGATATCTATTACCTTTCCTTCTTTATCTATCAAGAAGGTGACCGGTAAAATATCAACGCGATACGCATTCTCCACTTCCCTGCCTTTATCAATCATGATTGGGAAGGTAAGATTATGTTTTGCAGCATAATTATTGACCGAATATTCAGACTCCCCTACATTGACTGCTAATATCTCAACACCCTGGTCCTTGTATGTTTGATATTGACTTTCCATATAAGGCATTTCGTATTCACAAGGCTTACAATATGTACCCCAAAAGTTCAGGAAAACACCCTGTCCTTTATAATCCGACAACTTATGTTCTTTGCCTGCCATGTCAGTCAAAACAAAATTAGGAGCTTCCTTTCCTTTTTGAAGACTGTCATTCTTATCTTTAGTGAAGTTCGTATAAAGGGCAAACACTAAAGCTGCACCTAATAACAGTAGAATGATGGTCCTGCTCACTAGGCGTCGCTTTTTTCTATCCATAGAAATCCTCCTAAGGCAGCTCTATATTTCACCATACCAATATAACATGTAACACGATGACCATATTTTGAAGATTCGTCGACACCTTTTTCGTATCATGAAAGAAAAGGAATTTACAGGCTGTTTTCCACCACCCCATTCAACCGCTTGGATGAATGGGGTAACGGTTTCAACCTGTTAATAAAGAGAAAAAACGTATTACATTCTCCGCTGTTTAGGGTCAGTCGATGCCATCGTCCGCATTAATTTAACTTCATGGGGAGTTAACTCTCTTGAATCTCCCGCAGTCAGTCCATCTAATGTTAAGAAACCATATTGCTCCCGTTTTAATTTAATTACAGGATGGCCTATCGCTTCAAACATCCGACGGACCTGGCGGTTTCTCCCTTCATGGATAGTGATTTCTATAATGGCCGTTTCCTTTTTCTTATCAGTCGTCAGTACTCTGGTCTTAGCTGGAGCTGTTTTTCCATCTTCAAGCATGATTCCTTTTTCTAATTTCCTTAGGCTCTCACGTAAAGGAATGCCCTTCACTTTAGCTACATACACTTTGTCGACTTCATGTTTTGGATGCATGAGTGTATTCGCAAAATCCCCGTCATTCGTTAAAACCAATAAACCGGAAGTATCATAATCGAGACGACCTACAGGATAAATCCGTTCTTGGACGAATGGGAAGTAATCCGTTACGACTTTTCTATTTTTATCATCCGAAACAGCTGAAATGACTCCGCGTGGTTTGTAGAATACGAAATATACAGGTGGTTCTTTCTCGAGTGGGATTTCATTGACCTGTACTTTGTCATTAGGACCTACCTTTACACCTAATTCTTTCACTACTTTACCGTTCACTTTTACCTTGCCTTCTAATATTAGCTCTTCGGCCTTACGACGCGATGCTAATCCTGCATGTGCTATTACCTTTTGTAATCTTTCCATCTATCTTCACCTCATAGTATAATCATTCGTTTGTTATTGTCTGTACATACACAATCATACAATTATTACATATAGCGAGGCAAAAACAAAAGGTTTTTCGTGAATATGGCCGTTTCTTTTATTATTTCATCCATTTAGGATCTGTTATATAGGCTGGTTTCCATAATGAGTGTAACATAGCTTAATTTTCCATGGCAAAAAAATGTATCCTTTTCTTAAAATCGTAAAATATAGGATATCAATAAAAAAAGGAAATGGATACATCCATTTCCTCGGCTTACTTTGTACCAAAAACAAGCGTGACCACAACCACTGCTGCTATAACCCCGACTAAATCCGCCAATAAGCCAACCTTGAGTGCATCACCCATTTTTTTAATTCCCACTGCTCCGAAATATACAGTCAACACATACAGGGTCGTATCTGTACTTCCCTGGATCGTAGCCGCCAAGCGACCAACAAAGGAATCCGGACCATATATGGAAATCAAGTCACTCGTCATCCCTAATGCAGCCGTTCCCGATATAGGACGGATGATCGCCAGGGGGAAAACCTCAGCCGGGAAGTGAAGAAAGGCCAGAATCGGTTTTAATGCCTGTACGAAGGAATCAAGAGCCCCTGAGGCTCTAAACACCGATATGGCGACGAGCATTCCCACCAAGAAAGGGATAAGGGAGAAAGACATACTGATTCCTTCCTTCCCCCCCTCTACGAAGGTCTCATAGGTAGGAACCTTCTTATACGTACCGTATAATAAAATCGAGAGAATCAAAAGTGGTATCAACCAAATCGAAATGGCGGTCATCCATTGTAGCATTCCTATTCCCTCCCATTCCGCTTTCTCCTGTAATAAAAGTATCGATCTATCGCTATTCCCCCTACCGCCGAAATGGCTGTAGCCACGATAGTTGGAAACACTATGTCAGTCGGGGAGACGGCATCGTAATTCATCCTTATAGCAATGACGGTCGTTGGGATCAATGTCACACTTGAAGTATTCACCGCTAAAAAGGTAACCATCGAACGGCTTACGGTCGCTTTATTACCATTTAATTTCTTTAACTGCTCCATGGCTTTAATCCCTAATGGTGTCGCTGCATTTCCCAATCCAAACGTATTCGCCATCATATTGGATAAAATATAGCCCATTGCAGGATGATTGGGAGGGACTTCAGGGAATAACCATTTCATTAAAGGCTTGAACAAAACGGATAGTTTTTCGAGCAGCCCCGATTCTTCCGCGATTTTCATTAACCCCAGCCAAAAAACCAGAATGCTCATCAAGCCTATCGAAAGGGTGACAGCTTCCTTGGCGCTAACAAAAAGTGCTTCATTCACCTGATTCATGGTCCCATTAATCATGGCGAATACTATACCGATTACTGTCATTCCAACCCAGATATAATTAACCATTTCTATCTATTCCCAATACTGCTTCGAATAGAGCAGCCCACGAGGATTGAAAAGATTGCTGGTTGAAACTTTCTACAGTTTCACCATAAAAGATGGAACGCGAACCGACCTGTTTTCCATCCAGATAGATATAAGCCTTGCCCACTACTTCCGGAATATTTCGTTTATCTTCCCAACTCTTCTTCGGCTTCAGGAATTTCATTTTAACCTTTATTGAATTCCTTTCGTCCTTAGTAAGAGGATAGGAAAAATCATTTTTGAAATAAACATGCCCTCTATACGTTTTATTCTTTATGTCCTTTATGGCGCCTTCAGGAAGAATTTCAGTCAAACTGTAATTCTTGAAAGCAGATTCATACATATTGATGTGGTCATTCCAATCATCCGGCCCATTCAACGTGACAGCGATAAGATTATGATTATTTTTAGTCGCTGTAGTGACCAATGTCCGCTTTGCAAGTTTAGTATAGCCCGTTTTCCCGCCGGTACAATACTCATATAATTGCGTGAGTAGCCGATTCTTATTTTTCCATACATAATCCCAATTCTCGGTCGAGTTAGGGGCCCGATGTACTTTAGTGCCGGCTATCTTGGCATATGTCTTGTTTTGCATAGCATAACGGGTGAGTAAAGCCATATCATATGCCGTTGAATAATGATTCTTGGTATTATCCAATCCATGAGGGTTCGTAAAGTGGGAGTTCTTCATACCGATTTCTTCCGCTTTTTGATTCATCATCCAAATGAAACCATCAAGGCTCCCTCCCACCTTTTCGCTGATCGCAACAGCCGCGTCATTCCCCGAACGTAACATCAAGCCATAAACCAAATCTTCAAGCTTGATCTTTTCACCTTCTTTCAAATAAAGGGAAGACCCTTCAGTACCAAAAGCATTACTACTGATTGTTACGGTCTCATCCATTTCTCCCGATTCGATAGCTAAGATAGCAGTCATGATTTTCGTGATACTTGCAATTCGGTTCTTTTCGTGAGCATTCACTTCATAAATGACCCTTCCACTTTCTTCGTCCATTAAAATGGCACTATGGGCACTGACGGCTACGTTGGCTTGAACGCTCTGTAATGGTGCTAGAAAAGAAAACATGAGAATGACCATACACAATTTGGGTATTTCTTTATATAGAAAACGCATGAGTGCCCTCCCGTTTCTTTACTTGTTTTTGTACAAGTTTATGCAAATGGACAAGGGTTATGATTAAATAATCGAAGGTCTTTAAAGATAATAGGAAGGTTACAAGCATAATTCAATTAGGTTAAGGTACAAAAAAACGAAAAAAAACCGATGAACAGACATGTTATGTCCATCCATCGGTTTTTCATCTATTAAACTAATAAAGCAGCAATTTCATCGATCTTCTTCGCTCCGAACACTACTTCCTCATCATTGATGATCATAGCCGGAACACTCATAACTTTATACTTTTTCTTAATGTCTTGGAAATTACTGATGTCGACCATCTCAGCTTCAACATTAGGATTTTCAATGGCGATTCTTTGTGCTCCAACTACAACGTCAGGACAGAAGTGGCACGCTAAAGATACCATGACTTTAATATTTGTCTTCTTGCTAATTGATTTGATTGAATCCCGAACAGCAGCATCCATCGCTTGACCCGGACCAGCAAGATTGTAGATAGCTAAAATGAAGGAGTTTAGTTCATGTCCGCCTGGTACACCGTGATATTTGACCCCACTGTATTCCCCATTCGAATTTAACAGGGAGACTACAGGGAATTTATCGGCATTCACTTTTTCTTCCATACCTTTGTTTTCACCTTTATTATATAGCTCAAGATGAAGCTTGTCCCCTAATTCTGCAACATCTAATAAGAAGTCACGTAATTCTACCGATTTGGGTAGGCTTTCATCCACGATTGATACTAAGGTCACGTCATTCTCCATCTTATCGAAGATTCCTTTTAGTTGGCCTCTTAACGTATCGCTCAGTAAGGAGCTCTTACCTGCTGGTGCAGCAGCTTTTTTCTTTTCCTCTTTCTTTTCTTCCACTACCGGCTCATCTTTAATGCCTAAGCGGTCTTTTTCTTCTGCAACATATTTACCCGCATCCGTAGCGGCTATCGCTCCATCAGATACTGCTGTAATGATCTGACGCAAGGACTTCGGTCTCAAGTCACCTGCTGCGTAAACACCCTTTATATTTGTGTTCATATCATCGTCAGTTAGGATATAGCCAGCACGGTCCATTTCAATATGGCCTTGGAAAATGGCCGTTTGAGGTTGATAACCAATGAACACGAAAATGCCAAATGTACTGTCTTCTTCCTTCGCTTCATATTCCCACTCTTCTTTTGTTACGTTATTGATGAAGCGGGCACGTTGAATCATGCCGTCGCCATAAGCACCAAGAATCTCTGTATTGAATTTGACCTCGATTTTCTCATTGGCCATTACTTTATCGACAATGGAAGGGGCACATGAGAAGGCTGATTCGCGGGCGATAATGGTTACTTTTGTTGCAAAGCGAGTAAGGAAAATGGCTTCTTCAGCCGCTGCATATCCTGCTCCAATGACGAAAACTTCCAAGCCTTCAAAGAACTCTCCATCACAGGTTGAACAATACGCTACGCCTCGGCCAGTGAATTCTTCTTCTCCTGGAAACCCAAGTTTTCTTGGGGTGGCGCCCGTTGCAATGATTACAGCGCGTGCATGATAGTCCCCACTAAGCGTTTTTACGATTTTTACTTCCCCAGAGAAATCTACGCCGGTTACATCTGATTTAGCGAACTCCACACCAAAATCTTCGTTTTGAAGTTTCATTTCCTCCACTAGCTTTGGACCTGAGATGTTGCGAATACCAGGATAGTTAGCTATTTCTGAAGTGGTGGCTGCTTGCCCACCGCCAGTTCCTTTTTCAAGGATGATCGTTTTTAATTTTGCTCGACCTGCATAAACTCCCGCAGAAAGACCTGCTGGCCCTCCCCCGATAATCAATAAATCATATATTTTTTCCATAGTTGATCTCCTTGCTGTTTAAAAAATTTTATTTTTAAAGGACAAAAGGCACTTATTGAAGTAAGTGCCTTTTGTCAATCATAGCTGTTTTATATATCAACTAGTTGATATATGTATAGGGAAATATCCTAAAATTAAAGTTTTCCTACTAGGTCAAAGCTTGGCTCTAATGTATCTTCACCTGGAGTCCATTTAGCAGGGCAAACTTTATCTCCATGTTCTGCTACGAATTGTGCAGCTTGAACTTTTCTAATAAGTTCTTCAGCATTACGGCCGATTCCCATGTCATTCACTTCATATGATTTGATTTGGCCTTCTGGATTTACGATGAAAGTACCACGTAAAGCTACGCCATCTTCTTCGACTAATACTCCAAATTGACGAGATAGAGCTAGTGCTGGATCTGCTAGCATTGGGTATTCGATTTTACCGATTGTATCAGTAGCATCTGCCCATCCTTTATGGCTGAAATGAGAATCAGTTGAAACCGAGTAAACTTCACAACCGATTTCTTTGAATGTTTCATAGTTATCTTGAAGATCAGCTAATTCTGTTGGACATACGAATGAAAAGTCAGCTGGATAGAAGAAGAATACAGCCCATTTTCCTTTTACATCTTCTAGTGTCACTTCTTTGAACTCTCCTGATTGGTATGCTTGAACTTTAAAATCTTCAACTTGTTTATTAATTAATGACATATTATTATTCCTCCAGAAAAAATATTTTTTGCTTCCTGTTTATAATAATTATTATTTAGTAACTAGTCAATAAATATAACTTAATAATTGTCATGTTCACATTTTCGACACAACTTTATACTAATATACATAAAAACAAGTTATAATCCCTATGAATGGTCTATTTAACATACCCACATTACTATATCAAGAACTAATATGAAAAATATAAAATTATTTTAGAAGAAATATCACGCCCTAATTCTAATAACAATAATTTACAATTGAGAATATTCACCTGAAGTATTCACTCCCTTTCGGTCCCTGATTTCCTCTTCCTGTCATTTTTCCATACTTTTCATACCCCCGAAAATAATCTAAACGAAAAAGATGGAACCACTATGGCCCCATCCATCCCTTCCTATCTTTTCGCGAGAACTCATTTACTATTCATTGTTGTTTCCAAATCAGTCTTTTTGCTTTATTGAACCGTAATGTGGTTTGCGGCCAATTTATGACATTCCACCATTTTTTTACATAGGCTGCCCTATTGTTCTTATATTGAAGATAATAAGCATGTTCCCAGACATCCAGAACAAGGACAGGGATGGTATCCCATTGTGTCAAAATCATATGTCGCTCAGATTGAAGGATCTCTAACCTACGTGATCGGGGAACCCAGACTAAAATGGCCCAGCCAACGCCTTCCACCTGTTTGGCCGCTTCGCTGAAGTGACTTTTAAAAGCCTCGAAACTTCCAAAGTCTCTCTCAATCTGTTTAAGGAGATCTCCCTTCGGCTGACCTCCACCTCCAGGCATCATGCCTTCCCAAAATAATGTATGCAGATAATGTCCGGAACCATGGAATGCCGCCTCTCTTTCCCAATGTTTCAAAAGTGAAAAATCATTGGATTCTCTTGCCTTTTTCATCATTAACTCCGCTTTATTCAAACCATCCACATATGTTTGGTGATGCTTATCATGATGCAAGCGCATAATTTCTGCCGAAATGATTGGTTCAAGTGCATCGTATGAATATGGCAAGGGGGGAAGCGTATGTTTCCCGATACCTACAGATCCCTCTGTTTCGTTCTGAGATTGGAACCCATTTGCCCTTTCTTTGATTTCTCTATAAATCCTGTTT
This sequence comes from Peribacillus sp. NPDC097198, assembly GCF_044762055.1. Classification (NCBI taxonomy): domain Bacteria; kingdom Bacillati; phylum Bacillota; class Bacilli; order Caryophanales; family Bacillaceae; genus Peribacillus; species Peribacillus sp. NPDC097198. The sequence continues at coordinate 147,070 of NZ_JBIWDO010000004.1, read as the reverse complement.
ATTTCTTCTTCAATCTTTTGTAGTTCTTCATTATCTATATCTCCGGTTTCCAATGTCTTTGTCCATCGTGAAAGCTGTTCCATATTTGCTATCATTCGTCGGTCCTTAATATCAATACTCTCCATGTACCCCATCATTTGTTCGATCCATTCACTGACATCCGTCACATACTGTCTTATATCCAATAAGCACACCCTCCAAAAATCTCAAATAAGACATCAACCCATTTTATGCTCCAAATAAAAGAAAAGACCATTAACAAAAAAACAGCAAGGCTATTAGGCCCTGCTGTTTCCTTATCGAGATTGCAACATCTTAGTTCGATAATCGGTTTCGTAAAACTCCAATTCTTCACGCATGTTCTGGAATCCACTCTCTACGGTCTTAAGAATGGTGATGATACTATCCGGTACCGTTTGATGGAACTTGATGGAGTTTTTCCCTGTATAAGCTGAACGACTGTCTTCAAACCATCGGTCCGATTTTGGTGAAAAGTACTCTTCGATACATTGATGATACACTCTATAAAGCGTCTTTTCCGCAGCAGCTTTATTAAAAACCTCATTTTTAAGAACGATTTGACATGCTTCCAAACCCTCTTCACAACTTACAAGCATTCTTCTTAAACTAGAGAGAATTCCTTTATAATAGCTTTCTTCACCATTTTTTTCCTGTTGCAACTTAGAATAAGTCGTTTCATTCAGAAACTCCTCTAGCTGAGCCACTGTCGTTTCTAAAAAGCTTTTTACATCCTCAAGCTGTGATTTTACCAATGTATTCCCCAACCGTGAACCCTCCTCATAATGATTATGATTGATAAAAGTCTAAATATGTTTTAATATCATATGGTTTAGCTTGTTCAATAGATCTAAACACTTCCTCTAGTTTTGGAAAGTTTATATTTAGAAAGTAACTTGCTAACTCTTTTTCTGAATTTATATATATTCGCTTTCGGCTGGATAAACTTGGTTCTTTGATGAGACAAATCAAAGCGATAATATCAGCCATATAGATATCTCTAGTCAGGCTTTTGAAAACGGGATTTTGAGAATATGGAGTCCAACGGGCGATCATCTCATCGAAGTAACGAAGATACAATACATTCAATACCTTTTCTTCACCGGCCTGTATGTATTTGACAGTGGAACGGTTAAAGAACCCCTCTGGAGAATTTGATTTTTCTTTTTCAAGCGCATACCCATTGCACGCTACAATGCGCACCTGCAACCCCTCCAAACATCCATTTTTTTCTATATTATCACAAAATCATGAGGATTTGTTATTCGATTGTTTTTTGGAAGTTCTCGAAAAACAGATCAGCTTCTCCGTTTTCGAAGCTTTCTTCCGTATTATCGGCAAGTGGCGGCAACTCGTTTATGGATTTTAGTCCGAAGTAATCTAAAAACTCTTTCGTTGTGCCGTATAAATAAGCGCGACCAGACCCTTCAGCTCTACCGACCTCTTTAATTAAAACTTTCGTAACAAGCGTATGAATCGGACGGTCTGTTTTCACTCCGCGTATCTCATCTATTTCCGCTCTCGTAATCGGCTGTTTATAGGCGATTATGGCCAACGTTTCCAAAGCTGCCTGTGTCAACCCTTGTGAACTGGATGTTTCCACAAGTTTCTTTAAATAATCGGAGTGTTCTTTCTTAGTTGCCAGCTGGAACACACCGGCTATTTCAATAATTTGAATCCCCCGTGTATCCGTGAGATAGTCTTCCTTTAAACTTTCAATGATGTCCGTTGCTTGATATTCTGTGATTTCAAGGACTGAGGCAATTTGCTTGATGGAAAGACCTTCATCTCCGGATGCAAACAAAAGGGCCTCGAGTATCCCTTTCCAATTAATAACTTCCAACTGGTTCTACACCTTCCTTAGCTACAATCATGATTTCCGAAAAATTATCTTCTTGTTCAACTTTAATTTCATTTAATTTCATCAGTTCCAATACCGCTAAAAATGTAATCACTATATGCTCCTTGACTGGCTCTGGAAACAAATCAAAAAAGCTCTTCTTGCCTTTAAACGTTTGGAGGTCTGCCATGATTTCTTCCATGCGTTTTTCAATGGAAATCTCTTGTTTCGTCACTTTTGTATAAAGGGGCTTTTGAATCTTTTGCCGGCGAAGCAACTTTTGCAAGGCACCCAACATATCGTAAAGGCTAACATTTAACTCCTGCAATTCACTTTCCGTTTCTTTTACATATTCAGACAGATCACTTGGCGGTTTAGTGAATATCAAGTTCCGTTCTTCTTCCAGTTCTTTGAATTCTTCTGCTGCAGATTTATACTTTTTATATTCCAATAGTTTCTCTACAAGTTCGTCACGAGGATCTTCTTCGAATAATTCCCCATCTTCATCCATCAATAGCTCATCTTCATGCTTAGGCAGCAACATTTTACTTTTGATGGCGAGTAAAGTAGCGGCCATGACTAAATATTCGCTCGCAATATCTAATTCAAGATGCTGCATCGTATGGATATAGCCTAAATATTGCTCTGTGATATCAGCCATAGGGATATCATAAATATCTATTTCTAGACGGTTTATCAAATGAAGGAGTAAATCCATCGGTCCTTCGAATGCATCAATTTTAATATTATAACCCATCAAAATACCCCATTTAAATCTAATTGGCCTTTAATTGGCCTATTTCTTCATTAATCAAGTATAGAGGATTACCGGCCCTTTATCCATTACAAATAAAGCTCTGCTTGATTTAAAGTTTTTTCATGCGGATTTTTTAAATTGGGTCGTTGCCCAATCATATTTATAAAATGAACATAGTCTAAGAATGTAAGATAAGCAGAATAAAGGAGGTACTTATATGGGTGGCAATGCAGGAGGTTTTGGTGGCGGATTTGCGTTTATCGTAGTATTATTCATTTTATTAGTTATCGTCGGTGCTTCTTGGTTATAATTGAAAACTGACGACACAAGCTGATTGCATAGCAATCAGCTTTCCTTATTTTTCTGGACATTTTTTTATGGTACTATGGTATTTATACTTAAAAAGCGGTAATCGTCTAAAAAAGCTTTCTTAACCTAAGGGAAAATAAGGCACAAGGAGGGGTTATTATTGCATTTACCTGAAGACTATCTCTCTTTCCTCATCCATTTTCACGGAACTCGAGATTACTTTGAGTGTCACGAAATACTTGAAGAGTATTGGAAAGAAACAGCTCCTAAAGAACGTGATTCACATTGGGTCGGCCTGATTCAAATCGCCGTTGCCCTATACCATGATCGCAGGGGCAATAATGCAGGGGCTACAAGAACTCTTGCAAAGGCCATATCCAACCTTCATTTAAAAAAAGCCGAGCTGCGACAATTGGGTCTTGATCCCGAAGCCCTGCTCGATTTGCTTCAACAGACACATGAACGAATGTTGCTTAAAAAACCCTATAGAAGCATTAATCTTCCCATTAATGACCCGGAACTACTTGCACATTGCCAAACCTTATGCAAACAGAAAGGATACACGTGGTGCATGGACAGTGATTGTACGAATGTAGGGTTGGTCGATAAACATTTAACACGCGATCGTTCTGACGTTATCTTGAAAAGGGCCAAACAACTTTCCTTAAGGAAATCAAAAATAGAGGACCGCTCATGAGAGCATCCTCTATTTTTGATTAGATAAGTTTTTCAACACTTTTCAATAAAACTTTCCGTATGCTCGTTTGCCTTTAATTCTTTGTCAGGGTATTGTTCCTTCACTGACCTAACCATTTCTTTGCCTATCCCTTGCTTACGGAAAGAAGGATTTACAGATATATGTTGAATCTCGATGAAATTGGAACTTGTCTCTATTCCAATCAAGCCGACGATTTCTTCATCTTTCCATAAGAACAACTGCAAATTTTCATCTGTTTCATAATTCTTCATGGTATTCCGAAGCACTTTTATCTCTTTTTCATTTGGCATGAAAGATAATAACCCCATGGCAAACTTTTCATAACTTTTCTTATACTTAATCAACATAATATCCCTCGTTACTAAATAACGTTTTTTATTATTTACCTGTTTATCTAGTTTATACACTTTGATGATTACTCTCACTTATGACATTTACATCATACATAAAAACTTTATTCGTTTCAACATCACTTTCAGCACTTGAATTATAGATTCCCTAGTGCTACGCGATAAATGTCCAGTAGATAATTCCCCATATCAAAGCCACAACAAGCATCATAAGTAAAAGTGTTTTATTACTCCTTCTCATCCCATACTCCCTTTATTTTTATGAATAACTATTTAAATATCGAATTCATTCTACTATAACTTAGCACATTTTGACAAATCCCCTTGCAATCTCGCTCTGTTTTTACTACATTGATAAAGGATATAATGGTTTCATGGCCTGTATCTTCATTACGAATGATGGAAGATCGTTCAGCTACTTTAATAGGGACTAATTTTTGGTGAAAAAAATTAATAAAAACTGTATCTTTTTTTCGCTTCGATTCGTCCAATCTAATGTAACCCTATCAGTAGGTTATAATCTATTAAGAACAGAGGAAAAGTTAAGGAGGAAAATCATGAAAAGTCCAAAAAAATGGGTCATTGTGACCATTTTATTATGTCTGTTATTGCCTTATAAGGCCTTTGCGGATGCCGCAGTTGGCGATATGATCGTTACACTAGGAGAAAATTTGTCTAAAGAACAAAAAAGCATGCTCCTTTCAGAAATGAAAGCACCTGACGATGTGGAGGTCCTGACAGTCACCAATGCGGAAGAACATGAATATTTGGGAGATTATATAGCTAGCAGATTAATAGGTACAAAAGCTATATCCTCTTCTGCCATTACGCTTGAGGAAAAAGGCACAGGCCTAAAATTGGAATCCAAGAACATTAATTGGGTAACTGATGAAATGTATATCAATGCCCTTGCGACTGCTGGGGTTAAAGATGCTACCGTTTATGTCACAGCACCTATTCCAGTTTCCGGTACAGCTGCCTTAACAGGTGTCATTAAAGCCTATGAATTATCTTCTGATAAAGCAATCTCCGAAGATGTAAAACAGGCTGCCAATGAAGAAATGGTCACCACTGCTGAATTGGGAGATGAAATCGGTACGGAAGAGGCTTCTGCACTCGTAACGAAAATCAAAGAGAAAATGGCAGACAACCCTCCTGCCACTACAGAGGATGTTCGTAAGATCGTAGAATCCGCTGCAAATGATCTTGGCCTAGTCTTAAATGAAGGGCAAATACAAAGCCTGATCGATCTATTCAATAAATTAAAAGAATTGAATATTGATTGGAACGCCGTTGGTGACCAATTGACAGAAGCTAAAGATAAATTGTCCAACTTCCTTGAATCTGAAGAAGGACAATCATTTCTAGATAAATTAAAGGATGTCTTCAATAGTCTAATAGATGCTATCAAATCTTTTTTTAGCTGATTCACAATAAAATGGCGGTACCTAGAAGTACCACCGGTAAATAAATAGCAAAAGGCAGAAACGTTCATCACGTTTCTGCCTTTTACTATTTTAAAAAAGGAGTTACATCCTCTTTTTGATTATTCTTTATTCAAACCAACCGCTTCGTGAAAAGCTAAATCATGACGGATAAGATCATCGAAGGTTTCACGCCTGATGACTAAACGCGCTTCCCCGTTTTCAACGAAAACCACCGCCGGTCTCGGAATCCGGTTATAATTGTTAGACATGGAATACCCATAAGCCCCTGTACAGAAAACAGCTAAAATATCTCCTCGTCCAGCTTTTGGCAAGGGTAAATCCCAAATCAGCATATCGCCGCTTTCACAACATTTCCCGGCAATAGCAACCGTCTCCTCCACTGGATCAAGTGGGCGATTGGCTAGTACCGCATCGTACTTCGCTTCGTATAAGGCTGGACGAATATTATCGCTCATGCCCCCATCGACAGCTAGGTATTTGCGGACGTCCGGCACTTCCTTTTCTGAACCCACTTTATATAAGGTGATACCTGCATCTCCGACCAAGGAGCGACCAGGTTCAATCCAAATCTCCGGCATTTCTAAATCAGATTGGGCAATCTGTATTTGCACTTCCCTCACGATTTCTTCTACATATTGAGATGCTGGAAGCGGATCGTCTTCTTCTGTATAACGGATTCCGAAGCCTCCGCCTAAATTTAGCACCTTTGGCTGAAAACCAATTGCTTTATGCCACTCTCTTAGCTTGCCAATGATTTTTTGGGCGGCCAAAAGAAAACCAGTGGTTTGAAAGATTTGGGAACCTATATGGCAGTGCAACCCGAGCACTTCAAGCCACTTGCTTTTTAACGCCTGTTTAAGGGCGCCTTCCGCCTGACCATTAATTAGATCGAAACCAAATTTCGAATCTTCCTGCCCTGTTAAAATATAATCATGTGTATGCGCTTCAATGCCAGGTGTCACACGTAAAAGAATTCTGACCTTTTCTTCTCGGTTTGAACAGATTTCTTCAAGTAGTGTCAATTCAGAAAAGTTGTCCACCACAATACACCCTATTTGGTAATCTAGTGCCATATGTAACTCTTCGACACTTTTATTATTCCCATGGAAATGGATACGTTCGGTTGGGAAATTAGCCTTGATGGCTGTATATAATTCCCCCGCTGAGACCACGTCGAGTGACAAGCCCTCCTGTTCGGCCAATTGAATCATGGCAATGGATGAAAATGCTTTACTTGCGTACGCCACCTGAGCCGGTATTCCCAATTCTTCAAATGTCCGCTTAAATCCTCTTGCCCGTTCGCGTATTAACTCTACATCATAGACATATAACGGCGTACCATATTTTTCTGTTAACTTAACAGTATCCACTCCGCCAATTTGTAGATGTCCACGATCATTTACATGACTAGTCCCAAAGAAATGCATAATAGTCTCACCTTCCTGATCCAAACTTACGGTTAAATGAAGTGAGGGATCGTAAGAGGTTCCTCGATAAGGATGATATCCCTTTAAATCTCCTCATCCAAATTCCTCGTTTACTATTCTTATTTACCTGTTTCTACACGTTCCCATTAAATATAATTGCGTAGTTCGAAATCAGATTGGTTTAACTCCAAAGAGCCCAAACTCTTTGTGAAGCCACTTTACTGCTTTATTCGAATAAAATTAAATTAACACAACTTTTCGACAACATCAACCTTAAGATTTCCTAGGCTGCCTGTATTTGTCCTGTGGATGGACGATACTCGGCCGTTCTCTGGAACCTGGAAAAGGTCTTCTTAATATAATATGTGACAAGGCTCTTGGTTGAAACGGGATTAACGGCCATAAATAGGGTGTATTCAATGCTTTTATGCTCGTTAATAAAATGATATATAGCGTTATTCCTATGATTAACCCAGGCAGCTTGAACAAGGCAACCAAAACGATCAAAGCTAATCGAGACAGTTTATTGGCAACCCCTAATTCCAAACTTGGGGTGACAAATGTCCCAATGGTCGCAACCGATGCATAAAGAACGACTTCCGGCACAAATAACCCTACATCAATAGCAATCTGTCCGATCAAGACCGCAGCAATTAATCCCATTGCAGTTGAAAGTGGGGTCGGGGTATGGATGGCGGCCATCCGTAAAAATTCGATCCCGATATCCGAAATGAAAATTTGGACAACAATCGGAATATGCGTTTTTTCATTTGGCCCGATAAATTCCAGTTTATCCGGAAGGAAGTCAGGCTCTAAACAAAACAACAACCACAATGGAAGCAAAAATAACGAAGCGGCTATCCCGAGAAATCTGGTCCACCGTACCATTGTTCCAACAGCGGGGGATTGTCTGTACTCTTCTGCATGCTGCATATGATGGAAGAGGGGAGCAGGGGTGATGATGACACTAGGTGAGGTATCCACATAGACTAGTACATGGCCTTCCAGTAAGTGTGTTGCGGCTACATCAGCACGCTCTGTATATCGGACAAGAGGATATGGATTATATCCTTGCTTAACGATAAATTCTTCTACCGTTTTATCCGCCATCGTTAGCCCATCTATTTTTATATCTTCCAATTTCGTACGAACGGTTTCAATTAAACCCGGGTCCGCTATATCTTTAATATACCCTATCGCAATATCCGTTTTAGAGCGTTCGCCGACCTTCATGATTTCGAAACGTAATCTCTCATCCCTGATTCTCCGTCTAGTGATGGCTGTATTTACAATGATATTTTCTACAAATCCATCCCTAGAACCACGGACAACTTTTTCTGTATCGGGTTCTTCAGGCTGTCGTCCAGGGTAACTCCTGACATCGACAACCAACCCTATATCGTATCCATCCATCACAATGACGATTAAACCGGAAAGGACTTGGTCAACCAACTCATCCATCGTACGTATTTCTTCCACAGATTGGTGAACGAGTAAATTTTTCATGAAATCAAATACTTTTGTCGTTTTTATTTCAGTATTTTGAGAATGGACCATCGAGTTAAGAAGTTCAATGATGAATTCCGTATCCGTAAGTCCATTCACATAATAAAGGTGAACTTCTTTTCTTAAAACTTTTATTTTCCTTACGCCTAAATCAAAACTGACACCCAGACCGACCCTCTTTTCCATGAAAGTATCGACTTCCACCACGTTAGTCGGAATGGGCTTCATATTTTGTTTATCCTCTGATGCCATCAAGACCGCTCCTTTCCAATATAATTTGCACAGCAAGTTTTGTGATTGGTGCTCCTTTTTTAAAGTCGTCCTGGTGTGACATTTTTCCAATGTCTCCAATGCCTACAACGATCGGAGCTTTTAACTCATCAATGCAATACACCGTATCCCCGGTTATCTTCCCTATCTCAAATTCCTGGGCTCCGAATTTGTCCACCCCATTTTCCGTCAACTGCCCATCCCTATCGATACAGACATCCACCTTAGTCCACTCTTCCCTTCTACTTTTCGAAGCAACGGCTATGATGCCCAGGACATGGATGTCAGGATGGCTTGCAACCACCTTCATCGCCGTTTCACCGAATCCCTCACCCATGAAGCCACTATCATCGAACATGACCAACACGGGGTCATTCTTCGCTTTCTTTATAAGGTCTACCAGCTCCAAACCTGTATAACGGGACGGATTCCCTTGTGACATTGAAATGCAGCGCCCTCCGATTTCTCTTGCAACTAGCTCAACAGCACGATTTGCATATACATCTCCATCTGTTATCAATATCACTTTTCGTTTGGTCACCATCAGGAGCCTTCCTTTCATCAGGTATGCGTATGGTCGTTCTTATAAATCGACAAAATAAATCCATTGAAATAAGGATCCAACTATTTTACCTAACACTAGTGCCATTAACAGATAAATGATTTTATCTTGTATGCCTACTCGTTTGGACAAGATCGGGAAAACATTCAACACCTCAGTCAGTGCAGCTGCAAGCATTCCATTAAAAATACCGTCCGCAAGTCCGATTGGAATTAATAAGAAAGAAGGAAGAGCAAAGGTCGTCCCCTGTAGGCCAAACCATGTTCCTCCGACCACTCCTGAAATTATGGCCACTTCATAATACCGAACCATTTTTAACGTTTTTGTCAGCTGTGTCAGCCTTGGTATGACACCAAGTACAGTCAGAAAAGCTACAAAACCAGCACCTGTAGCGACACCGCCGGCTAGCCCAACAAAAATCCCGAAAATGATATTACCTGTCATCGAGATGACGCACGCTCTCATTATTCTCATTCATAATGACGTACCGATCTAAATCCTGCTGGTAATTGAACATTTCAACCTCGAGTGGGCTAGGTTCTTCATTAAAGCGTTTTTTAAAGAAGTGATTAAAAAACAAAATCATTCCAATCCCAATACCGAAACTATAGGGTATTTGGATCAACAAAGGCTTTTCATCAACCCTTCCTGTTATTAGCGTAAAGAGTTTTTGATGAACTTCTCCCATACTTACATCCACATGGAAATTCATGATGGTAATACCCCCTCCAATGAACATAAGCAACCAGATAACGGCGAAAGTAACGAAAGACATTTTCTTTTTGGGATAAATGACTTCGATGATTGTCTGGGAGGGCCCAAATGTCTCCACTTCGATATGTGGATCGATTGCCTGTATGGCCATGATGAGTTGGGCCAAATCGATGATAATGATATTCTTATCTTCACTATTCACCGTTAATAAAAGGGCCCTTTCAATACTAGAAACCAATTCTTCAGGACCAATAATTTTTGCAATATCTTTTATTCTTACCTTTTGGTTTACATTTACATGCACCCGGTTCCTCATTCTGGTGTAAATGACTGCCATCACTTTTCACATCCCGACCTTTTATTTCCTTATAATAGTAGTATGGATTGGAAACAGAGTGAAAATGCAGAAAGAAAATGATGTCCAAATATTACTAATTCAAAGAAATGAAATAAAAAAAAGACATGCCGGATATCAGCATGTCTTTTTGTAAAATATTTATAAATTAATGAGTTGGGAAGAAGATCATTTGAATCAAGAAAACCACGCCAAAAATATAAATGAGCGGGTGAACGGATTTACCTTTTCCACTGAAGAATTTCATCAAAGGATAGGTAATGAACCCCATTGCAATCCCTGTCGATATGCTTGAAGTAAGCGGCATCGTTAATATGATTGCAAATGCCGGAAAAGCTTCATCAAATGTTTTCCAATCCACTTTCGCAAGACCTTCCATCATCAAGCAACCTACAATTATCAATACAGGTGCCGTGATGGCAGAAACGGAGGAAATGGCCGCTATTAATGGAGAAAAGAAAATGGAAAGAGCGAATAAGATGGCAACGACCGTGGCAGTTAAGCCCGTACGTCCTCCAGCTGCTACTCCAGTACTCGATTCAACATAAGCGGTTGATGGGCTTGTTCCAAACAACGAGCCAACCGTCGTGGCAATAGCGTCTCCCAAGAAGGCCTTTTTAGCACGAGGGATCTTTCCATCCTTCGTTAATCCCGCTTGTTCCGTCACTCCAATTAATGTACCTGTCGTGTCAAATATCGTTACAAGTAAAAAGGCAAATACGACTGTATATAAAGAATTGCTAAATACTCCAGCAATATCAATATCGAAAAAGACCGGTGAAGGTGGTGTTGATAGAATTCCATCAAATTTCAGCATCCCCATAAAGTAACCAATGATTGCTGTAACAATCATGCCAATGAAGATAGCTCCTTTAACATTCCGAGACATCAAGATTAGAGTGAATAATAAACCTATAAGGGCCAAAACGGTGCCTGGTTGGTGTAAATCCCCGAGTGAAACCATGGTTCCTTCATTCGGTACGACAATCCCCGCATTTTTCAAACCCATAAATGCGATGAATAGACCAATACCAGATGTGATTCCAAATTTCAACGAATTTGGGATGGCATCAATAATCATTTTGCGCAAGCTCGTAACACTTACCAGAATAAATAATAGACCTGCTATGAAAACTGTACCAAAAACTGTTTGATAAGAAAGACCGTGTGCACCTACCACACTGGCAAAATAAGCATTCAGCCCCATACCTGGTGCAACGGCAATCGGATACTTCGCTAATAATCCCATAATTAAGGTACCTAGGACTGCAGAAATGACGGTCGCCATAAAGACCTGTTCAAATGGTATTCCTATTGAAGATAATAAAGCAGGATTGACAATAATAATATAAACCATGGTGAAGAATGTCGTAACACCTGCCATAATTTCAGTGCGAACATTCGTCCCATTTGCTTTTAAGGAAAAAAACTTTTCTAAAAACATATTTTTCTGACCTCCATATATTAAGGAAACACCATTCAATCGCTTGCACAAAGGTGACCTTGCATTAATACTTCATCTTTCAAATTTCAACGAGATAAAAACCTTATGAAAATAGTTTTAAATCCGAATGAAACCAGCGACCTTTACTATAATATTCGTTTTTAACTTCAAATTCAACTAAAAAATTCGTTTTTTCTTCTTTTTTCACAAATATATATTTCCTTTTCAACATTCCTACCAAATGTTGTGTGGCACACTTCCCCTTCACTTCCTTACTATTTCCAAAATCCCACTTTTTCTCCCAGCAAATGAAAGACCACATGAATCAACGATTCATGTGGTCTTTCATTTGCTGAAGGATTTTTTTCTCCAACCGTGATACTTGAACTTGTGATATTCCTAGCCTAACGGCGACCTCCGACTGAGTCTGGTCTTTATAATATCTCAAAAAAACAATTAACCTTTCCCGTTCATTCAATTCTTGGATGGCTTCTTTTAAAGCGATTTGGTCGAACCACGATGAATCATTATGGTCGGCAATCTGGTCGAGAAGAGTAATTGGGTCTCCATCATTTTCATAAACCGTTTCATGAATGGAAGAAGGGCTACGGCTAGCTTCTTGGGCCATGATAATTTCTTCAGGTGATAATTCAAGATGTTCTGCCAATTCATTGACAGTCGGAACACGACCGTGCGTTTTTGAAAGTTCTTCTCTGGCCCGACGGATTTTATTCGCCATTTCCTTTAAAGAACGGCTTACTTTCACAGTACCATCATCACGGATAAACCGTTGAATTTCACCAATGATCATGGGGACAGCATACGTCGAGAATTTCACTTCAAACGTTAAGTCAAATTTATCAACTGATTTTAATAACCCGATGCAGCCAATCTGATACAAATCATCCGGTTCATAGCCACGATTGAGGAACCTTTGGACAACGGACCATACAAGCCTTAGATTGCTGTTGACAATTAAGTTCCTTGCATCCTGGTCCCCACTCTGACTGAGTTTAATCAACCTACGCAATTCCTCATCTTTTAAATGGGTCTGGCCTTTCTTGCTCTTCTCGTATTTAACCTCCACATCCATATGCAAGTCTCCCTTAATTGCACAAAGCTCTGCTTGTAGTTAAGTGCTTTTTTAATCGAATGATCGTTCCTTCGCCCTTATGCGAAATGATATGGATTTCATCCATGAAGTTCTCCATGATCGTAAATCCCATGCCGGATCGTTCAAGTTCGGGTTTCGTCGTGAATAGTGGCTGCTTAGCCTCTTCAACATCCTCAATGCCCAATCCTTCATCACGAATTGTCACTTCGACCGTATCTCCTTCGATGACTACAGAAATGTAGACCCACCCTTCCGGATCGTTTTCATATCCATGAATGATTGAATTCGTGACCGCTTCAGAAACGACCGTCTTAATCTCTGTCAATTCATCCATCGTGGGATCTAATTGAGCAATGAATGCCGCAACCGTCACCCTTGCGAATGATTCATTTTGGCTAAGTGCTGAAAATTTCGTTTCCATTTTATTTTTCATGTTAGGCAACCCCCAGTCTTTGCAAAGCGTTTTGTTCGGATAGTTCTAGTTTAACAATTTTAAACAAACCTGACATCTCAAATAACCGCTTTACTGCTGGAGAAATTGCACAGACAACCATCTCACCATTTTTCTGATGTACCTGTTTATACCGACCGATAATTACGCCCAATCCAGAACTGTCCATGAAATGCAGTTCATCCAAGTTAAGGATGATATGTTGGATATCATGCTTTTGAATGGCCGCCTCTGCCTGTTTTCTTAACTTTTCTGCTGTATGATGATCTAAATCACCTTTGAGACGAATGCATAATATTCTACTCTTCGCCTCCATATCAATCGTAAGACTCACTATATACAGCCTCCTTCACTGTCTTATAATGAGTCAAATTCTCTGTTTAATCTTCAGATTCCTTCTTCCTGGCAAAACTAGTGGCCATTCGCCTAAACTAGTATATTTACACGCCTTTCCGACAAGTTAATCATTTCGTTTGTGTAAACATGCCGAATGCCCGTTTATACAGTTGCCACCAACTGGCTTTTTCAACAGTTTCCTTTGAAACAATCGGTGATTCGACATATACTTTTCCGTCTTTAATCAATTGGAGCGTTCCTATTTGATCTCCTTTTTGAATGGGAGCCTTTAGGTTTTTATCGAGAATAACCTTTTTCGTAAAGTCTTTTGCCGCACCGCTCTTGGCCGTCAAAACAGATATTGGTTCACTTGTTACCCCTACTGCCATCTTTTTGCTGCCCTTGCTTACTTTCGATTCGCCCAAGACCTCTCCTCGTTTGTAAATCGGATAGGTAATAAATTGTGAAAAGGCATAATCAAGCATTTTCGTTACCTGGGCATTTCTTTCCTTCGGAGAAGCCGCACCGAACACCACAGCAATAACACGCATATTCCCTTTTTTCGCCGTAGCTGTCAGACAATACTTGGCTTCATTCGTAAACCCTGTTTTTAATCCATCGACTCCCGGGTAAAATTTCACTAGTCGATTCGTGTTCACAAGCCAGAATTTTTTATCTGTATTTTCACGGAGGTAGTCCTCGTATGTACCCGTGAATCTTGTAATCATGTCGTATTTCAACAATTCCTTTGCCATGATGGACATATCATGTGCCGAGCTGTAATGGTCCTTAACTGGTAAGCCTGTTGCATTTTGAAATTTCGTGTTCTTTAATCCCAGGTCTTTTGCTTTCTTATTCATCCGTTTGACGAATTCTTCTTCGGATCCAGCAAGATGCTCTGCCATAGCGACCGATGCATCATTTGCAGAACCGATCGAGATCCCTTTAAGCATTTGTTCGGTAGTCATTTCTTCTCCTAATTCAAGAAAGATTTGAGAACCTCCCATCGATGCAGCGTACTCACTCGTCCTGATTTTATCCTTCATGTTGAGTTCACCTTTATCGATGGCTTCCATGATTAAGAGCATCGTCATGATCTTCGTCATACTAGCAGGCGAAAGACGTTCATCTGCATTTTTATCATACAAAACTGTACCTGTATCCCGTTCAATTAAAATAGCTGATTTTGCATTTTCCGCTAAGTTGACACCTTTTTTTTCTGATGCTTGAGTATGCGGGATGCTAAAGCCAGTTGCTAGTAACACGATTAAAAATAGAGAAAGAATCCGCTTCATCTCCATAGCCTCCAATCTTTATATATTCCATTTTTTCCATATAAGCCATTTTTATACAAATAAGTTGGTGGAATTATTATTTAAAAAGGGAGAGGACAGTTTTAATGAGGAATATACAAAAACAGAGGACCTTGTTGCCTGAATAAAATTATGCTGAACGTAAAAAAAGGTCACTCTTTTAAAAAGAGTGACCTGCTTGGCGAATCATTATTCCATGATTTCTTTATAGATCAACGTTGGTTTTTCAACTTTTTCCTTGGAAATTGTAATGTTTTCGTATAATTTCTCTTTTACTTTTGAAACATCTTCAAAGTTACTGTATATGGTTACAAGTGATTCACCTTTAGCCACGGTTTCACCGATTTTCTTACGAAGCATAAGACCTACAGCCAAATCAATTTCCGATTCTTTAGTAGCACGTCCAGCACCTAATAACATGGCAGCCGTACCGATTTCATCAGCAACGATTTCCGATACATATCCGTCTTCTTTAGCTTCAAGCTCAAAAGTGTATGCAGCCTGTGGAAGTTTTTCTGGCTGTTCTACAACTGAGCCGTCTCCTCCCTGTGCCTCCAAGAAGATTTTGAATGAACGAAGCGCTGAACCATCCTTGATTGCATTTTCAAGCAGGGTTCTGGCTTCTTCAAGGGAGCCCGCTTTTTTAGCAAGGTACACCATATGACTTCCTAACGTTAAAGATAGTTCCGTTAAATCTTCCGGACCTTCACCTTTAAGCGTATCAATCGCTTCTTTAACTTCAAGAGCGTTCCCGATTGCGTAACCAAGAGGCTGGCTCATGTCTGAAATGACTGCCATCGTATTACGGCCGACATTATTTCCTATGCTCACCATTGCATGTGCCAGTTTCTCGGAATCTTCAAGTGTCTTCATGAATGCACCTGCACCCGTTTTCACATCAAGAACAATCGCATCTGCACCAGCAGCTATTTTCTTACTCATGATGGAACCAGCAATCAACCCGATGCTATTGACGGTAGCCGTTACATCACGTAATGCATAAAGCTTTTTATCTGCAGGAGTTAAATTACCACTTTGACCAATAACGGCTATCTTGTTTTTATTGACAAGTTCAATGAACTCATCATTTTCAATTTCCACATGAAACCCTTTAACGGATTCCAATTTATCGATGGTTCCACCTGTATGGCCAAGGCCGCGCCCTGACATTTTTGCCACTGGAACGCCTACAGCTGCCACTAATGGTCCAAGAACAAGTGTGGTCGTATCACCAACGCCACCTGTAGAGTGCTTATCGACCTTAATTCCCTCTATCATCGATAAATCTATTTGATCACCGGATTCTACCATGGCCATCGTTAAATCAGCACGCTCCTGCTCGTTCAGCTCTTGAAAATAGATTGCCATTGCCCATGCGCTCATTTGATAATCAGGAATCGTTCCATTTGTAAAGCCTTCCACAATAAACTGAATCTCTTCAGTGGAAAGTGTCTTTCCATCACGTTTTTTTGCGATTAAGTCAACCATTCTCATAAGTCATTCCCCATTCTTTAAAGACAGCCTTAGTTTCGACTGTGCTTGTATTATTTTAAATCCGATTTATAAATCTTTAACAATCGACTTAACAAACTCCAGAAAACTGCTTTTTACTTTTTCTGTCGTTTCAATAACTTCCACGTGTGACAGGGGCTGGTCCAAAATACCAGAAGCCATGTTTGTAAGGCAAGATATCCCCAGTACTTTCATCCCACAATGTCTAGCAACGATAACTTCCGGAACAGTGGACATGCCCACTGCATCCCCACCAAGAACTCTTGCCATCCTTACTTCTGCCGGAGTTTCATAGGTCGGCCCAGAATTCCCAATATAGACGCCTTCCTTTACATCCAAGCCCAGCGTAGAAGCGATCGTCTTAGCTTTTGCCCGCAATTCTTTATTATAAGCTTCTGACATATCAGGGAAACGAGGACCAAAGCGGTCTTCATTCGCACCAATCAATGGGTTAGTTCCCATTAAATTGATATGGTCCGTAATGATCATCAGATCTCCCGGTGCATAGCTTTCATTCACACTTCCAGCAGCATTGGTTACGATTAATGTTTCAACACCAAGCAGTTTCATCACACGTACCGGGAAAGTGACTTTCTCCATTGAGTATCCTTCATAAAAATGGAAACGACCTTGCATGGCTACAACCTGTTTGCCACTCAGGTTTCCGATGACAAGCTGACCTGCATGTCCTTCTACAGTCGAGACGGGAAATTCCGGGATTTCATGATAAGGGATAATTATCGGGTTTTCAATTTCATCTGCCAATACCCCAAGACCAGATCCAAGAATCAAGCCTATATCTGGAGTCCCATCCACTTTGTTCTTTATAAATTCAGCAGCTGTTTCAATGCTATTAAACATATTTACCCTCCCTTATTTCACGTCGCCTAAAATATTTTTCCCATATGTAGGCATCTTTATATCAAAGTTAGCGGCAACTGTTGCACCAATATCAGCAAAAGTATCTCTTACTGGTAACTCCGTGCCTTTTGTGAAACGTTTTGAGTAAACTAATAATGGAACATACTCACGAGTGTGGTCTGTACCTTCATGAATCGGATCATTCCCGTGGTCGGCCGTGATGATCAACAAGTCATCTTCTGTCAGCTTCTCTATCACTTCAGGCATTCTAGCATCGAACTCTTCCAAAGCCTTTCCGTAGCCTTCCGGATCACGACGGTGACCATATAAGGCATCAAAGTCCACTAGATTCAAGAAGCTTAATCCCTTAAAGTCTTGATCGATGGTTTGGATTAATTTATCCATTCCGTCCATATTGGAGACTGTACGTAATGATTCGGTGACTCCTTCACCATCAAAGATATCCGAGATTTTTCCAATTGCCAAAACATCCAACCCAGCATCTTTCATTTCATCCATTACCGTTCTGTTAAATGGCTTCAATGCATAATCATGACGGTTAGGTGTTCTTTTGAAACTTCCTGGCTCTCCAATGAAAGGTCTTGCAATAACGCGTCCAACCTTATATTCATCAGCCATCGTCAACTCTCGTGCAATTTCACAAATTTTATATAACTCGTCTAATGGGACTACGTCCTCATGAGCGGCAATCTGTAAAACAGAATCAGCGGATGTATACACAATTAAAGCTCCCGTTTTCATGTGATCTTCGCCAAGTCTTTCAATGATTTCCGTTCCGCTTGCAGGTATATTCCCTATGATTGAACGTCCCGTCTTCGCTTGAAGTTCATTGATTAATAACTCAGGGAAACCGTTCGGAAATACTTGAAATGGTGTAGTGATATTAAGACCCATTATTTCCCAATGGCCGGTCATCGTATCTTTTCCTGTTGACGCTTCTTTCATTTTTGTATAGTAAGCAATCGGTTGCTCTGTTTTTGCGATACCTTTAATATCCCGGATGTTGCCTAAACCCATTTTAGAAAGAGTCGGCATGTTCAATCCATTCATTCTCTCAGCTATATGGCCAAGTGTATCGGCTCCTTTATCACCGAATAAATCTGCATCCGGTGCTTCGCCAATCCCAACTGAGTCCATTACAACTACAAAAATGCGTTTAAATGCTGAATTTTTTTCCATGCTAATTCCCTCCAGTAAATAGTATTATACCCTTTTATATTCCCCGTATATTGTCCATTTAACCTACAATAACCGAAACGTCAGAAGTCTGACCTCTTTATTGTAAACGATACCAATCGTTTTAGACAATTGTTATGTACCTTAATCTTTATATAGGAAAACAGACTCATAATTTCAAAAAAGATTTTTATAGTTCCAGCTTATCATGGTCCAATAAATTGGGCCACCTATTCCTGATGGCTGTTTCACCATTACTTGTGCAGGAGGCCTTTCCTCCTACACTTTCAATCTACTAATTTCCTAAGCTCTTGGATGAAATTTAGAATATACATCTTTTATCCGAACATTCGTAATATGTGTGTAGATTTGAGTCGTCGAAATATCCGCATGCCCCAACATCTCCTGAACGGCCCGTAAATCTGCTCCATTCATCAAAAGATGGGTGGCAAAAGAATGCCTTAGTGTATGCGGTGTAATTTCCTTCTCGATTCTCGCCTCTTTCACGAGTTTTTTCAAGATCTTCCAAAATCCCTGTCTCGTCAACCTGTTTCCATGGTGATTCAAAAAAAGTGAATCCGTCCGATGCTTTGGACTGGCAAATTTACCACGGGCACTATCTAAGTAATTCCCGATGGCCCCCAGTGCTGTTTGTCCGATAGGGATGATTCTTTCTTTATCCCCTTTTCCGATACAACGGACAAAACCCATCGTCGCATGTACATCGCTCACATCCATTGAGATCAATTCACTGACACGCATTCCTGTCGCATACATCAGTTCAAGCATCGCTTTGTCACGTAATCCATATTCGTTCATTACCTTTGGGGCTTCCAATAAGGCTTCCACCTCTTCCATGCTTAACACCTTTGGAAGGCTTCTTTCAGGTTTGGGTGTTTCTATATGTAGAGCTGGATCCTGGTCAGTCACCTTTTCACGAAGGAGAAATTGATGGAAGGATCGGATTGAAGCAATATGGCGGGCAATGGTTTTCGACGATTTCCCTTGGTCTTTCAAATGAGCAAGAAAGTGTAAGATGTTTGCCCGACGTGAGTCATTCCAATCGGTAATCATTTCTACATTCATTAAATAGGCCCAATATGATTTCAAGTCACGTTCATACGAGACGAGTGTGTTTTTGGCAAGACCCTTTTCAATGGTCAAAAAATGAATGAAATCCTTAATTTGATTCTCCATATTCATTACTCCCCGTTTAAATAAAACAACATTAAGCGTTCAAACCATGCATCATCACCTGTATCAACAGCTTTTGATACTTTGACAGCTGTGCCTTTTGGTTCATCGTACCGATGATAACTATGATATTCCTGATTTAACCATACCATTCCTATGTAAAAAAGAACAGTGAAGCTAACGAAGAGTATCATCACTTTAGCTGTATGTAAAACTAGCTTCAATGACGTTTTCATGCTTTCCCCTCCCTATCCGAGCACTTTGTATCAATCTATGCCCATCGGGACAAGTTTTATACATCTTTCGGTAAAGAAGAGGAAAAAAAGTTCTATCTATTTCTAACCCAGGTTAAACAGGCAAACTATTTTCTTTTAAAACCAGAAAACCTTCTCCAGGTAGGGGAGAAGGTCCGACTTTATTCATCTTTATCTTCGACTTTGTCATGACATCGATGACAAATGCCATGAAAGGTTAATCTATGGTCTTTTATCTTGAAGTTCCAGTCACGCTCGACAATGGCTTCCACGTCTTCAAGTAAGTCTTGTTGGATCTCATCTACCGCTCCACATTCCACACAAACCAGATGATGATGGAAATGCGCTGCGCCTTCTTGTCTTAAATCATAACGGGAAACTCCGTCTCCAAAGTTAATTTTATCTACTATTTTCAATTCAGTCAGCAACTCTAGCGTACGGTATACCGTTGCTAATCCAATTTCCGGCGACTTTTCTTTGACAAGGAGGTAAACGTCTTCTGCGCTTAAATGATCCTCTTCGTGCTCAAGTAAAACGCGGACGGTCGCTTCTCGCTGAGGCGTTAATTTGTAGCTGGACGAGTGCAACTGCTTTTTTATTCTATCAATTCTATTTTCTATTTCCATACCAATATTCCCTCCCGCGCCGCTATCTTATACATTATATCAAATGAGGGAAAACTGTCAAAATAGATTTCCTTATTAATAGCAAAAAAATCATGATGAATGCGTAGCTATCCTTCATTACCCCAAGAAGCTTACGACATTTTTCATTAAGGAAGGGGATAAATATGCTTCAAATGCAGCTGCTGCAATTAAAAATACCCCAGACAAGATCAAGGAAAAAACATAGCGGGAAATAATCGGCTTTAAAGGCTCCCGAACCTGTTTAAGAAAAATGCGGCTGATCATCTTCATGGATAGCGATACGGCCAGAACCGTGATCACGATAAAGATCGGGACAATGAATATATTTTGCGGTAGGATTGCCACAAATGATAATAGGAATCCACTCCACCCCATTTGATTGACTAAAAATCCGACCGTAAATCCCACAACCATACCTTTTACAAATAACAGTACTAATATCACTGGCAAACCGATAACCGAAACCCCAAGAATCCAGATGACCCCAATATATTTAAGGTTATGCATAAGACTTTGACTGAACATATCGTGTGAAGAAGCAAATTCCCCTTTGGAAACTTGTCCGAAGAATTGTGATAAATAGTAGAACAAATCTTCCTTTTGAGTAAAGCTCAAACTGTTTACGAGAACAGCACCAAAAATGACACCCATTAAAAAGAGTACAGTGATAAAAACGTATAATGAGGAATGTTCGTTAACATGTTTCCTTACAGCATTTTGTATGGCAGATCTATTTTTCATCTTTTATCTATCCTCCCAACTCCACTTACTAGAATCTATGTTTTTTCTGTTTTATTTATGACAAGGATTCAAGCGTAATTTACAGAGTCGTAGAACATTTTTCACAAAAGACGTGTTATAATTTTCCATAAAGTTGTTTGGAGGGGTACTATGAAAGCTATACTAATGGATTTTCCAGAAAAAATTGAAACTTCTCGCTTATATTTAAGACCTTGCCTACCGGGAGATGGACTTGACGTTTATGAAGCCATAGTCCGTTCACGAAACGAGTTGAAGAGATGGCTTCCATTTGCCCAGCAAGAACCATCAATAGAAGCTTCAGAAAAGAATGTCCTGAAAGCATATGCTGATTTTATCTTAAAAGAAGATATTAGACTCCATATTTATAGGAAAGAAGACGGTCAATTCATAGGCTCCACTGGCCTCCATCGAATTAACTGGGACATCCCCAAGTTTGAAATCGGTTATTGGATCGATACGGAATACAGGAACAAAGGATATATAACTGAAGTGGTAGAAAGGTTAACAAGATTCGCCTTTAATCATTATGGGGCCAAGAGAATTGAAATCCGTTGTGATCCCAATAATCTTACCAGCAAACGGATTCCTGAAAAGCTTGGATTTACCCTGGAAGGGATTTTACATAATGATGCTTTAAGCGCCGACGGCAAGACATTACGAGACACTTGCATTTATGCAAAAATAATAAACTAAAAAGAGCCCTGGCAGCATCAGTTTTCCCTGTCAGGACTCTCTCCATTAGCTTTAAAAAGCAAAACTCCTCTTTCGCTTTCCATACTTTACGTTCCAATTAACTCTCTTTCTATGAAGCTTTATTAAAAGGATTTAAAGAATCCCTAAAATAGTTTCAGGGATTCTTTGTATTTCAATCTTCAATCATTATTGCTTGGAAAGGCAAATGTCGACCCCGTATTGGCGGACGATGTCAACCATCGTTCTGAGACAGTTTTTGTTTTTGTAAAGAAACGGGCTTGATCTGGTCCGAACATATGACCTTCACCGAATCTAGACCCTTTAAATCCAGCAAAATTATGGTAGCCGACAGGGATTGGAATCGGGACATTAACTCCTACCATCCCAACGTCAATTTCCGTTGTGAATTTCCGAGCTGCCGCTCCATCATTGGTGAAAATGGTGACACCATTCCCTAACTCATGTTCGTTGATCAGCTTAATCGCTTCTTCTAGTGAAGCGACCCGAACAACATTACGGGCGGGTCCGAACACTTCCTGTTCATATATATCCATTCCTGGCTTTACATGGTCAATTAATGTCGGGCCGACAAAGAAACCTCTGGATTCTTTCACGATGTCTAATTCCCGTCCATCACACACTACCGTTGCACCTTCTTCAATGCTCTTGTCAATCGCCGCAATTACCGACTCTTTTGATTGTTGGGATATAACAGGTCCGAAGTCAACTTCCCGGTCTGTGTAAGAGCCCACTTTCAATGCGCCGATTTTTTCTTTTAAAATCTTTATTAAACGATCCCCTGTTTCTTCTCCAACAGGCATGAGCGTTGAAATGGCCATGCAACGCTGGGATGCAGCTCCATATGCAGCTCCAATAAAAGAGTTTGCCACTTGTTCTAAATCCGCATCAGGCATGACAACCATATTGTTCTTCCCGCCACCAAGAGCCGTCACACGCTTACCATGTTTCGCTCCCGTCTCATAAATATATTGAGCCACCGGCGTAGAGCCCACGAAGGAGATTGCCTCCACTTCTGGATTTCTCAATAATTCATTGACAGCGTCCTTATCACCATTGATAACGGTCCAAATACCGTCCGGCAATCCTGCTTTCTTCCATAATTCACTCACGAATAAAGCTGTCATTGGAACTCGCTCCGAAGCTTTCAGAATGACTGCATTGCCTACAGCAATTGCCATGCTCGTCTGGGCCAGTGGCACCATGATCGGGAAGTTGAATGGAGAAATGGCTGCTACGACGCCAAGTGGGTACTTCGCCGAATAGACATTGATCTGTCCACCGACGTTGACGGAATATTCCCCTTTCACTAAATGGGGCGCTCCAATGGCAAGGTCCACAGATTCTATTCCACGGGTAATCTCGCCCTTTGCATCTTCTGCCGTTTTACCGCTTTCTGTACAAATCAGATCAATTAGGGCATCTGTATGTTCCGTAAGCAAGTTACGAAACTTGATCACTATATCCGCACGCCTTGCTACGGACATGTCACGCCAAGCGGGAAATGCAGCTTTGGCTTTATCAATGGCTCCCTTTACTTCTTCAATCGAAGCTAACGGTACTTTCGCAATGACTTCTCCACTTGAAGGATTGAATACATCCGAAAATCTCCCGTTTTGCCCTGCAACCATTTGACCGCCTATAAAATGAGATAATTCTTTTACTTTTATTGTTTCAGTCATTATAACTCCTCCTAATTGTTCGAGATTTTACTATATAGTAGGGGTGAAGCATTTCCTTTATGTAATCCGTCACCCACAAACTCACAAAATACTCAGATAATTAAACTCGGAATTTCAGTCGCGAGTTTACGCCAGCATATTGCGCCTATATTCGTGTCACTTCCTTATTATGATTTATTTCCTATTCCTATTGTGTAACTTCCTGGCTTTTTAGTCATTATACAAAGTGTTAAATGAATCCCTTTTCTATTTCACAAAAAGACTAATTGCTACGAAGTGATATCTATAACAAGCACAAAAGGCACTTCCATCTAGAAATGCCTTTTGAAAAGTTTATATCGGGAAAGCCTGTGTTATCACATCTTAACTTTCCCATATTTGCCGCCTCCTCCTGCATCAAAACCCAATATCCCTTTTCTTGCGGAATCTATAAAGTGGGCTAATTTCAATGGAACGACCTCTGAAAGCTGTTCGAGAGTCACCTCATGAAGGATATTCATCTCTGTTCCGAAGGCCCCCAATAGTCTGTCCATGGACTTCGGGCCAAGGCCCGGAATGAAATCAAGCGGAACCTGATGAATATACTGCGGACGGGACCTCTTTTCCTCCCCTTTTCCAGAAACGGATAATTCGGCAATACGTGTGGAAACTCCCTTAATGATCTTCTTGCCTCCGCATTCACTGCATGCCTCAGCATTTATGGCCATTTTATGAAGGCAACTTCCGCAAACGGTTTGATAATATTTACCCAATAAGGGATTCAATCCATAATTGGCTGTCACTTTACGACCTTCTTCTTCCTTAAGCGCTTTTTCCAACTCTGTAAAACTCGGTTCTTGAAGTAATAGCATTTGATATTCACGGGCTATCTTTCCAAGGGAGTGGGCATCGGAATTCGTCAGGAAGGTATACGATTTCAATTCTTTTATGTCCTCCACCAAATAGGTATCCGAGCTTAAACCAAGTTCGATGGCATCAATGAGCTTCGGATCGAACACTTCCGCCAGGCTTTCCTTTACGCCTTTACCGTACAAGCTTTTAAAGGGGGTGAAAACATGCGCAGGGATGAACAGCCCTCCAAGGGATTTGACGATTTCTTGCAACTTTCGCCCGTCACAATAAATCCTCTGGGAACTCAACGTAATATTTTTCACATAATTACTCATCCATGATGAAAACCTCTTCAGCACTTCCATATTTGGAAAATAGGCAAGAACATGAATCGGTCCATGGCAATTGTGGTCATATATTTCAATTTCCGACCCTGGGATGATGGTGAGGTTCCGATAATGAAGTCCGCCACCCTCCATTTCCGTAATTTCCCCATTGTGAATTCCAGCTTCTATCTCTTCAATAACCTCAGGAGAATGGCAGTCTATAACCCCTATCATATCGAGTCCTTTTCGTTCGCTTGCCACTTCGATTATGTTGCTGAAGGTCAACGTTTTAGCTCCGGTGATCTTAACCGCCTTCCCACTTCTCGTCCTGCCGATATGAATATGGAAATCAGCATAGTATTCTTTCATTTATTCATTCAACGCCTTTTTCAACTGCAAATATTGTACGGCGTAGGCCGTTTTGGCATCTTGGATCTTCCCTTCATCCAGATAGTTTTGAGCTTCCTTCAATGTCAGCTCGATCACCTCGACAAACTCATCTTCATCCAATGGTGCCGCATCTTTTTTCTTTTTCAAATTGTGGGCCAAATAGAGATGGACTAGCTCATCCGCAAAGCCTGGAGACGTATAAAAAGAGATGATATGCTCCATTCTTTCACATTCATAGCCCGTCTCTTCCTCAAGTTCACGTTCTGCCGACCGAACGGGTTCCTCCCCTTTTTCAAGCTTACCTGCTGGAATTTCAACCAGGCTTCTCTCCAACGCTTTACGGTACTGTTCGACCATGATGATCTTATCTTCAGCTGTAAGAGCGATGATTGCGACTGCCCCGGGATGCTTGATGATTTCTCGTTTACTCGTTTTCCCATCAGGAAGCTCGACATCATCCACTTGTAAATTGATTACTTTACCCGTGAATATCTTTTTGCTTGATAATGTTTTCTCTTCGAATTTTTTCAACTTGTCCACTCCTCTGTTCTAATTACAGCATGATTCTTCATACATTTTACCATACTAGGGATGGAGGGCGATTTGATGAAAATTCATGTGTTCGAAAATGGCATTGTTTTCTCCGGAAAGAGTTGGGAGATTGTTCAAAAACTCAAAAGTCTACAAAGTGACTATGTTTATGTCAATGACTGGATTGCAGATATCCATCGACAAGAACCTCACCCCTTAAAAAGGATCAAGTGAAATCTTTGAGTGAAAATGATTCCTCCTTTACAATGAAGATATAAAGGAGAGGATAACATGAAAAAACGCAGATTAGGAAATTCGGATTTGCTTGTATCCGAAATTGGACTTGGATGCATGTCTTTGGGAACCGATCAAAAAAAGGCAGCCGAAATTGTGAAGGCTGCTTTACATGAAGGCATCAATTACTTCGACACCGCTGACTTATATGATTTTGGAGTGAACGAGGAAATTGTGGGAGAAAGCCTAAAGCCAGTTCGCGATCAAGTGTACATAGCAACGAAAGTCGGAAACCGCTGGACGGAAAATAAAGAAGGCTGGAGCTGGGATCCATCTGGTGACTATATCAAGACGGCCGTAAAAGATAGTCTAAAGAGACTAGGCACCGACTATATTGACCTCTATCAGCTGCATGGCGGTACGATTGAAGATAATTTGGAGGAAACGATTGAAGCCTTTGAGGACTTAAAAAAAGAAGGTTTGATTCGGTACTATGGAATATCATCGATTCGGCCCAATGTAATAAAGGCATTTGTCGAGAATTCAGATATTGATTCCGTGATGATGCAGTACAGCCTTCTGGACCGCCGTCCGGAAGAGTGGATGCCACTTTTGGAAAATAAGCAGGTCAGCATCATTGCTCGGGGGCCTCTCGCCAAAGGGCTGCTAAGTGAAAAAATGCTTAACAAGGCTAGTGAGGACGGCTACCTCGATTATAGCTATCAAGCACTCAAGGACTTACTTCCACAATTAAAAGAGAAGATTTCCGGCAAGAAGCTGAATGCTGTGGCTCTGCAATATGTATTATCGAACCAATGCGTTGCATCTGCCGTAGCCGGGGCGAGCACGGTGCAACAGCTTCGCGAAAACTGTCAGGCTGCCAACAGCCCTTCTCTTTCAAAAGATGAACTTGATCTGTTGAAGCAACTCACCAAAGCAAGCAAATATGCAAACCACCGGGAATAAATCTAACCTGAACACCCTTTAAAGACTAGCAATCATTTCTCTGCAAAGCTATCCTTTCCGTACACCTACGGTTGGATAGCTTTTTTTTATTCCGGGAGTCATACCCTACACTTTTAAATAACTCAGCTGCAAAAGTGTAGGGTGAGTTCTTTCTAAGATCTTTTCTGTTGCTATTTCTTAATTGATATTATACAATTCAATTGTGCACAATCTAAATGAAAAGATTGGGGAGATAAACAATGACAAAAACACTATTTACGACGTCTGTAACGGTTGATGGAGGAAGAGAAGGAACGGCCATTTCAGCTGATGGAAACTTTACGGTTGATATTGCAATGCCCGGAACGCCAAGGGCTAAACAGATGCCTGAAGCTTCTAATCCTGAACAGCTTTTTGCAGCAGGATATGCGGCTTGTTTTGATAGTGCTTTACAATCGGTTGGAAAGATTGAAGGTGCTACATTTACTTCAAACGTCACAGCCAATGTCAGTTTATTGATGGGTGATATGCATCAATACAGCTTGGCTGTAACATTAGTCGTAAAGGGATCAGGAATCGATAAAAATTCATTTGAAACTTTCGTTCATAAAGCTCACCAAATGTGCCCTTATTCAAAAGCAATCAACGGCAATGTGGATGTTGCCATTGAAATTGAAGTAGAATAAAGCAATTTCACAAAAAAACGCTTGGGTTTGAAGTGAACCCAGGCGTTTTTCTATTCCTTCAAAGTGCTTGCAAGGTTTTTAATAGTTGAAGCAGCGACGCTTTCAAATCCTCAACCACTTGCTTATCTTCACCGGACATATCCGAAATGCGTTCAGGAATGAAACAGGCTTCTTCCCTTAAATCAAGTCCCTTTCGAGTCAGCTGAATCATGACAGACCTTTCATCTTTAGTGGACCGTTCACGAACAATGAGCCCATTCTGCTCCATCCGTTTCAACATGGGAGTGAGCGTTCCTGAATCAAGTGCAAGTAACTCCCCTAATTTCTTCACTGTAAGCGTGTCTTGCTCCCATAGTAAAAGCAGAACGAGATATTGAGGATACGTTACGTTAAGTTTGGTAAGTAGTGGTTTATACTTCTTGGTCATTTCCCTTGAATTTGCATATAGAAGGAAGCATAGTTGATTTTCCAGTACAGATTCTATTCTTTTTTCCATTTCATCACCAACTAATAGTAGTCCATTCGATAAGCGGGTACCTATCAAACTTACTTTTAATATAATCGTTATGCTTTATAAAATAAAGCGATTCGGCCATCCAAACAGAATTACGAAGGAATTTAATTTGTTCCATGTCATTTTCTTCATACAAAAACATCCCCGTTATAAGTACATGGGTACCAACGAAGATGCTTTCCATTTATAGTTTTTTTGGTCGGGTCATAATAAACATCCCGATTTCATTAAAATCATTTATAGTTTTTCCAGTTAAGATCACTTTCACCCAACAGCTCTTCGAATGATTTATTTTTCTCACGCTGTTTTCTTTCTTGACGTTTCTTTTCTTCTTCTGCTGCTCTCTTCTCTTGTTCCGCATCGTTTAATTCTTTTTGTTTTTGGCGAAGCTGCGACATGATATCTTGATTGAGCATATCACCAAGTTTCAATGATGACGATGCTTCTTTTTCTTGCTTTTTACTTTGATTTTGATTGCGCGGCTGTTTCTTTTTCATCCTTAAAACCCCCTGACATTATACATTATTATACCATGACTCCGGTTTTACCCGTGACGATTTCTTAACAGTATTTTCTTATTTTTCAACATGGTAAAATAAACTAAAAACAAGGAGGTTCACCATGAAAAAATGGGGTCTCGCAATTGCCGGCATCTTGACGTATATGGTCGGCATCGGTATTTATTTTTCTAATCGGCTCATGTACATGAAGAAGAAGGAAGATAATTCCATCAAAGATCGTGAAGTCTTGGCTAAACGGTTCATTCAAGAGGATTTTGATACCCTGCCTAAAAGCGAAATCTGGGTACCTTCTCCATCTGGGTATTCCTTGAAATGCATGTTTATTGAACCTCATCCTACGAATAAGTGGATCATTATTGCTCACGGCGTGACAGAAAATAAAACGAACTCGATCAAGTACATGAACATTTTCCTTAAGCGTGGATTCAATGCGGTCATCTATGATCACCGTCGTCATGGAGACTCCGGTGGGAAAACAAGCAGCTATGGACATTATGAAAAATTCGACTTGAAAGCCGTGATTGACGAGTTAAAAAGACGTAAAGGTTCAGATCTTTTCTTCGGCATTCATGGTGAATCCATGGGGGCTGTGACCCTTCTTCTATATGCGGGCATGCTTGAAGATGGAGCAGATTTTTATATTGCCGATTGTCCATTTTCCAATTTTGAAAAGCAAATTCAACATCAAATCGGTATGGAAATCCCTTTTCCAACCTGGAGCATCTTTCCACTTGGGCGCATGTTCATCAAACTTCGTGATGGATATTGGACGAACGAAGTATCACCGATAGATTTCATTAGTAATATCGAAAAACCAGTGCTGTTCATTCATAGTGAACCTGATACTTTCATTCCCGCTTCCATGACACTTGAATTATATGAAGCAAAAAAAGGACCAAAACAACTTTACCTCGCAAAAAACGGGGCTCACGCACAATCATATAATGCTAATCCCAAGGAATATGAGGAACGGATCGACCAATTTCTCGAACAGCTTGTATTGAAATAGACAAAGGGAGAATCCCACGACTATCGGGATTCTCCCTTTGCTTTTTTTAGAGTTTATTAAAGTAACTCATCCTTGGATTCAAGATTTGATTCGGGCTTTTTAGCTGAAAGCAGTTTGCTTCGACCACAAAGTCTATTGTCATGATATCATCGAGAAAAATCATTTTAGATTTTTCGACATAAAGGGGAACTCCATTGGTCTCCACTTTTTGATTATCCTCCTCAAGCTCGTCAACGAGCCAAAGAGCTGTCACGCCACTTACTACGCAACCACAGCCATCTGTATCATATTTCAACTGTAAATGTCCTTCTTTTCCCTGTATTTTATCGGAAAGTTTTTCGGCTGCTCTATCTGTCCATTCAATGTACATCTCATTTCCCCCTATTCGTTCCATTCCCCCATTATAAACGATAAAAGGACCCCTGTCCTTTTCCCGCACTCTTGTGCATCCATGGGGATAATCCCACCATTCTTATTCCATCAATCTTACATCCGCTATATGGGAAAGTTGAATATAATGTGGTTGCTGAAAATGGTCAATAATATGAAGTCTTTGCAAGCATTCATCATAATAATGAATGCTTCCGATTAAAAGCTGGTATCGGGTTCTGTCATAATAGGCAATCATGACCTCTCTACCTTCTTCCATCGCTTCCCCCATCACAGCATTCATTTCTTCAAACTGCTGTTCATCGAGAATGCGTCTTGCTTCATGGCTATCCTCCGCCACCCAATCCCGCAACATCTTCACATGTTCCGGTAGCATCATGGATGTCCATTTGATACGCCCCCGATCATGAATCATTCTTTTTCCTCCTCTGACGACTTTGTCAAGCCTTATGCCCGCCAAGCAATCCGCTTCTATAAACGGCCGTCCCGGCTTTCGTATACGAAACCGCGCGCAACAGTGATTTTGAACCATATTTATGTCGAATGCGGTCAACGGTATAACTCAATTCCCGCTTTTTCCACCGTGAAGCATCAAATAAAGTCAGCTGCATCTCATTATCATCCACAATATTCGAGAGTGTGACCGAAACGCTACGAACCGTTTTTTGCTTATGATAGTTTTCATGAAAAAGTTCAAGACAGACTTTATACAATTCCATTGTGATATTTGTCGGTTCCTCAATCGAACGGGAGCGATGAAACCCACCGCCAAACTCATCCTTACTATAACCAATGCTCAGACTGATCGTCCGTCCAGCCTTCCTATGGGTACGAGCCCTTCTTCCGACTTCCTCACAAATTTCTACCATAACCTGCTTGATCTCGTGTTCTTCCTTGTAATCACGGAGTAAAATCTGACTTTTACCAAAGCTGACCTGCCCCTCGATGATCGGCGCCCCGAGATCTGACAAATCGATTCCCCAGGCATGATGATAAAGCTGATTGCCCATAATCCCGAACTTCGCTTCAAGCAATTGAAGGTCATAATTGGCAAGTTGCCCGACAGTGAATATTCCCATGCCATGAAGGGTCTTTTCCACCCTCCTTCCTATCCCCCACATTTCACGAAGCGGAGAAATCGGCCAAAGCTTAGCTGGTACGTCTTCATATGTCCACTCAGCTATTCCTGTATGTTTGGCCTCGAGATCAAGAGAAAGCTTCGCCATCAGCATGTTCGGCCCAATCCCGATTGCACTTGGAATCTGTAATTCCCTTTCAATGTCATCTTTTATTTTCCTGGCAATATTCCAGGCATCCCCCCATAAAGAAGCCGCTCCATCAACTTTCAAAAAACTTTCGTCCACACTGTATACATGAATCGCTTCTTTTGGAACATAGCGGTGAAACAAGCGCGTAATCTCCGTCGAAACTCTCAAATAAGTGGCCATTTTGGGTTCAACGACTAGAATGCGTCGATCTTTCGGTATCTCAAACTTCCGGGAACCGGTTTTTATACCGAATTCCTTCTTTAGCTTTGGAGAAGCCGCAAGCACAATGCTCCCCTCCCTATTCTTATCACCCACCACTGCCAAATAACATTCGAGCGGGTCCAATCCATGCATGACCGCTGAGCAGCTAGCATAAAAACTTTTCATATCAATACACATAATTGATTGTTTCGGCATCATGCTATAATCCATTTTTTCTTCACCCTATACAGAATATATGTTCGTGTTTATATTATATCCCTCATTCTAAACGAATAAACGTTCGCATTCAATGGAAGTTTCATGACAAATTTCCACCTATTTATGGGAACTTTTTAAATACCCATAAATACCCTTTAATTTAAAAGTAATCCATTATATCCAACTAGTTTTTATAAATATAATTAGTTGGTATCTTGCCTAAAAGGGGAACCGAGTCTTTTAACCCTTTTACTATTTAAGAAAAACGATTTCGCTGATTTTCACTAAGTATTACTACTTATTTTTTGTAATGAAAATGTAATCAAAAACTGGTTTGATTGTCACAATGGTATTGTAGGATAATATTGTTAAAGAAAAATAGAGAGATAGAGAGAGGAAATGAGATACATGAAGAAATGGATTGCCTCAGCTGCTGTTGCTTCTGCATTAATGCTGACGCCACTTCAGGCGTTTGCAAATATTGGAGATCAAACCCTCAGACCCGGAATGACACATAGTGATGTCAAACAACTACAGACCCTATTAAAAACTAAAGGTTATTTCACATATACTGGTTCATCGACTACTTACTACGGAACCTATTCAACAACTGCCGTAAAAAACTTTCAAAAAGCTAAAGGATTGACTGCCGATGGGATTGCAGGAAGAAATACCTTCAATGCGCTAGGTGTTTATAATGTCAATAATACAAGCATGATTAATTATGCAAAAACATTGACAGGCTCACCATACAAATGGGCTGGCACGACACCAGCAGGATTTGACTGTTCGGGGTTCATCTATTATGTATTCCAAAAATCACAAGGAATTACCCTACCACGGACAACATCCCAGCTTTACGCGAATACCGGATTGAAAGTATCATCGCCATCAAAAGGCGATCTTGTATTCTTTGATACTTCTTCTGGAAAGACGGGTGTTTCCCATGCTGGAATCTACATTGGAAACAATCAGTTCATTCATGCTTCATCTTCTAAAGGAATTACCATCACCGATATGAATAACTCCTATTGGGCGCCAAAATACCTGGGTGCAAAAACTTTATAAAAAAACATAAGACTAAAACGAAGCAGGGCAGAATCTATTTGATTCTGCCCTGTTATTATTTTAGATATAAGATTTCTTCAGTAGAATCGTCTACGGTCACAGTAAATGATGCATCCAAGTTGGAGCGATTCATCATTTCAATATTGTATACATGCTCGGAAGGGAAATGAATGATTTCAAGAACCATGAAACGCTGACTAGGAGCTTTAGTCACATGCTCCAGTGCAGCAGTTACGGCCTTTTGCTCTTCTAGACTCTCTTCATCCTTTAAAATCCGTATCAATTCTGCATCCGCTTTCGAAGGAAATGATTCTTCGACCTCTCCACCGTACCATGGTTTAACTTTCATCCCGATTGCCAAGTCTGAATAACTGAGCTTTGCCCCATGTTCATCTTGTATATACGTATGATTTTTCACCTTGTAATACGTCCGTTTTATCAGAATCCGCTTATCATCTAAATCTGTAATGAATCCTTCTTCTCCCTTGCCAATGGACTTATGGGGTTGCTCTTCAGAGAAGGATTGACAGCTTCCCAGAATGAAAAAAAGGAATAAAAAGATAAAAGACTTTCCCATAACGAGCTTCATACAAAATCCCTCCTATAAAACAGACGAATTCACCAATGAAATGGTTACATAAGATGGAAAGATAATCCAAATAAATTCAAAAAAAGGGAATGTCAGATGACACTCCCTTAATTTCTTATTAAAATAGTAATCTTCACTTATATTTAGAAGTATCTATTTTTTAAAAAATGCTTTTTTCCCAACGGTCTCAGTGATTCTTGGAAACAAGGTATAAAACTTACTCACCATATTCATCCAGGCGGGCAGATTGACTTCCCGTTTATTAGTTAGCATGGCAGCAACGATTTTGGCTGCTACATCCTCAGGCTTAAGCATGAATTTCTTAATGCCCTTCATATATGTCCCGGATTCATCCGCTATAGTAAAAAAGTTGGTTTCGATTGGCCCAGGATTGACGGTGGTCACATGAATGTTGTCTTCCATCAATTCAAGCCGGAGAGCATTCGAATAACCAAGCACCGCGAATTTAGTGGCTGAATAAAGTGTGGACTTAGGTGTTGCAATTTTCCCTGCCTGTGACGCAATATTAATGATGTGCCCCGCTTGTTTGCGCTTCATATGTGGAAGCACAAACTTCGTACAGGCCATCAAGCCGATTACATTGACAGCAAACATCCCTTTACTCTCTTCTAAATCCGTATCAAGGACTTCTTTAAACGTGCCGTGCCCGGCATTATTGACCAACACATCCACGGTGCCGACCTGGTCGTGGATGTCAACGAAGACCCTTTCCACTTGTTCTGTATCGGAAACATCCAACTTCCATACAAAAACATCGACCCCGTATTGGCTGGTCAGGCTCTCCTTCAGAGTCTGCAATTTATCCAGGCTCCTTGCCAAAAGAACGAGTCTTGCCCCAAGTCGGGCAGATTGAATCGCAATTTCCTTTCCAATTCCTCCCGAAGCCCCGGTAATGACAATGACTTTCCCGCTTAATTTACTCAATAGATTATCCCCTTAGAAACTGTCGTCGCACTTGAATATAAAATGACACCCGATTGCATTTCCAATTCGATTTCACCCAAATCCTCCAGATAATCCAACTGACCGACCGTTTCCGAGAGTGTCAAGTCGACTTCCTGACGATAAACTTTTGGGAAGAGGCGCTGACACACTTCAAATCCCGTTAAAGGTTTTTCTTGGAGCATGCTTTTCACCTGCATGGCCCGATTATGCTGTCGCTCAAATCTATATCGAATCAAATCGGACACTTTCTCTCCATCAATTTCTCCCCCATGTCCTGAATAAACCTTAGAAATCGGAAAGTCTAATAGTTTTTGAAGGGAGGCATTGTATTGAAGCAATGGCCGTTGACGAACGCCACCCACAATCAAGGGTGGCTCCATTAATGGATTAGGCGAAATTCTTGCAAGTAAGTGGTCTCCTGCAATCATTAAGCCGTCACTCTCCCGATAAAAGGAAACATGGCTTTGCGCATGACCAGGAGTCTCGATTACTCGCCATCCTGGAAGGCCCGGAAGTTCGTCACCCTCAGCCAAATGTGCTTGCATGTTCCTTTTACTAAGGAATTGGATTTCTTCTTTGTCATGGGTCAATCTATGTTTCAATTCTTCAGCCACGCCCAATTTCCCTGCAAAGTCTAGAAAGAAAGAATTATGGGTGTCAAGGAACTCATCGCTTAGAGTCAGCCACCGCTGATTGTTTTTATGACCATACACCGGGACTTTCTTATCGAAGAAATCGAGTGCACCAGCATGGTCTGGATGATGATGCGTCAAGATTATTTGTTCAATATCAGATAGTTGCAGCCCTAATTCCCCAAGTCCAGCATTCAGTGCCTCTTTTGATTGTACGGTTTTAACCCCCGTATCAATTAAAGTTAAGGCATCTCCTTTAACTATGTAAACATTTACATCGCCCACTGCAAACGGCGTCGGCAGAGAAAGCTTTGCGATATCCCCATTCCAATTCACCATGTCTATTTCCACCTTAATATTATATTTAAATAAGCTTATATATCCGTAAAATTTGGTATTTCCTTATTTTATTAGAAAACTGTGTATGTAATCACTATTTTACATATAATCCTGAACATTGTCATTATTTTCACATAATTAACGACTATATTTTAAGGCTCAGCATATATTACTATTGACAGAGTACTCATGCATCCTTCATAATCACAAGTAATTAAAGACGGCACGGCTATGATTGAGGCCAAGTAAATAATGGATGGCGTAAAGAGAGTGAAGTTCTTAAATGTGCTGAAAAGCTTCACCGTCCTCTCTATTATTGAACCTACCTTATGAGCCTTCAGTAAAACTGACGTTCATCCCACGTTAGCGGATTCAAGTGCAACTTCCTTTTTATTTTGTAGGAGTTGAACAAAGGTGGTACCACGGAAGCCAGACCTTTCGTCCTTTATTGGATGAGGGGTCTTTTTTATTTTATTTGGGAAAACTGACCGTTACTAGTATGCATTAAAGGAGTGAGTGAAATGAAAAAAATAGCTTTTATCGGGGCTGGATCAATGGCCGAAGCAATCATTTCCGGTTTGGTCACTCAGCAAGTAATAAACCCGGCTGACATTTTTGTGACCAACAAGAAAAATGATGAACGATTCACTTATCTAACAGAACAATATGGGGTTACCCCAACACGGTCTCTTCCGCAACTACTAGAGAATGCGAACATAGTAGTACTTGCAGTAAAGCCAAAAGATATTTTAACCACGATGCAATCCATAAAGGAATACATCCAGGAAGATATGCTGTTCATTTCCGTTGTGGCAGGGGTCCATACGGCAAGTCTTGAAGGGATTGCAGCCAAACCGGTCGCCATCGTAAGAGCTATGCCTAATACATCGGCAGCCGTTGGAAAGTCAGCCACTGCCCTATCGGCCAATGCACATACAAATGAATCGCAATTGCAGACGGCCATCACACTTTTCGAAACGGTGGGCTCGGTTGCCATTGTCGAAGAAACACAGCTTGATGCCGTAACGGGCTTATCCGGAAGTGGTCCCGCTTATATTTATTATTTGGTCGAGGCTCTGGAAAGATCCGCGGAATCCATTGGCCTTGATGCCGTAACAGCAAAGCAATTAATCCTTCAGACTTTAACCGGTGCAGCTGAGATGCTGCAGAAATCGCCAAAAACACCAGCGGTACTGCGAAAAGAAGTCACTTCACCGGGAGGGACAACGGAAGCTGGCCTGAAAGCACTTCAAGCCCATCATGTACAAGAAGCATTTATCTCCTGTGTTCAAGAAGCCACCGAACAATCCAAGCGGATGGGAAATCAAATCAGTAAAGAGCTGGCTAAATATGTAGTTCCCCAATAACAACAAGTAAACAGGCTGTTGATTCCCAACTGGGAGTTAACAGCCTATTGTGTCTAAATGGCCATGACTAAGATAATGAAGAGAAGCTGTCATCCATCCTTCAAGATTAACCCATATTTCAAATCGAATATTTCTAAAATCCCCTTCCCGCTTATCCAGCTTACTTGGCAAATACGTTTTTCCCTCCGAAATGATTGAATTACGTCGGGAAGAACACCCACTGGAAATACGACGGTACCGGTAAATAAAATCGACATGGCAGCAAAAACAGGTAGGAAATCCACTATCTTTGGCGAATCAGTACTTGTTTTGTCAACGGCAAAGGAATCGCTTCTTTTATCTAGAATTCTACAACCAAAAGGAGGGGAATCTAGATGAATACAAGTGCAGTTGCCAAGTTATTGAACGTTTCTCATAGTACCATTCAACGCTGGGTTACCCAATTGAACATGGAAGTAGAACGGAATCAGCTAGGTCATTACCAGTTTTCGGAGGAAGATATTGACTTATTGAGGAAAATCCAAGACCAGCTGAACGAGGGAGTGGTCTTACAAAAGGTGAGCATTTCAGAAAAGAAGACCAGAAAGGCCACTGTTAAACAACCTATTGAGTCGGAAAAAGGACAAGATCACCTAAACGAAAGAGTCTCCAGGCTAGAAAAAAGTCTGAAAACAAAAGCGGATGACGTTGTTTCCTATCAACTATTACAGCATAGAAGTGAAATGGAAGACATGCATAAGCTCGTCACTAAACTTGAAGCCCGTATTGAAGCATTAGAAGCGGCCACCATTCCACCAGCAGATTTTTATCTCGCTACCGAAGAAGCTGCCGCCGCTAAAAAAACAAAGAAAAAGTCCTTCATGAGAAACTTTTTTGGAACCAAAAAAGATGACAATTCTCCTTGGAGCACAGCTGATAGCGATTAAGCAGGAGGACCTTGCATTCTCTCCGAACGTCCACTGTCCTCTGCAGTCAACCCGTTCTCTTGGCCTTCCGTAAGGCGAGACTCAGTCACTCGATAGTAAACCCTTCCGATTCCGCCGAAAAAAGAGGCCTCGGTCCAAGGTCATTCACCTTGAGCGCTAGGTCTCTTTCACTTTATATCAACACCGCACGGTCATTTAGCATTTTTTCACCCTTGATACGCTGGAATTCATTCAAGAGCTTATCAACAGTCAGTGCCTGTTTTCTCGGGCCTCTTGCCTCGAAAATGATTTGGCCTTTATCCATCATGATTAAAGAATCACCAAGATCGATGGCCTGCTGCATATTGTGAGTCACCATCAATGTAGTTAACCGGTTCTTTTCAACAATTTCCTTCGTCAGGCTTGTAACAAGCTCTGCCCTGGATGGATCGAGAGCAGCTGTATGTTCATCGAGAAGCAGGATTTTCGGATCGGTGAAGGTCGCCATCAATAACGATAATGCCTGACGCTCCCCTCCCGATAATAACCCCACTTTTGCATTCATCCGATTTTCCAATCCTAAATGGAGTGTACTCAGGCTATCGTTAAAAAGCTCTTTCCGTCTTTTCGTTACCCCAAAGCCAAGACCCCTTCGATTCGTCCTGCCATACGCGATGGCCATATTTTCTTCAATGGTCATGTGCGGGGCCGTTCCGAGCATGGGGTCCTGGAAAACCCGCCCAATCATTTTCGCCCGCTTATGTTCTTCAATCGATGATACATTTTGGCCATCAATGATGACATCACCAGCATCGGGAAGGGTCTTACCGGAAATCATATTCATCAACGTGGACTTCCCAGCACCATTACTGCCAATGACCGTTACAAATTCACCCTTTGACAGCTGTAAATCCAGATTGCCAAGGGCAAGCTTTTCATCCGGAGTCCCTTCATTGAAGACCTTATAGATCTGATTTAGCTGCAGCAAATTCCTCTTCCCCCTTTGTAGGCTCGATACGGTGCAGTTGCAATTCTTTGAGTCTTTTTTTCTTACGACCTTTTTCTTTTTGTTTTTCGGAAATTTGCGGGATGACTAAGGCACCGATTACAATAAGCGCAGTGATTAATTTCACATCACCCGTATCAAGGAATTTTACACGTAGCGCCAATGTAACGACGATACGATATATGATGGCTCCCCCAATGACAGCTAGCGTGGCGCGTACAATCGTTTTTGCGCCAAATAACGCTTCCCCGATGATGACGGAGGCCAGACCGATTACGATGATCCCGATTCCCATCCCAATATCGCTAAAACCATTGTACTGGGCAACTAAAGCACCAGAGAAAGCAACTAGGGCATTCCCGATGGCAAGGCCTAATATCTTCATATTCCCTGTATGAGCCGAAAAACTCTTGACCATCGCTTCATTGTCACCAGTTGCCCGAAGCGCAAGGCCTACATCCGTTTTTAAAAAGGCGGACATCCCCAGTTGAATCATTACTACTACAATAAACATGACAATGAGAATGCCCCATGTTTTTGGCAAACTTTCACCAAGGCCAATGATTGAAAAAATCCCATTAAACATTTGATCCAAACCAGTATGAGACCATGCTTCTGAGATGTTCGTGATAATCGTCGTTTGAGAAAGCAAGGGAATGTTCGAAGCCCCCATGATCCTTAAGTTAATGGAAAAGAGCGCAATCATCATTAAAATACCGGCAAGAAGCGGATTTATCTTCCCTTTTGTATGCAGCAGCCCTGTCATCGTCCCTGCCACAAATCCGGCAAGCATGGCGCAAAACGTGGCCATAATCGGCGAGAAACCATTGACGATCATAATAGCGGCGACAGAAGCTCCTGTCACGAAGCTACCTTCGACCGTCATGTCCGGGAAATCGAGAATTCTGAATGTCAAATAGACTCCAAGTGCCATGATCGCATAGATCATTCCAGATTCAAAAGAGTTAAATATGGCTGTTGGCATTTTTATCTTCCTTCCCTGGAATAACGCAAAAGCTTATTTAACAAACTCAGCATTTGCTTTCCATTCTTCTTTTATTTCAACACCCATTTCCTTTGCAGCTGTTTCATTAATCACCAATTTTAATTTTTGAGGATATTGAACCGCGATATCACCCGGTTTTTTATCATCTTTTAATATTTCTACCGCTTTCTGGCCTGCTTCGTAGCCAATATCATAGTAACTGAAGCCATATGCTGCGAAACCGCCTGCATTCACGGAATCAAGTTCCCCGACAAATAAGGGGATATCCTGGTCATTCGCTACCGAAATCACTGATTCTAACGCTGAAACTACTGTATTATCCGTAATGATATAGAAAGCATCCGCTTTTCCAATCAACGATTCCGTTGCCTGCTTAACTTCGGCTGAAGTCGAGACGGATGCTTCCACGACTTTCAAGCCCGCTTTTTTTGCCTCCGCTTTCACATTTTTAATTTGAACGACTGAATTTTGTTCGCCCGTATTGTAAACCGTCCCTATTGTTTTCGCTCCAAGCTCTTCTGCCAGGAACTTCATGGAATTTTTGATGGCATCCGGATGAGAATCGGTCGTACCTGTCACATTTCCACCTGGTTTCTCCATGGACGTAACAAGTTCCGCAGCTACTGGATCAGTTACAGAAGTGAAGACGATTGGAATATCTTTAGTCGCATTCAATGAACTTAAAGCGCTTGGCGTCGAGTTAGCAAAAATCAAATCCACTTTATCCCCGACAAAGTTATTCGCTATCGTCTGGCTGTTGTTTTGATCGCCCTGAGCAATTTGGAGATCATATTTTGCTTTAATGTCACTATCCTTCAAAGCAGCCTGAAACCCTTCATATGCTTGATCCAAAGAATCGTGCTGAACGATTTGTGTCACTCCGACTTTGAAAGCATCCTTATCACTTTCGTTTTTTGCCGAGTCTTTCTCGTTTTCATTTCCACACCCTGCAAGTAAAATTCCAGTAATCAAGGTCAAGGCTGCCGTTGAATATAATCTCTTTTTCATAATGTTCCTCCGCTTTTCTCTTTTTTTAAAATTCTGTCTCTCTAACGAAGTCAACTTTTCCGCTTTTATGTACTAAATTATAATCGTTTACTGCCACTATTCCAATGTATTTTTTTAAATTTTTAGAATTTTACGATTACTCTTATGAAGTAATAAAAAAGCTACTGTATAAAGTTGTATAAACTTTATACAGTAGCTTGCTCTTCTTAATTATCGACGACCTGGTTTACGATAGTGGTAACCGTTGACCGATTGATTTTTTCTTTTCCTTCTTTTAACGCCTTCAAAGTAGCTTTAGCCAATTCCAAAGGAATTTTACAGAAATGGACAATATCCTTTGTCTCGATGTCTTCAATGTACCTATCCGCCAATTCAAGATTATATTCTGTATGGCTCAGCATCTCTTTGAAGCCCCATCCATTCGGATAAAAATTCACGCCGCGTTCTGCATCTTCTTCACGGTTCCGTAGGATGTTGACCGTTTGAAGGCCCTGTCCAAATGCAATGGCAAGATTGCGATCCGTATCTGTTCCATCATACCATTTCCAAATATCAGAGAGCATCACCCCAACTAAACCAGCGACATAATAGGTATACTCATCAAGCTCTTCCTTATCATGTATTTGCCAATTCTTCGAAACCCACTTCGCCATGCCTTCAGCCATTTCCTTGGTAGACTCAAGGACCTTACCAAGCACACCTGGAGGACAATAATCCATCCAATCTCCAAGTTGCAAGGTCACTTCCGGAAGCACATCCTTATATGGTTCAAAAACAGCCTGGATGTCCTCTTTACGATAATCGGTTTTCAATAGGCTGCTAACAGCCTGCAATAGGGCGATTTTATCTTCGGCACCTAGATTCGGGTGGTCTTCAATTTCATCAATGGCCCGCATGCAAAGATATGCCGAACCAATGGCTTCCTGTAATCCTGATGGCAAGTAACTAATAGGGATAAAAAAAGTACGACTTGTTTTCAAAAGAAAATCCATCGCCTTGTTATGTAAATTATTTTGTTCAGTCATTTTTTCACCCTCCTTATATCCAATAAGCAATTGAACTATTATACCAAATAATCGTAATGATTTCCCTATTCTTGTACATATAAAGGGATTTTAATCGACAATAAATCTTCTGCCATGGTTGTATTCGAAAGGATTGCACTGCTTTCCTCTTTTAACCGTTCTGCATCCTCAAGAGTATAGCGTGAGGAGATATGTGTTAAAACAAGGTGCTTAACCCCCGCTTTTTTGGCAGTTTCAGCCGCTTGTATAGTAGTTGAATGGAAATAGGCCGTTGCCAATTCCGTTTCTTCCGCAGAAAAGGTTGCTTCATGGATGAGATAATCAGCTGAGTCGGCAAGGACGAGGGCATTGTCGCAAACCCTAGTATCACCAAGTATCGTAATAATTCTGCCCTTCTGTGGTGCACTAAGATAGTCTTTCCCATTAATGGTCCGGCCATCTTCAAGACGGACCGATTCCCCATTTTTCAATGCTTTATAAAGGGGACCCGGTGGCACTCCTTGTTTACGCAACTGGTCAACCAGTAAACTCCCCTGCCGATCTTTTTCCACGATTCGGTAACCGACACTATAAATGCCATGATCAAGTTCCAGGGCCGTCACGGTAAACTGGTCATCTTCGAATATGACGCCTTCCTCAATTTCAATGATTTCCAATGGATATTTCAAATGAGTGGCACTCACTTGTAAACTCGTCGTGATATAAGCATCAATGCCTTTTGGGCCGTACACCGTCAATTTTTCGACTCCACCCTGAAAAGACCTGCTGCTTAAAAGACCAGGAAGACCAAAGATGTGGTCACCATGCAAATGCGTTATGAAAATCTTTTCAATTTTACGTGGTTTAACCGCCGTTTTTAAAATTTGATGCTGTGTCGCTTCCCCGCAATCAAAAAGCCATACTTTTCCCCGTTCTTCTAATAATTGAAGGGCGATTGCCGTCACATTACGCGCCTTTGCCGGAACACCAGCACCCGTTCCTAAAAAAACAAAATCCACATTCCTACCTCCGTTGCAAAAACTTTATACCTTACTATAGCATAACAGAGGCCCTGATTCATTTTTCAACTTTTAAAATTCGGTCTCTTTGAAGATTTTAATGAAATTACGAAAAAATGCGCAAATAGATTGCTTTGAGGGAAAGCTAACCGTAAAATTAAGAATTAGTACATATCCAACTTTAAGACAGAAATTACAGAAAGTTGAGGTTCTAACATGACAGAAAATAAACCTACAGCATTAATCATGATTTTTGGCGCTACCGGAGATTTAGCGAAACGAAAGCTGTTTCCTTCGATATATCGACTATTCCAAAAGGAAAAAATCAATAAATTCGCAGTGGTGGGTGTCGCCAGAAGGCCATTAACCAATACTGAGTTTCAAGCAAGTGTAAAAGACTCCATCCTGACATTTGGACATGCGGAGGAAAAGGTTGATGAATTCGTTTCCCATTTCCACTATCATTCACATGATGTAACTAGTTCAGAGTCCTATTTACAATTAAAGCAGGTTGCTGATAATTTAGACGGCCAGTATGATCTGGAAGGCAATCGTATCTTTTATTTAGCGATGGCACCGGAGTTTTTCGGAACCATTGCCGAACAGGTAAAAGCCCAAGGCTTGACCGATACCAAGGGTTACAAACGCCTTGTCATCGAAAAGCCATTTGGGCACAGTTTTGAAACAGCACAAATCTTGAATGAGCAAATACGTACCGCATTTGCTGAAGATGAAATTTATCGAATCGACCATTACCTGGGCAAAGAAATGGTACAAAACATTGAAGTCATCCGTTTTTCCAATGCCTTATTCGAACCACTATGGAATAACCGTTATATTTCCAACATCCAAGTTACTTCAAGTGAAACACTTGGTGTCGAGGAACGTGGGCGTTATTATGAAACGAGTGGCGCCTTACGGGACATGGTCCAAAACCATTTATTGCAAATGGTCGCCCTGCTTGCCATGGAACCTCCGATTGCCTTGACTACAGAAGAAGTCCGCAGCGAAAAGGTCCGAGCATTACGGTCACTCCGACAAATGAAAGTGGACGAAGTCAAAGAATATTTCGTCCGTGGTCAATATGGCTCAGGTACGGTAGGGGAACAAACACTCCCTGCTTATCGTGATGAATTGAATGTCGATCCTGAATCTAATACAGAAACCTATGTTGCGGGTAAATTGATGATTGATAACTTCCGCTGGGCGGGTGTTCCTTTTTATATCCGTACTGGTAAAAGAATGGATGTAAAATCAACGAAGATCGTTGTTCAATTTAAAGACATTCCAATGAATCTCTATTACAAAACCGAAGAAACCTTGCAACCAAACCTTCTTGTCATCCATATCCAACCTGAAGAGGGTATTTCCCTTTACTTAAATGTGAAGAAATCGGGAACGACGATGAATACGAAGCCAGTGAAGTTGACGGTTTCCAACAAAGGAATCGAACATATCAATTCACCTGAAGCTTACGAAAAGCTTTTATTTGATAGCATGCGTGGAGATGCCACAAACTTTACACATTGGGATGAGGTCGCACTTTCTTGGAAATTTGTCGATACCATTTCGAATGCCTGGGAAAATACGAAAGAAGCCTCTTTCCCCAATTATGAAGCGGGTTCGACAGGACCAAAAGCATCCGATGAGCTTTTAGCAGAAGATGGACATGTTTGGTGGCAAATCGAAAAAGAAAAAAGAAA
Organism: Peribacillus sp. NPDC097198; assembly: GCF_044762055.1. NCBI lineage: Bacteria > Bacillati > Bacillota > Bacilli > Caryophanales > Bacillaceae > Peribacillus > Peribacillus sp. NPDC097198. The sequence goes on along the minus strand of NZ_JBIWDO010000004.1, from coordinate 102,641 downwards.
TAATCAGTAAACTAATAAGAGGATGCAGTGAACCTGCATCCTCTTCTCTATTTTATGAGGCACTCTTTTTGATGATTTTCTCTCGAATGGCATGGATAAAATCCTTCGATTCTGAATCTGTTCCATGATTAAGCCAAAAAGTCACACTTGATTCAATAACCACAAAAAATAAAACAAGGGCTACGATCATCCAGATGAAGTGCATAAATTCAACCACTCCTTTTCTTGCTTCACTATACGCTCATCATCCCATACATTTTATACAGGTACATAAACTGTTAAAGATGGTTGCTATAAATCTTACTACTTTCGGCATAAAAAAGAAATATACAAAGTACCCATTTTTTCATTGAGTTCAGTTTATTATTTCATCTCTCCTTTTTCCATATAGCCGAATGATACCGTCCAGCTGTGGTAACAATATAAATGGTGTTCTTTATCTGAATACCACTACTAACCGATGCGGAGGGATTTACGATGGATGTTCGTGAAGGATTAATTCCAACAGCGTTAGGAACTGCCGTAACTGCTGCAGGTTATGCCATGAAGCAGAACCGTGGCTCAAACAAGATGGTCGCTAATACGGTTTTTGGTTTCGGATTGGCACATGTTGTATTAGGGGTCATTGACCTTGTTGAGCATCGACGTTAGTAGAAGAAGGGAGCACACTTGTGCTTCCTTCTTTTTAAGTTGTCGAATAAAAAAACTGGCTAAAATAGAATGTCTATTCCAGCCAGTTTTTTTGATTATTTGTCCATCCATTCAGTGTGGAAGGTACCTTCTTTATCGATCCGTTCATACGTATGTGCTCCAAAGTAATCGCGTTGAGCTTGAATTAAATTGGCCGGAAGCGTTTCTGTACGGTAGCTATCGAAATAAGCGAGTGCAGAAGACAAGCAAGGAACTGGAATGCCGTTCAACACAGCGGTAGAGACCACTTCACGCAAAGCTCCTTGATAATTTTCGGCAATTTCTTGGAAATAAGGATCTAGAAGCAAGTTGTTCAAGTTTGCCTCGCGATCATATGCATCTTTGATTTTTTGCAGGAACTGAGCACGGATGATGCAGCCCCCACGGAAAATCATCGCGATGTCCCCATATTGAAGGTTCCAGTTATTCTCTTCAGATGCAGCCTTCATTTGAGCGAAGCCTTGTGCATACGAACAAATTTTACTCATATAAAGCGCTTTGCGAATGCTTTCAATCAAAGCCTTTTTATCACCGGTAAATTTAGCTTCCGGACCGCTGAGGACCTTGCTTGCTTCTACCCGCTCTTCTTTTATGGCTGAAATGTATCGTGCAAAAACGGATTCCGTTATGATTGGAAGTGGTACACCAAGATCCAGTGCACTTTGGCTCGTCCATTTACCTGTACCTTTTTGGCCAGCTTTATCTAAAATGACATCGACCATGGGCTTACCTGTCTCTTCATCATAGCGTTTGAAAATATCAGCAGTGATTTCAATAAGATAGCTATCCAACTCTCCCTTATTCCATTCAGTGAACACCTCATGAAATTCTTCAGCGGACAGACCCAGAAGATTTTTCAAAAGGAAATAAGATTCCGAAATCAGCTGCATATCACCATACTCAATTCCATTATGCACCATCTTCACATAATGTCCGGCACCACCTGGTCCGATATATGTACAACATGCATCCCCATCAACCTTGGCAGAAATATCCTTCAAGATAGGCGCTACCAAATCATATGCTTCCTTCTGCCCGCTTGGCATGATGGAAGGACCAGTCAGGGCTCCTTCTTCCCCTCCTGAGACACCAGTTCCAATGAAATGAATACCAAGTTCACTCAATTCCTCATTGCGGCGCTGCGTGTCCTTGTAGAACGTATTCCCGCCATCAATGACGATGTCCCCTTTTTCAAGAAGCGGCTTAAGTTGATCAATGGTTGCATCCGTAGCGGCACCCGCTTTTACCATCAATAGAATTTTCCTTGGTGTTTGAAGCGAATTCACGAATTCTTCAAGCGTATATGCCGGTACTACATTTTTGCCTTTCGCTTCTTCCATCATTTCGTCCGTCTTTGCAGCGGAACGATTATACACGGAAATTGAATACCCTCTGCTTTCGATATTAAATGCAAGGTTCTTACCCATTACAGCAAGTCCGATAACGCCAATTTGTTGTTTTGTCATGATTACCTTCCCTTCATTTGGATGTATGTCACCTTAGTCCATTTTTACTTCTGGTTCGCTCAAAAAAGTCTTTGCTAAAACTGGTATTCGTACCAATTGACCGTTCTTTCAAAGTAAGGCCCTTTTTAATAATATTTTCTCCATACTTATTTTGCAAGTGTTCCATCACTTCGTATAAAGGTTCTTTGTCAGCATCCTCTTCAAAGGAAAAGATATCGAGTTGTTTGAATGCAGATTCTTTTTCAATGACATCATAAGCCGTTACACCTAACAGGCGAATGGCCTCTCCATTCCAATTCTTCAAAAACAGCTCAGTAGCCCAATCCGAAATATCCGTTTTTTCAAAAAATGGATTGGAAACCATCTTACTTCTTGTAATGGTCCTCCAATTTTTATAACGGATGGTCACTCCAATCTTCTGACCTAGCAAACGTTTATTCTTCAAACGTACTGCAACTTTTTCCGAAAGCTTCTCCAATACCCCGACCAGCTCTCTTTGATTGGTAGTATCCTTAGGCAGGGTTGTCGAGTTCCCAATGCTTTTATGGTCAAAAATGGCCTCTGGATCAACAAGTCGCGAATCCATTCCGTTAGCCCGTTCCTTCAAACGGATGCCATTTATCCCTAGCAACTGTTTTAACTGGGTTTCGTTGGCCTTGGCAAGGTCTCCAATTGTCTGGATACCGATTGTCTGGAGTTTTTCTGCCGTTTTACCCCCAATCCCATGCATCTCCACCACCTGTAAGGGCCAGAGAACCTTGGGAACATCTCTTTTCCTTAGAACCGTGATCCCCATCGGCTTTTTCATATCCGATGCTGTTTTAGCCAAAAATTTATTTGGGGCGATGCCAATGCTACAAGGAAGATCCATTGTATTATATATACGCTCTTGAATACTTTTGGCAATTTCCAAAGGTGAACCCCATTCTGCACACTCACTGATATCCAGATACCCTTCATCGATGGAAACAGGTTCAACTATTTCCGTATACTGCCGCAATACTTCAAATATGGCGAGGGAAGCCTTTCGATATCGCTCAAAATTCGGCTTTTTAATGATTAATTGAGGGCATAGTTTTTTGGCCTGCCAAATGGGCATGGTCGTTTTAACACCATATTTTCTAGCTTCATAACTACAGGTAACGATGATTCCCCTTCTTTCTTCAACATTACCGGCAATTGCTAATGGCTTCCCTTTCAATGATTCATCATAGGACATTTCCACAGATGCATAGAAACTATTCATGTCTACATGGAGAATGACCTTTCCATTTTTAGGATACATATCCTTCATGTGACTGTCACATCCTTGTTGGTACAAATCTCAGGAAATTGGGTCCATATAAACTAAATCTTCTTCATTAAGATACCCCAATCTAACCTTGATAACCATTGAAGTAGTGCTTCATTCTAAGAAAAACAGTCATCATATTACTGATGACTGTACATATATTCCTGTATCCCTTTTATGTCCACTAAAGATGAACGAGTTTTTTTGGATCATTATTAATGTGACAAGTGACTTCCAATATTCGCTACACCCTGCATATATTCGGTTTTTTGGTGGCTAACACGCCAATTTACGATATTCTCGGGAAACTACTTCATCCATCTTCGCGTAATTATTCTGCCGAAACTTCCTGAATGATACTGATGACCATTTCAGCCAACTTTGTCAATTCTTCCACTGGAATTCTTTCATTCGTTGTATGAATGTCTTCATAGCCGACTGCTAGATTAACCGTAGGAATGCCAAATCCAGCAATTACATTTGCATCACTACCGCCGCCGCTTTTCACCAATTCGCATGGACGGCCAATTTTCTCTGCCGCTTTTCTTGCAACTTCGACCACATGGTCACCTGCTCCATATTTAAAGCCTGGATACATGACATTGACTTTCACTTCGGCCCGTCCGCCCATTTCGATGGCAGCAGTCTCGAAAGCTTCTTTCATTCTTGCTACTTGTTTTTCCATTTTTTCAGGAACCAATGATCTTGCTTCTGATAAAATTTCAACATGATCACAAACGATATTCGTTTGTTGTCCACCTTGGAAACGTCCGATATTGGCTGTCGTTTCATCATCAATGCGGCCTAAAGGCATTCTTGAAATGGCTTTGGCAGCAATCGTAATGGCAGAAACCCCTTTTTCAGGAGCTACGCCAGCATGGGCGGTCTTGCCTAAAATGGTTGCAGCTACCTTGGCTTGAGTAGGGGCAGCAACGACGATATTCCCAACTTTACCATCACTGTCAAGAGCAAAGCCGTATTTTGCCGTTACAAGAGAACGATCTAGAGCTTTTGCTCCTACTAACCCTGATTCTTCACCAACGGTAATGATGAACTCAATTGTTCCGTGCTCAATATTCTGCTCCTTAATCACTTTCAACGTTTCTAACATAACAGATAAACCTGCTTTGTCATCTGCCCCTAGAATCGTCGTTCCATCTGACACTATGTATCCATCTTTAATAGACGGTTTGATACCGTTACCTGGTACGACCGTATCCATATGTGATGTGAAATAAATGGTATCTACGCCAGGTTTCGTGCCTTTCAGCGTACAAATTAAATTACCAGCCCCATGACCCGTAACAGACATTGTATCATCTTCAAAAACATCCACGCCAAGTGCCGTGAATTTTTCTTTTAAAACTTTAGCTATTGCTGCTTCATTTTTAGTTTCTGAATCAATTTGCACCAATTCAAAGAATTCACTAACTAACCGTTCTTCATTAATCATCATTTAAACCTCCATAAAAGTAATCCTTTATAAGTATATCTCTAAAGCCGTTACCCGGCAAATAATCCGATAGGAAGATCTCCTTTCAATAAAAACATAAAAAAGCAAAAAAAGGAGCCTGGTTTCAGGCTCCCCTCATACTGGTACTTACAACGGAATATTCCCGTGTTTTTTCCATGGACGGGTTTCTTTTTTATTACGTAGCATTTCAAGCGATTGGATGATTTTAATTCTTGTTTCACGAGGGTCAATAACATCATCGACCATTCCAAGACTTGCCGCTACATATGGATTTGCAAACTTTTCACGATATTCCTCAATTTTCTCTGCACGTGTGGCTTCAGGATTCTCACTATTTTTAATTTCACGGGCAAATATGATGTTTGCAGCTCCAGCTGATCCCATCACCGCAATTTCAGCATTTGGCCAAGCAAACGTAAGGTCTGCCCCGATGGATTTACTATTGAGGGCCACATAAGCACCACCATAGGCTTTACGGAGAATGATCGTTAATTTTGGCACAGTTGCTTCTGAATAGGCATATAAAAGTTTCGCACCATGGCGGATGATCCCACCATGTTCTTGTTTAACACCAGGGAAAAATCCAGAAACATCTTCAAAAGTGATCAATGGTATATTGAATGAATCACAGAATCGTATGAACCTGGCAGCTTTATCAGATGAATCAATATCGAGTCCACCAGCCAACACTTTAGGCTGGTTACAAATAAGCCCCACTGATTTCCCTTTAATGCGTGCTAGACCAACCACGATATTCTTCGCAAACCCTGCTTGCACTTCCATAAATGAATCCTCGTCGACAATTTGATTGACCACTTTTCGGACATCGTATGGACGAATGCCTTCATATGGGACAACGTCCGTTAGATCTGGACGATAGTCGTCTTCATCTGTCGCTTCCAGAGCCGGTGGCTTTTCTTGGTTGTTTTGCGGGAGATAGCTTAAAAGACGTTTAACATCAGCTAAAACTTCTTCCTCCGAAGCACCCATGAAATGAGCATTACCACTGACCGTGTTATGTACCTTCGCTCCACCTAATCCTTCAGATGAAATTTTTTCCCCTGTCACCGTTTCGATAACTTTCGGTCCTGTAATGAACATCTGGCTTGTTTTCTCAACCATGAAAACAAAATCCGTAATGGCTGGTGAATAAACCGCGCCACCTGCACATGGACCCAATATGACAGAAATCTGAGGGATCACACCAGAATATATCGAATTACGATAGAAAATTTGACCGTATCCATCAAGGGAGACAACCCCTTCCTGAATCCGAGCTCCGCCAGAATCGTTCAACCCGATGAAGGGAGCACCATTTTCCGCAGCCAAATCCATAACATTGGCAATTTTCAGAGCATGCATTTCTCCGAGCGCCCCACCAAACACGGTAAAGTCTTGAGAGAACAGGTAAATGTCACGACCATTGACTTTCCCATAACCAGTTACTACTCCTTCTCCCGGTCCTTCTGCTTTTTCCATGCCAAAATTGGTGTTCCGGTGTTTGATAAAGGGATTCAGCTCAACGAAGGTACCCTCATCCACTAGAAGTTCGATTCTTTCCCTCGCCGTTAGTTTTCCTTTTTCGTGTTGCTTTTCAATTCTATCTTCCCCGCCGCCCATTTCTACCTTTCGGCGTCGATCGTACAAGTCATTGATAGTTTCATAGATATCAGTCATTTTTGCTCCTCCTTTAATTCAGTTCTTTCACATAGCTCATATAGGACACCCGACGTCGATTTAGGATGGATAAAAGCGACATCTGCGTGATGTGCCCCTTTTCTTGAAGTCTCATCAATCATACGAAGACCGGATTCTTTTATTTCCTGGATTCGATCCTCTATTCGCTCTACACCCAAAGCCACATGGTGAATCCCTTCACCCCGTTTTTCAATGAATTTAGCGACGGCGCTATCAGGAGATAACGCTTCCAATAACTCTAAACGAGTATTCCCTGCTAGGATAAATGCCACTTTAACGCCTTGGCTCTCAACCGTTTCTATTCCTTCAAGCTCCAATTTCAATGTTTCAGTGTAAAGCGGCAAGGCTTCCTCTATTGATTTAACCGCAATCCCGATATGATCAATATTCTTAATCATTTTACTATTCCCCCATACTATGTACTATTTTCACTCTATTGAATTTTCTATCAATTCATTATGTAACTATACCATTCTTTTGAATAATGAGAATATTGCACTTTTGCTTGTTTCTCCTATATGTTCAAGTTAAAATGAAAATAATCATACTGTTTGAGGAGAGAACATAATGAAAAATAAAAAAGTAAGAAAAGTTGTTGTCTATCTCATGCTTATCTCGATGTTATTGACGACCTTACTATCAGGCATCGCATTTTTATTGTAATAGGCTGCAGGAGGGGAGCTAAAAGCTTCCCTCTTTCTTATTTGATAGCCCCTATATTTCTGGCTAACGTGTTGAAACTTTCATTTGATAGAGTTATTAGAACCTTTGTCCCAATCGGAACCTTGTCATATAACCGCTCTACATCCGGTTTATGCATCCTCACACAACCATTGGAAATGTATTTCCCGATTGAGGATGGTTGATTGGTTCCATGTATCCCATAAATCCTGCCATCTGTATTCCTGGCATCAAAACCAATCCATCTTGACCCAAGCGGATTTCTGGGATCTCCACCAGGGATATTCTTTTTTCGATAGTAAGGATTAACCGCTTTTACCTTGACGGTAAATAACCCTTCAGGCGTCAATTCCTGACTCTTGCCTGTTCCGACTGGAAGTATCTCTTGTACCACGTTGTCGTCAATGAAAGCCAGTTTATTATTCGCTTTATTGATAATAATGAATGGCTCTCCGTGATTTACGGTTTGAGCAAGGGCCTGAGATGGTACAGCTGACAAGACAAGCAATAACAATAAAGAAAGGATTCGTTTCATTTCTATCAGTTCCTTTACTTTTTTGCTTAGTTTAAGCCAACGGCCTCTTTTTCATTCGATTATGACTCTCCTTAGGGAATCCCTTGAAAGAATGCTTAAGCAATAAATAGCGTTCCATTTCCTTCATAAGCTGCAATAAAGCTGCACGTGATTCAAACTCTTCCCGGGTTTGAGGAAGTTCCATCCCCTTAAAAAACTCTTCCATTTCCTCAAGTTGCCTCAAGTAAAGGATCGCCGTATTTTGAGGATGAACATTTTCAGCCAAATCCTCTATAAAGTCTGCCAATATACCGCTTTGCTTCACTCTTAAAGGAATATTTGTGACCAAAGGGAGAATCCTCTCAATAATTTCGAATTGCTTTTCCCTCATTTTGAAATAATGATAATGGAGATCTTCTTCCCGAAGAAAATGATTCTCCACATCCCTAAAGGCAAGACTTTTGGCTTCATTAAGAAGATTTGCTGTTTTTGTAATTTCCTTTCCATCCCATGTATGGTCATTATCCCGTAAATAGCGGACAACTGCCATTAAGATAGCACTAAAATTCATCTCAATTCTATCCTGGTAAGCAATTAATTTTTTTTCCACACTAGGCATGTATAGATTCATGATAAGTGCCACACCCACTCCAACGACAATCAAAATCGTTTCATTGACGAGCAGTGCAATAGTAATCTTTCCAGAGCCATAGAGATGTAGGATGATGACACTGCTTGTAACTATTCCCTGGCTAACATTCAAGGCAACTGTAGTCGGGATGAAGATGAGAAGGATTAGCCCGATTACAAGGGGATGGAAAGCTATACCCTGAAACAGTAAAGTAGAATAAAGCATTGCGATCATACAAGCCAAAAATCGATGCCAGGAGGCAAATACCGATTTCCTTTTTGTAACCTGTATACACAAAATCGTTATGATGCCAGCAGAAGAGAAATTATTCAAACCCAGCAATTGTGCAATAATAATTGCGATGGATGCCCCCATAGCAGTTTTAATCGTTCTATACCCGATTTTGAACATTGTTATGTATCACCTTGCTTCTTTCACTTCTATTATAATACTATCAGCTATTCAGATAATTTTACAGTCCTTTATGAAGGAAAATTCTAAATTATTAATAATTCATTATACCTATGATACATTATTTGGGTAAAATAAAAAAGGTAACTAAAGTTACCTTTTTTCACTACATGTTCATTTTTTTCATTTTAAAGCACTTTTTGAAGAAAATCTTTGGCACGCTGGCTTTTCGGGTTGGAAAAGAACTCATCCGGAGCACCTTCCTCAACAAGCAAGCCGCCATCCAAGAATAGAACCCGATCGGCCACTTCTTTAGCAAATCCCATTTCGTGCGTAACAATTAACATTGTCATCCCGGTATGGGCCAGTGACTTCATAACGTCCAATACTTCTTTTACCATTTCCGGGTCTAATGCGGAAGTCGGCTCGTCAAACAGCATGACTTCCGGATTCATGGCCAATGCACGTGCTATGGCAACCCTTTGTTTTTGCCCGCCGGAAAGACGATTTGGATACGTTGTTTCCTTATCAGCCAATCCAACTTTATTCAAAAGCTCTCTTGCCTGTTTCACAGCGTCTGCTTTGGATAACTTTTTCACCTTCATAGGCGCATATGTCAGGTTCTCAAGCACCGTCTTGTGTGGGAATAAATGGAAATGTTGAAATACCATCCCGACATTCTCACGGACTTTCATAATATTAGTCTTTTTATCCGTAATATTTTGATCTTTGAACCAAATCTGTCCATCAGTAGGTGTTTCAAGCATATTGATACACCGGAGAAAAGTCGACTTTCCTGATCCGGAGGGACCGATTATCGCTAGGACTTCACCCTGTCCAATTTCTGTACTGATTCCTTTTAGAACGTTAAGTTTGCCATAACTCTTTTGAAGCTGATCTATTTTAATCACTGCGTCTCATTCTCCTTTCGATCACTTTACCTAAGATAGTGAGAATCATGACCATCACATAATAAATGAGACCGGCAAATAATATCGGCTCGAAGAATTTATAGGTCTCACCACCGACAATATAAGAACGGCGCATAATATCGCCTAAACCGATGATGGTTACCACGGCGGATTCCTTCGTTAAGGAAATGATTTCATTCACTAAAGAAGGGAGAATGTTCTTGATGGCCTGTGGCAAGATGATATTCAACATCATACTTGAATAAGGAACCCCAAGGGCAAGCGCGGCTTCCCGTTGCCCTTTATCGACCGCTAATATACCACCCCTGATGATTTCCGAGATATACGCGGCAGAGTTTAAGCCGAAAGCCAAGAAAGCAGCCTGAAACGCTTCGATTTGAATCCCTAAAATTTGTGGGGAACCAAAATAAATAAGCATTAATTGTAAAACTAATGGTGTACCGCGGAAAATCGATGTATAAAAGTCAGCAATCCAATTTAACGGCTTAATTCTGCTGATTTTCAGTATGGATAAGATGATCCCCAAAACAAAACCGATTACAGCCGCAACCGCCACAACTTTTAGTGTAGTCGGTATTCCCTCCATGATATATGGAAGGGAAGGCATAATCCTTTCAAAATCCAGATTCACTCCATTCATCCTCTCTTATAAAGACCTATAAAGGCCTTCCTTATTCACTTTATACTCAATAAAGCGTGGAAAAACGCTCAGAAGGCGTATTTTATCACTTCTGAACGTTTTCCCTTTTCTCTGTATTATTTAGTTTCACTGCCACCGAACCATTTTAGAATTAATTTTTCCATTTCACCATTTTCCAACATTTCGTTCAGTTCAGCATTGAAATCTTCCGTTAAATCACTGCCCTTTTGGAATGCAATAGCGGAACCAGCGTCTTCTTCCCCAGTTTCCATCTCATATCCTACTAAATCCGGATTGTCTTTCAAATATCCTTTAGCAACTGTATCTTCAATAATCACGGCATCAAAACGTTTCGCAACCATTTCCTGGATGATTTCAGGAATACGATTCCGTTTTTCAATCTTCATCCCGATATTTTCATTTTTATTCAAGTCATTTGCCAATGTCTCTTGAATGGAAGCAAGCTGTACGCCTACCGTTTTCCCTTTTAAATCATCTACCGTTTTTATCTTGCTGCCATCTGTCGTAATGATCATGTTTTTCGCTGTATAATAAATATCACTAAAATCAACGGATTTCTCACGTTTCGGTGTTGGAGTCATTCCAGAGATAACAAAATCCACCGATTTATTTTCAAGTGATGGAACAAGACTGTTAAAATCAATATCCTTCACCTGGATTTCATATCCTAATTTCTTACCGATCGCTTTAGCGATATCTACGTCAAATCCTTTGATTTCATCGCTTTTGGATGTTTCAACATATTCAAACGGTGGATAATCCGCAGATGTTCCCATTACTAGCACTTTTTTATCTTTATTACCTGATGTATTCTCTTCTTTTTTCTCTGAGGTTCCACATGCTGCTAAAATACCTACTAATAAAACAGAAGTAAGCAACAATGCTACCCGCTTTTTCAATTTCATCATTATTCCTCCAAGTAGTTTTTGATTCTTGTATGAGCCAATGGCCAAATTACGATAAACTTAAACTCGTATGCGAACTAATATTCATGCACTCTTGTGTATTTTAACACATTCTTATAATTATTCAATAAGCTTAATGAAAAATTTATTTTTTAGAATATTATTTTAACCAAATTCTAATATAATACTCTACCTACTACAAAATACACCTGGTTAACCAACCAATTTCTTCCGATTCCAACTGATTCCAAGCAAATTCACCAATAAAAAAACCGCCAAACTCGGCGGTTTTCCTAAAAGATACTAGTAAGCTTAATGCATAAGCAAAGTCTTACACTTCTTCACAATATTCATCGAAGTAAGCTTGCAATTTTTCCACTACAGACATTGGATGATGACCCTCGATTTCATGACGCTCAATCATCGTGATGATTTTTCCATCTTTCAGAAGAGCGAATGATGGTGATGATGGTGGATATCCTTCGAAATAATCACGGGCCTTCTCAGTCGCTTCCTTATCTTGACCTGCAAAAACAGTTACAAGCTGATTAGGACGTTTATCGTTATGAATCGCATGGGCTGCAGCTGGTCTAGCAATTCCCCCAGCACAACCACAAACGGAATTGACCATAACTAGCGTCGTACCCTTTTGGGCCAATACATCTTCTACTTCCTCAGCAGTCGTCAGTTCTGTATATCCAGCAGTCTTAATCTCATCGCGAGCTTGTTTGACCACGTCATTCATTAAAAAATTGAAATCCATATTCATAGTATAGTGCTCCTTCCAGCTTTTTCTCTTCACCACTATCATAACAATTGACGAAGCCCGATTCAATCAATTTAACTGGCCATGATTAAAAACATCAAGATTCCAATTGGTGATAAGAAAGGGAGAGCTATATCCGTTCGTTATCTGTGGGACCGCATTCATTCGAACTTAAGGATTCAGAGAACGATTGAAATGCTTGTTGTACGGCTTTAGTGACCGTTTTATTACCGGACATCACTTCATTTTCAAGCTTGGGCAGTAAGCCTTTGACAGTATCATTTTTATAGAACATGGTTTTAAGCTGATGGTCTATTAATGAATACAACCACTCTTTGGATTGCATTCTTCTCCGTTCCTGAAAAACACCCGATAACTTTGTTGTCTGCGAAAAGTCCTGTAATACGTCCCAAATTTCAGGAATCCCTTTTCCTGTAACAGAAGAACATGTATACGCTTTTCCAGCCCACCCTTTAGTGGCAGGCTGAAGGAAATGGAGAATACGACTGTATTCCGACCTTGTCCTGTTCGCAAGCGGAATGTTTTCACCGTCTGCTTTATTGACCACTATACCATCAACAAGTTCCATGATTCCTTTTTTCATGCCCTGCAATTCATCTCCGGCTCCTGTTAGGACAAGCAACATGAAAAAGTCGACCATACTTCGGACAATCGCTTCACTCTGCCCTACACCCACCGTTTCAATCAAAATCACATCAAAACCGGCCGCCTCACAAAGTAACATCGTTTCCCTCGTTTTCCTATGCACCCCACCCAAAGTTCCTTCTGATGGGGAAGGTCGGATAAAAGCTTGAGGATTCCGTGCCAGTTCCTCCATCCTCGTCTTATCCCCAAGGATGCTCCCTCCATTAATCGAGGAACTTGGATCGACAGCGAGTACCGCAACCTTATATCCTTTATTACATAAAAACGTTCCAAAGGTTTCGATGAATGTACTTTTACCAGCCCCAGGGACACCTGAAATGCCGATGCGGAGCGAAGCACCTGTGTGTGGGAGAATTGAGTGCAAAAGTTCTTGTGCCAACTCGAAATGATGTTCGGCATTGCTTTCCACTAATGTGATCCCTTTAGCAAGCTTTGCTCTCTCCCCTGTCAAGATTCCATCTTTCAATTGCGGTATCGAGATTCTCTCATTTTTCTTTTTGATAAATCTACTTTTTGATGCTTTATTATGACCAGCATCCAATTCCACACCTGGCTTTAACGAAGAAGCAAAACCATCCTGATTGTTAGGATCGACCCATTCCGGCTTCTTATCTTCACTCATTACTGTGCCACTTCCTCATATCCTAGGCGATGGTATATTTCTTGTAGCACTTTTTTAGCTGCCTGTGGGATGACCGTGCCAGGTCCAAAAATCGCTGATGCGCCGTTTTGCATTAAATAATCATAATCTTGTGCTGGGATGACTCCACCGACAATGACGATAATGTCTTCCCGGCCCAATTTCTTCAACTCGGCCATCAATTGCGGCAATAGTGTTTTGTGGCCGGCAGCGAGCGAGCTCATCCCAACAACATGCACATCATTTTCCACAGCCTGAAGAGCGGTTTCCTCCGGTGTTTGGAATAGTGGCCCGATGTCAACATCGTAGCCTAAATCAGCAAACCCCGTACCAACCACTTTCGATCCTCGATCATGGCCGTCCTGCCCCATCTTAGCCATCAATAAACGAGGGCGTCTGCCTTCATTTTCAAGAAATTCGTCAGTCATGGCAATTACTTCTTCAATTTCCGCCTCTTTCGAATAAGCTGAGCTATAAACACCACTAATAGAACGGATGGTGGCCTTATGGCGACCAGCCACTTCTTCAATTGCATCGGAAATTTCCCCAAGTGAAGCGCGGACTCGAGTTGCCTGTACTGCCAATTCAAGCAAGTTACCTTCACCAGTTCGTGCCGCTTGCGTCAATGCCTGAAGAGCTTCATCGACTTTCGCCTGATCTCTTTTTTCTTTAAGGATGCTTAAACGCTTAAGTTGACTTTCGCGGACGGCGGTATTATCTATCTCCAAGATTTCAATCGCATCTTCTTTTTTCAGGCGATATTTATTGACACCCACGATTGTTTCATCTTGAGAATCGATTTTAGCTTGACGTTTTGCTGCCGCTTCTTCAATCCTCATTTTCGGAAGACCGGTTTCAATCGCCTTTGCCATGCCCCCAAGACCTTCAATTTCTTCGATATGAGCCCAAGCCCTTTCAATCAGTTCATTTGTTAGCGATTCGACATAATAAGAACCTGCCCATGGATCGATGACCTTTGTAATGCCAGTCTCCTCTTGAAGATAAAGCTGTGTATTCCGGGCAATGCGTGCTGAGAAATCGGTTGGAAGGGCAATGGCCTCATCCAATGCGTTCGTATGCAAAGATTGGGTATGGCCCAAGGCAGCTGCATGCGCCTCGATCAGTGTTCGTGCTACATTATTGAAAGGATCTTGCTCTGAAAGGCTCCACCCCGATGTTTGGGAGTGTGTTCGTAAAGCCATCGCTTTCTTATTCTTCGGTTCAAACTGTTTCATTAGTTTTGACCATATGAACCGTCCCGCTCTCATTTTTGCCACTTCCATGAAATAGTTCATTCCAACAGCCCAGAAGAACGACAAACGAGGGGCAAATTTATCAATATCGATACCGGCTTTCATTCCTGTCCTTGCATATTCCAGGCCATCCGCCAACGTATAAGCAAGCTCGATATCTGCAGGTGCTCCAGCTTCTTGTAGGTGATAACCGGAAATGGAAATAGAATTGAACTTTGGCATATATTTTGAAGTATATTCAAATATATCAGCAATGATTTTCATCGACATCTCGGGTGGATAGATATACGTATTCCTAACCATGTATTCCTTTAAGATATCATTTTGAATGGTACCAGAAAGCTTATCCTGGGTGACTCCCTGCTCCTCGGCTGTAACGATATAAAAAGCAAGAATAGGTAAAACCGCTCCATTCATTGTCATGGATACCGACATTTGATCGAGTGGTATTCCATCAAATAGGATCTTCATATCCAAAATCGAGTCTATCGCCACACCCGCTTTTCCTACATCCCCAACAACACGAGGATGATCCGAATCATAGCCGCGATGTGTTGCCAAATCGAAGGCCACCGAGAGACCCTTTTGACCCATCGCTAAATTCCTGCGGTAAAATGCGTTGGATTCCTCTGCAGTTGAGAACCCTGCATATTGTCGTACTGTCCATGGCCGGTTCACATACATGGATGGATAGGGTCCCCTTGTATATGGAGCAATTCCCGGTACACTTTCCATGTGCTCCAAATTCTGACTATCTTCTTTCATATATAATGGTTTAACCTTGATTTGTTCATTCGTTTCGAATAAAAGTTCCTCGATGTTTTGTTCAACTGCTGCTTCTGCCTCTTGTTTCCATAATTCAACTGTTCCTTTACGCTCAGACTTAGCAGGATTTATGGTAGAGAAATTTGGTTTTTTCATTGTTCATTCACCCCTAGCTCTTGTAGTAGTTCTGTCAAGACCGCCACAACATTCGTTTTAACATGGATAAAGTCGTCCGCTCCAGACTCCAATAAAACGGTCTCCAATTCTGCCGATTGCTTTCCAGCGACATATAGCTTGATGTGTGGGTATTGCTGTTTAATCTCTTTTATGATGGATTCCGCCTTATCCGAGTAATCAAGATCACTTCCACATACACAGTATATGGAAAGCTTAGTTTCAGCTATATAATCCACCGCTTCCTTACTATCATGGCATCCTTCACTTTCCATCGTTTCAATTCCACCGGCTGCAACAAAGCCTTTTATAAAATCAGCACGAGGCTTATAAGATTTAAGTTCATTCAAGTTAATAAGGCCGATTGTCGGTGCTTTCCCGCCATTTTGTTTACACTCTTCACTTCGTAATCTTAACTGTTCAAATTGGGATGATATACGATCTAACTTGATTGGTGTAATATCTACTGGCCCCTGAACCACCATATATGATCTCTGTGTTTCAGTTGTAGGAACTTTGATTTTATCGGTAGGGTTCGGATAAACGTTGGTACCAATAATACTTTCTTTCCGTAGTGCCGCATTCTGGACCCTTTCCTCGTAGACTTTTGCTATGTCTGCTTGTAAAGCCCCTTGCATAATGGCATCAAGTACCCCGCCTGACTCGTCAATCTCAAGGAACTTCACCCATGCTTTATCAGCCAATTCATCCGTCAATTGCTCGACATACCAAGATCCGCCGGCAGGATCGACCACCGTTGTGATATTCGTTTCCTCTTTAAGGATTAAATGCGTGTTGCGTGCTATTCTTTCCGAAAATTCATTACACTCACCTGAAGCATGATTAAATGGATGGATCTGCAAGTACTGAATCCCTCCAATTGCTGCAGTAAATGCTTGATTCGTGGTCCGCAGAATATTCACGTGTTGATCATAGAGCGTTTCTGTCAACTCGGATGTAACTGCATGTATAACCATTTTAAAATACTCGGCATCCTCTTCAAAAGCTTCCGCTAGACCAGCCCAAAGTCTTCTAGCCGCCCGTATCTTCGCAATCGACATAAAGTAATTGGAATCCACTGCAAAGGAAAACACGATCTTTCCGACAATATCCCGTACGGAAATCCCTTGTTTTTGCCCTTCCCATATATATTGGACAGCAACTGCCAATCCATAGGCAAGCTCTTGAATTGCATTGGCTCCTCCATTATGAAAACTAGCCGTGTTAACAAGAATTGACTTTAAGTCCGGACCAATCTGTTGATAATCTTGGATTGTTTTTGCCCATTCGGCAAAATATGTTTCTGTATCTTCAGGAACTTGACCACCGACTAACCATTCTGCAATCGGATCTTCTGCAAGCACACCCTTAATTTGCGCATTTTGTTGATTTGCAACAGCTTTGAATTGAGGGAATAGTTCCTTTTGCTTTCCCTTCAGGTCAATGAAAACGGGAAGTTCATTTAATGATAGGCCATTAAAAAGTTTTGAAACCCTCGCACCCTCCGCAAGAAGATGAGCTGGATAGACGATAATATTCTGACCGCGCTCTAGTGCGGCGTGCATCTTTTCATTTGCCTCGTCAGCCGTGATACCGCTTACAGGCTGTACGACAAACCATGGCTGCTCGTAATAACCGGTCGGAGCAATTCCACGTGTAAAGGGAGCAAATCCGGGAAGCTCTGTTTGTTCTCCATCTGAAACAGATTCCTCTGTATAGAGGGGATTTAAAGTAATGCCTTCATATGTATTCGTTTTTAATTTTTCGACACTTCTGCCTTTTAAACTAGTTTCTGCCGCTTCCTTCCACTCTTCTAATGAAGGTTTTGGAAAGGATATGTTTTTTACATCTTTCAATTCCATTTTAATCGCTCCCTTATATTTTGCTTTCCTACTGGTTCAATCGTCAATACGTAGACCGAACGCTCAGTCAATTACATAAGAAAAACACTCTCCCATCAATTTATATATATTCTATCATAATATTCTTATAATTTTAGCTAATATCAAAACCTGTTAAAAAAACCATATGATAGAAGATGGAGAATAATTATGAGAAGAGCCTCTATAAAATAATAGCAAAAATAAAAATATTGTCGACTATTTTCTAAATACTCTTATATTTCTATTCATAAACAGTTAAAGAGGCACAGAGAAAAGGAAGCACCTTTATGGTTACCTCCTTCTTTCTCCCTATTAATAAACAGATGTATTATCTGAGGTTATTTTTTCAATAATTTCTTTTACTCGCGCTAAGAATCTGCCGCATACAAGACCGTCCAATACCCGATGATCTAGTGATAAACATAGGTTGACCATATCACGGACCGCTATCATGTCATTGATGACGACAGGTCTTTTTACAATGGTCTCCACTTGTAGAATCGCTGCCTGGGGATGATTTATAATTCCCATGGACTGGACCGAACCAAATGAACCAGTATTATTGACAGTGAAAGTGCCGCCTTGCATATCCTCGACTCTTAACTTTCCTGCTTTCACCTTTGATGCCAGGTCATTGATTTCCCTAGCAATCCCTTTGATCGACTTTTCATCTGCATTTTTTATGACCGGAACAAATAAAGCATCTTCCGTTGCGACCGCGATTGAAATATTAATTTCTTTTCTTTGAATGATTTTATCGCCTGCCCACATTGAATTGATCTGAGGAAATTCGGTTAGAGCCTGCGCAATCGCTTTAACAAAGAATGCAAAGTAGGTTAAGTTATACCCTTCTTTTTGTTTGAAATCCGATTTAAGTGAATCCCTAAGTTTAACCATATTCGTCGCATCAACTTCAACCATTGTCCATCCATGTGGAATCTCATGCTTACTTTTCGACATATTCGAAGCAATTGCTTTCCTTACCCCAGTTACGGGTATTTCTCTATCTCCAGTCATGCTAGGAATGACAGTTTCTTTCTCATTTGATGGCAATGATTGGGGCAGATGTTCTTTTGGCTCGGAAGCAGTTCTTACTTCAGCTACCGATTGAGGGAGGTTTCCGGACTCAATGAGTTTCAATAAGTCTTTACGCGTTATCCTTCCTTCATTCCCCGTCCCATTCACTTGAGAGAGATCGATATCATGTTCCTGGGAGAGCTTTAGTACAGCGGGAGAAAACCGGACTTTATTCGGAGTCGGAGTTTCTACGTTAGGCTTCATGCTATTAACTGCATCATCATTTTTCTCTGCTGGGTCTTCTTTTTCCTCTTCCTTGGGCTTGGTTGATTCGACCTCAATGGAACATATAACTTCCCCCACAGCCAGCGTTTGATTCTCATCCGCCTTTAACTCCTTAACAATCCCCGTAAAAGAAGAAGGAACTTCAGCGTTTACTTTATCCGTCATCACTTCAGCTAGTGGATCATACTTCGTCACGTGATCTCCTGGCTGAACAAGCCATTTACTTATGGTCCCTTCTGTCACGCTTTCACCAAGCTGGGGCATTTTCATTTGTTCTATCGCCATCATTTAATCCTCCTTCTTTTCTATTAAAATTCAGCCAGTTCTCTCATCGTCTTCTCCACTTTATCAGGGGTAACCATAAAATATTTTTCCATTGTAGGTGCATAAGGCATTGCAGGGATGTCCGGACCAGCCAGTCGCTTGATTGGGGCATCCAAATCGAATAGGCAATGCTCGGCAATGATGGCTGCAACCTCACTCATGATGCTACCCTCTTTATTATCTTCTGTAACCAATAAGACCTTACCCGTTTTGGAAGCCGCTTCTATGATGGCTTCCTTATCCAACGGATATACGGTGCGCAAATCTAAAATATGCGCTGAAATACCATCCATTGCTAGTTTTTCTGCCGCTTGGAGAGCAAAGTGAACACAAAGCCCATAGGTTATGACCGTAATGTCCTCTCCCTCTCTTTTCACATCAGCTTTACCGATTGGCAGTACATAATCATCATTCGGAACTTCGCCTTTAATCAAACGGTACGCACGCTTATGTTCAAAGAAAAGTACCGGATCCTCGTCGCGAATGGCAGCTTTAAGCAAGCCTTTTACATCATATGGGGTGGAAGGCATCACAATTTTCAATCCTGGTTGGTTCGCGAACATAGCTTCCACGGATTGGGAATGATATAACGCTCCGTGAACTCCGCCACCATACGGAGCACGGATGACCATTGGGCAGTTCCAATCATTATTGGAACGATAACGGATCTTTGCCGCTTCGGAAACAATTTGATTTACAGCGGGCATGATAAAATCCGCAAATTGGATTTCGGCAATAGGTCGTAGTCCATACATGGCTGCCCCAATTCCTACACCAGCAATCGCTGACTCTGCAAGGGGCGTATCGATGACCCTTGATTCACCGAATTGCTCATATAGACCATTTGTCGCCTTAAAGACTCCGCCCTTTTTCCCGACATCCTCCCCCAAAACGAATACTCGCGAATCTCTTTCCATCTCTTCGCGCATTGCCATTGTCACCGCATCTATATAAGAAATTACCGACATCCTTTTCCCCCCTTACTTTTGTTCGTAAACATGATCCATAGCGCTTTCAGCTTTCGGATATGGAGCATGTTCGGCGTAATCTGTAGCTTCGTTCACTATTTTCATCACTTCATCATTAAGTTGTTTTTCAAGGGTTTCATCCATGATACCCGCTTCCTTTAAATACGCTCCAAAAGTCATGATGGAATCTTTTGTTTTCGCTTCAGCCACTTCTTCAGCTTCACGATAACTGCGGTCATCGTCATCACTTGAATGGGGAGTCAGCCTATATGAAACGGTTTCAACTAAAGTGGGGCCTTCTCCTCTACGAGCGCGATCAGCCGCTTCTTTAACCGCTTTATATACCTCCAACGGATCATTGCCATCCACCGTGATTCCAGGCATGCCGTATCCAATTGCCCGGTCCGATACCTTTTCACAGGAAAGCTGTTTGGATATAGGAACGGATATGGCGTATTGGTTGTTTTCACACATAAGGATGACTGGAAGCTTATGGACGCCTGCAAAGTTGGCCCCTTCATGAAAATCACCTTGATTGGATGAACCTTCCCCAAACGTGACGAATGTCACCAAATCCTTTCCTTCCATTTTCCCTGCAAGGGCAATTCCCACTGCATGTGGTACCTGTGTAGTTACCGGAGAAGAACCCGTAACGATCCGGTTTTTCTTTTGTCCAAAGTGACCTGGCATTTGCCTTCCCCCGGAATTGGGATCCTCGGCTTTGGCAAATCCTGATAGCATCAATTCTTTCGCCGTCATTCCAAATGACAAGACGACTCCGACGTCCCGATAATAAGGCAATACGTAATCCTTTTGCCGATCCAAGGCAAATGCAGCTCCAACCTGTGCAGCTTCTTGCCCTTGGCAGGAAATCACAAAAGGAATTTTCCCTGAACGGTTCAACAGCCACATCCGCTCATCCATCCTACGTGACAGCAGCATGGTCCGATACATATCTAATACAGTTTCATCATTCAAGCCCAATTGTTCATGACGTGTTTCCACCATTATCAAAAAACCTCCTCCTTTTTTATGAGTGAATGGCAAGGCCATCCACTGCGAGAGCTGCCTCTCCGATTGCTTCCGAAAGACTCGGATGGGGGTGAATCGTCTTTGCCACTTCCCAAGGGGTGGCATCCAGTACCTTTGCCAGGCCAGCTTCGGAAATCATATCCGTAACATGCGGACCAATCATGTGGACACCCAGAATATCATTCGTTCTTTTATCCGAGATGATTTTGACAAATCCATCCGATTCCCCATAAACAAGGGCTTTACCGACAGCCCGGAATGGAAACTTTCCAATTTTCAATTCATATCCATCTTTTTTGGCCTGTTCCTCTGTCATGCCGACGCTTGCTGCTTCTGGACTGGAGTAGATGCATTTCGATATAAGCGAATAGTCGATCTTTTCCGTTTTTTTTCCTGCCATGTGTTCAACTGCCGTCAATCCCTCATGTGAAGCAACATGGGCCAACTGCAAACCGCCGATGCAATCTCCAATCGCGTACATATGCGTCTCTTTCGTTTGGAAAAATTCATTGGTGACAATATATCCATTTTCAATGACGATATCCGTATTATCCAAACCAATCGATTCAAGATTAGCCTTTCTTCCAACGGAAACCAATAGTTTATCTGCCTCGAACTCCTCGAGTTTTCCGTTGATTTCTGCAGTGATGGACACTGATTTATCTTTTTTCAGCGTCTCTGGAAACACCTTAGCGCCTGTATGAAAAGTAATGCCTTTTTTCTTCAATAAGCGAAGCATTTCATCCGAAATTTCATGATCTTCTGTGGGAATGATTTTATCTGCATATTCTAGTACCGTTACTTCCACACCAAAGTCATTTAACATCGAGGCCCATTCAATACCTATCACGCCTCCACCAACTATAATGATTGATTTTGGCAAGCTGTCTAGCTGAAGTGCTTCATCGGAAGAAAGGACAAGATCCCCATCAATCGATAAACCTGGTAATGATTTTGGGCGTGAACCGGTAGCAATGATGATATTTTGTGGAATCAGCATTTCATTTTCACTACCATTATTCATTTCCACGGAAATTGTTCCTGGCATTGGTGAAAAGATGGAAGGTCCAAGTATTCGGCCTATTCCTTCGTAAACGTGGATCTTCCCTTGCTTCATCAAGTGCTGGACCCCTCTATAAAGCTGGTCGACCACCTTGTTTTTCCGTTCCTGGACTTTGCTGAAATCCACATTCACGTTTTCTGTGAAAATACCGAATTCCTCACTTTTGATAGCCGTTTGGTAAACCTCTGCACTTCTTAACAAAGCTTTGGAAGGAATACAGCCTTTATGTAAACATGTCCCGCCTACCTTTTCTTTTTCAACGACTGCCGTTTTTAAACCAAGCTGTGCCGCCCTGATTGCTGCAACATACCCTCCGGTTCCTCCGCCAAGAATGACAAGATCATATTCTTCAGCCATGTTCATTCCTCCTTGTTGGAAATTCCCATGTCCATCCTGATAACACAGGAATCCAAGTTGTTTTTTAACTCATCTACGTCGGTTCAAGATATGTTTCTCGTCTCGTAAAAATTGACTTCTGGAATTTCTCATTCTTTCAATCCGCTCTTCTGCCATTCTATCAGCTGCTTTATAGGTCGGGATTTTATCCCGTTTTGCTATTTCAATGACTCTTTCAATGCTATCATAAACACCTTCAACTTTTTTCAAGGCTCTTTCCCGATTGTACCCTTTCAGTTCATCCGCAACATTTATGACACCGCCCGCATTAATGACATAATCAGGTGCATAAATGATTCCTTTTTCATGTATTTGGTCCCCATGAATCGGTTCCTTCAATTGGTTATTGGCCGCACCTGCAATCACCTTTGCCTTGATTTTACCGATCGTTCCATCATTTATGACAGCGCCCAATGCACAAGGTGCATAAATATCACAGTCCACTCCATAAATCTCATCGGGGTTTACAGCTTTGGCACCAAATGTTTCAACAGCACGATTTACACTCTCTTTATTAATATCAGTGACAATCAGTCTCGCTCCTTCTTCATTCAGGT
The DNA here is from genome assembly GCF_044762055.1 of Peribacillus sp. NPDC097198. NCBI lineage: Bacteria > Bacillati > Bacillota > Bacilli > Caryophanales > Bacillaceae > Peribacillus > Peribacillus sp. NPDC097198. The sequence continues at coordinate 79,498 of NZ_JBIWDO010000004.1, read as the reverse complement.
GACGGCATAGATTATAAGCTACATTCCCTACCCCCTGAACGGCAATCACCTTTCCTTCCAAGGAATCACTTCCGAATGCTTCCTTTGCCGCTGCTTTCATGCCCCGGTACACACCATAAGCGGTGACCGGCGAAGGGTTCCCTGATGAACCGAACTCAGGTGAAATGCCTGTGACATAATCTGTTTCTTCATGAATAAGGTCCATATCTTCCACTGTGGTTCCGACATCTTCGGCAGTAATATAGCGGCCATTCAATCCCTGGATATACCTACCGAATGCCCTAAACATTTCTTCATTTTTGTCTTTACGTGGATCTCCGATAATCACGGTTTTTCCACCACCTAGATTCAAGCCTGCTGCCGCGTTTTTATAAGTCATTCCTTTTGAAAGTCTTAGCGCATCTTCTATGGCTTCTTCTTCTGAAGCATATGTCCACATGCGAGTACCACCAAGGGCTGGGCCAAGTGTCGTATCATGTATCGCGATGATCGCTTTTAAACCTGATTGTTTATCTTGACAAAATAATAGCTGCTCATAGTCATATCGTTCTAAATAGTTGAAAATTTCCATAATGGAATCCCCCTCAGATGTTTTCAAAGTTGCCAAAAAAGAGAGGCCCATCCTTTATCCTCATTCTTTTCTGACATATAAAGGTTAAAGTCAAATTGTTAATTAGTGTTCTCTTGCCTATATGATAGTGCGCATTTCGCGATTTGTTACCCAAAAAATCCATATTCCATTCAATAACATGCAAATTACATGCCAACAAAATAAATATGGTGGATATATTCCTGTGAAAAGGGAGTGGGAATTGATGTAAAACGTGGAAGCAGAAGAGAAATCCAATCCTATAAGTTTTTTAATTTAATACATTCCATCTGCTTATCGAAGAATAATAAACGCCAAGAACGTGCATTTTTTTGCACACTATGCAATTATTTGCATGCATTTTTTTTCACACTCCCATTTTCTCCATTTTGTAATATAAACTTCTGACTGAAATGCCAAGCGCCTTTGCTGTAAGGGTTTTGTTCCCCTTATACGTATATATCGCCTCTTGAATAACCTTCGCTTCATACCTGTCCATTATTTCCATGAGCGTTTCTCCCGATACGTACGCTTCATTTCTTAATGATTTCTCTTGTATTAAAGGAATGTTATCTTCAATAAAGTCCGGAATGTGTTGGACATCCATGATGGTCTCGGTTAACTTCATGAAGATAATTGCTCTACCCAGGATATTTTCCAGTTCCCGAACATTACCTGGCCAATTATACATTTGCATTTTATGAATTGCTTCATCTGTAATTCCTTCGATGCTTCGCCCGTATTCCTGGTTGATCTTGTGAATCAAATGTTCTGCCAGTTCTTTTATATCTCCCTTTCGCTTCCGCAATGGGGCGATGAAAATGGGCATCCGGTTCAAACGGAAATAAAGATCTTCACGGAATGTCCCTTTTACTATGGCTTGTTCAAGGTTAATGTTGGTTGCAGCGATCACCCTGACATTAATAGGTATGGGATTGGTACCACCCACCCTTATCAGTTCTTGTTCCTGGAGAACCCGAAGTAATTTAGCCTGGATACTCGCCGGCAACTCACCGATTTCATCCAAAAATATACTTCCATGGTTGGCCTCCTCAAACAGTCCGGTTTTTCCGCCTCTTCTTGCTCCCGTAAAAGCACCCTCTTCATACCCGAATAGCTCACTTTCCAACAAAGATTCCGAAATTGCTGCGCAATTAACACGGACGAATTTATTGAACTTTCGATCACTTTCATTATGGATAGCATGGGCAAACAGTTCCTTGCCTGTTCCTGATTCACCTCTTAATAGAACGGTAGCAGGGGTTCTCGCAGACAATTTAGCCTGATCGATAGGTAACTTCATCTCTTCCGAAGTGCCAATGATATCATCAAAAGAATATTTTGCCTGAAGAGTACGGATGATTTGCCTTGCACGGTTCAATTCATGAGTTAACGATTGAATTTCAGAAACGTCATGAATGACTCCAACGCTTCCTTTCAATACTCCTTCAACAATGATTGGTGCAACATTCACAATTACTTCCTTATGTTTAGGACCAACACGCATGTTAACTCCGCGAACAGGCTTTCTAGTCTTAAGGACCTTCATATGCATGCTTTCCCCTTCATAAATATCAATGGCAGCCGGTTTGCCAATTACTTGATTTTTCGTCAATCCTGTTATCCTAGAGTAGGCTGGATTGATCAATAAACCATATCCCCGTTCGTCCACCACCGAAATTGCTTCATCACTAGACTGAATGATGGCCTCAAGCATGGTCTGAATCTCTTTTAAATCCGTTATTTGTTCAGCTAGTTTTACCGCTTCCGCTTCCGTTCTTTTCTTAAACAGCGAGAATGCGCCTATCATTTCATTTTCGTGACTTACCAAGGGAATCCTGGACGTAATGAAATCCATACCCGATTTACTGATGGAAATATGTTGGTTTTCTTCTCGTTCCCTCGTCTCCATCACCCTTAATAACCCACTGGAAGGAACAAGATCGAGGATATGTCGGCCAATTACCGTTTCCCGTTTTGTATTGGTTATTCGTTCAGCATTATGATTGAATAAGGTGACATAGCCGTCCTTATTGATCACTAACATGCCCTCACTCGCTGCATTCAATATCAAGTCCATTATGGAGGATGAATTTTCCAACTTATTAATCAGATGATTCTTCTCTTCGATGAGATTAACAAGAATATGGGCTACACTACCAGGAACCAGGATTGTTTGCTGTCCTGTCTTCTTTTTTATCTCCTTAAAAACAGCAGGGTCACCGGTTGTATCAATAATGATATCCAATTCCCTATCCATCGCACTTTCCCAATTTGATACTGTACAAATTTTTCGTGCCTTTGCAGCCAGGATCCCTTCAGCAGCCTCATTCGTATCAGCCATACAATCAATGAAAAGGGTTTTGCTTTCCAGTAGGAGCTCCAATACAGCACTGCCCCCTTTTCCTCCACCAACGATCATCACCTTTTGCATGACTTCCTCCTTCTGCGATAGTAAGTTCCCGCCTATGATATCTTTGATTTTACCATATTGATTCCAAAATGACCGTTCACACATTCCAATGATTTTCTCAATTACCCATACTTGACAAAAATATATTATCCTTTATCATTTTTTATATGGAATTTCTGGAAGGGACTTGACACATGAAACGTTTAATCGCTTTTTCCATCCTTTTTATCCCGGGAGCATTTGCCGCGTACGGAATTAAGATAATGCGGGATATGGTATTCGGCATTCTCCAACCTCCCTATCCCATGCTTTGGATCCAATTTTTAATTGGACTGCTGATAACGATAGGAGGGATAGCCTTTATCGCAGGGTTTATTCTTCACCGGGATCGTAAAAAAGACAAAGTTCAAAGTAGATTTAACAAATTTTAAACACGTCGAACAAGGGGGCATGAATCACATGGCCCCCTGTTTTTTTTACTTTTCATAATTTGCCCTTACTATTTTTGCTTTTTCCGGAAAATCAGTGATGATGGCACTGCAACCCAATTTGAATAACCGCTTCATATCTTCTTCTTTATTAACGGTATAGGGCCGAACCAGGATCCCATCGTCCATGGAAGATTGAATGATCGAGTCTGGGGCTGATCGGATACTAGGATGTATCGCACTTCCACCAATCGCACGTGCATATACCCAAGGCATATACATAAATTCCCGGTACAATGGTGCGGTTTCTATTTCTGGTGCCAACTGATGGCAAAAAACCAGACTATAATGATTAAAGGAAGAAATAATGATTCGTTCTTCCATCTCATACGCCCGGATGAGCCTAATGACCTTTGCTTCTAGTCCCGGATACATAAAAAAGGTGTTCTTCAACTCAATAATGCAAAAGAGATGGGTATGGTACAACCACTTCAACAGTCCATCAAGCGTAGGAATTCGCTCTTCACACCCTTTACCCGCATAGGATGAAGCCGCATTCAAGGTTTGCAACTCTTTTAATGTCCTGTCTTTCACAAAGCCAGAGACACCTGTGGTTCGATCAAGCTTTTCGTCGTGAATAACGACTACTTCGCCATCCTTTGAAAGCTGCACATCCATTTCAATTCCCTCCGCTCCAACACGAGCAGCCTCTCGGAAAGCCATCATCGTATTTTCAGGATGGGTTCCTGCCGATCCTCGGTGTGCGAAAATTAACGTCATAAAAACTGCCCCCCACAAAAATTTCAGTAGATCTTCAATTTTATGAAAAGGCGCAGTCGGATATTAATTTAAGATTAATCAAAATGCAAATAATTATTTTCCGCATAGAACGTTCCTTTTGTTAAGTCGTTCAATTTTTTCTCCATGCTTTTAATTTGCAGTCGAGTATCAGGAAATGCCATTTGCCCGATGGTAATTTCCCCATCCCCCTTGGATTCAAGTGTATCCATCAATGATTTACGTTTTTCATCGATTTGAAAAATCTCACCATTCAAGCGTTCAAGCTGTTCTTTGGTATGTTCATATTGATAATTTTGCGAAACATTCAATTGTCCGACGAACATTTCATAGACCTCCAGCTTTTCCTTCATTAATTCCAGCTCTTGAACCTTTGCCTTATAACGGAGTAAAGTTTCATTCAATTCCTCTTTTAAATTCATACGATTAAAGCCCTGTACATTTACGATAGTCTTCCGTTCCATTCTATTCCCGATGACGGCAGCCCTGACTTTTCCATGAGCTTCAATAACGCCCCCAATCAATTTTCCTTTCTTTTCATCTGTATAGATATTTTTTGCTTTCAGAAAACTTCCAAGCGAATAATATCCGATATGTATGCTTTCCCCTGCATGTAAATGGCTTTCATTAGCATGCTTTACGTAAATATTTCTACCTGCAGAGATTTCGGAAACCCCTTTTCCAAAAATACCACCTTTAATGAATACATCCCCCTTTTTCGAATAAATTCCTTTTACATTACTTATCCCCAGCTCACTTAAAATGGATATATCCTTGGTTGCGGTTACCGAAAAATTGTCAAGAACCGATCCTTTTATGGTAACGCTTCCTTCGAATTCGATATTACCTGTTTCGATTCCGACATCCCCCTCAATAACAAGGTGATTTCCTACACTGATTTTCCCGCCTTTGAACTCCACCACTCCATCTGTCATGGCCCTGAGAACGATTTTACCCTCACTTTCAATTGCCTCCACAGTTTTTTGGTCATATTGAAGCTTTTTATTTTTCCCCTTCTGTGCGAGAACAAAGTCCCCTGTAATGGACCTTCCCATCGTCCCTTCTGTAGGAGGGGTCTTTTCACCAAGCCACTCTCCCTTTTTTACTTCATCAAGGAAATTCATATCGTAATAATCGGCCTTTCCATCCTCCCGTATCGCAGGCTTTCTATCCGACCTTTTGTAATAGGTGACCACAGCATCCGTTCCATGAACCGGCTCAATGCCTTTAGCCACAACAATTGATTCTTTCACTTGTAACTGATTTTGCAAGACATGCATTAAGATTCCTTCTGAAATATTCTCACGTTGTAGATCCTGTAAAATCATCCCCACTATTTCTGACTGGTGATTCATCAAATAATCCGCAGAACAATTAATCTTTACACTTGCTGTCAGCTTGTCTTCCGCTATCTTCCACTCCAAGAGTGGTTTTTGTTTACCCACTTTGATTTTTTCCCCGCTAGCCTGTATAAGTGCATCCTTTAAATCTTTAAAATTATCCAGTGAGATTTGTGGATATTTATTCAGGATTGGATTCAATTGCAGAATGGAAAAACCTTTTTGAAAAACGGTCATATATACTATTTCTTCTTCCATTTCCAAGATGAAATATTGATTTTCTTCATAAATCACAAACTTTCCTCCTCGTGCCTACGAATATATACCTATAATTATAAGCCATAATCTCATAAAAAAATCTAAAAACATACATATTTTACTAAGTAATTTGATATTTGCAAAAACTCATCCTATATGAAGCCCTATATCCAAACAAAAACGCCTTTTATTTATTGGATTCTTCAGGAATAATCCAATAAATAAAAGGCGTTTAATATAAAAAACTCATGGACTTACTCATACTTGCCTAAAAAAAGACAACTACACCTTATCAACTTAAAAGCGCCACGAGTTCTACTATATTTTATTTAGCGGCTCTAGCCTCTTTATGGTCAGTTGTTCATTAAAAACAATCCGTATCCCCTAACCCTGTCAAGAAGCTTTGTGTTCAAGACGTAGCTTATCTGCGACCATCGCAATGAATTCGGAATTCGTAGGTTTCGCCTTTGTCATGCTGACGGTATAACCAAATAAAGACGAAATCGATTCGATATTCCCACGACTCCATGCCACTTCTATGGCATGACGGATGGCACGTTCAACCCGGCTAGCCGTTGTATTATATTTTTTCGCGATATCCGGATACAGCACTTTTGTTATGGATCCCAATAACTCAATATCATTATAAACCATTGAAATGGCTTCCCTTAAATATAGATATCCCTTAATGTGTGCCGGCACTCCAATTTCGTGGATAATGCTTGTGATACTTGCATCAAGGTTTTTCGGTTTTGACTCATTTTGAGGACGGTAACTAAACTGACTATGGTTCTTTAGAACTGACTGTCCTTTGTTGCTCACTTGACGTATATGGTTGGACAAGTTCTCCATATCGAAAGGTTTCAGGATGAAATATGAAGCGCCTAAGTCCACAGCCTTCTTCGTAACATCTTCTTGACCGAATGCAGTAAGCATAATTACATTAGGCATGTTTCCCCGTTTAACTTCACGAAGTTTTTCCAATACCCCTAATCCGTCTAAATGAGGCATAATAATGTCAAGAATCAAAATATCCGGATCAACGCTTTCTAGCATCCCCATGCAATCTTGACCATTATGTGCAACACCGATTACTTCCATGTCATCTTGTGCAGAAATGTATTCTTCCAGAAGACCAACCAGCTCTCTATTATCATCTACCACGCATACCTTGATTTTTTTCACTCTTGATTTCCTCCTCAACTACAATGGTCTTTTTTCTATATGACTAAATTCTATTGTAATTGAACTTTTCGACAATGGAAACTAAATTCCTTTTATTTTCGAAAAAATAAAAGGAATTCAATATTATTCTCCGGATATCTCTTGTTTTCGACTTCGTTTGCTACCTGAAGAACTGCTTTGTCGAAAAATCTTCATTTATTTTCATTTTATCACATTTCTTTCAAAAAACCTCTTTTCCAAGATAAATCATTTTAGTTGCCATTGATATTGAACCAAGTAAAAAAAGGTATCCAGTTGGATACCTTCGATGGTTAGCTTGCTTTCTCATAATCCTCTTTGTCATATATATTGATACCGGCTTCGTTTAACATCCATTCAATATGGACTCCATATCCGCTTGTAGGATCATTGACAAATACATGGGTAACGGCACCGATTAATTTACCATTTTGTATGATTGGGCTGCCACTCATTCCTTGAACGATCCCGCCCGTTTTTTTGAGTAATTCTTTATCAGTCACTTTTAGAACCATTCCTTTAATTGCAGGAAACTTTTGTGGAATGGAGCTGACTATTTCCACATCAAAGGCTTCTACTTCTGAACCATCCACCACCGTAAGAATTTTGGCTGGCCCTTCCTTCACCTGGTGAGAAAGGGTGATGGGTAATGCCTTATCCATAACACCATTTTTGAAATCTTGATTTAGTTTCCCAAAAATCCCAAAAGGACTATTACGATTAATGTTACCTATTTTTTCTCTGTTAGCCGAAAAACGCGCCAATTTTTCTCCTGGGTCCCCATTACTCCCCTTTTCGATGGAAGTGACCATTGATTGTACAATCTGCCCATCTTTCACGACGATTGGTTTTTTTGTATCCATATCCGATATGACATGTCCCAATGCACCATACTTTTTCGTATCCGGGTGATAAAATGTCATCGTCCCGATACCCGCTGCTGAATCACGGATATACAGACCTAATTTGAAGATTCCTTCATTTTTATCTTTTAGAGGCATGAGCGAACTGTGAAGCACTTCATTATCACGATTGATCACGATCTTCAACGGTTCTCCCTTTTCACCTGCCTGCTGGACAAAAGGAGTGACGTCGCCCATCTTTTTTATTGTTTGGCCATTGATTTCCGTAATGATGTCCCCGACTTCCACTTTTGCTTTTTCACCAGGGGATTTTTTTCCTTGAGGTGTATCAACAAGATGATGACCGACCACGAGCACACCCAACGTGTTAAGTTTAACCCCTATGGACTGCCCACCAGGGATGACTTTAAAATCTTTCAACACTCTTATATCAACCTTCTTGGCAGGTAAGCCTGCCACATCAAGCAACACCTCGTTCGTACCTGGCTTTTCGGCACCTAGTGTAATGGAGGCTTTCTCATCATGGACCGAAATTCCTTGACTTGAATCTGAAGCTTTTGCTGAAACAGGTAATGACTTGGAAATACTATAGTGACTACCCTCAAAGAGTACAAGCTGATTTGGAATTAAAAAATATTCACGAAATGGCTGGTATAACCCTAATGTTAATAGCGAAACAAGGAGAATTCCACCGATGATTCTGTTGATCCATACTAATTTCAATCCATTCACTCTCCTCGCTCTCTAAAACTTTATGGCTACCCCTTTAATTTAGCCCTCATGACAATCATTTATAACAGCTGGACAAAATAAAAGCTATCCGTTTTTGGATAGCTTTACAATGAATGCTTATGATAAATTATGATACCTTCTTACTTAGAAACATCATGAAGTGATTTTCATCTTTTTAGCAAGCTGAATCAATTCATTGGCATGCTGTTTGGTTAAATCCGTTATCTCGACACCGGATATCATCCGGCCAATTTCTCGGATTTTTTCGGTTTCTACCAGAGGCTTCACCGAAGTGTTGGTACGACCGGCCCTCACATTCTTGGCGATGAATAGATGAGTATCCGCCATCGCGGCAACCTGAGGTAAATGGGAAATGCAAAGCACTTGGGAACCCGTGGCCACTTTGTAGATTTTTTCGGCAATGGATTGAGCCACCCGGCCACTTACACCTGTGTCTACCTCATCAAAAATGATGGAGGTAATCCCTTGGTGCTTGGAGAAAATACTTTTCATCGCCAACATAATCCGGGACAACTCTCCTCCAGATGCAATCTTTGACAATGGTTTTAAAGGTTCACCAGGATTGGTGGATATATAAAATTCCATGTTATCGAGACCAGATTGATTAATCCCACGTTCTGATAGCTCATCAAAAGTATAGGCCGTTTGATGAAAATGTGGTTCGAATATGGTCTTTTCCATATATAGATCCTTTAATTCCTGATGAATGCTCTTCGTTAATTGCTGGGCGAATGTTTGTCTGAGCTCAGACAGATTTTTCGCTTCAATAATCAAATCCGCCTTTATTGATTTAAGTTCCTTTTCCAGTTTTAAGATATGACTTTCCCGATTTTGAAGCTTTTCGATTTCTTCTTCAATACCTGCACCATACTCTAAAATCTCTTCGATGCTGCGCCCATATTTTCGCTTCAATTGGTTAATTTCATTTAGACGGCTTTCGATGAACTCCACCCGTTCCGTATCGTAATCCAAAGAATCCAATTGATCTCTAATAGTAGAAACCGCTTCCTCAAGCAGGAAATAACTATTTGAGACGGTTTCGGAGCTTTTTTTCAGTGCTTCATCCAAGTTGGCCGCTTCCTCCATATTACTCATGGCTACTGAAAGCCAATCCACGGCATGTTGCTCTCCATTTAAGGCATTATAACTTGTCTGGAGGGCCTCATGAATCTTCTCAAAATTGTTGATCCTTTTTCGTTCTTCCATCAACTCTTCATCTTCATGAAGCTTCAACTCCGCGTTTTGGATTTCATCGGACTGAAACTGAATCAAATCTAATCGATGGACCATTTGCTGTTCGTTCTGGCTCAAATTATTTAACTGCTTGGATGTCATTTCATAATTCTTATATAGCTTTTGGTATTCAGCAAGTGCGGCCGCGATTTTTTCCCCGCCAAACTGGTCCAGCAATGGAAGATGAAGTCGTTCATCCATTAATTCCTGATGTTCATGCTGACCATGAATATCGATTAATGTCCGCCCTATCTCTCGCAATATCGCGATCGTAACCAATTTTCCATTGACCCTGCATACACTTTTACCACTCAGTGAAATGTCCCTTCGCAGGATAGCCATTCCATCGTTCATATCGATGCCAAATTCTTTCGCCTTAACAAATACCGGATGGGTATCATCTTCTATTTGAAATAGGCCTTCTATCTCAGCCTTCGATTCACCGTGGCGTATGAATTCTGCCGAACCACGCCCTCCAACCAATAGATGCACGGCATCAATGATAATGGATTTACCTGCCCCAGTTTCCCCCGTTAATACCGTCAATCCTGTTTCAAAAGAAACGGACAAGCTATCAATGATCGCAAAATTCCTAATCGAAAGTTCTGTTAACAATCTAGATCACCTCTTCAAAATATTAGAGCATGTCCAAGAATTTGCCGGAAATGATCTTTGCGTCTTCTTCAGAACGGCAAATAATTAAACATGTATCATCACCGCCGATGGTTCCGAGTATTTCTTGCCAATTCAAATTATCTATCAGTGCACAAATTGCTTGGGCATTACCTGGTAACATCTTCATGACTAGCAAATTATTTGCAGCGTCAATGCGAACAAAAGCATCAACCAGCATTCTTTTTAATTTCTGTAATGGATTAAAACGTTGGTCAGCCGGTAAGCTGTATTTATACCTGCCGTCAGATAACGGTATCTTTACAAGGTGAAGTTCCTTAATGTCTCTTGAAACAGTTGCTTGTGTAACGTTATACCCCGCATTTTTAAGTTCTTCCACTAAATCGTCCTGTGTCTCAATATCATTATTCGTAATTATTTCCCTTATTTTTATATGACGCTGTCCTTTATTCATAAGTAGAAGCACCTCTCAACTGTTGCTCATTTTAATTATCATCGTTGCCCTAACTTTAGCAAGCTGACCATATGTAATTGCTTTGCTTTTCCTAATCCTCACAATCGTCCCTAACACACAAGAAAACCGTCGAAGAAAGAGGCTAATATTAATGTTAGCGGATTTTTATACAATTGTACAACTTTTTTCTCTAATATACATTTCTTATCCCTTATTTTGTACTAAAACTTTCTTTGCATACTTTTTCTAAACCTTGGTGCATGAACATGAACCATTTCAAGAAAAAAAGCTCCTTTAGCTAACCATTCAGCCAAAGGAGCCATACGAAGACTTATCTATTCTTTTTTAAATTGGGCATGGGCTTCCCCAACGATATCATCCACCGTTTTGGATAGTAGCATATCTCCCACTTCTTTTGGGCCCTCCCAAAATAAATGGAGCAGAAATTCTATGTTGCCGTCCCCACCAGTAATAGGAGAGAAGGAAGCATCTTTAATATCGTATCCTTCCATTTGTGCAAAGGAAATAATCTTGTTCAACACTTCTTTATGAATTTTAGGCTCACGGACAATCCCTTTTTTGCCAACTTGACCCTTCCCCGCTTCAAATTGAGGTTTTACAAGTGCCACGACGTCGCTTTTTGGAACAAGCAAGGTTTTTAACACAGGTAAAATCAAAGTGAGCGAGATGAAAGATACATCAATGCTTGCAAAGTTAGGCATCTGTCCATCTAAATCAGCAGGTGTGACATAGCGGAAATTAGTCCGTTCCATGACCTTAACCCGCTCATCTTGTCTTAGCTTCCATGCAAGTTGATTATAGCCAACATCAAGAGCATAAGACATGATGGCGCCATTCTGTAAAGCACAATCGGTAAAGCCCCCAGTGGATGAGCCGATATCCAGAAGGATCTTTCCATCGACGTGTAAATCAAATTCTTTCAATGCCTTCTCAAGTTTCAGACCACCTCTTGATACATAAGGCATCACTTTCCCTTTTATCGTCAATTCAAGATCAACCGGCACTTTTTCCCCTGGTTTTTCATATCTTTCTTCATTTGCATAGACAAGCCCAGCCATCACCATACGCTTTGCTTTTTCACGCGTTTCGGCCAATCCTTGTTCTACTAATAAAACATCTAATCTTTCTTTCGCTACTTTCATATTGTCAGGCCCTTTTTTCTTTTTTTGGCGTTATCATTTTAATCTTTTTCTTAACCGTATCCGTTGTTAGGCCGATTTCTTCCAGTAACTCGTCCACACTACCGTGTTCAACGAAGTAATCTGGTATGCCCATTCGGTCAATGATTGCCCCGTAGAACCCTTGGTCATGTGCATATTCAAGTACTGAACTACCGAATCCACCTTGAAGAATGGCTTCTTCAATTGTCAATATTGGCATTTTCTCGCCAAGTAAGCTGCTAAGCATCTTTTCATCAAGAGGCTTTATGAAACGAGCATTGATAACCTTTACAGAGTAGTCCTCTTTTTCAAGTTGGGCTGCTGCTTCAAGAGCCATCGGAATAGTTGTCCCAAATGTTAAAATGGCAACGTCCGATCCTTCTTTCAATACTTCCCATGAACCAATCGGGATTTGTTGTAATTCTGTATCCATGACGACTCCCTGTCCATTTCCGCGCGGAAAACGCATGGCTATGGGACCATCATCATAATTAATGGCTGTATTGACCATATGCTGACCTTCATTTTCATCTTTAGGCATCATCAATACCATATTAGGAACATGGCGTAGGAACGCGATATCGAACACACCTTGATGCGTTTCCCCATCAGAACCGACAAGACCGGCACGGTCAATGCCAATAAAGACATTCAAGTTTTGACGGCAGATATCATGTACCACCTGATCATACGCTCTTTGCAAGAAGGTTGAGTAAATCGCCAAAAACGGTTTCATTTTCTGGGTTGCCAACCCGGCTGCGAAAGTAGCGGCATGCTGCTCAGCAATTCCAACATCATAAAAACGCTCAGGAAATTCATTCGCAAAACCGACTAACTTCGATCCAACGGGCATCGCAGGTGTTATCGCAACGATACGTTCGTCATTTCGTGCAAGCTTGCGTACCGTTTCACTTACTAACGCACTCCAAGCCGGCCCTTTACTAGGTGATTTAACGAAGTCACCCGTTTCAATTTTGTATGGGCCTGTTCCATGCCAATTGCCTGTCGTATCAAGCTCAGCAGGTGAGTACCCTTTTCCTTTTTTGGTAATTACATGCAACAGGACAGGACCCTTAGTTTTCTTGGCAAATCTCAAGTTATCTAACAGTTCTTCATAATTATGGCCATCTACTGGTCCAAGATAGGTAAAACCTAACTCCTCGAAAAACATGCCGGACACCAACAGGTATTTCATACTGTCTTTCAAGCGTTCGGCCGTTGCTGCTAGTTTGCCACCGACTGCGGGAATCTTTTTCAAGAACATTTCCAACTCGTCTTTTGCCCAGTTGTATTTTCCTGCTGTCCTTAATCTTCCCAGTACCGAGTGCAAGGCGCCTACATTAGGGGCAATGGACATTTCATTATCATTCAATATAACGATCATGTCCTTTTTCTCATCACCGATATGATTCAAGGCTTCAAGAGCCATTCCACCTGTAAGGGCGCCATCCCCTATCACTGGTAGGATAAAACTCTTTTCTCCTTTGATATCACGGGCTGCAGCCATTCCCATGGCAGCGGAAAGAGAGGTCGAGCTATGTCCCGTTTCCCAAACATCATGAGGGCTTTCAATCATTTTTGGAAAACCACAAAGCCCTTTGTATTTCTTTAACGTATTAAACTCTCCGGCTCTTCCTGTTAAGATTTTATGAACATAAGATTGATGACCTACATCCCATAAAATTTTATCATTCGGACTATCAAATTCTTTATGAAGCGCGATTGTCAACTCGACCACGCCTAAATTGGGACCGATATGCCCACCAGTTACCGATAATTTTTCCACGAGGAATTTACGAATATCCACACTTAATTCGACAAGCTCTTCATTATTCATTTTCTTCAAAAATGAAGGGTCTTTTATAGATAGAAGATCCAAACAGGACCACTCACTTTCTGTCATTTCCGGTTGTAAGCATAATCAGAGCCTCAAAAGCGACTATTATAGAAGGCTTGACCGAAAAATTCTTTTTAAGTTAAAGAATAGCCGCCAACACCCAGGTGATTTCGGCGGCTTTATATACCAATTTTATCACGTATCGTCATTTATGAATTCATTTTATGTTGCATAAATTTTCACAATGAGTATACCATAAAACTTTGTTTGATAACAAATTTGGTAATGCTCAATGATCTCGATTCGCTATTAGATCCGTTAATTCATTCAATAGGCCCGTTTGTAATTTCGTTTCCGCTAAGGAAGCATGCGCCAATTGGATATGATGATTCAATTTGTCCTTGGCTCCCTGTAGCGTCAGCAGGGAAGGATAGGTGCTTTTGTGGTTCGCCGCGTCACTGCCGACAGGCTTACCAATAAGCTCGACCGAACCTTCAATATCCAGGATATCATCCCGGATTTGAAAAGCAAGTCCCAAGTGATAAGCAAAATCGCGGAGATGCTGACGTTGATTGGCATCGGCTCCAGCTAAGATGGCACCTGAAAGGATACTTGCCGCCAATAGTTTCCCCGTTTTATGTTCATGAATATACTCCATTTCACTAAGGGTCAGCTGCTTTTCTTCGCCTTCCATATCTGCTACTTGTCCTCCAACCATTCCTTCTGCACCGGCGGATTTTGCAATTTCAGTTACTAAATCCAACTTCATCTCCGCACTCACTTCGGGATCAGACATTTCAGCCACCAATTGGAAGCTATATGTAAGTAAGGCATCACCCGCGAGTACGGCCACCGCTTCACCGAAAACTTTATGATTCGTCGGTTTTCCGCGTCGGAGATCATCATCATCCATCGCTGGCAGGTCATCATGAATCAAAGAATACGTATGAATCATTTCAATTGCCGCTGCAGCCGGAATCCCCAACCTCAAATCTTTTCCGAATGCCGACAATACCGAGAAGACCAATAAAGGACGGATGCGTTTTCCGCCTGCCTCCAAGGAATAGGCCATAGCTTCTTTGACGCTTTCTGGAGCGTTCAATTTCTTCACATATTCAACAACTTCTTTCTCTATTAACGCTTTATACTCTTTCGAAAAAGTTTCGAACGTTGCCGTACTCATATTATTCTTCCTCCTGAACCGCAAAGTTTTCCAGTTCTCCATCTTCGCGTAAAATTTGCGTTAACTGATCCTCGACAGTTTTCAACTTGGTATGGCATAGTCTGGATAAATCCATTCCTTGTTTATAAATGGAAATGGCTTTTTCCAATGGTACATCTCCTTCTTCCAACTGTTCTACAATTTTCTCGAGGTTCTCCATCGCTTCTTCAAATGTAATATCCTTTTTGTTAGTCATGGCTCAATCCGCTCCTTTATTTCGGTTATCTCACATTCAAGTGTTCCGTCTTTTATCGAAACAGCTATCTTATCTCCAGTGGATACTTGCTGTGTGCTTTTAATTAACGTCTCATCTTCAGTAAAGACTAACCCATAGCCCCGCTCCATGATCTTCAGTGGGCTTAGGGCCGATAGAGTGGCAGTCATTGAAACGAATCGCTGTGATTTTTGACGATAGATGGCTTCCATAGTCTTACGCAGCGCTTTTTCGTACTGCTGCAGGTTTTCCTTTGAAGTCCTGACCAATTGCTCAGGATGCTGTTTATTCAGAACTTCAGTCATCTGATTCAATTCATCCCTTTTCTTCAGGAAATATCGCGTACTGGTTTTCCCTAACCTCTCTGTTGCCCTATCCAACTGTTCAAGTTTTTGTTCGTACATTTTATGAGGGTAACGGAATGCGTAAGACCTTTCAAGCCTACTCAAATGTGTACGATTGGCATTCACTTGCTCCTGGATGGAACGTGTCAAACGATTCTTGCGATTCATCAACCTTTCCAATATTTCATTCAGGTGAGGCACTGCAAGCTCCGCTGCCCCCGTAGGAGTCGGCGCACGCATGTCAGCAACAAAGTCAGCAATCGTGAAATCCGTTTCATGCCCCACTGCTGAGATAATGGGAATATCCGAATCATATATCGACTCAGCTACTATCTCTTCATTGAAGGCCCAAAGTTCCTCGATGGAACCACCGCCCCTCCCAACTATCAGCACATCGGATTCTGCTCTTGCATTGGCCAGTGAAATCGCCTGTGCAATCGATTTAGCAGCATTATTTCCTTGTACAAGAGCTGGATAAACAATGATTTTAGTAATGGGATAACGCCGCTTGATGGTCGTTATAATATCCCTTAAAGCTGCCCCAGTCGGTGATGTAATGACCCCCACCGATTTGGGGTATTGCGGAATCGCTTTCTTATGTTTAGCCAGGAATAATCCTGCTTCTTCCAGTTTTTTCTTTAACTGTTCATATGCAATGTATAGATCCCCCACACCGTCAGGAGCCATGCTTTTCACATAAAGCTGATACTGTCCACTGGCTTCGTATAGGGATATATCTCCCCTTACAAGTACCTTCATCCCATTTTCAGGTGTGAATTTCATCCCTTTGTTGTTAGCCGCAAACATGACAGCCAGCAAACGGGCTTTCTCGTCTTTTAAAGTAAAGTACATATGCCCGCTTGTATGCTGTTTGAAATTGGATATTTCCCCTTTTATGTATGCATTTTGCAAATGCGGATCCACATCGAACTTTCGTTTTATATATTTTGTTAAAGCCGACACACTTAAATATTGTTGGTCGCTCATATAATGTCTCCTTCCGACAGAATCGGATATAAAGGGAACCAGCCTTTACTGCAGACTTATAGTCCCAGTTAATCTTTACATAGAAAAAAGCGGTCTCTTGTTATTATAAAACAAGAGGTCCGCTTCTTTAAAATAATTTGGCATTTTTTTTAACTTTTCATTGTTTGTTTATCCAAGTTAAGTGTTTTCTGAGCAGATTTAACAGTATTCTTCATGAGCATCGTAATCGTCATCGGACCTACGCCTCTAGGTACAGGGGTAATGTAAGAAGCTTTTTCCTTCACTTCTTCAAACGAAACGTCTCCACAAAGCTTACCTTCATCATTTCTGTTCATGCCAACATCAATCACGACGGCACCCTCTTTAATGTGGGCACTGGTGATTGTATCTCTTTTACCGACGGCAACCACGACCACATCAGCTTGTTTAGTAAAGTAAGCAAGGTCACTCGTCTTAGAGTGGCAATATGTAACCGTTGCATCCGCATTCAAAAACAACTGTCCTGATGGTTTCCCTACGATATTGCTTCTTCCGACAATAACGACGTGCTTGCCTTCAAGGTTATAATCGATATGTTCAAGCATGACCATAATTCCATACGGCGTGCACGGCAAGAAAGCATCCTGTCCCGTCATCATCCTGCCAATGTTGATTGGATGGAACCCGTCAACATCCTTCTCAGGTGAAATCGCTTCAATAATCGCTTTTTCCTGAATATGTCCAGGTAACGGCAGCTGCACCAAAATCCCATGAATGCTGTCATCCTGGTTTAATTCATCGATGTTCTGTATTAATTCCTGCTGTGTTAAATCCGCAGGTTTTTGGATTAACACGGAATGCATGCCTAAATCTTCACAAGCTTTTTGCTTATTTCGCACATAGGTTTGTGAAGCCTGATTGTCACCAACTAATATAACGGCCAATCCGGGCACAACATTTTTTTCACGTAATTGTTGGACTTCCTTGCTAATATCCTGCCTTACCGACTCTGCAATTTCTTTACCATTAATGATTTGAGCTGACATGTGTAGTTCCTCCCAAGTTAACTTTCGCTAAAGAAATTGCGGAGACCCATCAGTACCTAAAATAGCTTTAGTTGCCGACTTTTTCTTTGACTTTGGATAAAACGGCATTCACAAAGCTGCTTGATTGGTCATCACCGAATTTCTTAGCAATTTCAATAGCTTCATTCATCGCAACACTTACCGGGACATCATCACAATGGATCATTTCATAAACTGCGATACGCAGTAGATTCCGATCGATATTTGCGAGTCTTTCCAATGTCCAGTTTTCCAAATTATCTCTGATCATTCCATCAATCTGTTCACGCTTTTCCGCTATCCCTGTAACTAATGTTTCGAAATACTCGTCAGTGGGTGCACCGTTCAGCACACTTTCCATAGCTTCTTCCGGTTCTGACTTGGCGATATCTATTTGGTATAGTGCTTGAAGGGATTTTTCACGGGCTACTCTTCTTTTCATAATCTTACTCCTTTGACATCTACTATTATATATGAAAATGCTAGTACAGACGAACAATAATCAACAATTTATCGAAAATATTAAGTTCTTTATCGTAATTTCTATAGATTCATCTATTTTCCGCTAACAAAAACGTCAAAATACTCTCCATGACATGAACCTCTATGCAATTTCTCATGAGGATTCACGTTAAATGGATGTTTCGCCATTTAACTTTTGTACAACGGATCATGTTATATTTTTTCGAAACTGCCAAAAGTCCCTGCTTAGCTTTCATGATCATATTTCATCTTTTACACTCTAACAGAAAACCCACGTAAATTAAAGGGAAACTTCCATACACCGCCTTATTATGTTCGTATAACAGAATATTATGAGAGCGGGATGGATTCATTGAATAAAGACTCAAAACAAAAACCCGACATATAGTCGGGTTTTTGCAGGTTTTAGTTAGAATGATGCCGATTACACTTCTTGCTCGTAATCCGTTTCATTTTTTGCATTTTCGAAAGCTATTCCAACAACATGAATGTTTACTTCTCCCGCGTCGATAGCAGTCATATTTAGTAACGCTTCACGAATATTGTCTTGAACTTCCTGTGCAATTTTCGGAATAGACACACCAAATTTCATCACACAATATAGATCGACTTTGATCGTTTCACCTGTTAAGTCTACTTTAACACCTTTGCCGTGGTTCTTCTTGCCAAGCTTTTCTACTACGCCTGTCGCAAAATTCCCCCGCATATGTGCTACACCTTCCACTTCCGATGCAGCAATACCCGCGATAACTTCTATAACCTCAGGTGCAATCTCAACTTTACCAAGTCCACTATTGTATTCATCCATTTCGAGTAACTTGCCTTCCAATTCACTCATTCTAAAAGCACCTCCTGTCTTCCTTTACATTATGAGTTCATTACATCATAAATTTCAAGGAATTTGGTATTAAATTCTCCAGAAACAAATTGTTCATGCTGAAGTAACTTAATATGGAAAGGAATTGTAGTCTTAATTCCCTCAATGACAAACTCGCCTAAAGCTCGTTTCATTTTCTCGATTGCTTCTTCTCTTGTCGGTGCATGGACAATTAATTTAGCAATCATGGAATCGTAATATGGCGGTATTGTATATCCTGGGTATGCTGCAGAATCCACACGGACGCCATATCCACCTGGTGGTAAATACATCTGGATTTTCCCTGCGGAAGGCATGAAATTCTTTTCAGGATTTTCCGCATTGATCCTGCATTCGATTGACCAACCGTTAAAGGTCACTTCCTCCTGTGAAAGAGAAAGCTTATCGCCAGAAGCGACTTTGATTTGTTCTTTAATCAAGTCTACACCTGTGACCATTTCCGTAACAGGATGTTCCACTTGGATACGTGTATTCATTTCCATGAAATAGTACTTCCTATTCACATAATCATAAATGAATTCCACCGTACCTGCACCGGAATAATTAACGGCAAGAGCAGCTGTAACGGCAGCTTGTCCCATTTCCGCACGTGTCTCCCCATCAAGGGCCGGAGATGGTGTTTCTTCAACAAGCTTTTGTAAACGTCGTTGAACCGAGCAGTCACGCTCTCCTAAATGAATGGCATTCCCGTGGTTATCAGCCATCACCTGAATTTCAACATGACGGAAGTCCTCGATATACTTTTCAATATATACGCCCGGGTTGCCGAAGGCCGTTGCTGCCTCTTGTTGCGTGATATTAATGCCTTTGACGAGCTCTTCTTCCGTTCTCGCAACACGGATCCCTTTACCGCCGCCACCAGCTGTAGCTTTAATGATGACTGGGTAGCCCATTTCCTTGGCAAGTGCCACACCTTCATCCGTGTCCTTAATGATTCCTTTTGAACCTGGTACGATAGGAACACCAGCTTTACGCATGGTCTCCCTTGCCACGTCCTTAGTTCCCATTTTATTGATGGCCTCAGGACTTGGTCCTATGAATATAATATTACATTCACGACATAGCTCCGCAAAGTTAGCATTTTCTGCAAGGAAACCATATCCAGGATGGATGGCATCCGCACCTGTTTTCTTGGCTGTGCTGATAATGTTCGTTGTATTTAAATAACTATCTTTTGATAGTTTAGGACCAATACAGTAAGCTTCGTCAGCAATTTGTACATGTAGTGCCTCTTTGTCGGCTTCTGAATAAACCGCTACAGTTTCAATACCAAGCTCCTTGCAAGCCCTAATAATCCGGACTGCAATTTCACCGCGATTTGCAATCAATACCTTCTTAATCATTTAGAAACAGCTCCTCATTCAGGCTTTACTAAAAATAATGGTTGACCATATTCTACAAGTTGGCCTTCTTTTACAAGTACTTCTACAATTTCCCCGTTTACTTCCGCTTCAATTTCATTGAAAAGTTTCATAGCTTCCACGATGCAGACAATTTTGTCCGCCGTTACTTTGGAGCCTACTTTCACGTATGCATCAGCATCAGGAGAAGGAGATTGATAGAACGTTCCCACCATTGGGGATGTGATTTTATGTAAGTTTTCTTGCTCATTTATAGGAGTTGCTGGTGTTGCTGCTTCTGGCGCTTTAGCTACTGGCTGGGCTGCTGGTGTAGGTGTGACTTCAACAGCCGCTTTAGCTTGTACGACTTCTTGAGCAGGTGCTGGATAAGCTACTGTACCCGCTTCCGTTTTCTTCAGCAAAATTTTGGTTCCTTCATTTTCATAAACAAATTCACCGATGTTAGATTGATCGACTAACTTAATAATTTCACGAATTTCTTGGACCTTCATTTTAGGCACCCCTTGTCTGATTTAATGGAAATTTGATACAATTCAATATGTATATGTAATTTGCCCATCGTCTTTGGCCTCTGCCGTCTCTAGCACCGGAGCCGTTTCTTTTAAAACACCGAAAGACATTTCACATATCCCTTCTGTAATATAACAGAAGTAAATCCCTCAAAAAATATGTCTAGCAGGAAGTTTTGAATTTTTTAATACCTGCTTCTAATATCATACAATATTAGCTTGTATATATTCAATGATAGATTAGTTGGGACTTGCTATTTACAGTTCTATATTACACTTTTATCTTAAGATTGTGAATTTTTTAAATCTATTTTTAAAATATAATTCGGAATTTCCCCCTATTAAAACGGTAAAAACCATGTAAAACCGCCTTTTTTATTACTTTAAAGGGATTACATTGGATAATGCCGAGGGGAGGTATTTTTATTTTTTTGTCTCCTTTTTTTGGAACCACCAAATCGCGACCATCCATTTTTTTCCGAAAAAAAAGGCCTTTTCTACTAAAGAAAAGAACCAGCATGCATATTTCCTTTTTCGAAAAACTGTTGTGTATCAGTTTCCACTCACTTTAAAATTATTTTTCCGGTTGGAAATTCACGACTACATTTTGTGCATTCTCCACTTCTTTACGTACAAGGCGTATGATGTTATTAGCTTCCGTCTTCGTTTGTTTATCAGCTTTTACACTCACTTTTACATCCGTTCCATCAACCCGGACAAGCGCAGCATTATAATCCATCGCTACAATTAAGTTTTCAATGATATTTTCCTTCACTTTCGTTTCACTTAATTGTTCGATTTTAGCATAAGCTTCATCTCTTTCTTCAGCGGATAGATCGGTATCCCCCATTTTAACCGTTAACTCTTCATTCAATTTCGCACGTTCGTCCTCAATTTGCATTCTTAATGCCTCAAATTCGTCACCGGAAGCAATGGTTACAGAAGAACCATTATCCCCTGTGGAAGTCTCCGTTTCCTTTTTGCTTTCTTCTTTACTGTCTCCTTTGCTTTCCGTTTGACTTTCTGTCTGATTTTTTTGTTCTTCCGTTGCCGGCAAATCTGCTGCATTTTCTTCAGGAGCCGTTAAATAGTAGACCGAGAGCACCACTACTAGACTTAACATCGTCAATAACCAAACCGTTTGTTTTTTCAATAACATGTTCGTTTTCCCCCTTATTTTTTAGGCATGACAGAAACCCGGTGACTTGACACATCAAGCGAGCGTGTTACAGCTTCGACAATCCATTTCTTAATTTGTATATTATCTGCCCCTTTAGCGACAACGAGGACCCCTCGTACGCTTGGCTTTTGGGTTTCGGAAATGATTGGTCCCTCTTTTTCCCCGTTTTTAATCAGGACAAGCTGTTCATCTACCGAGGTGTCTTCGACCGTTCTTTTTCCGCCTTCCTGGTCGGTTTCTTGAGTCACTTGTTTTTGAGTGGTTTTATTTCTTTCATAGACTTTTTTCTCGGATGCATCCACATAGATTACGACTTTTACATCCTCCACACCTACAATGGATTCCAGGGCTTCCTTCATTTCGTTCGCCAGGTATACTTCATAATCTTTTGTCGACTTGAAGTCGGTCTGGTTTTTCTGACCGAATGTTTCCACATCCTCTTCTTCCTGCTTATTATTACTGAATACCGCTTTATCGCCCGTTATCTTCCCTGCCTGGTTCGTGGTGGTCAATAGATTCCCGGCCATCATGATTCCCACACCCAATAGGACAACAATTAAGGCATAGATATACATCGAAGGTTTTTTATCTTGGGGATCTTTTTGGTCCGGATCTTTGTTCAATAGTTTGTTTAGCCAGGATAATGGACCCTTATCTTTATTCATATCTCAGTCACTCCTCTCCCCGGCGATTTTAATGATTTCTTCATCGACAGACCAACTTGCTGCCAGAAACTTCTTGACGGCTTCGAGGTTCAACATAGTAGGTGTGGTCTTTTCCCGGGTGCTGATGTCCACCTTAGCCACCGTCTCTATCGCGGAGGATGAGTCTCTTTTTTCCGCCTCCTCCAATGAAATATTGATATGCTGTAGTTCTTCTAAGCTCGGACTTTCTTCATTCGTGACTCCGACTTCAATCGAACTGATCTTTACTTGGTACTCCTCCACCAACTCCTCTTCCACTTCTGTCTGTAGGTCAACAGCCATTTGTTCTAAAATATATGCACCTTGGGTAGCTTGTATTTCTTTTTTCTTCATTTCTGTTAAATTTCCTAAATCTTTTTTATTTGGGTTTTCAAATTCACTTGTCACAGTGGAAAGAATTTTATCAAAATCCGTATGAAATAGTCCCAAAATTGGAGTAAGAATTATCGCGATCAATAATAGTCCGATGACCATTTTTGCATATTTTTGCAGTGCTGAACTGGGAAGCAGCATATCGATCACGGTTGCCAGCAATACAAATACGATAATATTTGTTATCCAACCAGCTAAAAAGCTCACTCACACTTCATCCTTCCTAGCGGACCATCAGCGTTATATTCCCGGCTGCGATAATTACGGTGATGCATAAAAAGAACATGAGAGATACGATGGCCAGCGCTGCAAAAATATAAATCATACTCTTACTAATAATGTCGAGACAATTGATGACGGGTCCTCCTCCAAGTGGTTGCAAAAGACTGGCAGCCAACTTATAGACAAAAGCGATCATTAAGATCTTTATGGCGGGGAAAGCAATGATGAGCAGAAGGATGACGACACCTGCCAAGCCCACCGTATTTTTAAGAAGGACTGATGCACTAATGACTGTATCCGTCGCATCAGTGAACATACGCCCTATCACCGGAATGAAATTACCGGTAATGAATTTTGCCGTCCTGATCGTCACTCCATCGGCAACGGCGGATGAGGCACCCTGGACGGAAATCACACCGAGAAATATCGTCATGAAGGCACCCAGGATCCCGATAGCAAAATTACGAAGCAATTGCGCGAGTTGGGTCACTTTGTAATGTTCAGACAATGTGCTGACAATACTTAAAATGGCAGCGAAGAATAAGAGAGGCAGGACGACATATTGGATCAATATCCCACTGGTATTCATCAGGAACATTAAGATTGGATGAAAGAATGCAGCGGATACAAGACCACCTGAAGCCGCTATTAAAGCTAACAACAAAGGTAGGAGCGCCATTAGAAAGGAAATCATTAGATCAATCGTATCTTTTGTATATTCAATGGCCACATGGAAACTATTCAGTGCCATTATGATCAATACCATATAAACGATCGCATAGGCCACCTTACTCACTGAGCTCCGTTCAAAAGCATTCTGTAGTGCTTGCAGAAACATGCTGAACACGGTCAAAAGAATGAGCGATCCCAGTAATTTACCGTTTACAAGGAGTTCATGAAAGACGAATTTCATTATGCCTTTAAACCATTGTTCGAATGAAAACTTCTTTTCACCACTCACAAAATCCATAAAACTACCCTTTTGGCTTTCCGGTAAGAAACCGCCATATTCCGTTACGATGTCATCCCAATATTGCTTGAGCTCGTCAACGCCTAATCTTTCAATTTGGGCTTGTACCAGTTCTGATTGCATGATTGGTTCCTGGTTATCCCTCCATGTCTGTTCTTCCTCAGATTGCTTAATGGGCTCATTCTTGATTTCACCATTTTCGGCAGCATGTCCAACAGATGTATGCAGGAAAAAGAATAAAACGAATAGGAAGAATAAGAAAGGCATCTGCTGCTTCATACATTCACCTCAATTGACTAGTTGGAATAGTCCATTAACTAGGGAGCATCTGTATTACCGTTTCAATAATGACCGTCAAAATGGGAATGGCCATGGCCAAGATCAAAATCTTCCCGCTCAGTTCTATTTTGGAAGCTAATGACCCTTGACCTGCATCTTTTGTGATTTGAGAAGCAAATTCAGCGATATAAGCAATTCCGATAATTTTCAAGATTGTCTCTAAATAAACTGTATTGACATTCGCATTCACAGCTATCTTTTCAAGCATCAAAATGATTTCGTATATTTTATCCGCCAGAAAGAGAAAGATTGTACAACCTACAAAAACGACTAACAAAAAAGCAAAATTTGGCTTCTGCTCCTTGACTATCAAGGCTAAAAAGGTGGCTACTAGGGCAATTCCGACGATTTTTATGATTTCAATCGCGATTACCCCCTTTACTGGAATAGGAATACGGACTTAATTTTTTGAAATAGATCCTCTATCACGGAAGCTACCATAAACAAAATATAGATAAAGCCAAAAAGTGTCACCCACTGAGCATATTCCTTTTTCCCTACCTGATCGAGAATCGTATGAAGAAACGCCACGACAAGCCCCACACCCGCTATCTTGAATATGATGTCCACATCAATGCCCATGTTTATCCCTCCCGCATATGCCCTACATCAGCAAAATGATTAATAATAATCCTGATAAAAAGCCTAGGCTCTTCATCATCTTTTCATACTTTCTCTGTCGTTCCAGTGCATCGTTCTCTTCCCGTTCCAAGTGTGCCATCGTTAGCATGATTTGTTTTTGCTGATGATATTTATCACTTCTCCCAAGGGTTTCACCGAACTGAGATAGGATTTCAAACTCCCCTTGCTTTAAAGCAAGGGACTGCCATATCTTTTTCAAGCTAGCGTCCCAAGCCTCTTTTACAGTTGTTTCGCCTGATTCAAGTCGATTGGCAAACGTATGGAAAAAGTGGGAAAGTGGTTTTGGCATTTGCTTGGAGAGCTTCTGGGCTGCTTCTTTCAAAGGGGTCTGCCCATACATGATTTCAGCTTCAAGCGATTGCATGGCGACTTTCAGTTGACGTAACTGGCGGGGGCGCATACTCAATTTCTTGGCGGCTTCAAAGCCCGCCCATGTTGTGGCTAAAATAATGATGGCCGCTCCAATCATCTTAAACATGAGGACTCACGGCTCCACCTAAGAATAATTGGCCACCCGCCGCATCGAACACCCTATAACTCCGGTCTCCTGTCTTACTTCTTTGTAATTCAATAAAGCGTTCAAAAATATTCTGTCTTAAGATTTCCGATACAAAAGGACGTTTTTTCACTTCCTCCAGTGTATGGCCATGCGTAGTGATGATCAGTTTAATTCCTGCGTTTACGGCTTCGAGTACCGCTTGTGTATCCTCTGCCCGTCCAATTTCATCCACAACCAATACATCCGGGGACATAGAACGAATCATCATCATCATCCCTTCCGCTTTGGGGCAGCCATCAAGGACATCCACCCTTGGGCCGAATTCAAGTTGAGGAACTCCATGAACACAACCAGCTATTTCCGATCGTTCATCCACAATCCCCACTTTTTGAGGAGGGATGCCCTTCCGATCGATTCCACTCGAGATCATTCTGGCAATATCACGCAAAATGGTCGTTTTCCCTGACTGGGGGGCACCGATTAAAAGGGTATGCTGCCATTCCCCATTATATAAATAAGCCGTGAGTGGTTCAGCTGCCCCTATCTTTTCACGTGCTACCCGAATATTAAAGGACGAGATATCCCTTATCGCCTTGACCATCCCATTTTCCAGTATGACCTTGCCCGCTAGTCCTACACGATGTCCCCCGGCTATGGTGATATAACCGCGCTTTAATTCTTCTTCTAGCGTATATAGCGAAAATTGGCCTATAGAATTCAGTAATTGCTCTGCATCACTCGGGGTCACTTCATAAGGGAAAAAGAAAGGATTTCCCCCTACTATCACTTCTAACGGCCTGCCGACTCGAATCCTCAGCTCTTCTATTTTTTCTATCATCATCGGGGTCATCCCTTGGAGATGTGCGCATAGTTTTTTCGGTAGAAAAGAAAGTACCATTTCCATTTAGGCAATCCTCCTGTATACACCACTTTCAATAAAATGTATGCCGGGAATCATATAATGATGACAAGCTAATCAAAGAAGCATCGCCTGAATTCATCTTTGTGACTAAAAAAACATAAAAAAAAGCCCGGGATGATTAATCCCGGACTTCTTATGACTTAGGTTAACTTAGGCACGTGATACGTATGAACCTTCGTTTGTGTTAATCAATAATTTGTCGCCTTGGTTGATGAAGAATGGCACTTGAACGGAAAGGCCCGTTTCAAGTACAGCAGTTTTTGTTCCACCTGAAGATGTATCGCCTTTAATGCCTGGCTCTGTTTCAGCAACTTCAAGTTCAACTGTATTAGGAAGCTCGACGCCTAGTGTTTCCGCTTGGAAAGTCAAGATATGTACTTCCATGTTTTCCTTTAAGAATTTCAATTCGCGTTCGATACTTGATGCTGGAAGTTCGATTTGGTCGTATGTTTCGTTATCCATGAATACATGGCTGTCTCCACTTGCATAAAGATACTGCATTTTGCGGTTCTCGATATGTGCTTTCGCCACTTTTTCACCGGCGCGGAAAGTTTTTTCTTGGATGGAACCTGTACGAAGATTACGTAATTTAGAACGTACAAATGCCGCTCCCTTACCTGGTTTAACGTGTTGGAATTCAATAACCTGCCAAATTCCATTATCTACTTCAATGGTTACACCTGTGCGAAAATCGTTTACTGAAATCATAAATTTGTCCTCCTACATGTACATGTTTACAGAATGATTAACTCTTTTGATGAATGAGTAAGTGCTTCGTTACCACTTAATGTAACGATTGTATCATCTTCAATGCGTACTCCGCCAATTCCCGGTAGGTAAATCCCCGGTTCAACGGTAACTGCCATGCCTGGTTCTAAAATGATATCAGACCTTACGGATAATGCGGGACCTTCATGGACTTCAAGACCAATTCCATGTCCCGTCGAGTGTCCAAAGTATTGTCCAAACCCTTTTTCTTCAATTAAATTGCGAGTTAGTGCATCCGCTTCCCTACCCGTCATCCCAGGTTTAATCCCAGCCATGCCGCGTAATTGAGCTTCTAAAACAATGTCATAAATATTAATAAGTTCTTCACTTGGCTTACCGACTGCTAATGTGCGGGTGATATCCGATACATATCCATTATAGTACGCACCATAATCCAATGTGATGAAGTCACCTTTTTCGATAGTCTTATCCGTTGCAACACCATGTGGAAGAGCAGATCGAACACCTGATGCGACAATGATATCGAAAGAAGATGAAGTTGCGCCTTGTTTCCTCATGAAGAATTCAAGTTCATTGGACACATCCAGCTCAGTGACGCCTGGACGAATAAAATCAAGAATATGTGTAAAGGCAGCATCAGCGATAGCAGCCGCTTCCTTTAATATCTTAATCTCTGAAGAAGTCTTTATCAAGCGTAAATTCTCAATTACTCCCGACAACGGCAAAAGTTGAGCTTTGATAGCCTTTTCATAAGCCTTAAATGTGGCAAATGTCATATGGTCTTGTTCAAAGCCCAATTTGGTAATTTTCATCTCTTCAACTTGTTTCCCGACTTCTTCAAGGAGTGTTCCTTTATGTTGAACGATTTCAAAACCCTTAGCCTGGGTCCCGGCCTGTTCTACATATCGGAAGTCCGTGATGAACTTAGCCTCTTTCTGTGAAACCAGCACGACACCGGTACTTCCCGTGAAGTTAGTCATAAACCGGCGGTTATATGTACTTGTAATTAATAACCCATCAACGTTCACTTTTTCCATTGATTCGCGCAACCGTTCCAGTTTATTCATTTAATTCTCCCCCTTGCAATTTTCGTAATGGCCTGTAATGCCAATTCATATCCATGTATTCCCAATCCGACAATCTGTCCAGCTGATACCGGGGCAGTAACCGATTCGTGACGGAAACTCTCACGGGCATGTATATTCGAAATATGCACCTCAATAACCGGAACATCAATACCGGCAATCGCATCACGAATCGCATAGCTGTAATGCGTGAATGCTCCTGGATTAATGATGACCCCATCGAATCCATGATCTTCTGACCAATGTAGTTTATCGATGATCTCACCTTCATGATTAGATTGAAAACAGCTCAAGTCCACATCTAACCCTTCTGCTTGCTCATTCAATTGGGCTTCCACATCTTCTAGGGTAGAGGAGCCATAATGAACCGGTTCCCGTTTACCTAATCGATTAAGGTTCGGACCATTAATTAATAAAATTTTTATCATCTTTCCAACACCTGCTCATGGTTAAATAATGCTTTCCATGAATATTCTATCATAATTACAAATTGTCTTACTACTTTTTTACAAACGGCCCGATCAGCTTCCCGATTGATTTTCAGCGATTTCTTTTTGACGCAGATATTCCTGATGGTCATAGGATATAGAATATCCTACAAAAAGACCGTATAATATAAAAATGCAAACACTGGTTATGATGGAATTGGATGACATCTTCGAAACAGCGGGCAAATCTGAAAACATTGGCTTGAAAACAAAAACCAGTAATGCCCAACAAATCACACCATAAATCAGACCAGCAAAAATGCTTTTAATTTTTTTAAAAAGCCCATAATATATGAAAGCAACACCAATGGAGAGGATTCCGAACACTAGCAAAGTCATCATCGTTCCCTGCCAACGGTCAATCCAGGACATATCCGACCAGAAAGTTAAGATGAATTTCGGACTAAACTCCATAAACTTAAAATAATGTGCCGCCACTCCGGCTAAACTAGCAAAGATTCCCCCAAAAATACCAATGGCAAATACATTGGCAAGCAACAAACTTTTATTCTCTTGCTGATGATTACCTGTTTCATTTGTAGACACCTTAAACACCTCCGATATATAGTATGTCCTTTCTTAAATAGGAATATTTTCTTTTTTGGGCCTTCGAGGGTAGATTTACTAGAGGTTTTTGTTATTATTCTGTATGATTAACTCATAAATAATGTACTTTTCTCAAAGGATAATATCCATTCAATGTTGAAGTTTATATGTATAAGAATGTTTCTTCCTGAGATGGTTCATTTATGTTCGTGTTTAGGAATAAGTTCCCCGCTCATCATCAATAGATTGATGAAAGGTCGATTTATAAAAACCTGAACATATTTTAGGCTATACATGTTAGCATCCATGAGAGAGCTACGTGAAAAACTATTTAGGTTGGTGTAGAAATGTCTGAGGTTCAAAAACCCGTTTATGGAGGGCAGGCTGTCGTGGAAGGCGTCATGTTTGGCGGCAAGCATCACACAGTCACCGCTGTCCGTCGCAAGGATTCAACGATCGTGTATTACCATTTACCACGAGAATCAAAGCCTGTGATGAATCGGCTAAAAAAAATCCCATTTGTACGGGGAATCGTTGCCCTTATACAATCAAGTGCAAATGGCTCTAAACATCTTAATTTTTCCACAGAACAGTATGAAGAAGAAGCTGGAGGAACCAAAGTAGAAAAGAAAAAAGAAGTCAAGGAGTCTTCAAGGTTTAGTGTATGGTTAAGTGTGGCTGTTATCGGTGTTCTATCATTCCTATTCGGGAAATTGCTGTTCACCCTCGTTCCCGTTTTCCTTGCAGAATTGACAAGACCCATATTCTCTAGTCACCTGGCACAGATCCTAGTGGAAAGCTTATTTAAATTGATACTACTGCTCGTATATATTTACGTAGTATCCATGACTCCATTAATCAAGCGCGTGTTCCAATATCATGGGGCAGAGCATAAAGTGATTAATTGCTTTGAAAGTGGCAAAGAATTGAATGTGGCCAATGTCCAGGCAAGTTCAAGGCTTCATTACCGTTGCGGCAGTAGCTTTATTCTATTTACTGTCATTGTCGGCATGTTTGTGTACCTTCTCGTCCCGACCGATCCTCTTTGGCTCCGTGTCGTGGATCGCGTTTTACTTATCCCTGTCGTCCTAGGTATAGCTTTTGAGGTATTGCAGTTGACGAATAAAGTGAGAGATATTCCTGTTCTTCGTTACCTTGGATATCCTGGTCTTTGGCTTCAATTGTTAACCACAAAATCCCCTTCAGACGATCAGGTCGAGGTTGCACTCGCTTCCTTCAATGAGCTCTTAAAGATGGAAAAAAGTACGGAGGAAGGTTTAGACTCGGATGTTATTGTGTAAAACACTTATAACTGACTTTCGGAATAATATGATAAGTATTACTCCCTCTTTATTTTTTGGGAATATTTTGAATGGATAATGTTTAAAATAAGCTAAAAATGCTTATGATGCTCTTAAGGAGGTGTCTTTGTTGAAACGTTTCATATCTATTTTGATATACGGAATCATCGCCCTCGGAGTCTTCGGACTGATAAGCAGAATGGTTACTGACCCAATCGGACTCCTAAAGAATATTCTGATTATTGCCGCGGTCGCTGGGATTATTTATATGATCTACACCGGATTAACAAAGAGTAAGCCAGTGAAAAAAGAGCAACAGGCATTTCGTAAGGCTGCACGTCAGTCGAAAAAGCGGCTAAAGAGCAAAACTTCGAAAAAGGATAATGTGGCTAGCTTTTCGGCAGCGAAAACGACCAAGAAAGGTTTAGCACGTAAGAAAACGGAGAGTCACTTGACGGTCATTGAAGGAAAAAAAAATAAAAAGAAAAATCGGGCCTCATTTTAGGAGCCCGATTTTTTTCTTTTTAATAGGTCCATCGTTTTAAAAACTCCCTTGTGTAAATTCGT
The DNA here is from genome assembly GCF_044762055.1 of Peribacillus sp. NPDC097198. NCBI lineage: Bacteria > Bacillati > Bacillota > Bacilli > Caryophanales > Bacillaceae > Peribacillus > Peribacillus sp. NPDC097198. Next base: position 47,909 of record NZ_JBIWDO010000004.1, on the reverse strand, counting down.
CCACGTTCTATTAATTCCCCCTTCATCTCATCATTCATATTGAAATCCATCGCGGAAATCCCCTTCATCGGAATAAAAACGATGTTGTTAACATGTTTTTTGGATATATAACGTGAATCGTGAGCATCCTTCATCGTTTTGAACAGGGCCGAGAATAACTCCACGGCGTTTCCTACCTCATGTGGCTTCCATATTTCATCCGCACTCAATCGCAAACCGATGACGGGTCGTTCCTTTCGTACATGTTCAGAATTGAATAACCACATGGGGAAGTTGCTCAATACTCCCCCATCAACGAATAGGGCCGTACTTTTTCCTACATTCAGCTTGACTGGTTCAAAAAAATAGGGAATGCTGCAGCTCATCCTTACCGCTTTAGCCACTGAAAAAGTATGAGGGTCAATCCCATAGTTCTTCAAATCATCAGGTAGGACGACCAATTTCCCATTTGTGATATCCGAAGCGATTATGCGGAGAGATTGAGGGGGAAGATCTTTGAAGGTAACCACATTTCTGATAGCCAGTTTTTGAGCTACCCATTTTTCTAATGCCTCCCCCTTGTATAATCCCAATTTCCAATAAACTAAAAGCCATTTTGCAAAAGGAATCGGTATAAGACCGTGTCTCCTATCCAATAAACCAGATAGGTTTATATCAATAAAGAGTTTCTCCATTTCTTCCCCTGTATACCCAGCTGCTATGAAGGCAGCTATAATAGAACCCGCACTTGTTCCTGCAGTTCTATGAAATGTAAATCCACGTTCCTCCAACTCTTGGAATCCACCCAATAATCCATAGCCTTTTATCCCGCCTCCGGAAAATACGCCGTCAATGATCATAGCTGCCCTCCCCACCCGGTCTATTCATTTTTAAGCAGGAGCAGGGCTTATTATGACTGTTTTGGCGAAACTTTTCTCTTTAAGTAAAGTACTGAACTACAGCTTTCGGAAAAAACTCCTCTATATACTCTCTAATTGTCGTTTCCAACTCTTTTGCTTCTTCATTTTGATAAACGTATTTACCGATTCCATAACGGCCCCATTTATATTTCCGTTTGGTTTCATCCAGTTCCAACTTTGTTTTGGGATAATTTTTTTGAATCACTCTTTTAGCAGGCCCCGTAAAGCGGTGTTGTATTAATTCAAACGTTAAATCCGGTATGTCGACTCCTTTTAAGCCCTCGCTCAATCGTTGGAAGAGTTCATAATACCCTCCCTGCCAATCTTCATGCCTATAAATGGGAGCGACGATGAATCCTAATGGGTAGCCCGCACCCGCCACTTTTCGTGCTGCCTCTATCCTCTCGTCAAAGCTTGAGGTACCAGGTTCAAAATTCTTGATCACATACCTTGAATTGATGCTGAACCTGAATCTTGTCTTACCATTATGCTTTGCATCCAAGAGATGATCGACATGATGAAATTTGGTTACAAACCGAAGCACACCATATTCACTTTTGCCAAAGTATTCGATAGCCCGTTTTAATGAATGTGTCAAATGGTCAATGCCGACGATGTCAGATGTACAAGCGGCCTCGAAACGGGTAATTTCTGGTTTTCTTTCGTTCATGTAGTTTTCTGCAGCCTCAAAAATCTCATCCAGATTAACATAGGTCCTTATATATGGTTTGGTACCAAGCGTTGTCTGTAAATAGCAATAATGACAGTGCCCCATACAGCCTGTGGCCAAAGGAATGGCATACTCGGCCGAAGGTTTAGAGGTATCGAATTTCAATGTCTTTCTGATACCTACAACCAGTGTGGATTTAGCTACACGATACTTTTGAAAATCATTATCTCCGGGTAAGTCCCGAATTTGATTATGAGAGGTCGTTTCACGGATTTCGATACCCATGTCCTCAAACTTCTTTTTCAGTTCTCTTCCTAAGGGGTATTCAAGGGCCCGTGGTTCGATATAAACAAGCTGTGGGATAAAGGGTTTCATATCCATCTCCATTCATTGACCGATCCGGTCATAGTTTTAGTTAAACTAGACAACCTATATATAAGGATAGCTTTTGCCACTTCTAAAATCCTCATGATGGTTTTTATTCTGTAAATAATGGAAAGGAGATGCAATATGTCAAAGAAGCAAAATGCATTCCGAAAAGTAACCGAAAATAAAGAAATGACTGTCACAGTTAATGAAAATCCAACTTCACAGCGTATCCCTGGAGACTCTGTCGACAAGTACTCCATTTTAAGAAGTGCAAATCTTGAGCTGGCCGAAAAAGAAATCGGCCAACAAATGGAAAACAACTGACAGATACAACAAAGAGAAAGCCGATTCCTTTAGGATTCGGCTTTCTTGTCGTCCGGTTTCAATGTTTTTTTATTAATGATTTTAAAGACGAGGAATAGCAAGATGAGACCAATCACGGCGGAAATAATATAACTCATGTTTAAATGATTTTTCATTAACACAGACATGAGCGGTGGTCCTGCCGCAACACCGATAAACCTGGCCGCGCTATAAAAAGACGAGATGGTTCCTCGTTGTTCCTTTTCGATATTCTCAGTGATGAGCGCATCCAATGTTGGAAGTAGCGCCCCAATGGCAATCCCCAATATACTCACTAGAATGAGCATGATCACGAGTTTGTCCTTTGTATATCCTACAAATGCCACGCTTGCCGACATCAGTATTAAACTGACCAAAATGATCTTTCTCATCAAAGGAATGCTTCCTTTGATTTTCCTCCCCGCTATATAAGAGGAGATACACAGGAATAATAAAGGGATAGCCAATATAAAGCCTTTTTTCACTCCTTTTAGATGATGCAATTTCTCCAGATTATCCGATAAGAAAAATAGCACCGCAAAAAGAATGAGCATGACGAAAACACCCAATATGAAGACTACGAACAGCCATTTTCCTTCTTTCTTAAAGGTAGCCTTCGTTTTTTTTAAGAATTCCTTGAACTTAAGGGGCTCATCTTCATTTTTTGGAACCTTGATGCAAAAGAATACGAAAATGATTGAGATCAGGCTAAAAAAGGAAATGGAAAAGAACGGAAGGAACCAAAGGACAGCTGCAAACAAAGATCCTAAAATCGGACTTAAAACTTTGCCGAACGTATTTGACGTTTCGATGATGCCAAGCGTCGAGCTGGTCTTTTCATCGTCATCCTTATAAAGGTCCCCCACTAACGGAAGAATAATAGGTGACGCCCCAGATGCTCCAATCCCTTGAAGGATCCGCCCAATGATTATCCAGGTATATGGACTGTCCATTTTCCAGGATGCGAACCCTGCAATCAATCCTCCAATTAAAGCTAATATTAGACTCGGTAGTATGACTTTTTTTCTTCCTATGCGATCAGATAAGTAACCCGCCACGGGGATAAGAAAGATGGACGCGACCGAATAACTGGTGATTATCATACTCGATTGAAATGAAGTGATATTCACTTTCTCTTCAAAAACCGGTAGTACGGGTATAAGCATTGAATTCCCCAGGGTCATAACGAGAGGAATCGAAGCCATGCTTACAATACACCACACGCTAACCTTACTATTACCTTTCTGGTTTTCCATTCAAACACCTCATTAATGTTGATAATGAATAGTCTAACCATAAAACTGAAAATACTTCATAAAGACATTTTCCAAAAAAAAAGGGTTGGACATGCTAATAGGGAATAACTCAAAAAGTCGTCGAGGAAAGCTCCTTAGCTTACCTCGACGACTTTTTGTAGCTTTTTAATAAGTTTAAGTATGACATATAAAGTAATCAGCATGATGGGATTCTATATTTTTCGTTAGTAAAAGTTCCTTGTAGACAAACAAATTGACGATAGTCTAATTAGACTATATTATACAAAGGCGTGAAAAATTAAATGACAAAATCTTTTTTAATGTTAGGTCAATCAAATATGGCAGGACGTGGATTCTTGCATGAAGTAGATCCTATCTATAATGAAAAAATAAAAATGCTACGCAATGGTCAATGGCAAATGATGGCCGAACCGATTAATTACGATCGTCCTGTTGCTGGTGTAAGTCTCGCAGCATCTTTTGCAGAGGAATGGTCGAAAGTCAATCCTGATGATGAAATTGGCTTAATTCCTTGTGCGGAAGGCGGCAGTTCTTTAAATGATTGGCATCCAGAAGGTACCCTTTTTAAACATGCTTTATCTGAAGCTCGATTTGCGCTTGAGTCTAGTGAAATCTGCGGTATTCTTTGGCACCAAGGCGAAAGCGATAGCAACCATGCTCTTCATGAAACATATTATGAGAAATTGGTCCTGATTATTGATACTTTAAGAAAAGAATTAGAACTTGAAGATGTCCCTTTAATCATTGGTGGACTTGGTGACTTTTTAGGGAAAATAGGTTTTGGAAAATACGCAACAGAGTCTCAACAAGTTAATGAACAGTTACTCCGATTTGCTCATACTCAGCAAAACTGTTACTTTGTAACGGCAGAAGGCTTAACAGCCAATCCGGACGGTATTCATTTGGACGCTGTTTCGCAACGAAAATTTGGTTATCGCTACTACGAGGCATTTTCGAAAAAGTGCGATGTCCTAACACCTCTTTCGAATGAAGAACAATCATTAAAAACCAATACTGACTATTCAAAAACAGAACAAATTTATATTCATAGTATGAATATGGCTTTAAGCAAAATCACATACGCTGAATTTGAAGCAAAAATGATGAAGGTGATGCAATCATAATCCCCTTGCTTATACTTGGCCTGCTGATCCAAAATCCTGGAGCGCATGGCTACGAACTACTAACTTTAATGGAAAAACGACATTATAAGTATATCGTTAACTTTACGAAGGGTTCATTTTATTACAACTTACAACAACTTGAGGAAAAAGGCTTGATTGAACAAGTTCATCAAACAATTTCAAGCAATGGGCGCGAAACCCACCGTTTTATTATCACAAATTCAGGAATGGAAGAATTCGAAAAATTAATGGTGAAGTTTGGAACTAAATCCGAATATGTCAACTTACAATGCTATGTGGCGTTACTCTTTGCAGATGATTTCGATAAATATAAATTATTAAAATTAATTCAAGCACAAATTGACCAGACTGAAGCTCGAATTGCTCTCCTCGATGATTATCTAGCCATCACAAAAGAATTTCCTGGTAAAATCGATTATTTTCGCCGCATGAACGAAAATTCTCGTTCTCATCATCAAGTGAACTTAAAATGGTTTAAAGAATTGAAAGAAGAAATAGAAGAGCCCAATGCATAAATATAATATCCCCTATCAATATTACTTAGTAAAATTGATAGGGGATATTTATTTAAGGAATCCATAAAAAGGTTTTCAATAATAGAACATTCCTCTACTTGAAATCACACTGAAATCCTCTAGACATTAAAAAACAGCCCTTTGGACTATCTTAATCCAAAGGGCTGTTTTTTTTAAACGATACATCTTTTCATTACTGGTTTAAAGCCCGCACTTCAATTGGGCACCACAATTCGTACAAGTATTGCATCCGCCCATTTCCTGGACTTCACCCTTACGGCAAACTGGACACGTGTTACCCACTTCCGAACCTATCGTTACATTAGTCGAACGCAGTTCATTAATGGTATCAACCAGAACGACTTTTTTCTTTTCTTCCACATCTGTTAAGCCATCCATTTCAAGCTGCTGTTCCATTTGGTTTTCTTCAGCTTTTAATGTAAGAACCTGGCTGTCACGGCTTCCATCTACATAAACCGTTCCACCTTTTGCGCCGCCTTTATATAAGCGCTCGTACACTTTTTGGACCTGCTCGACGGTATACCCTTTTGGGGCGTTAACCGTTTTACTGATTGAGCTATCAATCCAACGTTGAATGATGCATTGAACATCCGCATGGGCTTCAGGAGCCAATTCCATCGCCGAAATAAACCATTCAGGAAGGTTATCAGGATCGGCTTCAGGATGACGATCCAAGTATTCCTGAACGATGTCCGCTTTGACTTCAATGAATTTCCCTAAACGTCCGCTACGGAAATATGTGAACGAGAAGTATGGTTCAAGACCTGTCGAAACGCCGACCATCGTACCTGTGCTGCCCGTAGGAGCCACGGTCAATAAATGGGAGTTCCGGATACCGTGCTCGGCAATGCTTGTACGAATATCCTCAGGCATCTTCTTCATGAATCCAGTATTCGTGAAGCGCGTTCTAAGCTCATTCGTTTCTTCATCCGACGTTCCCTTCAGGAACGGGAAGCTGCCTTTTTCTTTTGCAAGTTCAACCGAAGCCCTGTAAGCAGACGTAGCAATCGTTTCAAACACTTTGTCCACCAGGATTTTTCCTTCTTCTGATCCATACTCGGTTTCACAATAAATTAGCAAATCATGCAGTCCCATGACACCTAATCCAACCCGTCTCTCGCCGAGTGCTTGTTTTTTGTTTTCCTCTAGGAAATAAGGGGTTGCATCAATGACGTTATCTTGCATCCGCACGCCCACTTCAACTGTTTTCTTAAGTTTTTCGAAGTTAACGGTCTTATTATCTTTATCCGCCATCTCAGCTAAATTGACCGCTGCCAGGTTACACACTGAAAATGGAGCCAATGGCTGTTCACCACATGGATTCGTAGCAACGACTTGCTGTCCATAAGCTTTTGCATTCGTCATCTCATTGGCATTATCAATAAAGAATATTCCCGGTTCTGCTGAGTACGTCGCACAAATGTTAATCAGGTTCCAAAGCTCCTTAGCACGGATCTTACGGTAAACCCGGACTTTATGGCCCATTTTTTCCCACTCGCGTACGTCTCCTACATTGTGCCACTCATCATTATAAATCGCCATTTCTTCCGCGTCGTAGCTTTCGACATCAGGGAAGCGCAACTCATACTCCGTATCTTTTTCGACGGCTTCCATGAACTCTTTGGTTAAGCAGATTGAGATATTGGCACCAGTCAAAAAGTCCGGATTGTGGACGCTATACGTTCCGCCTACGCGAACTTTTTCTTCAGCATCCCTAATGATTTTTTCACTGAATCCACCTAGACCCGGAATCTCTTTATAATTAATGATTCCTTGGTACATCGCCGTTTCTTGTTCGGTATGCGGTGTGAACTTCAATTTATCCGATGCATATTTCTTTATGGTTTCATCTTTTGTGTTCTCCATTAGGTAACGAAGAATCCTCGGATTTTGCATTTTTGAAATAATGAATTCCGCAATGTCTGGGTGCCAATCAGTAAGCATGATCATTTGGGCACCGCGTCTACTTCCACCCTGTTCAACCAAATGAGTCAATTTCGCTATATCATCAAGCCATGAAACAGAACCTGAAGACTTGCCATTGACCCCTTTCGCAAGGGTGTTTCTTGGACGGAGAGTAGAGCCATTCGTACCGACTCCACCACCACGGCTCATGATCTCCATGACTTGCTTTCTATGCTCGGAAATCCCTTCGCGTGAATCTGGTACAAACGGCATGACATAACAATTAAAGTACGTTACATCCGTGTTAGAACCAGCGCCATATAATACCCGGCCGGCCGGCACGAAATTAAGGTCCTTTAATTCTTCATAAAATTTATTGAACCATTCCGTTCTTTTTTCTTCAGTCGTTTCCACTGAAGCCAAACCAGTTGCATTACGCTTGGCAATTTGCTCGTAATATATTTCAAGCGGCTTTTCGATGATATCAAGCGGCCGATTAATGATTCCTGTTTCCACTTCTTCCGGATTATCCAGCACTCCGCGGAACTCTTCATCCACTAAAACCTTTGCCTTTTTCGATTCCCAATCTATTTCGACGATATGGCCAAGACCACGTGCAGGAAATTTCGGATCTTCTTTAATTGTCAATACTACAAAATCGCCAGCAGAGAGTGTGATTTTTTCAGTATCCTTAAAAGAATAACGGTCAAGCATAACTAGACGGGACACGCCCTTATGCATCATTTTCATATCAGCCGTTACAGGATGAACTTGGGGAAATAAAGATATATCTTTATTCAACCTTTCTAGATCAACCTTTAAAGCTTCTTTAATTACAACCGACATAATTCCCTCTCCTTTACATGTTTCAGATCCGTTCTTGTTGCAAAAATCAATATGTAACCTACATGTCCGTTTCGCTTAACAAGTTACACTAAATTTATCATAGCGAAACACAAAATTCAACATGTAGTGTTTAAGTAATTATTTTAGCCACTATATATTGTGTTGTGGTTGATTGTCTTTTAATTTTGTCAAACGGTGAATCAATTAATTGAGTTAGTAAAAGGGAGGAAAATGTCGATTTATAATAAAAATTAGACAGATTTCAATGAATTTGAACATTGCATTTTGCCCGCCTCTTTCAAAGCACTGACGTTACAAGGAATACATGCTTGTTCACACAAATCTGAAAAAACTTATTTATTCCCGACTCTCGCTTCCCCTCTTTTTCTACCTCAAAAAATTCCAGTCATCACTTTCATATTTATTTTTGGCGATGTCCTTCACTTCCTGTAATTGCTTTTCACTCAGCTCATATGGTTTCAAATCAATCGACAGACCCTCAGAAAAACCTTTTTCAAAGGCTGCCTTCGCCTCGGAAATAGTTATTTTTCTACCAGCAATGTCATTGATGGCCACTGCTTTGTTTCTCAGATTGTTTTTCATCTTCTCTTTTACTTTATCATCGGAGAACTTGAATACACTAAATAGCTTCTCCTCATCAAGTTCAAGCAGGATGGCTCCATGCTGAAGGATAACACCTTTTTGTCTCGTTTGTGCGCTGCCCGCAACTTTCCTTCCCTCAACCACCAGTTCATACCAGCTTGGCGCATCAAAGCAAACTGAGGACTTTGGAGATTTCAGCATCTCTTTATCCTGGTCAGTTTCAGGCACAGAGAAATAGGCATCCAGTCCGAGGTTTCTGAACCCCTTTAATATTCCTTCAGAAATCACCCGATATGCTTCGGTCACTGTATTCGGCATTCCCGGATAAGACTCTGGGACAATGACGCTATAGGTGAGTTCATGTTCATGCAAAACAGCCCGACCGCCTGTAGGCCTACGGACAAAACCTAAGCCTTGCCTTTCAACTTCCGCCAAATCGATTTCGGTCTCAGCCCTTTGAAAATACCCGATGGATAATGTAGCCGGGTTCCACCCGTAAAACCGGATCATGGGAGGGATTTCCCCATTACTCTGCCAATTCAAGAGTGCTTCGTCCATTGCCATATTATAAGCAGGTGAACAATCGCCTGAATCAATGAATCCCCATTTTTCTTTCGTCACGATTACCCCTCTTTTCACGTAGGCTTATTAAACCCTCTAAAAAAACTCACAAGTAGTAGTTTACCAGAGTTTAGCAACGTAAAAAAGAAAGTAAGCTATTCCACCAAATATTTATAAATTTTTTTTTGATTATTGGAGAAACCAATTATATAATAGACATTGTCTGTATTCGTTTAGGTAGAAGGGAGTTTTTATGGTTGGATATCTTATATACACTGATTATCATCATAGTAGCCATCGTTGCATATTCACTATTTAATTGGTTCCGTCAACGTAAAATCGTTAAAACCTTAACACAGGAAGAATTTATCGCTAATTACAGAAAAGTTCAATTAATTGACGTACGGGAACCTAATGATTTTGATAATGGACATATCTTAGGGGCAAGAAATATCCCTATGACACAAATGAAGACCCGCTTAGTGGAAATTAGGCAGGACAAGCCTGTATACTTGTATGCTCAAAGTGAAATCATTAGCGGAAGAGCGGCAGCCATGCTATATAAAAAAGGCTACAGGGAACTTTTTCACTTAAAAGGCGGTTTCAAAATGTGGACAGGGAAGATCAAGGCGAAGAAATAAGGCCAATTGCCTAAACCTTACATCTTATCCGGTTTTGAAACATATCATACTGTTCAATAGGGAACTCATGCTTAACAGGCCAAGCATGTTATTTCCCGAGATACATATGAATTTTACCAAATAAAAAACCCCCCGCCATCTGGCAGGGGTTTTTTCAGCATCATGCTTGATAACGAAGAATTGGTTTTCTAGCGGCCAATGTTTCATCCAGGCGTTTAATAACCGTGGTATGGGGAGCCTCCTGAACGATTTCAGGGGTTTCTTCGGCTTCCTTGGCTATTTGTATCATTGCATCTATGAAAGCGTCCAGTGTTTCTTTTGACTCCGTTTCCGTCGGTTCGATCATCATTCCTTCTTCTACATTTAACGGAAAATATATGGTTGGTGGATGATACCCAAAATCAAGTAGTCTTTTCGCAATATCTAATGTACGGACTCCCAACTGCTTTTGCCTCCGACCACTCAATACAAATTCATGCTTACAATGGCGATTATATGGCAAATCGAAAAATGGTTCCAAACGTCGCATCATATAATTTGCATTGATGACGGCATTCTCCGTAACGGCCTTAAGTCCATCCGGTCCCATTGACCTTATGTACGTATAAGCCCTTACATTGATGCCGAAGTTCCCATAATAGGGCTTGACCCTTCCAATGGATTGTGGACGGTCATAATCAAGGACAAACTGATCGCCCTCTTTTGTCACGATCGGTTTAGGCAAATAGGGAATTAAATCCGACTTCACCCCAACCGGACCTGAACCAGGTCCTCCTCCGCCATGGGGTCCAGTGAATGTTTTATGGAGATTTAAATGAACAACGTCAAAACCCATATCTCCTGGACGCACTTTGGAAAGAACAGCATTCAGGTTAGCCCCGTCATAATAAAGCTTTCCACCGGCGTCATGGACAAGCTGTGCCATCTCCAGGATATCCTCTTCGAATAAGCCTAATGTATTTGGATTCGTAAGCATTAATGCTGCTGTATCTGGTCCTACCACTCGCTTCAAGTCTTCAAGGTCCACGAGCCCGAATTCATTGGATTTTACCGTAATCGTCTCTAGTCCGGCAACTGTTGCCGAAGCCGGGTTCGTTCCATGGGCCGAATCGGGGACGATGACTTTCGTACGGTTTACATCTCCATTCGCTTCATGGAAAGCCCTGATCATCATGAGCCCAGTCCATTCACCATGCGCCCCGGCAGCAGGCTGCAAGGTCACTTGATCCATTCCTGTAATATCCGTCAAATGTTCCTGAAGATCAAATAACAACTCTAGAGCACCTTGGACGGTTTCTGAGTCCTGGTATGGATGGATATGGGCAAAACCATTGTACCTGGCGACATTTTCATTAATTTTCGGATTATATTTCATCGTACAGGAGCCGAGTGGATAAAACCCAGAGTCCACTCCATGGTTCCGTTTGGATAAAGCCGTATAATGACGCATGATATCAAGCTCGGAAACTTCCGGAAGCTCGGCTTCCTCCGTACGTATATATTCCACAGGCAGGATTTCTTCTAGTGGAATATCCGCTACATCCATTTCAGGAAGGCTATACCCGATTCGACCGGCTGTACTGATTTCAAAAATGAGTGATTGATCTTGATTATTCATAGTTGATCCCCCAGTTCCTGCGCAAATGCATCGATTTCTTCTTTTGTTCTTAGTTCCGTTACAGCCACTAGCATATGATTTTTCAACTCGGGATAAACGGAGCCCAGGTCAAAACCACCAATCATTTCTTTTTCAAAGAGCCTCTTATTGATATCTTTGTAGGGAAGAGGCAACTTAATGACAAATTCATTAAACGAAGGTCCTTCAAAGACCACTTCAATTCCTTGTGCTTGGAGCGTCTTTTTTGCGTAATGGGCTTTTTGAATATTCTGGACGGCCATTTCTCTGACGCCTTTTTTCCCTAGAGCAGTCATGGCTACAGAGGCTGCCAATGCGTTCAATGCCTGATTGGAACAAATATTGGATGTAGCTTTGTCACGGCGTATATGTTGCTCACGTGCTTGGAGCGTCAATACGAAGCCCCGTTTTCCATCCTCATCCACTGTCTGCCCGACTAAACGGCCCGGGACTTTCCGTAGCAGTTTTTTCGTGACCGCGAAATATCCGCAATGAGGTCCGCCGAATGCGGCAGGAATGCCGAATGGCTGAGCATCACCTGTCACGATATCGGCACCGAGTTTTCCCGGCGGAGTCAATGCACCAAGTGCAAGCGGATTACTCGATACGATAAACATCGATTTCTCGTTATGTATGATTGCTTCCATTTCCTTCAACGGTTCGATGCGTCCAAAGAAGTTGGGGTACTGTACGATAACACCTGCAATATCATCCGAAGCCAGGTCTTTTAAAGCAGCAATATCTGTGACTCCGTCTTTATGAGGAATCTCGATGACCTCCACCCGTTGACCCTTTGCGTAGGTTTTCACCACTTCCCTTGATTCAGGATGGACAGTAGATGATAATAGAATCTTTTTCCGGCGTGTTTGTCCGGCGGCAAGCATGGCCGCTTCGGCTAAGGCTGTTCCACCGTCATACATCGAGGAATTCGCCACCTCCATACCCGTCAATTCACATATCATCGTTTGATATTCAAAGATGGCCTGAAGCTCTCCTTGAGAAATTTCCGGTTGATAGGGAGTGTAGGCTGTATAAAACTCCGAACGGGATAGGACGTGATCGACGATGACAGGTGAATAATGATCATACACACCAGCCCCAAGGAAAGATGCATAGTTTTTCAAATCCGCATTTTTGGAAGCCAGTTTCGATAGTTCCTTCATTAAGGCTGGCTCTGATTTTGCTGGTTTTATGTCATATTCACCTTGAAATCGGACATTTTCTGGTATATCGCTGAAGAGATCATCGACGGATGTGACCCCTATAACTTCCAACATTTCTTTTTTATCCTGCTCTGTCATCGGTAAGTAACGATGTTTCATCTTATGGACCATTCCCTTCTATTTTCGTGTATTTTTATAAAAAGGTGCTTGGATAACAATGGCTTTCAGTCTCTTAGAACGGATTTCCACTTCTACTTCCGTGGATAGACTTGAGTGATTTTTATCGATAAGGACCAATCCTACATTTTTATTCAATGTTGGTGACTGAGTCCCTGTCGTCACTTCGCCAATGAGTTTCTCCCCGTTATATACTTTATAGCCATGCCGAGGTATACCTCTGTCAATCATTTCGATTCCAACAAGCTTACGTGGTGCCCCTTTTTCCTTTTGTTCGGCAAGCACGGCTTTTCCAAAAAAGTCTGACGCCTTATCCGGTTTAACCGCAAAACCAATCCCCGCTTCGATTGGGGTGATGTCCGGCGAAAGCTCTTGACCATAAAGCGGTAGTTTCGCTTCGAATCGAAGGGTATCACGGGCTCCCAGCCCAATCGGTTGTATCCCATCATCTTTACCAGCTTCCAAAATTTTTCTCCAGAGGGCTGGACCATCCTCACTTCGGCAATATATCTCGAAACCATCTTCCCCCGTATACCCTGTACGTGAAACCATCGTGGATATATTATGAATGTGGACATCTTCTTTAAATTTAAAAAAGCCAATTGTGCTTAAATCGGTTTGCTCGGTAATCTTCTGCAATACTTTCTCCGCTCGAGGACCCTGCAGAGCAAGTTGCGCATAATCGTTTGAAACATTATTGATGCTGACACCTTCCATACCATTCGCCTGAAGCCAATTGAAGTCTTTCTCGATGTTGGCTGCATTGACCACAAGCAGATAATCCTCTTCCGCTTTTTGGTAAACGATAAGATCGTCCACGGTCCCCCCATTTTCATAACACATGGCTGTGTATAGCGCTCCGCCCTGTTTCAGCTTGGCTACGTCATTCGTCAGCATCTTTTGTAAAAAAGAAAGGCTCCCGAAACCTTTTACCTCAATCTCTCCCATATGCGACACATCAAATAAGCCACCTCTTGTACGCACAGCTTCGTGTTCATCTTTTATGCCGGTAAACTGCACGGGCAGTTCCCACCCACCAAAATCGATCGTTTTTCCACCGTGCTCACTGTAAACCTCGAATAATGGCGTTCTTTTTAAATCGCTCAAAAAATGACCTCCTTCAATTTTTTTGCTTGTTCTCTTTCACCTGATATTCCTTAAAAAAAAGACACAAAAAAGGACAGAGAAAGCCAAAATGGCTTTTTCTCTGTCCTGAAACCTGAAAGTTTACCTATTATTATAGGTTTTCCCCTTTGGTGGCCGTCATTAAATAATTGGCGCTCTCCAGAGTCGCGTCCGATAAGAGTTCATTTGCCTGAGAGATTCACTGCTAAGTTTGCTCCTTCGGCGCTACATATGTAGATGGTAGTCTCTCCCCTTATCCTCACCCGCATATTGATGGAAAAGACTGAAAATTCCCCACCTGATGGTCATCCATTTGCGTGAAATGGGTACCAATCTGCTCATTGTTGATCTTTGGATAAAGCACTATCCAAATGCTAATACTATAATAACTAAAATTATTATCCAAGAAGAATATTTTCCTTCTAACTTCAGTACTATTGCAATTTTCTAAATATATTTACATCCTACCCTAAGATACTTTACTCTGCAATAACTTTCGTGGAGAAAGATTTTATTAACCTATAAAAAAGTTCATGGTCTAAAGAAACTAAGAAAATTATGTTTTAAGAAGGAGCAAGAATCAATGAAAATCAATATATCCTTCAGTTCTGATTGGAATGATGAATTTCTGCAAAAGATGGAAAACGACGGTCCATGGGGAAATTGGGATCTTTATAAACTGGCCATCCAAATGGAAGAGAACCTAATTATTCCTGATTTCGAAGGCTTACAAGCGCCTAAGCACCTTCAACAACTGACTCCCCTTCCCCATCAATTAGAGGCTGCACGTCAGGTGGTTGAACAGATGAATGGCAAAGCCATATTGGCTGATGAGGTCGGTCTTGGTAAGACTATCGAAGCGGGATTGATTTTAAAAGAATATATGATTCGGGGACTGGTTAAAAAGGTTTTGATCCTTGTACCCGCATCACTTGTCACCCAATGGGCTTTCGAACTGAATACGAAGTTTCATATTCCTGCAGTCGTTCAAAGGAAGAGTTATGTATGGGAATCATGCGACATCGTCATATCCTCCATCGATACGGCTAAGCGAGCCCCCCATCGGGATATCATTTTCAATCAAGAATATGACTTTATCATTATTGATGAAGCTCATAAACTTAAAAATAATAAAACGAAAAATTATGAATTTGTCCAAAATCTTAAAAAGAAATTCTGTTTGTTGCTGACCGCTACACCCATTCAGAATAAAATCGAGGAAATCTTTAATCTCGTTTCATTATTAAAGCCTGGACACCTAGGAAATGCCGCACTCTTTTCCGAAAAATACAAAGGGAAAGGCCGGAACATTCTAGAAGATGAGCACTTAAAGGAGCTTGTCAATACGGTCATGATAAGAAACCGACGTGCCGATACTGGTATTGAATGGACGAAACGGCGTGTAGAGACGATCATCATTGAATTTTCACCAACTGAACAAGCCTTGTATGATGCCGTAACGAAGTTTAAACCAATATCAGACGGAACAAAAGGAAGTGCTTTTTCTTCACTCACCCTTCAAAGGGAAGCATGCAGCAGCCGAGAAGCAGTCTACTATACATTGAAGAATATGAAGGAAAAATACAAAGAACCATCGGCTGACTTTGAAGCAAGATTAGATGATCTGTTTGAGAAAGTAAACCTCACCGAACAAAATTCAAAGGCAGAGAAGGCTTTGGAACTTATTAAGAAAATTGATGACAAGGTCATTATTTTCACCGAATATCGCGCTACACAGCTTTATCTACAATGGTACCTGCAACAGCATGGCATTTCATCCGTTCCATTCCGCGGAGGGTTTAAGCGTGGTAAAAAAGATTGGATGAAGGAACTATTCCAGAAGAAAATCCAGGTATTGATTGCCACCGAAGCCGGAGGAGAAGGAATCAACCTACAATTTTGCCATCACTTGATCAATTTTGATTTGCCTTGGAATCCAATGAGGTTGGAACAAAGGATTGGACGGATTCATCGACTTGGTCAAGAAGAAGACGTCATGATTTATAACTTTGCCACTAAAAATACAGTCGAAGAGCATATTTTGAAATTGCTTTATGAAAAAATCCACTTATTTGAAAAGGTAATTGGAGAATTGGATGATATTTTAACGAAGTTGGATATTAACAATATCGAGGAATATTTAATTGATGTTGTCGGAGAGTCCAAATCAGAAGGAGAAATGAAAATTAAAATGGATAATTTGTCTTCCATGATTCAGTTCGCACAAGCTATGAAGGATGGTGAAATCCATGCAGCAACAGGAAATTCATGATTTTTTAATAACCTACTTTCAATCCAACGCATGTGAAGTGTTGGAAAATACCTCTTCATATCTCACTGTTCAGTTAACGATCGAAATGGATAAGGAACTCATGAACAGACCTTTTTATTGGCACTATCTCGAAAAAACCGGTGGGATACCGAATCCTGGCATGCTTACGTTCATCACCCATCCCGAACTGGCACCGCCTGATTTGAAAGGGGAAATCATTCATTTTGGTTCGCCACGGCTCCACCAAATTATCCAGTCGACCAAGAGGCTGGCAGGTTTCATCAGGCTTTTTGAGGATAGGCCTCCCTTAAAGACGGGCCAAAGTCCACTTTTTCCTTGGCTCACCCAAAATGTAAAAATCTCTTATCAGTGTGACAGAAAAAAAGATATCTTCATGTCCATAGGACTTAATTTAATTTCCGGTGAATTCATAGAAGGATTCAATGAGCGTCTCCTGTCGGTCAAGGTCACTCCCAAAATACCGGATTATTCTTTTACACTTTCCCCCTTGATCATGCCTAAAAGCGGGCTATCCAGACTCGATACGTATATTCGTAAAAGCTTCGAGAATGATGATCATACCTGGGCGGAAGAAGCGATGGAACGGTGGCAGACAGACTTGAATCTATTGGAACATTTTTATAAGGATATGGAAGAGAAAAGCGAAAGCTACTTCACTGAGAAACAGGCATTGCAAGCCCAATATGAGCCAAATATCCAAATTACCATCATCAATGGCGGGCTATTCTATTTATCCGACCAATCATTAGCATAATGGTCTCTTTAGCCAATCATTAAGAAAAGCAGATGTCTATGAATTCAAGACATCTGCTTTCTTTTTTTGACTTTTTTAATGAACATGGACACTGCGAAAGGGACAATTCCAAACCAGTGAGAAACTCTAGGCTCCTTATCCTCTTTCCGATGACGGCGCTTTTCTTTTCTTTCTCTCTTGGTTAAATTGAAATACTGTACGATTTGTTGTGTAATATATTTGATATAAGCGTTCGTAGACATACATTATCACCCATGACCAAGTATGCCCCATATTCGTATTCCATATTCGTATTCACCACAAATCGACACGTTAGTCCTTCAGTTTTTCTATCCATTCTATCACTCTACCTAGTTTTTTATCATATAGAATGATGATTCGGCCTGTTCGCTTATTTTTGGTGATAGAAGAAAATTCGATATAGGCATATCGCACATCCTGCTTCGTTAACCTATAGTGAACATCACCATTAGGATAGGCGATTTCCCCCTGAATGCTTTTGGGTACCTCATCCTCCCATTCGGCTGTCACTTCATTAACGGCCAGATGCACTAAGTGATCGGAAAGTAAGGTCTCTTCTACTTCTTTATAAAATTTTTTATCAATAACGAATTGATCAATCATCAGTATCGTGAACATGATAAAAATACTAGCTATAATCATAACCATTGGGAATATGACTCCTTTTTGATTATTCATCAGCCACCAACTCACTTTTAATGAAGGGATGGAACCTTCGTATAAAGGTCTGACCTGCTTTATCCGTTATATTAAGCACGATGACGTTGCCATCCTTTTCAACCTTCACATTCGAAATGTTCTGGAGTATGACCTCATGGCCCTCCCCGTTAACCCGTCTTCTAAGCTTGTCATTATATTGCTCGATTAAAGACAAATCCTCTCCTGAAAGTAAATATAATTTATTCCCCACAACATCCTGGCTTTTGGAGCTTCTGACTTCCTGTTGCATTTGCAACGTAAAGATCTCCCACTCTTTAGGATGTATTCTATTTTTTGTTCCTATCTGGGATTGAATGATTGAGAAAAACTGGAGGATAAAAAGGGAAAGGGTCAGCAGGATCATTAAGGAAAAGAGCATTTCAATCATGGTAAACCCTTCACTTTTTCGCAACATCACAAATCGATTCATACTTCCCCTTTGCATTTTCATATCGGACACATCCTTCAACCATATCCGGAAACTCCTTTTGGACATTCCAGGTCAATTCATACGATTTTTCCTGGTACGTAATTTCTTCGTGGATAGCCTGTATTTCCCCATCCATATATGCCAACAATCTTTCATACAGCAAATGATGGGCATCCGCCCTCAAAACTACGTTCTTACGATTGGACATCGAATCTTCAAGAATAGGAAGCATGGAAATCACTAGGAATACACAAATGGAAAAAGAGGCTATCATTTCTAAGTAGACGTATCCTTTACTGTTTCTCAATCCTGAACCTCCCTTTACCGATATTGACCACCAGCTTGTATTTCCCCTTTGAAGTATCAATGGTCATCGTACCGGCTTTTGAAGCATTTCCATATTGATTGAAATAAAAAGAAGCCCCTAATGTCCCATTCATGAACTGTACGTCCGGCGGTATCTTTCTCTCTAGTATCACTTCTTCCTTATAAGAGTAAATCGTGTAAATATCGTTATCCACATAGAAATAAATTAAGCTTTCGTGACTTATTGCATACTGTTGTGCATAAAAAATATCTTCATTCAATTGATTAAGGAACATCTTATTGTGCATTCCCTTTGAAAAACTTGGATATAGGTTAAGGCCTAGAGTGCTTAATAGAATAAATACCACAAGGACAATCAGGGTCTCGGACATGGTGAATCCTCCGGAGGAAGGGCTATCCTCCCCGAATTTTCTACTCAACGACTGTAACCTTTCCTTTATTGTCAATGCTGATGCTGTCCCCATTCGGACAGGATTTCTGTTTAAGGTATCCTTGAGTTTCCAAATCATTAATACCGGAAGGCAACTTGGAATTGTCTATCTCATAAGCTTGGACTTGGGCCTGAACCATTTTGACAAAAGCCTCACACCCCTTAGAATGGATGGTCGATTGATGCTTCGTGATGTTCGGTATGGTGATAATCAGCAGAATCGAGATGACGAGCAATACAATAAGCATTTCAATTAACGTAAAGCCTTTTTCGTTTAAATATTTCTTCATATTAATCTGCTAATTACGAAAATAACAAGAATGCACTCAATATTTTCTGAGCAGATTCACCTCCCATTTTTTCTTGTACCTTATATTCCATCTAGTAGAGAAAACATCGGCAATAAGACAGCCATATAAATAGAAATAATCAATAGCCCGATTATAGAAAAAAGAAGAGGTTGTATGACTTTCATGATGGTGTTCATCCTCTCTTCAATCTTTTCCAATAAAAAACGGCTGTAATGGAGTAACTCAGAATCAAGCCTGCCATACTTTTGTCCATTCGCTGCGATAATCGACAAGTTCTTATCAAAGTACGGTTGCTCTTGAAAGATGGTTTCTAGCGACCTGCCCTCCATTAAATCATCTTTAATGATGGAGCAAAGCTTTTGATAAAATGGTTGCTGCTGGTTTACGGAGAATAATTTAATGCTCTCATTAATAGAAAGTCCACCAGCGAGGAGACCGCTGAACTGACTTGCAAAAAAATACGTTTCATACAACTTGATGAAGGGTCCTGCCAACGGAATCTTCATCAATAATCGCCGTTGTCTTAATGGACATAGTTTGTCGAACCAGAATTGTTTGAATAAATAGAAGATAAGGAGCATTCCAAGTAGGATGAAGGGGATCAGCGGGAGGATGACTGAGGATGCAGCCAACACATTCAGGATCATATTCTGTTTAACATTCATCGTCTGAAAAATCGTCTGAAACTTGGGGAGAAGGACACTTTGCAGTACATAAAATACAATGCTCACAAAAAAGAACAGGAAAATCGGATAGATCATGAGTTTTTTCACTTTTTCTGTATCTTCCGTCCGTTTCTTCCAGTAGTCCCCACCTTCCTTCAATGCTCGATCAAGGTCGCCATATTGTTCGCCATAAAATATAAAACTTACAAGCTCTGGATGAAACGTAAGATTCGTCAACACTTGATGCAAAGGGTGCCCACTCCTTAAATCCTGAATGGCCTGATTGAAATCCCCAGCCTTTTTCTTGGATTCCTGAAATTCCAGGAAGTGGATCGCCTCGGCTAAAGGATAACCATGAGCTAATAATTCGCCCAGCTTCGTTATAAAGACAGCCTGTTCTTTCAACGTCCATTTACTTTTTGGTTTCTTCGTAAACCAACCGTTCAAATTCATCGAGATTCACATAGCCCATCGCTACCGCTTTCCCAATTTCGTCTTTCAGCTGACGATAGGTGGCTTTCCCCTTTCCTTTTTCCTCTTTCGTCACCTTCAAGACTTCCGCTAGACTTTTTCCAGTCAGCAACTCATATACGCTGGCCCTTTTATTTCGGTAGGTCATGGAACAATCGGGTGCACACTCGCCCTCACAATGCGGGCATTTCAATTCCACCAGTCTTTGCGCCGTCACACCAATCAAACTCTGTTCAATCTCCAGCCAGCTTACACCGAACTCTAGAAGCCTAGAAATGGCTCCTTGAGCATCCCTTGTATGCATAGTAGTAAGGATTAGATGCCCGGTCAATGCGGCCCGTACTGCAATCTTTGCCGTTTCGGAATCCCTAATTTCCCCGACCATGATAATATCGGGATCATGTCTAAGTACCGCTTTTAAACCGACTGAATACGTAATGCCGGCCTTTTCATTAATTTGGACCTGTAACACTTTATCAGATTCATTTTCTATAGGATCCTCAAGCGTGATGACATTTCGGTTAATCATTTCTTGTGCATGATGAAGCAAGGAGTATAATGTTGTCGTTTTCCCACTTCCAGTAGGACCCGTGAAAATGATCATCCCATGGGAATGTTTCAAAAGCGCTATCAGTTTTTGAGCGGTATTGGGAAATAAGGATAACTGTTCTAGAGGTAGGATATTCTGTTGAGGAATTAAACGGATAACCAAACTCTCGGAGTGAGCTGTGGGTAGGGTGGAAAGGCGAAGTCCAACCACTTTATTGGCGAGATTGACGGTAATGGCTCCGCTTTGGGGCCTTCTTTTCTCGCCAATATCCATTGCGGCAAGAAATTTAAGATGGGAAATGAGCCTCTCGGTTTCAAAAAAGGATAGGGTTTCTTGTGGTACGAGCCTGTTGTCGATTCTAAATTGAATAAGTGGGCCTTCCTTGCGTGGTAAAACGTGGATGTCCGATGCCGAGAGTCTAATGGCACTGGTAAGGATTTTTTCTGCTGTTTTTTCAGTTGATATCAATCATTCATCACCTCCAGATTTTCTTGTAGTAGAATTTCGACGTTATAAGACAAATTCCTTCTAAATAAAAAAAATTCTCGAAAAAAAATTCGAGAATAGACTTATATGCTCATTTTCAATTCTGAGTTATGGGAAACCAAATTTCGTAAAGCATCTTCATTATGACCAATCACTAACTTTTCACCGTCTATGAGAATCGGACGTCTCAATAATTTAGGCTCATTCGTCAATAGATGGAGTACATCGGAAAGCATCATCTCATCAATGTTCACGTTTAATTTTTTGTACGCTTCGCTTCTTGTTGCCAATACCTCATCCATTCCTTCGGTTGTTAATTCAAGTATTCTCTTCAATTCTTCTTCATTCGGTGTATCTTTGAATAAATGACGCTCATCAAAGCTAACATGGTTGGCTTTCAACCACTTCTTTGTTTTACGGCAAGAAGTACAACTTGGATAAGAATAGAAAGTTAATCGATTCATCCTTCATCACTCTCCGTTCACAAATTATTGTTTTTGATTTCCATAATGGAATTGTACAACATTTGTATAATGTTTGTATATACATTTGCACTATAAATCCAATTGAAATGTGAACTTTTTCTTAAATAAGGGAAATTTGTTCTTTCTTTCATTCCAATTTTTTTTGCCTGTATTATAATATAATTAGTTAAACTTGGAATTTTAGGAGGGCACAATGGAACAAACGTTAAGAATTACCAACGTATTAGCCGATCCAACCCGATATTATATCTATCAATATATCGTGAATAATCATCAAGGAGTCTCCGTCCAGCAAATTGCAGACTCCTTTGAAATCCATCCAAATGTTGCCCGTCTTCATTTATCAAAACTTGAAGATGTTGATATGCTTACTTCAGAGGCACGGAAAACTGGAAAAGGTGGCCGTCCGAGCAGGATTTACCACTTATCGGATAAAGTCATTCAACTTCATTTTCCTTTCAGGGATTATCAGTTACTTTCAAAAATTGCCATCCAGACTATGATGACACTCGGCGAAGCAGGCATACAGGCGCTCTATGAAACTGGAAAAACATTTGGAGAAGAGTTGATCCACCAACAAATCAAACTTAAATCAACCTCCATCGATGACTTGACCTTTGATGAAAAAGTCAACATGCTTAAAAATGCAGCATCAATTGCAGGGTTCTCTCCTGAAATACAGGCAGATGAGGCGGAAAATAAAATTCACTTCAGAATTTATAACTGTCCCTTTAAAGAAGTTGCCAAAATTGACCCTAGCACTATCTGCACCATGCATAACTCCTTCTTAAAAGGAATGTTTGAGTCGTTGTTTACCAATGTCCACATCGTGGAATTGGATAATATGATGGAAAATTGCGTAACATGTTCTTATAAGGCATCCATCCTCGCCTAGAAACAAAAGGCATCCTTTACATTACCTTACAATTTCATTTATAATTATTTAGTATGAACACGACTAGACACAGGGAGGTATTCAGATGGAACGCATGTTTAGAGTTTGTGGATTTTGGACAGGGGTTATGGCAATTTTCTTTTATCTTGGCGATATGTACCAAACATCTTTACTTTTCTTCGCACAAACCGGATTTTTTGTACTATTGAGTTACCTGAAGTTGTCTGAACGCATGTATATTTACGTTTTCGGTGCCTATCTTACCGTTTTCTTTGCAGGATTTTCCTACTGGAGCGTATTTATGATGACCCCAGGCGCTGCACATTAAGAGCAAAATACATAACCCATGGACTCTTGGTCCATGGGTTTTATCATGTCTCATTCACGAAACAATTTCACCTTTTCGTCTATATTCTTTGTTTGTACTAAAACCCTAAAGTATTCACTTTGGCCTCCAGGCATGATTAAGCTTCGTATCGCACGGTTACGCTTAGCATGTTCGGAGAATGGGTTTGTTCCTTCGTGATCCCTCAGCCCTTCAAGAATTCCCCCTTTCAGTAAAAAGTCCCGTTGCACCAGGAGATCTCTCAAGGATAGACCCCGGTTAGTCCCAAGTTTGATTAGGGTATCAAAATGGATATGCGTAGTCAGATCCGCTTCCCCTGGTCGTTGGAGTATGTCATTGACCATGTTATGTTGATAAAAACCTCTTAAGCTACCTTGCTGATGAGCTGGTTCGCCCCATTCCAGTTCCGTATAGCCATAATCAAAGGTAAGGAGGATACCCGCATGGAGGCGATTAACGATTCTCTCAAATTCCTCTACCATCTTTAAAGGTACCTCATAACGCTGATTTTCTTTCAATGCAATATTATGCTCCTCCAGGTAGGAGTGGATTTCCTGATTTTCAAGGGATTCCTTTATTTCCACTAATTTATCTTCTTTCACCGTGATGAATATTTCTACAAGCTCTCCATTTTTCTTTTCGATAACATGGACCGGCAATGCATCAAAAAGTTCATTAGAAAACAAGATTCCCTTCACTATTGGGAAGTCTTCGAGATCAGTGGCAAAAACGACCTGTTCGCATGGACGTATCCGCATTTGTTGCAGTTTCCTATGATAAGGACTGCTATCCACTAGGATATATGTAAAATCCTCCCACAGCATTGGTTCTTCTTCTCTCATATACTTGAGAATGTCATGGGCCAGCTTTCCATTTCCAGCCCCCATTTCAACGACACAAGGCGGCAACCCCCTTTCCTTCATTAAGAAGGCAAACCACCTAGCAAGGGTCCTACCAAATGCATCGCCAACATTACCAGATGTATAAAAGTCACCGTTCATACCAATCTTCTCTTTTTCACGCATATAATAGCCTAAAGTAGGTGAATAAAGAACAGCTTCCATATAGTCCTGATAGGATATTTTTTTATGTGGACTATTTCCTATCAGTTCATACAGGAACTTTTCCAAATTCCCACCTCCTTTTTTCGAGTACCTTCAGTATAATTACACGAGTCAAAATATTCAATCAATTATAATTCAAAGAAAAACAGGTACCTGATCCGGCACCTGTAGCATCTCTTATTTCAGAAAGGGATTCGTATTCTTTTCATCTAAAATGGTCGTAATGGGACCGTGCCCTGGAAAGACAATTGTATCATCAGAAAGGGGCAATAATTTCGTATCAATACTTTTTAAAAGCACTGATTCACTGCCACCTATCAAGTCCGTTCTTCCTACACTTCCCTGAAACAAGACGTCCCCGGAAAAGAGAAGCCGCTCTTCCTTTGCATAATAGGAGACGCTGCCCGGCGAGTGTCCCGGTGTTTCAAGCACTTCAAAAGTGAATCCGCCAATAGTAAGCTCCTGTTCGTTGGCAAGGATATGGTCTGCCGGCTTCATGCGCATCGGATTATCGGGGAACCAGTTCTGTGAACCATTCAGGGCAGGGTCAAGCAGCCATTTGGCCTCCCTTTCATGGATATACGCAGGAATTTCATAATGATCGCGGATGGCATCCAGTGCACCGATATGATCAAAATGTGCGTGGGTTAATAAAATGGCCAGCGGTTTAAACTTTTTGGTTTGTATGTACTGAATTATTTTCTGCGGCTCCTCGCCCGGGTCAATAATTAAGCACTTCTGTCCGTCGGAAACGATATAACAATTCGTTTGCAACGGTCCTAGAGGTATTTGAGTCCATTTCATCTTCAACAACTCCCATATTTTCATTACCCTTATCTTACACCAATTTGGATCTTTTGTTGATACAGTTTACCCATGACATAGAAGTGTCATCTTTTAGGCCTCGACAAATAATTGAAAAAATATTAAAATATTAACAAATGCAATCTTTTCTACATATTTTTGGTAGTTACTTAAATCTCTGGGTATATTATTAGGGATTGGGTTTTCAATTAGGGAAAAGGGGGTTTTGATATGGTATTAATGGTCATTTTCGGACTTGTGGCGATACTTGGTTTAGCAGCGGTAGTTACCACAATTAAAAAAAGAAACTTCTTGGGATTCATTTTCGCAGCAGGCAGTGCCGCCGTATTTGGCTGGTTTACTGTCATGACTATCATCAACAGCGGTTTTCCAGTTGCACATTAAAAGAAAAAGCTCGCCATGTGGCGAGCTTTTGATTTAGTCATTATATTTCTTAGAATAATTTTTTTATTTGATGGGTTTTCATATCAATGATTTTTTCAAATTGATTCCCATATAAGCATAGACTGCCATCAAGCGAACAGCTCAATGGTTCATTTTCCATGTCCTTCATCAATTCTTCTTGTGTACCCGTTTCCCAATTCAATTTAGTTAAAGTAAACTTACTTTCATATTGGTCAGCGTCTTTTGATTCTACAGGAACGAACGTTAAAAGTTCCTTATTCTTTTCAATCATGTCATAGGCTGGTATAACCCAATCTGAAAAGCTTTTCAATAGTGGTACGGAAAAAGAATGGATCGGTTTGTTTGTCTCATCATAAAATGCGTATGTACCTCGATCTTGTTTTTCTGTCTCCACTTGAATAGTCATAAGCGCGTGTTTCACTTTTTTAAAATGAATGACATCCAGCATTAAGTTTTCCACTGTCCCATCATTCAACGCTTTTCTTTCTAAAGGAGCCGTCAAAGCGGGTTCTTCCCTATCCCAATCAAGAAACATCAACCCATTTCCACTATCCCATTGAGCGAAAGGCTGTGGAAAATCAAGGGAATGAACCGTTTGCTCTTCTGGGTTTATCACATAACTGCTGTATGTCCAATCTTCATAAAAACTGGTTAGAAACAACATATCCTCTTGGAACGAATTCCACTCAAAAGATAATTCGTAGGCAGGTAACACGAGAGAATATTGTGGGTTACCCGTTCGGTCCAAGATTGTAATCGCCGTTTTACCTGCTGATGTGAAGGAAGAAATCAACACATGTGCCCCTGTTGGACTGATTGACACTTCACTAAAATCCGAAGAAGGCTGATAAAAAACAGCTGAAGTATTCGTTTTCAAATTCCATTCCATCAGCTGTGGTGAATCCATACCATCTTTCTTTTCGGAAAACAAAATGGTGTTGGAATCGAGCCAACCATAAATAGCTTCGATTTTTCCCTTTTCTGAAGCCGGGATTTCTAATGTGCTCAATGAAGATTCCTGATTGTGTTGGGATTTTTCTTTTTCCGTATCAGCTACGGGTTTACTAAGGTCATTGGAAGGCTCACAAGCCGAGAGAAGAAGGGTAGTGGAGATACACAACAAAACGATACTTACCATCTTACAGATAGGCAGCAATTGAGTGAGGGCTGCATTAAACACTTTAATCTCCACACACCTTCCTTTGAAACTAAACGCCTGGCATATGTGTGAGCAAGACATTAGAAAGAGTAAGAGATTACAAATGAACCTCTTATGTTCTTCATTATAAAGTAAAAAAGAAGAAATGTGGCGATTAATCACCTTATATTTATTTGGAAGTATATTCCGACAAAAATCATGGTCACATATATAATGCCGCCATTAAAATATGCACAGATTCTTCATATATAGAAGGAAACTGGGATAAAGGAAGCGGGTTGATCCCCTTGCCCAACTCTATTGTATAGGCCTCTTTCCTGAATTCTTGAATGAACCAATCTTTATAGCCTGCATGACTGTCAACATATTGAACGGCACGGTACCCGCTTCTCGCTTCAAACTCTTTAGCGATTTCCTCACTTTGCTTAGGCTCCCATCCTTCATACCCCCAGTAAAACTCTTTACCTTGCGTATGGAGTGCCAAGACTCTGCAAAAGTTCCGCTTCTCTGCCAATTCTTTCATGGCAATTGCTTCCGGCTCCGACAAACACACCTCACCGGGAAAATCCCTCGGTGCAGGTGCCTGTGGTACTTTTCTTTGTTTTTCTATCTCCCACTTGGCAGGGTATTGATTGTTCAAATCAACCCCGCGTATATTCGCCTTCCAGGCATAAAAAGCAGGGTTGCCATTATTCATTTCGAGCACATCTACGCACCCCTCCGCCGCTTCCTCCCCCTTAAGTACAAGGTCTACGCCATCAGGGTTGACCATAGGAACGACCGAAATGGTCACTTCCTGAAAAAAAGGCAAACACGCTATGCCGCATATGCGATCATCGTTGCTTAGGGCGAGAAGCAAATCATTAAGCCATTTCATTAAAATGGCCGAGGTGATCCATTCATTTGCATGAAATGAACCATTAAAATGGATGACTTTTTCACCTTGGCCGATTCTTACTTCCAACAGCTCTTTGCCTAACACACTCTTTCCAATCGACTCCACCTTGATAAATGGGTAATGTACGGTTAAAGCCTCCAAATCATCCAGAAGTGACTGATAATCATAGAACTTGACCGGATTAAGCAGAGGGCCCATGATTCGAACGGGTACTGAAAAAGGTCCTTGGTTTGACTGATTAACCAGGATCAATGCATCCAGCGGCAAATGATAGTGTTTGGAGATTGTCACCAGATCAAAATCGTTCCTTGACTCCTTCTGAAGAATAAACCCCGGTATGTTCACATAAAGTCCTTCCTGCAGAATGCCTTGGATATCTCTGTTAGCCTCCTCCACCAACACCTGTGGGATTTGAAACAGTTTACTGTAATAGTCCAAACTGTCACCATTCCTACTTATGATTATCATCCACTATCGTCCCCTTTCATTCCTTAATATTTATGAAATGAAAAAGGGAAACATGTAAGAACCTCCCCTTTTAAAGGACCCTTTCTTTTCCATGGACATTGACCGAGCCAAACAATACCTACATTCAGTTCCCGTCACTTCTTTTGCAATATTCCATCTATTCATCATCCACCCATGCCTATATAATCGGTTGAATCATTACAAGTAAGATCATGATGGATTTAACCGATTTTTAATAAGCCAGGCAGCCCCTATGACCCCGGCATCATTTCCAAGGGTTGCTAGATGGATTTTTGTCGATTTGCGAACTCGTTTAAAAGAATAAAGTTCAAATGCCTTACGGACTGGTTCCAGGAGTATATCTCCAGCATTAGAAACCCCTCCGCCGATAACGATTTTTTCAGGATTCATGACATTGCCAACATGGGATAATGCCAGTCCTAAATAATTGCCCACACGATCCACCACAGATTTAGACAAAGAATCTCCTGCTAGTGCGCATTGAAAAAGCAATTTGGAGGATAGCCGATTTCCCTCTTGTATTCTTTCTTGTAGCAGAGAGGGTTCGCCCGCCATTCCCAATGCTTCTGATGCAAGTCGGACAATTCCAGTTGCCGAAGCAACCGTTTCCAAGCAGCCAACCTTGCCACAGTTACAGGGAGCCCCTCCTTCTGTAACGACGGTCATATGACCAATTTCCCCAGCTGCTCCGCTTATACCATGTACGATTTTGCCATTATGGATGACCCCTCCGCCTACCCCTGTTCCAAGCGTTACACACACAAGGTCTTTAGCTCCTTCTCCAGCGCCTTTCCACATCTCGCCCAATGCCGCCATATTAGCATCATTGTCGATCACGGCCGGAAGAGATGTCTCCACTTCCAATAAATCCTTCAATGGATAGTCTTTCCAACCGAGATTGACCGCTTCATAAATGGATCCGTTGGTAAAGTTGACGGGGCCCGGGGCACCCATTCCGATACCTAGCATTTTACTTTTCGGTTCATTGAGTTCCTCCAGCTTTGCATCAATCGCCTTTGCAATATTCATGGTGATGTTCTTTCCATTTTCGGAAATGTCAGTCGCAATTTCCCACTTATGAATAATCTCTCCGTAAACATTGATTAAGGCAAGCTTGGTTGTGGTTCCGCCCAAGTCAACCCCTAACAGCACCTTTTCCATCGTATCACCTTTTTTTATCATTTTTTTCTCTTTCAATAGCCAATTGCTGCCTAATCAAGAGTATCGCCATCTGGTAATCCTTCGTGTCCATCATTTGCATTTGATGGATTTCCCTGATTTCAGATTCCATCATTTCCAACTCAGCCACACGATCACCGAAATAAATGAATGTCCCAAACTTTTTCAAGTATTGTTGTAAATCATAGTATGTTTTCATATTAAACCTCTTTACTATTTTCTCCATACAGCATAATCAATTTGCCATGTGAATCCTCTAATGTTATTTTTCAGTACTTCTTGTCCCGCACCATTCATATGATGAAACAGTGGGTATTTCCATCTAGCATTCCGTTTATTCATTTTTCTTTTAAATGAACTTGTTTATAGCATACAGCCAAAAACGGAGGCGACAAATGAAACTACAATTGAAGTATACCGTTTTTTTAATGGTAGCTGCCATCTTTATTATCCTATATTTTTCGGACACACACCAGGTAGAGGAAACGATCATTTATTTCCCAATTGACTCTTCCCTCCAATTTGAACATGCTTCTACTCATTTGGTAGCGAAAGAAACAGGAAAGGACGCCTATTCCCTTACATGGAAAGTTCACTCCTCATTGGATCAGACAGCCTATTTGCGTCAGGACGTTTCACTCCTTTACAAGAATGGGAAACTAGAAGGCACGTTAAAAAACTGGAAACAAAATCGACAAGAGCTCTCACAGTCAGACAAATTCAAGGAAAAAGAAAGTGGGCGTTATGATGCGATAACCTTTCATTATGCCGAGTTACACCCTTCTGATACCATTTTCACAAGCGCACAACAATTAAGTAAAGACAAACTATATGCCATATCTACACCTGATTTTCAATCTTTCCATAATCCCCTTTCCGAGGAACAGAAGGAGTGGAAACATGTCCTGGACAGTGTAACCAAGAATATTACCCAAAATAGTTTACAAAAAGCCGAAGAACACTTTGATATTGACCCAAATCAATATAAAGTGATTTCTCTAACCGATTTACCGGCCAGAAAAAATCAGTGGCTTTCAAGTTTTCCTTCATTCCAGCGGGAAGAAATTGTCGGTAAACTTTGGGAAGGCCTTTATAAAAATTATGTAATAAGCATAAAAAAAGAGGACGGGACCACCTTGAGTCCACAAGGCAGCACCATCCCCCTATTGTTAGTAGCCAAAGATAAAAGGGAAGTCCTCGTCTTATTTTCCGGTAAAGACGGCACCCCATATTTGCTAAGGCAAAAATTATAGACTTCCTATTCCAATTCTTCTAGCAATTCCTTATATGATTTTTCCTTTGGAGCAAGCTCAACGGCCTTTTGAGCCTGCTCTTTAGCTTCATCCATCAGGTTGAGCTTGGCATACGCCAAAGCGAGATTGTAATGTGCTTCATGTAACTTAGGGTTTTGTTCAATCGCTTTTTCAAAGTAGTGGCGAGCGTCTTCGAATTCCTCATTATCAAAGGATAGGTTCCCAAGGATGAAATGAGATATCGGTGCATCAGAATTATCCTCCACATAGTCCGCCAACATTTCCTCCGCTTTCGCTTCCTCACCATCTTCAATGTAATCCTGTGCCAACATGGCCATTGTTTCATCATCATTTTTCTGATGAGTATAGCCAAATTGCAGCAAAAAGTAAGTCAGTACGGCAGTTCCAACTAAAAAAGCCATCTGACGTAACACCTTTTGCGTCTTCGGTAGGTGGACCACCCCGGCCGCTAGGAATCCACCGATCAAACCACCGATATGTCCTGCATTATCGATTCCCGATACGGTAAAACCATATACCAGGTTAATGACGATGAGAAGAATGACGGTAGAACCCATCGTACGCATAAATAACTTTGGATACACCATTCCAAAATACAACAGGGCCCCAAAACAACCAAAAATAGCTCCGCTGGCTCCTGCTGAAAGGTTTGGAGTCATAATGAAGCTACCTAGAGTTCCTGCAAAACCTGCAAAGATATAGATGAATAGAAACCTAGCATTCCCATATATCCTTTCAACTTCCGCCCCTATCAAGTACAACGAAAATGTATTCATGAGTAAGTGGATAAAACCAATGTGGACAACCATCGGAGTAAAGAACCTCCACCACTCCCCTTGAAGGATGTAAGGCGAGTATTTAGCTCCAAACTCGATTAAAGTCCTGGAATCGGTGCTCCCTCCACTAAACCCCATCAAGATGAATACAGCAACCTGTATCGCTATCAATATATAGGTAAAGAATGGTTTAGCCTGCTGGAATACTTTTTGTTCAGCCTTAGCCTTTTTGACGGAAGCTGAGATGGCTACCTTCTTTAACTCGAGCACTTGCCCTTCATCAATTTCTTCATCCTCCGGTACAGAAATCGAAAGTGGTGTTTTCAGGGTAGCCTCCAAATTTTGTTTGGAAGTCTGAAAAGACTCGCTTGCAAATATAAAGGTGTTCACTTTCGTTTTTTGAAGCATAGCTGGTTGTGCGCTAAATTCAAAATCATCAACAGGAGCAAATTTACTCACATAGATACTTAAAATGCTCATTGGTTTTTTATATAACTTTTTCCTGACTTGTTCGCCGTTTTTCAAGGTCCGGTCTATATCCCTTTTAAGCCAATTTGCCCAATCAAGATCATGACGAATCAATCTTATCACGGGGAAATCCGTGTTTTTTTCGCTTTCTAGCCATATTTCCTCATGATTTTCCGTGACAGTGATCATGCGGTAATCATATTGAACTGACAATAGCCGGACAATCTCCCAAAATAAATACTCCTCTTTATACCCCAAAACATTCCCCACTTTCCAAATCATTTCCTGATGAAATCCTTATATTATCTAATTCAAACTATAGACGAAATGATCAAAAAAGTAAAAAAAAGAAGTGTACATCCCATAAAAAAAGGAACCCTCTCATTAGGTTCCTTCTACTCACTCATCATTTGGTTTGTGAAAACATACTTTGCATCATTTTATCCCTCAATATCGGCATGTTTAAGGACTTGGTCACTAGATATTTTCTTATCATGCCATTCGATAGGGCTATATTCATCAAACGATACCGATTTTTGAAACCTGCATAAATCACTAAACCAATCAAAAATATTTGTACAATTACTCGTAACATAAAAATCCCTCCTACCATTAGTGTGATACAGGAAAGGATTTTTATGAGTGAAAAATAATAATGGAACCTCTTCTTGCTCTAATGAGCATATGTACGTAAAACTTTCGTGGGAGTAATCAGTTTACCAACGGCGATATCATGCACCTCTATTGGCAAGTCATCCAGTATTTGAACATCGTAGGCAAGCGCTAACGTCTTTCCACTGTAATGAGAAAGGAAACGATCATAATAACCTCCGCCAAATCCTAGACGATATCCTTCATTCGAAAATGCCAAACCCGGGACAACCAAAAGATCCAATTCACGGACGGATGCTTTTTTCGTATCCTCCATTGGTTCAAGAAGACCATAATAAACGGACTCTAACTGATTGAAAGAAGTGATTTTCTTAAAATCCATTGTCTTCTCTTCTGGATAGCACTTCGGTACGGCAATCGACTTGCCTTCTCTCCATGCCTGTTCAATGATCCTGACCGTTGAAATTTCAGGGTAGATAGAAATGGTAATGCCGATGGTTTTGGCCTGTTTCCACTCGTCAAGTGAAAATAGATTTTCGGCAATCTTATTTGATAGCTCCTCATGCTCTTCATTGCTCATTTCCATTAAATGAGTTCGAATGCGTTGCCTGATTATCTTTTTATTCTCTCTCATCATTTTATACTCCTTTAAGTCTACTACTATCAGTATCTCATAAAATGAACTCATTTACGAAAGCCGAAATAGAAAGTTGTCGAATTTTAGGATTAATGGCTAAAAGGGAAAAAAGCAAAAAAAAAACAACAGGAAAATCCTGTTGCTTACTTTGTTTCGCGGTGAGTTGTGCTGCGTTTTTCTCTTGAGCAGTATTTTTTAAGCTCAAGACGGTCTGGATTGTTACGTTTATTTTTTTTAGAAATATAGTTACGGTCTCCACATTCAGTGCAAGCTAATGTAATATTTACGCGCATGTGTATTTCCCTCCAAACATATTGACTTTTTCACATAGGACTTTTCTATAATAGCATTATTTATTGTGAAATGCTAGTATGTTTTTCGGGAAAAATTAATTTAACTTTTTTTTTCCTAGTTCTCGCCGTTTTTCATGGTTTGAAGAAGATTGTGATTCAGGAGTTTTGCTTCTTCTTTTGTTTCAGCATGTATGGCCCATGCCACTACTTCCACACATTCCTTTGGCAGGATTTCCGTTTCCAGGGTGAACATACTGGTGACCTCCCCTTTGGCAAGTGGTGAGTAAGCAAGGATCCCTTCTTTCAACGATTTAAAACATCCTTCTTGATAGAGACTCCCTTTCCCCTGAATACAGTATTGTGAAATACCTTTCCCCTTTACAACTCCTCCTAATAGGGCAATCGACTGCGTCGCAACATGTAGGATTGCCCGCTCACCCGGACTGTAAAAAGCGACCGCTTGCTTTTCGAAAGCGTTTTCATAATGAAAGAACATCTTTGGATATTTAGGCTCAAAGGACGTATTTCTTATCGTGAACTTTGAAAATGTTATTTTTCCTTGGGTAAACGTTTGTAAAAGCGACCTTATTTCCCCGCCGGGCTGACTCATCATATCCTCTTCAGGATACCAATCAAAACTCTCGTCCATCCATAGCCCCGCCTTTAACCCCTTTCGAAATACTTCCCGGTTATCCTGTGGCATATATGCGGATAATGAACTCATAAAAATCATCCCTTTCTCTTTTCGAATTTATATCACACTTAACGATAGGCGCTGACAGTGACACTCAATCTCTCATAATCCTACACACTAATTTTAAGAAAGGCTTTACCTTGTTTAAGAAATAAAACTATTTGATTTTTCAGTTTATTTTATTACATTTATGTTAGCATTGAATTCGCCAATGAACAATAAACACATTTTGTCGAAATTTATTTACTTTAGAAATAAAGGGATTTACATCAAAATTATTATCCATATTTATTTTTTTTTATAAAAACGAGTGCATTTTCGACAAATAGCGAATGAAAATCCGTCAGATTAGGAAAAGAAATGCTATTTTAAAAATATAATAAAAGGAAAATCACCAAATTTTTAATAAATATGTGTAAAATAGATGTAAATGTCGAAAATTTTCTCCCTGAGGTGAAAACATGCAAATCTTAATTATTCTATTATTCTCATTGGCAATCATCCTTCTTATTATTTCTTTTTTCAAACAAGACAAGGTTGCTAAATTAGAAGAAGATCTAGAACAAATGACTATAACCTATATGCAGGATATCTACCAATTGAAGAAAAAGGTGAAGATTCTTGAAGAGGAATTTGTGATCCAGGACGGGCCAGACCACTCTGAGGCAAACCGTCTCAAAGCAACCACTCCTTCAAATGACAGGGAGTCCATTCATAAAATCTTAAAGAGCCAGGTTCTTTCTTTATACAACCAAGGACTTTCACTGGACCAGATCGCCAAACAATCCTCTTTGACGAAAGAACAAACCCTTTCAGTCATTGAAGAATATGGATTGCGGGGAAAAGAAGATGAATAAAGTGACTCTTCAGGCCTTTTCAGCAGGCCTCATTGTTTCCACAACAATCTTTGCTGGTTTTTATTATATGACGGAGCCCAACGAAGAAACTGGACCGACTGTGGAAGAAGCTAAGAAATTGCTGAATGAAAAAGGCTATCTCGTATCCTTGCAGAAAGACGAAAGGCTAAATTCCGAAAAAGAAGAAAAAAGGATCGACAAGGAGGAGAAGAAACAAGAGAAAGAGGTTCCCAAAAAGAATAATCCTGTTGTTTCCTATACCTTAGAAGTGAAAGCCAATATGACTACACTAGAAATAGCAACGAAACTGGAAAAGGAAAAAATCATCGATGACGCTGCACGTTTTGAGTCTTACGTTGAAGATCAGGGCTTCTCCAAGAACATTCAGATTGGCGAATTTGTCGTCACGGATAACATGACCTATCGACAATTGGCCAAGACACTGACACAATAATGATAAAAGAGAGACTTTGAATGGCTGCCGGCCAGGCAAAGTCTCTCTATTAAAACTGCCTATATTCAATCCCTGCGGCTGATATAACGCCCCCTCACAAGGAAGTATATATTTTCGGCAATATTCGTTGTATGATCAGCCGTTCGTTCTAGATAGCGGGCAATGAAGGAAAGTTGAGTCACCTGTTGTAGGTTCTTTTCATCCGACAATCTTAGGAGACTTCGGATCATATCCCCATAGAAACGATCGACCTCATCGTCCATTTCAATGATTTCTCGCGCTAAAGTAATATCTTCCCTCTCAAAGGCATCAATGGAAAGTTCAATCATCTTCAGTGTGATATCATACATCTCTTTCAATGAAGTTATCGGAAGAATGAAAGGCTGATCACCGATTCGTATGGCCGATTTGGCTATATTAACGCCAAAGTCTGCCATTCTCTCCATATCGGATGCAATTTTGATGGCAGCAATAATCCTCCGTAAATCGATGGCAACCGGTTGTTGTTTAGCAATTAGGAGAATGGCGAAGTCGTTAATTTCCTCTTCCAATAAATCTGCTTTCGTATCATCCTCGATGACTCCAAGCGCTTCTTCAAAATCCCTGTTCTCGAGTGCCGTAAATGATTTAGTGATTGCGCCTGATGCCAATTCAGCCAACTCAACGATTTTCCCTTGTAATTCTTTTAACTGAAGTTCGAAATTTTCGCGTACAATCATGCATCTGCCCCCTTTTCTCTCATCCAAACCGACCTGTAATATAATCTTCGGTCCTCTTATCATGCGGGTTCGAGAAGATGGTATCGGTGTCGTCATACTCGATGACTTCTCCATTTAGAAAGAAAGCCGTTTTATCAGAGATTCGGGCCGCTTGCTGCATATTATGGGTAACGATTATAATACTAAAATCTTTTTTTAGCTCTTGGATCAATTCTTCAATTTTTAATGTGGAAATCGGATCGAGCGCTGATGTCGGTTCATCCATTAAAATGACATCAGGTTCAATGGCGAGACACCGAGCGATACAAAGTCGCTGTTGTTGCCCACCTGAGAGTCCATATGCATTTTCTTGAAGACGGTCTTTTACTTCATCCCAGATGGCAGCACCTCTTAAACTTTTTTCCACTATTTCGTCCAAAATCTTTTTATTCTTGATGCCATGAAGTTTCGGTCCATATATCACATTCTCATAGATTGATTTAGGGAAAGGGTTCGGTTTTTGAAAAACCATACCCACCTGCGTTCTCAAATCCTCCACTTTATAAGATTGATCCAGGATATTACGGTTCCGGTATTTAATCTGTCCTGTCGTCCTTACGCCTGGAACAAGTTCGATCATCCGGTTCAACGTTTTGATAAAGGTGGATTTCCCACATCCTGACGGACCGATGATTGCGGTCACCTCATTCTCATGCATATCAAGATCAATATTTTTCAATGCATGGTTTTCCCCATACCATAGATTGAGCCCTGCCGTTTTATATACGGGAGCCCTTGAAGAAACAGGCTTTTTTTCATTTTTAATTAGTGGAACCTCTTGTTTCGCTAAGGTCATGTTCATATTATCTTCTCCCCCCATCAGTATCTTTTCTGAAATTTATTTCGGATTACCACAGCAATTGAATTCATGAAAATGAGCAGAATGAGCAACACGATGATTCCTGCTGCAGCCACCTGTTGAAATTCTTCCTGAGGACGCGATGTCCAGTTATAGATTTGCATAGGGAGCACCGTAAACGTATCCATGACTGATTGCGGTAAAAAGGCAATGAATAATGGAATGCCGACCACCACCAATGGAGCGGTTTCTCCGATTGCCCGGGATAAAGCAAGGATCCCACCTGTTAAAATCCCTGGTATCGCTGCTGGCAGGACCACTTTCCAGATGGTCTGCCATTTGGTGGCACCCATTCCATAAGAAGCATCTCTTAATTCACGAGGTACAGCCCTAATGGCTTCCTGTGCCGCTACAATGATGACTGGCAGGACGAGTAGGCTCATCGTTAGTCCTGCTGCCAAAATGGAGCGATCCAAGGCCAAAGCCCTGACGAAAACCGTCAAACCAAGCAATCCGAATACAATGGAAGGAACTCCCGCCAGGTTAGATATATTAACTTTGATGAATGTGGTGATCCAATTCCTTTTCGCATATTCCTCCAAATAGATGGCCGTCCCAACCCCCAACATAAGAGCAACCGGTGCAACGACGGCCATCAGCCATAATGAACCAATGAGAGCAGCCTTTACCCCAGCTTCTTCAGGTTTTCGGGAAGCGAAGTTCTGGAGAAAATCCCCATTCAAGTGACCAATCCCTTGAGTAAATATCCGATAGAATAAGAGGGCTAAGATCAGGAGCCCAAATAAGGTTGCCAAGAAGAATAACCCTTTACAGATTGAGTTAATCGCCAGCCGGACAGGCATTTTCTTTGCTACAAGACCTTTATTTATCAGTTTCATGTCAATATTCCTCCCTGTACCTGCGGGAGATGAACTGCGCCAGCAGATTCATGATTAGCGTAAAAGCGAACAGTGTCATTCCGACCGCATAGATGCTGTAGTATATCGTTGTTCCATACCCAGCATCCCCACTACTGACCTGCACGATATAGGCTGTCATCGTTTGAATCGATGAGGTGACGTCCATGCTCACGCTAGGAGTCGAACCACCTGCCACACTCACGATCATCGTCTCTCCTATTGCTCTCGAGATAGCCAGGACGATGGAAGCCACAATGCCGGATACAGCAGCTGGCAGGACCACCTTTATCGTCGTTTCAAGCTTTGTGGCACCTAGAGCATATGCACCCTCACGGATCGATTTCGGTACCGAGATAAGTGCATCTTCCGATAAAGAGGCTATCATCGGCATGATCATGATTCCTACGACGATCCCAGGGCTTAGCGCATTGAACATTTCCAGGAAGGGGAAGAGATCACGCAAAACCGGTGTAACGAAGGTCAAGGCAAAGAATCCGTAAACGATAGTGGGAATCCCCGCTAACACTTCTAGAATCGGCTTTATCACTCTCCGCGTTTTCTCTGATGCATATTCACTCAAGAAAATGGCAGTGGCAAGTCCTACGGGGACCGCAACTAGCGAGGCTATTACCGCTATCTTCAGTGTACCTACAACAAGTGGCATAATTCCATAAGAAGGAGTGGCGGCAAAAGGTAACCACTTACCATTTGTAAAAAATTCAACGATCGATACCTTCTCAAAAAATATAAACGTCTCAAAAATAAGGGTAAAGACAATTCCAATGGTCGTGAAGACCGATATGGCCGCTGTTAGGAACAGCATGACCGGAATCAGCTTTTCCAGATTGAACCTTTTTTTATTTTTTCTCTCCAGGATCATTCGCTGTACAGAATAGGCTTCTGCTTGTTTCAGTTCCAAAATGCATCCTCCATTTCAAACACGCAATATTTGAATGACCATCCGTTCCCCGCTCTGAATTCAGATGAGGAGACGGAAAGGAGTGACATGATTAAACCGTCTATTCCTTTAGTTCTTTCAATTTATCAAGATCCTTTTTATACTCCTCTTCCGGAAGGCTGATGTACCCTACTTCTTCAGATAGTTCTCCCGCATTTTCAATCATGAATTCCGTATAATCCGCTACTTGTTCCTTCTCTGCTACTGATTTATTCGCTACATAGGTAAATAAGGGACGAGACAAAGGAGCATAGTCCCCACTTTTAATCGTTTCATGGGTTGGCTCAACGGCCCCATTTCCATTATCGATGGAGATGACCTTTAATTTATCCTTATTCTCTGCATAGTACGCGAATCCAAAGAACCCTATGGCATTCTTATCCCCCTCTACTCCTTGAACCAAGACATTATCATCTTCGGAAAGTGTCGCGTTCTCCACCATCGGTTTTTCCTCGAGTATGACTTCATTGAAATAATCGTATGTGCCTGAGTCTGTACCCGGGGAATAAAACTTAATCTCTTCCTTTGGCCATTCCGGACGTATATCAGACCATTTCTTCACGGTTCCATTATCAACCCATAGTTCTTTTAGTTCCTCGACTGTCATGTGTTCAATAAAATCATTATCTTTGTTGACCACTATCGAGATGCCATCAAACGCTAATTTCAATTCTGTATATTCAATACCTTTTTCATCGATCAATTTACTTTCTTCCTCTTTGACAGGTCGGGACGCATTCGTTAAATCCGTTTCACCGGCAATGAATTTTTTAAATCCCCCGCCCGTTCCTGAAGATCCTACAGAAACTTTCACATCCGGTTGTTCAGCCATATATTCTTCCGCAACTGCCTCTACTATGGGAAATACAGTAGAAGAACCATCCATGATGACTTCCCCTGCCAATGAAGATGAGCTAGAGCCTTCCCCTTTTGCACCGCTTGTTTTAGTCGAATCATCCGCACCACAACCAGCCGCAATGGCTATCACTCCACCCATTACTACAGTCA
Organism: Peribacillus sp. NPDC097198; assembly: GCF_044762055.1. Taxonomy (NCBI): domain Bacteria; kingdom Bacillati; phylum Bacillota; class Bacilli; order Caryophanales; family Bacillaceae; genus Peribacillus; species Peribacillus sp. NPDC097198. Next base: position 8,324 of record NZ_JBIWDO010000004.1, on the reverse strand, counting down.
TCGCCATCCCCTTGAAATATCTCATGCGTAAGTCCCCCTAATATTTTTTTATGATTAATTTGTCCTACATACAAATCATACGATTACTCTGTAAACCTCGTATAAAGGAATTGTAAATATTCAGTAAATGATTGTTCACCTAGTGTAAAGATGCTAAGAGAAAAGTGGTTGCACCCTGAACATCCCCATTTGAACATAAAAAAACACGCTTTGGGTTGATCCCAAAAGCGTGTATCTTTTCTTTATTCGTCTTGACTATCTCTTATTTCAGCTTGCTCTTTTTGAATCTCTTTACCGTTCTCAACTTTCAAATCGGTTGATGCATTCGTATCTTTTTTCTCGGTCCGCTCTTTTTTCAGCTTGAAATAAGTATCCATGATTTCCGCACCAATTTCTTTACTCATGGAATGACCTGAATGTCCCTGATATGCCCAAGGAACGACAACAGCAAATGCAACTTCCGGGTTTTCGGCTGGAGCATAACCCACAAGCGTGATATTCATCGTGGCTTGAGGCTCGCTATAATCCAATCTACTCGGACCATCATAGAATGCTTCCGCCGTACCTGTTTTGGCCGCTACTGTATAAGACTTATTTCCAAAGTAAGAATAAGCGGTTCCGCCTACTTCCATCGTTACCTTTTCAAAGCCCTTTTGTACACGGGTAATCCATTCATCCTTCATATCAAGACGATTCAGGACAGTTGGTGAAACTTCTTCGGAAATGGGACCCAATTCATCATTTTCATCAACCGGATCACGTATTTCCTTAACAATGTGGGGTTCCATACGGTTCCCGCCATTGGCAATCGTGGACACATACTGCGCAAGTTGCATAGGAGTGTATGTATCATACTGACCGATAGCAAAATCCAGTAATTTACCCGGAGTTGTTTCGGAACCCTTGAAACCATTCATTTCCATCGGGAGATCGATTCCCGTACGAACCCCTAAACCAAACTGGGCAAACGAATTTCGCATCGTTGAAAATGCACTGGATTTAATGTTTAAAGGCTCATTCGGCACATAATGTGCACCTGCAATATTAATGGCGGTCCTGAACATATAAACGTTGGAAGAGACTTTTAAAGCCGTTAAATCGTTTATGTTCCCGAAATTGCTATAAGATCCTTTTTCCTTTGTACCTTTGATCTTCAACTTTGTATCATAGAAGAATGTTCCGGGCTGAATGGCTCCTTGTTGATAACCAGTCAAAACAGTCGCACCCTTCACAGCAGAACCCATCGTATAAGAAGTCGTGATGTTTCCTAATGCGAAATCATTAATGGACCTTTTTCCCGTCTTTTCATCCTTGTCATATTTTTTACCTGCCATCGTTAAAACTTCTCCCGTTTTCGGATCCATCATCACGACAAACGCTCTATCCAAGAATTTTGTGTTCCCCATCTTTTTCTTGCTGATTAAATGCTTTTCAATGATTTCCTCTGTTGCCAACTGTAAATCCATATCAACCGTCAACACCAGGTCTTTCCCACGCTGTCCTTCAGTAATGACTTCTGAATCCACAACGTTTCCTGATTTATCGGTTACATTCTTCACTTTTGCCTTTTGGCCTTGGAGGACATCTTCATATTGCAACTCAATATAACTTTTACCCACACGGTCATTCCGGCTGTAATCACGTGCTAAATAATAATCAAGGCTTTCGCTAGGCAATCCTTCTTCTGAAGAAGACACCTTTCCTAACACAGACTTAAGCGTTTTATTATAGGTATAGAACCTGTCCCAATCGGTTGAAATATCCACACCTGGAAGCGAATCGAGATTTTCACTCACCCTTGCAAACTCTTCCTTGGTTACTTTCTTGTTTTTCACGATTTGTGGAGTCAGTGCATAACCACTGGCGAACTCCCTATAAATCGCCAGGACTTCCATTTCCTTTTTGGAAAGCTTCATTTCTTCTTCTGTAATACGTTCGAGCTGTAGCTTGTACAAATCAGCTTCTTCAAGCTCTCCCTCTTCTACCTTTTTTCTTTCTTTATCCGTAATCTTTTTCTCCGCAAGCTCTGGATTACGCAGGATCCAAAAATCCTTTTTATCACGATCCGTGACCTTATCGGCTTCTTTATCAATCAACTTAGCTAGCTTCTCGGCCGTTTCAACCATTTCTATTTGTTTCGTACCTTGCTTTCTTGTATATGTAATTGCATCCAGCGGCTGATTGTCGACCATCAATTTCAAATTCCGGTCATACATTTTGCCACGAGGCACCGAATTATTCACGGTTACTTCTTCTGTTCTTTCAATCTCGCGTCGGTAATCATCGCCGTATACGATCTGTACGACACCCAAACGCAAAATCAGACCAGAAAACAAAACAAATACTAAAAAGAAAAGAACATTCAATCTGAAAGGTACATGCGTCTTTTTCTTTTTCTTTGTATTTACCACACCAAGCCACACTTCCTTTATCCATAGTCATGATAGTCCTATACTATTCTATAGAACAATTTTGTTTTTTTCTACCTTCATGTTCTAGAAATATTAGACACATAAAGAAAATCTAGCCCAAAAGCACGCTCAAGCCGTTCATTCGCGTTTTTTTACCACCATCTTACAATAAAAAAAGGCCCTCCAAGGCCTTTTTTCATTCTCGATCATAGATATCGATATTCCTCACAAACCAATAAATGATCAAATGTCCCGCACCAACGATTAACAAATAGAAGGGCAAGCTCTCTTTTAAATCAAAGCTCATGACCATCCAGATAAAACCTACTACAGAAACAATCCTTCCAAGATGAACGAACAGTTCACGGACAACCACGTATTCAATTCGCATTTTAGCTGCATCCTTAGCCCTTCCTATGATGTCATAGGTCAAAGAAATATATGGAACAAGCAACAGCGGATATGCTCCTGCAACGATGGCCCCATAAACGAGAAGCTTACCGAATGTCACATCGAAAGCGATGAGCCAGACTCCCATATAAAGAAAGATGCCTCCGATAAGGATTGCTTTCTTCCGCATGGGTTGTTTTATGTACCGCGAAACAAAAAAATAAGCAATGAAGGACACCGCTGAATTCAATAGTCCATAGCTCCCTATAGCCAGTTCACTTCCCGTTTGTACAAAGATGGTGATGGATATGATGAACATGAACGTTCCTTCCCGAAGCCCCTGAAAAAAATGGGCACGGGTGATCATACGCCAGTTCTTATCATTTTTTCTTTCTTTCCATACTCTCATAAAAAAGTATTTTCCGTGAGCAGGGCGTCTATTCAAGGAAAAGCTCATAAAAACGGCAATGGTAAACAGTAATAATGATAAACCAAAAATGATTGTATACCCCGTGAACTTTTCGAGCCTTGATATAATAAACCCTGAAAGGATAGGACCAATCATGCCCCCAAAGGAATGTAGAGCCCCTAAAACACCGTTGAAGAAGTCTCTCGTATCCGGTTCAGTAATTTCAAAAGTCAAAACATTAAACGCTAGCCAATAAAACCCATAGCCAATCCCTAGCAAGGCCCCCAATAGAAAAAGAAAATCCGTGGCCCTCGTTCCTACCAAAAGGACTGTCAAATAAAACAAAGCCATGAAACTTACGCCTAACCTTAAAACGATAATTCGGTCGACCTTTTTGGCTAACCGTCCGGCAAATACAAAAGTAATTGGTTGGAAAAGAACCACACTTAAATTGTAAACGGCAATATCAATAATTTGACCGGATTGTTTCCACAGATACACATTAACAAATGTATTGGATAAAGCGACACTCAGGCTATATAATCCGCCAATCAGCAAGAGAAGCTGCAAATCCTTCTTCGCTCCCGCCTCTCCCTTCCATTTTACTAAAATACCCATTGTTTTAACTCCCCTTCAAATTCCACTCTAGTGTTTGAAAAAACAATGGCATTTATGTGAGAAAGGGAAAGAAAACTGATGAATCGGCGTTCCCAATCAGGCATCAGGCCTATCCCTTTAGATTATCCAAGAGGAATAAGTAAGTTGTAAACGATTAGTTCCCATAAAACAAATAAGGCGGAAATCCCCGAAAGGATTTCCGCCTTATTATTAGTGCGTATAATTATTTAGCTGCGCTGTAACGTTTTGCAACTTCATCCCAGTTAACAACATTCCAGAAAGAATTGATGTATTCAGGACGACGGTTTTGGTAGTTCAGGTAATAAGCATGTTCCCAAACATCTAATCCAAGAAGTGGAGTCTTTCCTTCAGATAATGGGTTGTCTTGGTTTGGTGTGCTAGTAACTTCTAATTCACCGTTGTTAACGGCAAGCCATGCCCAACCAGAACCGAAACGAGTAGTTGCCGCTTTAGCGAACTCCTCTTTAAAGCTGTCAAAGCTTCCAAATTTAGAAGTGATAGCGTCTGCTAATTCACCAGTTGGTTGTCCGCCACCGTTTGGTGAAAGGATTTCCCAGAATAATGAGTGGTTAGCATGTCCGCCACCGTTATTGCGTACAGCTGTACGTACAGCTTCTGGTACTGCGTCTAGGTTAGCAACGATTTCTTCAACGCTTTTGCTTTGAAGCTCTTCGTTTCCTTCTAGCGCCTTGTTTAAGTTTGTCACATACGTATTGTGATGTTTAGTGTGGTGAATGTTCATTGTTTCTTTGTCAATGTGTGGTTCTAACGCATCGTATGCGTAAGGTAATTGTGGAAGTTCGAAAGCCATAATAAAATTCCTCCCTATGTAAGCTGTTTTTTGGGGCTCTAGTCATCTTCAGATTCCTAAAGCTCGTTAGCATTAGATTACCAAATTTTCTTATCCGTTTCAAATCTTATGCCTATATTTATTTTCATTTTATAGTTCTTTAGGCGAAGATCACGAATAAAAAGTACCCAATCATCAAAAGTTGGATGATTCCTTTAGTGAAAATGCTGCTTATGAAGCCTACCACGGAACCAAGGCCGATTTTTGATGCCGTAACCACATCTTTTTTATGGAAAAGGATCTCGGCCAGGAATGCTCCAATGAAGGGCCCAATCAATATTCCCACAAATGGAATCACAAAAGGACCGACAATGAGCCCGATTGTACTGCCCCAAACACCCGCCTTAGTCCCTCCGTATTTTTTGATGCCGACCATATTCGCAATATAGTCCGCAGAAAATAAAAGAACGACAAACAAAACTTGGACCGTCCAGAAAAACCAACCAAAAGGCTCAAAGGAATAAAAAAGTCCATATAACAAAATCCCTGCGAATATGAATAATACGCTTGGGATGATGGGAAAAATCAAACCGACAAAACCGATGATGAACATCAGGATAATGATGATCCAAAATAGCGTATCCACAAATAAAACATCCCTTCTATTTTATACACCTTACCTCTTCATATTTGCCCGTTTATATGCGGTTGAAACCATTGAATGCTGATACAGGTTGTTTTATTCCATAACTCTAGTTAAAATTGAGGGGAATATCATAAGATAGGTGCTGAAATCATGAACATATTCAAACAACTATGGGTGAGCCTCTATTCACCGAAAGATATCGGTTCCTTTCAAAACCAGGGAATTGGTAAGACAATTTTATATGTATTTTTCTTGAGCCTCATATTCTTCCTTCCTTCCGCATTTTACTTAGGTACAATGATTACGAATGGAATAAACGCGATTTCAGAAACTGTCTCGGAGGAAATGCCTGATTTTGAAATTAAAAATGGAACGCTAACCTCTGCTGACAAAGAGCCATTCGTCTTGAAAAAAGACAACTACCAAATATTCGTGGATGGCACTGGTTCCTTAACTCCAAAAGATGTTTCCGAAAAAACGGATGAAGCAGTGGCCCTTTTAAAATCCGAACTTGTATTTGTATCGAATGGCAATATACAAACTTCTCCTTATTCACTCTTAGAAGGAAATAATGAAGATTTATACAAATGGATCCATTCCGTGGAATCCGTCCTACCGATCATCCTGCCGTTGCTTCTCCTGACTTTATATTTATTCACGGCTGCTGGAACATTCTTGAAAGTGACCATTCTTGCTGCATTCGGGACGATATTCCGGAGCACCATGGGGCGTTCAATATCGTATAGACACCTATGGAGGATTGCCGCATATAGCATCACGCTGTCCACTATTTTCTTCACAATCATGGACGCCTTTCAAGCAGAAGTCCCCTTCGCTTCCTTCATTAGCTGGTTCGTGTCGTTAATTATGCTTCACTTATCCATTAAAGAAACGAATGATAATCCTGAAGAAATAGGATCATAAGAATAAATCAAAACCAGACTTGCTCTTGCCTGTCTGGTTTTTTGTACAGGGCGTTATTCCATATGACACCCCTGCTCCCTAACCATATGTGACTGTAGTCATCATTTTTCCCGTTCACCTAAAATCGACAAACTATTCCCGAACATATGCCTATAATAAGAGTTTAATCAGTATGTAAGGGGTGAAATGGCATGACCAAAGGGATTTTTGAATGAACTTCAAAAAGGACTGCCCAAACAAACTCTATTTAAAAGACACTCAGGAAAACCTGCCCAATTTCAGGCATAATACACCATCCTCCCAAATATATATGTATGAAAGACCATATTGGGGGATGAAATAATGAAAAGGTTACTGATGTTTTTCTCAATTTGTTTCATTCTATTTATCATTTATTTCGACATGACTACAGGAACTTTACCCACCTCCCCATCGTCAGCAACTTCAGTTCAGCCATCCAAGCCCGTAAGTAAACCTTCGGCCCCTTCAATCGCATATAAAGAAGTCCTCATCAAACCTGGAGATACCTTACTCTCCATCATGGAAAATGAAAGGGGAGCATCAAACAAGCCAATTGAAGAAGTCATATCAGATTTCCAAAGTTTGAATGAAGGGTTAAAACCTGAAAATATGCAGATTGGTAAAACGTACAAAGTACCCACATACTAATAAACCGTAATGATATATCTATCTTATCCGATGCTGGGATTGATGTCTTCTAGAAATAGCCGAACTTCAATCGAGAAAATCTCGACTGAAAAGAGTATACTTACTTCATAATAAAAAAGTAATGCGTCCTATTCCTTGTCAAGCGGTATGGACATTGATACAATATTTTAGTGAACTAAATGAAAAATCAAAATTGATTTTTTCCTAAAGGAGAGAATTCCACTTGAGTGAAATCATACATCGTACTAAAACGCGGCCAATTAAAGTTGGAAACTTAACAATCGGCGGCAATAACGAAGTAATCATCCAAAGCATGACAACAACTAAAACACATGATGTTGAAGCAACCGTTGCAGAAATCCTTCGTCTTGAAGAAGCAGGTTGTCAAATTGTACGTGTGGCCTGCCCGGATGAAAGAGCGGCTGATGCCATCCCTGAAATTAAAAAACGCATCCATATTCCACTTGTGGTCGATATCCATTTTGACTATAAGCTAGCCTTGAAAGCGATCGAAGGCGGAGCGGACAAAATACGGATTAACCCTGGGAATATCGGACGCCGAGAAAAAGTGGAAGCAGTAGTAACAGCTGCCAAAGCTAAAGGCATTCCGATTCGTATCGGTGTCAATGCAGGTTCTCTTGAAAAGAAAATCCTCGACAAATATGGCTATCCAACAGCAGATGGAATGGTCGAAAGTGCATTGCACCACATCAAGATCCTGGAAGATCTTGATTTCCATGACATCATCGTGTCAATGAAGGCATCCGATGTTACTTTGGCAGTCGAAGCTTATGAAAAAGCTTCAAGAGCTTTTGATTATCCATTACATCTGGGAATTACTGAGTCGGGCACCCTCTTCTCCGGTACGGTTAAAAGTGCGGCTGGACTCGGCGCCATCCTTAGCCAGGGTATAGGTAGCACACTCCGCGTATCGTTGAGCGCAGACCCTGTAGAAGAAGTGAAAGTAGCAAGGGAGCTCCTTAAAGTATTCGGGCTTGCTTCTAATATGGCCACACTAATCTCTTGCCCTACTTGTGGACGAATTGAAATCGACCTTATCTCCATCGCAAATGAGGTCGAGGAGTATATCCAGACGATTAAAGCACCAATCAAGGTATCTGTCCTAGGTTGTGCAGTGAATGGTCCTGGTGAAGCACGTGAGGCTGATATAGGCATTGCCGGAGCACGAGGCGAAGGTTTGCTGTTCAGAAAAGGAAAAATCGTTCGTAAAGTACCTGAAGAAACCATGGTTGAAGAATTAAAAATAGAAATCGACAAAATCGCCGAAGAGTATTATGCAAAGCAAAGAGCTGAAGCAGAAGAAGCGGCTAATGCAGTCATTAAATAGTAAAAAAGGGGCTGTCCCAAAAGTCAGGAAAATGACTTTTAGGGCAACCCTTTTTTTATGAAATTTATGCACAAAAAAATCGCCCTTTTTAGTAAAAT
>NZ_JBIWDO010000003.1:0-463574 GCF_044762055.1 Peribacillus sp. NPDC097198 | reverse complement strand
CTTCATTTTACTAAAAAGGGCGATTTTTTTGTGCATAAATTTCATAAAAAAAGGGTTGCCCTAAAAGTCATTTTCCTGACTTTTGGGACAGCCCCATCCCTTTTTAATATGAAGCCCTAGCCCTACGTGTCAAACTAATTTTATTTTAAATTAATTGGATTTAAGATTTTTGCTTTTTGATTTAGATAATTCAAAGATGGTTCCGTTAGTTAACATACTGTATTATTAATAATCAATGTTTGATCCAGCGCATTGACCTGTAACACTATAGCACTTGCTTCATCAATCTTTTCGCAGTTAATTACTTTGTAAGATGAGCTTCGAACATGTCAATAATTTCAAGAAATCTTTCAGCTTCACGGAAAACATGGTCTGCTAATAAAGGATGGATAATGCTCTTAATTTTACATTCCTCAATTAGATCCCGAGCTGTTTTCTTGAAATCTCGAAGCGAAACTACAGATACCCTATTCTGATCAAGAAACTGATCTAAAAGAGGACCGGTCTTTGATTGTGGTTTCATAGACTCTAAGTCTGTAGCCTGAAACAACAATTGATCAAAATCATTGCTAAACTCCCTTGCCATATCCACAAGCTTTCTTTCCGATGGATCAAGGAGATGTCCAATGAATTTGGCATGATCGGCCATAATTCTTAAGAAAAAAACATTCTCTTTGATTATTGCATCAGGAAGTGGTTTCAACTTCCCTTCATTTAATTCAATTAACCGTTTTCTAAAATAATTTGCTTCTCGACTTGTATGGTCCACTAAAAGCGGGAAATTGTTTGCTCCTGGTAATTGACCGGTTAGTATCAGTCCTAACACTTTCCTCTTAAAGGCAAATATACCTGTCGCAGCCTGTTGAACTTCCGAATTAAACCTTTTAATTTGTTCTGGATCGGTTTGATTTGTAAAAGAATGTGATTGTTGCTCAACTTTTTCAAACAATTGATAATACTGATTTGCTTCTTCAATTAACTGTGTATCGTCACATCTAAAACCCAATCTAAGAAATAAAGAGTGTTCCTTCATAATTCTAGACCAAAAGCGAATTTCATCTAAAGACCGTGCAACAAACATTCCTGTAGCTGTTCCCATATTTGAACCTTGTGAGTTTTCATTCCAATTCATACTATGCCCCCAATATCATGCATAAATAAAATACCTTTAATATTGTATTAGCAAGTGTTCATAAAAATACTGCCAGCCTGGATAAAATATATGATTGTACATTCAAAAGGCCTCGAATTGGCAGCCCTATAATGGCCTGAATTCTACAAGATTTCGAATGAGAGGCTTGTATGTTCAACAGTCATAATTAATAAAAAAAGTCGCTCAACTACTGATTTCTCAGCATGTTGAACGACTTTTCCGATTTGGTTACGGCAGGATTTGAATATTCCTTAGTGATTTATTCCCTAAAATTCAACGTGAAGGTTTAGGTGCTGAACAATCTGAACAACTTCTCTGATTGCTCCCTTTAAATTTAGTGAAAGATTTTTCAAAGATATTTCCGCATGAACATTTAAACTGTAGTTTTTGAGAGTACCCAAGATATTCAGTAGAAAGTAATTCACTATCGGAATTCTTCGTGACATAGTCACGGATATTTTCAATAGTCCATTTTTTATTCATATTAACACACCTCCGATAGTGTTTCCGAATTAAACAAAGGAAGAAGTTTCGGATAATTCCCTTTCAATATAGGTAAAAGGCTACCCAATCTACTTGAGTACCCTATTATAGCATTACTTTTATCATATAACACATAGCTCTTTCATATTTTAAAGTATATGAACCCCTTTCATTCTGAAGGTAGAAGGCTAACATCCTCCAAAGAGTAGAATTGTCAGCCTCTACTATTTTGCCACTTACTCTTTAGCCCTTTTTTTAATGGGTAACTAGGGGGATTTTATCTAGGCAGCTTTTACATAAGATATCTCTTCATTTAACATTTAATGGACACATTAGTTTATAAACAATTGGGTATATGAATGAATAGAATGTTTAACCAGTCGTTTATAATTTTCTTTGTATTGATATTCATGATAAATAATTTTTATGGAGTGTTGTTAAATGCATATTGAGCTTAAAAAGGAAGCAGTAGAACAATTAAGAAAAGTGGATTATAAAGAGAACGAAGGTATACGAATCGAAGCCATCTACCTTGGAAGCTGTTCTATTTATGTGGAACACGAACTGAAAATTGATAATCAAACAGAAGAAGATGAGAAATTCATAATCGATGGAGTGCCTATATTAATATCAAGTGAATCCAAAAAGCACTTACCGAATAAAGTATTTCTTAGCTACAGTGATAGTCTTGGATATAAATTATATTCAGACGAAGAAACTTTGAGATATAATCTCCAGTTGAAGAGAGTAAATGAATAAATAACTCAAAAAAACCAACTTCAATTTCAGTTGGTTTTTTGAGTTTAACCTTGTCGCTGGTCTGTTTTAAAACTCGACCGTTTCCAAATACAACCCAGCTGGGTCTGCCATACGACCCGTTTGGATTCTTTCTTTCGACTCGATGATACTTGGGATATTTTTAGCATCTATTTCATTCAATCCGACTTCTATTAAGGTCCCGACAATCTTTCTAACCATATTATAAAGGAAACCGTTACCTCGCACTCTAATTTCGATGAAGCCCGCTACTTCTTCTATATCAATAGAATATATTTCACGAACCATGGATTTCTTCTTTGACTTTGCATTTGAATAGGCCGTAAAATCGTGACTGCCTATAAAGTATTGACTACCTTCTATCATGCTTGGTATATTGAGGTTTTCCTCAACATGCATACTGTACTTTCGCATGAATGGATTTGTATATGGTTCGTTCCAGATCTTATACAAATAGGTCTTATCCTTCACATTATAACGGGCATGAAAACGTTCAGGAACCAATGTAACTTCCACAATACTGATATCTCGTGGTAAATACCTATTCAAATAATTCATGACTTCAGTTTCAGTCATATTCAAACTCATCTTAAAATTGGCTATTTGAGAAATCGCGTGTACACCCGAATCGGTTCTACTACACCCAATGATTTCAATGGGTTCTCCTACCATTTCCGTTAATACACTTTCTATTTTTCCCTGAATCGTATTTTCACTATCGCCAAGTCGTTGCCAACCCTGATAGCGTCCACCATCATATTGAATGGTCAATTTGTAGTTATTCATTACTTCCTCCTACTATTATTACTAATAGAGTATATCCAAAGAAAAATCCAGACAAACTAGTTCTCACGTAACCCTTGATGAGGGATTGAATGATTCTTTCAGTATTAGTAACACTGGTAATTATTATGTGTTTGTCCTCAAGTCACAAAATAGGAAATTCCGATTTACATATCCGGTTTCGGAATTACTCTTACAATCTTTAATACATGGTCTATGTAAAGATATACAAACTTCATATTATCCATTATAAGCCTGGCAACCAAGCTGAGTACTTCATCATAGTGTACCAAAGCGGCAAACATCGTGCAAAGAAACAAAATATTCAAACAAAAAAACATGAATATACCTATCTGGATAAAAAAGAAGAAGTAACTGTGCTTACTCTCACTATAGAAATGATTTAGGTGTTAGATATGCATCCAAGTTTACATACTTATGGAGCGAGTTAAAAGGCTAATGGATATTTCATTTAGTCCAGAAATTTCCTTATCAAAAACAAATTAGATCAATCCGGGGTCTCGCAGATTTATTTTTCAAATTATCTACTCTGAAAATACTTAATCAATTATTGGTATACAGGAGCCTCTAAATATGAAGACCTGATTGAGCTGATTTTTCCGTGAATGTTAAATATTACTTTGTATTTGAAAAACATGTCAAGACCAAACTTCATTTTTAAATTTAATTTCACTCTAGATTTCAATAAATCTTATTCTAGTACCATGTAAAGCTTAACCATTACAATAAGTGTAATAACTTTAAGGAGGATATTAATATGGGCATAAAATTATTACGTTTTGAATATGAATCTCAAGTACATTGGGGTGTTTTAGAAGAAGCCATTCGAATCATTGAACATGAGGCCGAATCATTAAACAAATTATTAACTAACGGGTATGAAGCCATTCAACATGCAAAAACAAATGGAAAAATCGTTACTAATGAAGAAATCACTTTACTTTCACCAGTCACTGAAGATGCTAATATCTTTTGTCAAGGAACCAACTACAGCGTACACCGCGAAGAAGCTGGTTTTACAAAACAAAAGCCTCCGTACAATTTACTGTTCACAAAAGCGTCTAGCACATTAACATCCGCAACGGCTGATATACTCTGTCCTGCACATGTGAAATTATTGGACTATGAGATTGAGCTTGGTCTGATCATAAATAAAGACATCACAGAACAAACCACGATTACAGGGGATAATCTGAAAGACTACATTGCTGGCCTTGTTATCGCCAATGATATGTCTGCACGAGACGTGCAAATTGTAGAACAACAATGGTTCAAAGGAAAAAGCTATCGAGGTTTTTGTCCAGTAGGGCCGTACATTTATTTATTAGAAGAAGATGAGATTCAATACCTAGATCAACTTGTTCTTCTCTTAGAAGTAAACGGGGAAACCCGCCAACATGTAATAACGGATCAATTACTTTTCAAACCAACAGAAACATTAAGTGAAATGTCCGAAATCTTCAATTTGAAAACAGGAGACCTCGTGCTTACAGGAACGCCCGGTGGTGTATGCTTACGTCTAAATGCTGATATCATCCAATATATTTCTGATAATGCAATCCCTCATGAAGAGAAAATCTCTTATTTTATCGATACGCAAAAAGACAATGGATACTTGCAAGATGGCGATGTTTTACGTCTTTCCATCAAAAGCACAGACAATGTAATGGACTTAGGCATGCAAGAAAATAAAATTTCACATGCAATACCTGTAAAATAAAGGGCTGTTTCTACGATTCCAGTTTTCTGGCTAGATTAATATTTCCATGTGTGAATTTACCTGCCAACCTATTCCTACCATGAAGATTGTTGGCTAGGATAAAGGTAACGAAAGTTTGCTATCAGTTGAAAAATGGACAATGGATAGATCAAATAAGTATTGGCCACTTTAAAATTCGTTTAATCTATAAAATTTGAAAACGGTTTCCTTTTAAATTCAATTACTTTCTACTTTATAATGGAAACTGTACACTATTGAAAAACCAAAAATTGAGGTAAAAATGAAGACTAGGTTCGGTTCCTAGACGTATCTAGTCTTCTCTTTTCTCTCTGACATTCAAGAATCGCTATTAACATTTCCATATTTTTAATAGGATTTTACTACTTAAATTCTTCTACTAAACCCACTTCAACACTTCAATATATATTGATATTCCATCTAAATCCCTATCTCGCCGAATCTTCATTACGAATAATTCCCCATTTAAAACTAATCTCATTTAATCTTTTTTATATTCTTGAAAATAGCGATGACAGTGGGCAATGAAAGCCTCTGAAATTTTTGTAGGATATAAATATCGATGCTTTAATAAGCCGATGGTACGGGTAAACTTCTTATTTTCAATTTTTAAGTGCTTAAGTTTACTTTCATATAAATTAACAGCTGTTTCAGGTGTAAAGGCTGCACCATGTCCATTTTTCACAAGCTGTAAAATGGTTGTTGCTTCTTCCACTTCAACTTGATAAGTCGGTGTATATCCTATTGATTTACAAAATCTGTCGGTAAATTGACGAAAGGTGTACTTATTGGTTAAACCGATAAAAGGTAGTTCGTCAAATTCCAACAAATTAATTGTTCCTTCTTTCTTCTCTTTATATGATTTTGGTACAGTTAGAAAAATTTCCTCTTCAAATAATGGGACCCATTCTACATTTGGATGTTCAATTTGCTCAGTGGTAATACATACATCATATTTTCCATTTTCCGTGAATTGTTGTAAATTTTCTTTTGATAACGGTACTTGTTGATATTTAACATTGGAATAATTATTGAAAAACTGATCTAAGATATTCGTGAAAGTATATGGTAATGTCGTCACAATCGACAAGTTCCCACTTCCCTCGCCTCGTCTTTCCTCTAATCCACGCTCTAAATGATGTACCTCAGAGAAAACGCGCTCCGCACGTTTGAATAAAAACCTTCCATTTTCATTTAATGAAATGCGCTTGCCACTACGGAAAAACAAATCCATCCCTAACTCTGCTTCAAGATTAGTGATCGCCTTACTTAACGCTGGTTGCGAAATCGATAGTTCTTTAGCTGCAAGTGACACGTTTTCTAATTGTGCGGTTGTATAAAAATATCGTAACTTTACTAGGTCCATAATTTTCCTCCTACCCTTAATAACCTGAAGTTATAAGTAAATAGTTAATTGGTATTTTTCATTATATCAAAATACGTTTAAAATGTAATTGTCACTGATATATGAACAAATTGTGAACAAAAAATATATGGGGGTTTTCAATATGAGATTAAAAGACAAAGTAGCGATCATTACAGGAGCAGCATCCGGTATGGGGCAAGGAGAAGCTATCCGTTTTGCAAAAGAAGGCGCAAAAGTAGTTGTAGCTGACTTGAATTTAGAAGGGGCAAAAGCTGTTGCTGAAGAAATTAAAGCGTTTGGCGGAGAAGCTATCGCTGTATCTGTGAACGTTATGAAAACCGAGGATATCCAAAATTGTGTCAAAGTAACAGAAGACACTTTCGGTCCAGTTGATGTCTTAGTAAATAATGCAGGTGTATTTGATAAATATGCTAAATCATTAGATACGACATTAGATCAATGGAACTTCTTCTTAAATATTAACTTAACAAGTGTATTCGAATTCTCGAATGCTGTTTTACCTAGCATGATTGAGCGTGGTACTGGTTCCATCGTAAATATTGCTTCTGTTGCTGGTTTGGTTGCAGGTAAAGGTGGAGCTGCTTATACCGCTACTAAGCATGGAGTAATTGGGTATACCAAGCATTTATCTTCTGAATATGCACGCCATGGTATTAAAATTAACGCTATTTGCCCAGGAACCATCGAAACACCTTTAGTTAAGGATGTTTTAGCTGGAATTCCTAAGGATTTAGTACCGACTCGTACATTTGGCCAAGTAGAAGAAGTAGCTGATTTAGCTGTATTTTTAGCATCAGATGAAGCGAAATTCATAAGTGGTGCCGCTGTACCAATCGATGGCGGATTTACCATTCAATAAATATACAAATTTTTAACTGCTTAATTTATAAAATAATACAAAGTGGAGAAGCAACGTGCTTGTTTCTCCACTTTTACGAGGTGACATCATGAAAAAACAAGGGAAAATCCACTATGCTTGGTGGATTATGGTGGCAAGTGCTGCAATTTACGCCGCAAGTGTCGGAATTATCGTAAGCTGTGCAGGTTTACTATACCGTGCAGTAGCAGAAGATCTTCAAGTTGGGGTTTCTGAAATTAGCTTGTATACATCGCTAATGTATTTAACTGTCACCATTTTACTACCATTTGCAGGAAAGATATTGAACAAGTTTGACATCCGCTATATTTTGACGATTGCTGGTATTATAAATGCGCTAGCATTTGGATTAATGGGTACCTATCATTCTGTCTTCCCTTTCTATATTTCAGGGATTGCATTAGGAATTGGTAGTACATTCTTAATTTACGGGTCCATTCCTTTAATCATGAATAACTGGTTTAAAGCAAAAGTTGGTACCTCTTTAGGTTTTGCTATGGCATTCATGGGGGTTGGCGGTGCGGTCTTCGCTCAAATCACCGGTGCCTTGATTGAATCGATTGGCTGGCGCTCCACATATATGACATTAGGTGTTATTGTAGCCATTCTTATTTTACCATTCTCTCTATTCGTTATTCGTTCAAAACCAGAACAACTAAATATGACTGCTTATGGTGCCGATGAAGTCGACACCGATACTACTAATACGCAACAAAAACCTGAATCAGGTGTCTTGAAAGGTGTTGCAATGAAATCCCAAGCATTCTATTTGGTTGTTTTATTCACAGGGCTTTTCGGACTGGCTTCAACCGTTAGCTTCCATGTACCAAACTTTGTACAATCCGTAGGCTTTAGTGCTACAATGGCTGCTACAGGTGTAACTTGTGTAACGATTGGTCAAACAGGTGGTAAATTCCTGCTTGGTGCCATAAACGATAAAATGGGAATTAAAGTAGCTCTATTTGTTGGTATTGGCGGGGGTATGCTAGGTGTTGTCGCACTACTTATTTCTGATTCATTCGGAATTGGTATGCTATATACTGGTGCCTTACTATTTGGTATAGGATTCTCAGGGTCTACCTTACTTCCTCCAGTCGTGATTCGCGAAGTATTCGGCGGGCGAGACTACGCATCCATTTATACAACGATCATGTCAGCCTCTACATTAGGTGTGGCATTCGGTACAACATTATTCAGTTACATTTTTGATTCAACAGGTTCTTACTATACTGTATTCATTATTGTTATTGTCCTCTTTATCATTACGATTTCTTCAAGTTTAATTTCTTTAAAATGGAAGAAAAAATTAAATTTTAACTAATGAAAAAGCCTACAAGATCCTATGAGATCTTGTAGGCTTTTTTATAGCCACTCTTCAAACTGAAGAATCATTTCATCTACACCCAAACTAATACGATGTGAAGTATAGGGACTAACATCCATTTCAAAGTAGTCACTACAAATTATTGGCATAAATAATTTACTCATGCTCAGTTTTTAAAAACTATCTCTTTTAGTTTTGGTATTTTCTTGAAAAAGGTAGTATAATAGGTCAATTGTTGAATAAGTTTGAAAGGTTGTTTTTGTATGAGCTATTTTAAAACTTACATGTTGCTTATTGGAATCATGATTATTTGGGGTTTCAACGTTTCTGTTATAAAAATTTTAGTTGAACACATTCAACCTGTGACCATAACTTCTCTAAGAATTTTTACGGCTTCTTTGATAGTCTTTTTAATTTTGGGAATGCTTGGCCTCATTCGTCTTCCAAAAAAATCTGAACTTTTTTACATTTTTGGGGGAGCCCTTTTGAGCGTAGTCTTTCACCATTATTTTTTAGCAGAAGGGTTAACAAAAACTTCAGCTACGAATACTGGATTGATTTTGGGGATGGGACCTTTATTGACAGCCATCTTTTCTATGGTGATTTTTCGCAAAAAACTTACATTCATTCGAGTTCTTGGGTTTATTTGTGGGGCTCTTGGCGTGAGTGTTACCGTTTTGGCCGGAAGTGGAAGCATCCATTCTATTAATCTAGGAGATTTTGATATTTTACTCTCCATTCTTTCACAAGCGCTAAGTTTTATCCTGATTTATAAAGCTTCGAAAACGATGGACCCGCGGCTATTAACGGGTTACATGATGCTAATTGGATCATTTATTTTATTTGCCATAAGTCTTTGGAAGGAACCACATGGTTTAGCTTCAATCTCATCTGCTTCGTTTTCTATCTGGGTAGCTTTCTTTTTCTCAGCTATTTTTGCTACAGGAATAGGTCATATGACTTATAATTATATCATTGGAAAGGTTGGAGCCGCAGAATCCTCTATCTTCTTAAACTTCAACACCTTTTTTTCATTAGTCGGTGCGGCTATTCTATTGAACGAAGCAATCGTTCCAGCACATTTTTTTGGTCTTATCTTCATTGTTTCAGGAGTATTACTTGGATCGGGAGCAATAGAACTATTGTTGCTTCGTCGAAAAAATAAAGCTATGTAGTTTCTAGCTACTATTCATAAATTTGATTGCTGTCTCATATTCGACCCTAAATTGGAGTGTACATCACTTGTTTGTCTGGTAAAAAAAGAATTAAATCATAGGTAAAAAAAGAAAAGATTATTCCACCTAGTCGTTCCGCAGCAATCTTTTAGAAAAGGTAAACGTACATAACTATTCCTTTATAATTTCTCCTTTCAAACTGTCTGTACTAGTTTAATCTTTTTTTAATCCCTAAAAAATGAAATGAAACTTAATTATAACTAAGAAAAAGCCTACATGACTCTATGAGATCATGTAGGCTTTTTAGCTGCAAATATCATAAATTCTACAACCTTGTTCTATATAAAGTTCTGCTTCTCATGATTTCAAGTTTTCCTTCAGTAAAAACAGGGTACATATTACCTATAGCAACACAGAAATGAGGTGTAATATTGGATACGAAAAATGAAATTGTTACTCATATATTAGATAAAGATACCGAGTATTTTAGTAAGTTATACTCTAATCATGAAGAAATGCTAAAGAGTATTGCCTTAAAATTAACTGGATCTAAGATCTATTCAGAAAACTTAATTTCAGAAGTTTTTAAAGAGTTATGGGACTCTCCTCAATACTTTAAGGATTCTAACGACACGAAGATATCTACCTTTCTCATGAAAAGGATCGTTTATAATCATGTATATTATAAACGTTATCTTAAAAAAGATTAATAATCATACAAACCTTACTATTAAATCGTCTCCTCTACTTCACCATATTCTCTTCCATCCAGGAATTAAAATTGATTCTATGTTAAAAAAGGAACTTGAACTTATAGTCATAAGAAATACAGAACTTTTTCCGTAATAAACTAGATGAATGAGATTTCGAAGATTTCCCAAGAATTAATTTTTCATCATCTATCTAGAAAACATAATTGTGTAATATAACATTTCACATAGAAATTAACCCATCATACACGACATTTAATTTGAAGGTAAAAGGGTTCGGAAGTATTTAATTCCGAGCCCTTTTGAATTTTTATTAAAATCTGTCGTGATAATTTGTTTGTCATCATATATTCTTTTCTCTAACTCGACAAGCTACATGCCATTTTTAGATCTATAATCATAAGAAAGCACAATCCCACTACAGAATTGCGCCAATAATAGTAATAATTAGTAAAATATAAAGACTGCATTTGAAAATTTCCTCATAACCATTCCCTCTTTTTATAGGTCAGAGATCATTCCGCCATCTACTACGAATTGACTTCCAGTCGAATAGCTAGAATCATCGGATGCAAGGTACATAACTAAATTAGAAACTTCCTTTACTTCTGCTCTTCTTCTTAGGGGAATATCTTGTTCAAGTTGCTTTAGATATTCTTCAACATCTGGTTGGTCAGCCATAGGTGTTTTGATGATTCCAGGATGTACGGAATTCACACGGATATTATAGGGTCCAAGCTCTGCAGCAGCCCCTTTTGTCATACCGGTGACAGCATGTTTAGAAGCACTATAAGCAATGGCCGTTGGCGCACTTACTAAACCATCTACTGATGAAATGTTAACAATTGAACCTACGCCAGCTTTTTTCATAGAAGGAAGTACTTTTTGCATTCCCAAGAATACTCCCAGTTCATCTACTTTAAATGTTAATTCGAAGTCTTTTACGGTTAATTCTTCTAAAGTTTTGAAAATACCAATGCCTGCGTTGTTTACTAAAACATTGATTGGACCAAATGTTTCTTCTGTTTTTCCTACCACTTCTACCCAGTTCTCTTCACTAGCAACATCTAATTTAAGAGCGATTGTATTTTCTCCCAATTCATTGGCTAGTTTTTGTACACCTTCAAAGTTTAGATCCGTAATTGCTACTTTTGCGCCTTCTTCCACG
Source organism: Peribacillus sp. NPDC097198 (assembly GCF_044762055.1). Classification (NCBI taxonomy): domain Bacteria; kingdom Bacillati; phylum Bacillota; class Bacilli; order Caryophanales; family Bacillaceae; genus Peribacillus; species Peribacillus sp. NPDC097198. The sequence continues at coordinate 451,978 of NZ_JBIWDO010000003.1, read as the reverse complement.
AATTTGCGAACATGCATGGCACCCATCCCTTGTGCTGCCCCTGTAATGATAGCTACTTTACCATCCAATTTACCCATGATATTCCTCCAATGTAAAATAAAATTCCCGCTTACTTTCTCACAATTATTATTTGTCAAAGGAATGTATTTATCCATTCAATTTTGGATATTCAGAGCCACTCAATATTTTCCAAGCAGAAGAATATGGTTGAGTCATGAGTCATTATAATCTCCTTATTTCGTACACTTCTTTCGAGAAGTCCATTGCATGTTTCAGTAGCTGTACACAAAAGCAATGATTTTTCATGTTGGATCAACTAACCCATATCATTTCCATCCCACTATCCCCTAGCAAGCAATCAATGCTGTAAAACAAAGAAATGGATAAAGTTCATCTATATTTTTATCTCATTAGATATAGACATGATATAATTAAAAATGATTGTAGAAAAGCAATATTATGATGGAATTTAGCTAACCTTATAGGTTATATTAGTTCTTGTGAATAAAAGAGGAGCTACAAAATACAATGAAAAAGCAATCACAGATGACCTTATGGGCTCAAGTAGTTAAAACAGGAATTATCAAGTCAAATCTTATTCCAATGATCGCAGGATTAATGCTCGCTTTATATACGTATCAATACAGTTTTGTAGATAACGTTTGGAATGTAGTTTTTGCATTTTTAGGAACAGCAGCCGTTATAGCCGCAGCCGGTGCGTTCAATAACATTTATGATCGCGATATTGATGCCATTATGGCTCGTACAAAGGTTCGCCCTACAGTTACAGGTGCTATATCGATTAAAAGAGTTTTAGTAGCTGCCATTTTATTACTAGTGATCGGGTTAGTTTTATTATATTTAACCTCTCCATTAGCATCTTTACTTGGATTTTTAGGGGTATTTTTCTACGTTGTCCCTTATACAATGTGGACTAAACGCCATACTATTTGGAATACGGAAGTTGGGAGTATTTCTGGTGCCATGCCTCCTTTAATCGGTTGGGCATCAGTCGCTCCAGATATTTGGCATCCCGCTTGCTGGGCATTGTTTTTAATCATGGTGATTTGGCAAATGCCTCACTTTTATGCGATTGCCATCCGTAAGGAAAAAGATTATGCTGCAGCGAATATTCCAATGCTTCCCGTTGTCAAAAGTAGGAAACGGACATATATTCAAACCAACTTCTATTTGATTTTATTGGTGCTATCCAGCTTTTTATTTCTACCACTAAGCTTAGGTCTCACCTTAATTTCACTTATCTTAGGCCTAATTTGGTTAGGGCTCAGCTTATTCGGACAACGTAAAAACGAACTGAAGGTTTGGGCAAATAAAATGTTTGTATTTTCCTTAGTACACATGATGGCCATCTACTTTACGGTAATTATCTACGCTTCAATCGGGTTAATTTTAAACTCATTATAATGAACGTACTTAACCAGCATACTTCTATAAGCTCAAATACAGCCAATTAGGCAAAATAAAAAACGGGGCTGTCCCAAAAGTCTGGCAAATGACTTTTAGGACAACCCCGTTTATTTATAAAATTAATGCAAAAATCTGTTAGTGAATAATCTTTATTTTACCTTAAAGGCTCTTACTCACCTACCATACCGTCATTATCGGTATCACGCATATAAGGGTATAACCAATGTTCACTCGTTATGGGCATACTGAAACCTGCTTCTTTTGCTTCTTTAATCGTAACTTGTCCATTTCCGTTAGTATCAACACTAGAAATATCACCGTTTTTATTGGAACTCGTTGAATTTTTATTTGATCTATCTGAATTAGAAGGTTTGCTGCCTGTTAAACCGAGTGCTGCATTTACTTCATCAGGGTTTCCATTGTCAAATGAATCCACAATCTTGTTGCCTTTTAAAGTATAGGTATATTGATAATGTGAAGGAATCTGCGTATTCGAATTTGGATATGTAATAATCGACTCAAAATTAGTGGCTCCACCTGCACTACGTATCGCGTTCTCCATATAAGCTTGGTCACCATGGCGGTTAAGTGTACTATCTTGCGGGGTAATATTATATGCATTCGATACCCCTCCGAGAGAATCAGCGATGATATGTCCTTCATCTAGAACATCGCTTTCGACACCTGGAACTTTCGCCTCATCCGAATAGTATCTTCCAGACGATGTGACAGGTTCGTTACCGTCATCTTGTAAAGTGATTTCATCAGCAATGACACGTACTAGTTGCCCATATTCATTAGTAAATGCCCAATATTCACGGTCCCCATAGCCAATGTCAACAACGACGTTGGGTTCACGATATCCAGACAAATCACCACCATCAATTTCAATACGTTTGTTACCTGAGAACTTTTCATCATTTGGTTCGGTTGTTGTTTCTTCAACTATTGATCCGTCAAGATCCGTATTGTTAGTCTCTTCCTTTTTACTATTTTCATTAGTATCGACTGTGGTTACTTCTTGTGAATTTGTTTCCCCATCTGTAATGGTTGCATTTTCTTCGTTCGTGCAACCAACCATAAACATAATCGTTAAAAGTAATGCTAAATAACTTGTTATCCTTTTCACTTTTAGGACTCCTTATAATAGTATAATAACTTTACTAACTTAATAACCTTAAAAACATTTAAGTGTATCTTATCACATAATGTTATTCTATTTTTCTTTTCCTCTGTACAATTCACACGATAACTCACGTACAAATTCACATACTCAGCTAAAATTATTTCCGTCAGTGTGATCTAGGATAAGTTTCCATGTAAAAAAATACATAGCAGAACCTAATGACAGGTGCTTCCATGTATTAGTACCTAAGCAATTTAATTTATATCATCGTGGTAATCCCTATTCAGTGCCATGGCTCACGCAAACCGTTTCTATCTTTTTGGCTTCTCTGGCGTTAATTTTATCTTTATTATAATTACCTCTTTAACCGCTTAACGATACCATTTGGTAATTGCTACTATTTTAGGGAATTTAACTAATATCATGTAAATAATAACAGAAAAAAAGACTAAAGCTTTTGATATATCAAGGATTCTGGCCTACCAATCAGATGACCTGTAAGGGATTCGAACCCCTGATCCCTTCCGTGCCAATTGTCGAATCATTCTCCTATCAAAAATCCTAAATTGATAAATGACTTGTCAACTGTTGACTAATCAACTATAATAAAAGCCGATTCAAATTCCAACAAAAAAGGGTGAAAAATATGATACAACAAAAAACAGCTTTAGAAAAATTAATGGATGAACGTAAATCGGTGCGTAAATATGAGCCTGGTGTTACTATTCCTCGTGAGCAAATTCAACATATTTTAGAACAAGCAACATCAGCTCCATCATCAAGTAACTTACAGCCTTGGCGCTTCCTTGTTATTGATGATCAAGAGCAAAAGAAAGAACTACGCATTGCTGGATTTAATCAGGAACAAATCGAAACATCATCAGCGATTATTGCGGTATTAGGCGATAATGAAATGTATAAAAACGCTAAACAAATTAATGATTTAAATGTTGAGCTAGGTTATATGCCACGTGATATTGCTGATATGATGATTGCCAATTCTGAATCTGCATATAGTAATTTTTCTGAAATTGAACGAACAAATATTGCACATTTAGATGTTGGTTTAATTTCTATGCAAGTAGTACTTTTAGCGAAGGACATGGGCTATGAAACAGTAATAATGGGCGGCTTTGATAAAGCAGCATTCGCTAAAAAATATGAGCTACCTGCCAATGAGTTACCGATGATTTTAATTGCTATCGGAAAGCCTGCTATGCCAGCACGTAATTCATCACGTTTACCGTTTGAACAAATTATTCGTTTTTCAAGCTAAGTGAATTAGAGGAAGTATTCACATGACGTGTTATTGATTCGTATCACTAAATCATTAATCATATCTTGATTCACGTAAGTTTGAAATTTGTTACACTTTATCCAAATGAACGGAAATGCTATCATATAGGAATCGCAAAGCGTCCAAAAGCTAAATGTAACAAAGAACAGTTTTTGGCGTACATCATTAGATACCTAAATTGCTTTTATAATAGGGCCGAATTCGAACACAAGTTTTAGTGAGCGCAAAACGACGAGCAACCAATGTGAGGAGGAATAGTATGGAAGTTTGTTTGGATGATAAGAAACAAATGATTATGATGTTGAAAAGGTTAGACCGTCACGTCACTCAAATTTTTGAAAAAAGAACAGAAGTTAGTTTGACTAGATATGAAATTTTAGTTTCTTTAGTTAAAAAGGATAGTGTTACACAAAAGGTACTACAACAATCCTTAGCTATCGATCAATCGGCCATTACGCGCCATTTAAAGTTGCTTGAAGAACAGCAATATGTCGAACGCAAACGTAATGAAAAAAACAATCGCGAAGTACTTGTAACGATTTCAGATAAAGGACGAGCATTATTAGAAGGCTGTACAATGTTTAAAAATCAATTTATGAATGATCTCTATGATGATTTTTCAGAAAGCGAATTACAGCAACTCAAGCAATTTCTCACGCGCTTAAATCGCAATATAGAGAAGCTTTAATTTTTGCTCTTCATTGTAAAAATCTATTGTATTAAGACAAACTAAGAGTAGCAGCTAGTGCTTCTTCAAATACTTGTTTTTCAGCCGAAGCAGACGTAAGGATTTTTTCTTTTTCTGTAAATGCAGCCCTCAGTTGTTCATTTCTTTATTCATAGCCTTGATATTTCGCAACTAATCCTGTTTAACTATAAATCATATCTACAAAAGAAAAGCTGTGCCGAAATCCACTCAAACCTGGATTTTTGACACAGCTATTTTTGGCTTATTAAACTAATTCCAGTACCGCGACAGCTTCGTAATGTGGTGAGTGTATCAAATATTCCCTTAGGCTTCCCAAGGAAATGTTTGATATGTTTGGTTACTTATCTGGAAGTTCCTTACGAAATCAAGCTGTTCTCCAGGCATTCATCTGTTTAACTATGAATCTATGAAGCATCCTTTAGTGATGCCTCTTCATTCTTACCACTATTTTTCTGGAAACCAATTAAATCAGAAATAGCTTTAAAAACTACATCCCCGGTAAGTTGTATTCTTTCAGGGCTTACATGCTCTATTTTATCCTCTAAAGAGTGATAATAAGGCTCGATATCAGCTCCCCCAGGTGGTGTACCAGGTTCCATCCATATGAACAATGCTGATGGTACCCCTTTCTCGTGGAATGGTACATGATCAGACCTACTCAACATATGAACAGGCAATAAATCCTTATTAATATCTAGTTTTTCAGCAGCTTGGTGTGTTGATTGCGAAACAAGATTCGATTTCCCATCTACAGTATTAATAAAAAGTTGCGAGGCAGGTACCCAAGCCGTACCAGTCATATCCATCTGAAACTGAACTTTTGTTCTTTTAACTTCATCTTCTGACAAATTACCGATATGGTATTTCGAACCTACAAATCCAAGTTCTTCGCCCCCAAATGCAGCGAAGCGTAATTCTTTGTCGCCATCATAGTCTTTAAAAATCCTTGCCAACTCCATTAGTGTAGACGTCCCGGAGGCATCATCATTGGCCCCTGGCGCGAATGCAACACTGTCCAAATGTGAGCCAATGTAATAAATTTCAGGATTTTCAATGCCTTTTGGTTTTTTTACAGCGATTACATTGACTGTTTTTTGATTCGTCAGTGTTTTAATTGAAAGTTGGACTTCTACATTTCCTTTGGAAAGTTGAGAAACAAATGCTTCCCCATCCTTCTTGGTAATTGTCGCAACCGGAATGTTAGGGCGTACGCTGCCTAGGGAAACAGATGGAAGGGTAAAGCGATCCTGGTTGTCATATATAAGGACACCTATCGCACCTGCAGCCATTGCGTTTTGCACCTTGGCCCCGGCAGTGATTCCACCATTTTGTATTAAGGCGATTTTGCCCCTTGCAGCCGCAGTGAAATCACTCGGTTGGCCAGCACCCGCATGATAAATATTCCCTGTGATACCGTCCCCAGTCGTTTGAGGGGCTCCACTAACGGCCCTCAATGGAAGTTTTTTGTTATTGTCGGAGAGCACCTTAAGTATCAATTCAACTCGATTGCTCCTGGGCGCTTCCTCGATTTTGGTCTCATAGCCGTAACTTTTCAACACACTTTCAATGTATTCAGCACCTGCTCTCTCTCCTTCGCTGCCTGCCTCCCTTGGCCCAATATCAACACTTAGGTGTTTGATATGCTTCATAACATTATCGGAGTTAAATGAACCATTAATTTTTCCAATCGCGTATTGCGTGTACGTATTCAGGACATCATGCGCTATTCCGGAAATGCCCCCGCTGCTTTTCTGATTATCAAGCAGGCGTTTAAAACTCTGCATTTGTTTAATTACCTTATCGGTCTGTCCTTGTTTTTGAAAAAGAGCTACTCCGCTAATGTGCATTTTCAATGTACGGACCGCGATATCACTCCGAATATTCCCATCTTCTTTAAAATAATCAATTTGTTTTTCCATGTCTGCGAAAACATTTCCTGTATGTGGCATATCATTGAAAATTCGATTTTCCGCAGCCGTAGAACTCATTTGGTTCGTACCAAGTAGAAATGCAATTATTATCGCTATTGAAAAAACTTTTTTCAGACCAAACCTTTTCATCATATTCCTCCCCTGTATATATGTTGTAGTACCAACGGTTTTAACTTTTGGTAGAGTGTCAAAAAGTTTTTTTGACAAAGTCTCTTATAGTATCTTAATATTCTGTGAAACTATCTCAAGATATGGGTACGCTGTGCTTTCACTAGTAGATAATTATGGAAAGTAGTCATAGGGATTTGTGCACTGCAGAATGGATTATTAAATGCCTATGTTAACATCCCTTCCTGATTCTTTAGGCATCAGTGTGCCTACATTCCTTCGTTAAATCCAGTCATAAGGAAAAGGCTGGCCAAGCAATCTTAGGAACTCGAGGTAGAATCGAAAAAATAGTGCCAGCTTCTTCCGTGTTATCCTGTTGTCTAGGTCTAATAAAGGGATGTAGGAACTTATGTAGCCTCTATGAGACTAGTAATAACTCTCATCATTCGATTCTAACGCGAAGTTCCGCCTCCATACCTTCATGATACGTGGGTAACTGAAGCGCCATCTTTTACAAGGCCAGTATTTACTAATGCTTCTTTACTGTCATGTTTGTCTCGCCACGATTTAGCACCCCGTCATACCAAATGGGAGCTTCTAAAAATGAATGCTCCCTTTTTGCTTTTTCAATCTAATCCTTAATTTTTTTAACATTCCACGCCTTTACTTTGAAAACGTAGCTTGGCAAACTATCCGCTCTTCCCAAATTCTTAATAGGGCCCTTAAGGCAGACATCCCCATAGCATTTGACATTTAACAAATTGAGGAATACAAGAGCCTTTTATTTAACCTCAATTCTTATGCAACTTAAGGGAATTACCTCTTAAGCACCCTAATAGGAGAGCGCCTGCAAATCACCTCCCATCAATTTTTTTGATACATTTTCCTCCGTCCCCTTCTAAAAATTCAAGGGTGGTGTAATCATTCCATAAGAATAGCCTGATACTTTATAATGACAAACACTTTCGTTATGATAATTAACTATGTAATTGATGTAAGGTTCTACGATATTAATATCAACTACTAATGGATAAAATGGCTAAAACTGATCAATTTCATCAATTATCTTAATTCCTACTTTTCATAACTTTCCAGAGTCATTGTCGCTGACTGATCAGACTTGAGTTTACCCATCAAATAAAAAGCTTAATAAGCTTCAAAATGCCTCCGATATTTCACTGGGTATTGTAAAAATATAACTATGTAGGGCAAAGTTCAGGCAGCAAGTAAATGCCAATTTGGCTTCTCAATTCTATACTAGACGGGACAGTTCTCCAACTGTCCCAGTCATTCTATTGGTTTTTTCCTATGAATCTCATAAATGCGAAAATCTATAATTAAGTTTGATAGAGAAGTGTCCCAATCAAAATAAATAAACAGCCATGACACAGCTTTTTTTATCTTATAGGTCTCTACCTTTGCCTTGTGTGGCGTTAAAAGTCCATGATAGTTTAAGTTTATCCCCTTGGAATTGATTTTGATCTCCCTCGTTATCAATGAAATTGAACTTCACTACTAAATCATGTTCATCGCCCACCTTAAGGATGCCACCATCAAGAGCTTCGTTAAATATCTTTTCTGACACCGCTTTTGGGCTCATACCCTTTAGCTTATCCAATGTTGTTTTGTAAATGATTTCATTATATTGGTCCATATTGTACAGAAATTCCACTTCAATATACTTGCCAAAATCCTCCGTGTTATCCCCTTTGGTATCAACCACGGAATACTGGGTACCCAACGTCACGTCTTTGATATCTAGTGTCCCGTCATTATGCAGTTCAAAAACACGCGTCATCGAGTCTCCAGGAGCGATGTTGCTGATATCAATAATCTTTGTGGGTTGCACAGATAAATCGAGTGTCCCCGCCGCAAACGTACCGCTCGCATCTGCACTGTCACTAAAGTACGCGAAAGTCCCCCCCCCAATTAAAGATATCCCCATTATTCCCGTCATAATTCCCATACCTAACTTCTTTTTCAATTCCATATTTACTCCTCCTTAAACTTTTTCCCCTTTTTTAGGGGTTTTATTTTTGAACGGCTATCAAGTTTAGTTTTATAACCGAATCTAATTGATATTGTTCCTTCGCTATCTTCTTTACTTCCAATTCCCCTTAAGATCTACCAAATGGTAAAACCTGCATTAAGAATAACAACACCCCCAGTAGAATAAGCAGTAAAGCGCTAGTCTCACTTGAATTGATAAAGTGACTGATATAACCAGGATAAGGAATTGTAACCCCAATATAGATGCCCAATGATATATAGGGGCATCCGGTACATTTTGTGATTGCCCTTAGTTATGTATTGCGTCCCCGCCCCTTAACAATCCGATGGGTAATTAGAATTCCGTCACTTGTTTTATAAGTAACGACCTCCCCTTTTTTAACATGGGTTTGTACACTAACCGGCTTTTCTATTCATAAATTGTCACTTTCACGTTTCCCCCCTACGCCGTGCCTCCCCCGGCACAGAAGGCATATCCTGACATGTGTAATCTAACCTACTGCCAGACCTCAATCATTGCATTTCGTATTTTTTTGATGATCCAACATCACTTTGAAACCAAGCATTTGTTTGACAACCTTATCCGCAGATTCTGATTTTTCATTGTACTTACCGCCTATCATACTGTTACGCCAGTCCGATTAGGTAATTGCTAGGTGTTAAATCGTTATGTTGATACCGTGGAGCCCGGTTCGGCTGAATTTACTGCCTTGTTGGTATTTCACGCGAGATAATATCCGCAAATACCGTCCCAGACGCTTTTAAATCATTACTATTTAGCTAGAGGCTTCAACATTGGTTAGAAACACGCTCCTTTATCACCTCTCCTCCTGTCACAGCTTAATGCCTTACCTAGTTTATCCCCTCCAAAGCCATAAACCGTATAGTAATAAATCGGACAACACCTGCATGAAATTTACCATTTGGTTATATTTGTAAATTCAGATTTTCCAGGTGCATAGATATGATGATCTCTTTAAAAAATATTTAATAGATTCCTTTAAATCTTAGTGTTAATCATAAGCATTACTTAGTGAAAATTTTGTTGGTTTTCGGATTTATAAAAATGTTTTATTTGACAAAACCCTACATTCAATTTGTTTAATAGGTAGGAATCGACGTATTTAATGGATACCTTTCAAAGTATTTGTCAGTTGTTCATAGGTTTTGACCTGTTTTGTAGAGATATTTTTGATATAAAAAAACTTGTCGATACCTTTAATAATCAAGTCCATGTAGAGCCTGACATTTTATACTCCGTGATATTGGCATGCTATAGAATAGTTAGAGGAGTCGATGGTTACTGAAGGTGAAATGGTGCATAATTTGGATTAAAGTTAATACTTCAGAGATAAAAATGCTAATCGAAGAATGTCCAAAAATGAATGTCTAAAAGTGTAGAATTGGAGGATTAAAGAAATTATCAACGCACAGCACTCCACATGTGGTGAGTGTGGATGGTGGACATTTTATATAAAAGAGATGTAGTAGAGTCACCTTTAAACACTAAAAGTTTTTTTAAATTTCTCTATATTAGAAGGTCTAGAGAAATTCGTTCCATAACCCGTCTATATAGAGAGAGATTGCGTCTTGATAGCTTAAAAATTATTATTTAGAAGAGAGTTAATAATTTCTTTATTATCTACACCTTTAATTGCAACTTTAAGAACGTCAAATTTACTATCAACATATTTTTTTATAAGATGATCCAACATAGCCTGTTCTTACTCACTTATTTCATAAAATCCCTCTATAATTGTGTTTTATTGGAGAGGGCGGGAGTTAACCTACACCTTTTTCCTTTCAATTTCATGGAACAAAATAATCTAGAACAACTAATTACATTAAGTCTCGAAAGTTGATTTATCAAAATTCTGTATTGATTATTTCCGGTTATTAAATTCAGCTAAGAAAAATAACTATGTTAGCAAATCACTCTAGCCGATTAAAATGCAGTTAGTACGACAACAACAAAAAAGGTTAGAACCCTTGATTTATCAAGTATTCTAGCCTTTGGAAAGTGATGACCTATGAGGGATTCGAACCCCGACCCCTTCCCTGCCAATCTTATTGAGTATATTCACTGAAGTTCAACTGCGTTAAATAAGTATCAAAAAGTTTGATTCATGGATTGGATAGTTAGCAATTCTTGTTTATCCCATTCAAAATAGGCTTTGTTCCCGAACCAAATCATTCCTCAAAATAATTTGATAATTGAGTTTCTTAACCTATGACTTGTAAACCAAACTTTTCTTGTACAACATATATATTTGGTTTTCAATTTTTATTATGCTAACTCCAACCACTCCACCGCTTCACAGTGTGTCGACTGTATGTGGCAACATATTGTGCTGATAGGTTTAATTGATTGGCTAAGTCCTACTAAAGTAGAACCTAGCTTTTTAGTATTTTAAATTTTTTATATTTGAATGTTAAAGGGAAATTTCCGTATGCTTTATAAATCCCTTCTTCCTAAGGGATCCGTTAGTTGAATGGGAAAAGAGGTACTTATTCCAGAATCGCGCCTGATAATTTTAAGGTGCTATTTCGATTGTTTAATTTAAAAAGGGAAATAAATAAAAAAATGAAAAAAACAATTAAATTGCCTCAATCAGAAAAGGGGAAAGAAATACTCATGAAATATATGTCTGATTTTACTTTAATTAGTGAAGATGAGCAGGCAATCCCTGAAAGTATACAATTGATAAATATAACAAAAGAAAATCTCTTCTTAGGCAGGGAGATACCACTTCCATTAAATGTTGTTTCGTATTAATGTGATGTGTTAGGTAGTTTTTTATAGTGGATTTGATACCATCTGCCCTAGCAGCAAAATTGCGTTACCCAGAGAAACAAGTTCTAGTAATCGTTGGAGGTATGGTTTCTGTCCCTCGATATATAAACATTAGCGTACCGAAAAACAGGCACCGACATTCAGCTGCCTCTATATATCAATCAGATTATGTTTAAAAACGAATTCAACCAGTTCACTTTTTTTAGTAATGTTTAGTTTATTGAAGATTCTTGTTTTATGTGTGTCTACTGTTTTTATACTTATCAGTAATTTCCCTGCAATTTCAGTTAATGAATGTCCCTTAACAATCAGCTGTAATACTTCTTGTTCGCGGGGGCTTATTGTTGAATACATCTTGTGAATCTTTTCTTCACTCTGCTTATTTTTTATCATTGACGTCATTTCCTTTGGGCGTAAGTATATATAGCCATCCATAACTGTATCAATAGCAGAATACAATTCTTCATCTACAGCCACTTTCGGGACGTAACCCGATGCACCTGCTTCCATAATTAACGATACATATTCCTCATCTTCGTACATTGTTAAGACAATCACTTTTGCATATTCATATCGTACCCTTATATTTTTTAGTACCTGTAGCCCGTCCATACCGGGCAAAGAAATATCGAGGATCAAAATATCCGGCACTAATTTATCATAAAGCTCAAGAGCTTTATGCCCATCATCAGCTACTCCCACAACTTGATAAGAAGTCCGTTTTTGCAATAAAAGTTTTAACCCTGATATAAGAATGGCATGATCATCAACTAGTATAATACTGATTTTCCTTTTAAAACTCTGTTTCAACTTTACCACTTCTTTCTAATTTAATGGTAGAGAAACGGAAATTTCTGTCCCTCCCATCTTGTTCGTCCTGATAAAAAATGTACCACCCTGCAACTCTGCTCTTTCCTTCATTCCATGTATACCAATCCTATTTTGTTGCTTAGCTTTTTCAAAATCTGCTTCATGAATTCCCTGACCATTATCATTTATTGTCAAATAGATCCATCGTTTATTAATATCCAAGCCAATCATAATTTCAGTTGCATTGGTATGTTTCACCACATTACTCATGCTTTCTTGAACAATTCGATATAGAGCCAACGTAACATGTTCAGCTATAGTAACGTCATCATCAGGAACAAATAAATGAACTTGGATTTTGTATTTTCCCTCAAAATTTCTCGCATATTTTTTTATCGCTGAAACAAGCCCCATCTTATCAAGGATCGGTGGCCGTAATTCGACGGCTAGATCCCTTATCTGTTTTAAAATTCCTGCAGCTATATCTCTGCTTGTATAAAGTAACTCACGTTGTTCACCATCTTTCGCCTCATTAGCCATAATTCGCATGGTTACCATTAATGAGGTGAGAGCTTGACTTGTCTCATCATGAAGTTCACGTGAAATTCTTTTTCTCTCATCTTCTTGAACAGATAATAACTTCGATATCAACTTATCACGCAATAAATCCTTTTGTTGAAGTTCCTTAAGTAAATAGTCCACTTCATTATTAGAATTAATAAGATGATCAGTCATTTCATTAAAAGCTTGTGCCAGTTTTCCAATCTCATCGTTATTGGTTCCTTCTGCTCTTAAGGACAAGTTACCTGCCGATATGCCTAAAGCTACATCTACTAAAGTATTGATCGGTTTAGTTATCATACGGGTAGCAAAATAAGCCATTCCCATGGCACCAATTGATATTAGTAATGTGACAATAAGTAATTTAACGATTCTAGAATATATGTATTCCAACGATTTTTCCTCTGACATCCCCACTCGAACATACCCTACTTCTCCTTCTTCGATAGGAACTATGACATCGTGGATATTACCTTCATCTGAGGATAAAGTCGCATCCTCTTTTTGGGTAACCCCTTTTGGTGTATGTGCCTTTACTATTCCTTTTGGAAGAATCTCAGGATTCGGAAATGTATGAGCATAAAGCGTGCGACGACTATCAAAAACTAAGATATAGCGAATTTCTTCATCTACCTTTTTTGTTTCTTTAATAAGATTATCCACCGCATATTGATCGTCAAAGAGAATGTAGTCTGAGCTTGTTTCTGCAACATTTTTTGCGATATTGACACCACGTTTCGCGAGATCCTCTGTCATCATATTTGTAAGTGAATCCCATATGATCCATCCAAAAATGCTAGCTAGAAAAAGTGAGGAGAACATGATAGCCCCAAGTATCTTTTGGTTTATTTTCAAGTTATTTATCCATTTCATAAAGAACCTCATAATATTCCGAGTCGAATGGGATAAAGCGATCAATATATAAACCTTGAAGTGCTATCTTCATAGAATCCTGTTCGTGCATAGTAAGAAAACTCGCTTTAATCATTTCCTTTTCTTCCTTAGCTAAATTACTTCTGATAACAACAGGTCCAGTACCTAATGGCATCGATTTTCCGATAATTTTTAATGTTTTGACTTCTTTAGGGTTTTCACGTTCCATCGTTTCAAAAACTAGGGAATTGACAGCTGCAGCATCTACGGTATTATTTAAAACGGCACTAAGGGATCGTTCATGGCTATATGTGTATACATGTCTCCCAAAAAAGCTTTTGATGTCTTCCCCCAAATTTTCCAACTCTTCTTCCACAAAAAGATATCCAGAATAACTTGAAGGATCATAAAATGCAACATCTTTGCCTTCCAAATCATTAATTGTCGAGAAACCGTTTTCAACACTTGCAACAATGTAACCATAATAATAAGGGCTCCCAAATCTTTCTTGCGTTGCAATTCCTTCAAATCCTCCGTTTTCTCTATACGTGATATAAGCTCCTGTTGGAAGCAGGGCTATATCAGCTCCCCCATTGATCATTAGGTTGTTTATTTCATTATAACTTCTGCGTTGGATTAAAATGGCTGGTCGGTTAAGTTTTTTACCGATATAATTTGCGATTTTTCGATAGTAAATAATCGTATCTGTTGGAGAAAGCACACTCGACATGGCCAACCGTATCGGGTCTTGTTTATCCTCTTTAATATCTGTAGATTGCTTTTCATATTCTGAAAAAACAATTTGATAGGTTGATAGGTTCGACCCACAACCTATTAATAATGTGATCATTAATAAAATTGGAATTGACTTGTATAATTTTTCCATATATCCCTTTCTAGGACGAATTCGTCAAAAACAATTCGCAGATTAGAAGTTTATTCCTAGTAATTAGTAGTATTTACTATTATATCACAATCATAGTTTCACATTGTTACTAGTTTAATAGTATTAGTCGCACAGTGTAGGATATTTTCTGACAGGTAATAGGAAATCTGCTGATAGTTTAAAGGGTTAAAAAGTAAGATAATACTATTATGTAAAACACTTGTGTTACCTACCTTTTTTAAGCGCTTCCATTATAACAGGAGGGATGCCATTAGAAGATATTTCAAGCAGCTTAATAAAATATGCTAATAGAATCAAGACTTTAGAACTTATAATATACTGTATTGGAGTGGTTTCAGTAATGGAATTAGTTAACCAAAAGCAAAATACCGAGAAATTTGCACGTTATCTCTATCGGCGGAAAATAATTTTTCTAATTGCATTTCTAGGATATGTATGTGCTTATCTTGTGCGGAATAATTTTAAGTTAATGTCAAATAGTATCATGACTACAAATGGATGGGATAAAACAGATATTGCTTTGTTACTTTCTTGTTTAACGATTTCTTATGGATTAGCTAAGTTTTATATGGGAGCATTAGGAGACCGTGTTAGTATAAGAAAACTTTTCTCGGTCTGTTTGGGAGCAAGTGCCTTAATCGCCATTCTCATTGGCTTTTTCAACACATCGATTGCAGTATTAGCCATTCTCCTAATATTGAGTGGAGTTGTACAAGGTGCTTTAGCTCCTGCCTCTCAAATGATGCTTGCTAATTATTACTCGAATAAATCTCGTGGAGCAGCCATTGCGGGTTGGAATATCTCACAAAATGTGGGATCAGCTTTACTTCCTTTAATCATTGTGGCCCTAACCAGTATGGGACTAGTCGTTCCTGAAACAGGAAATATTTTCATGGCTTTTTTAGTTCCAGGAGTTTTGGTACTGATTTTTGCATATTTATGTTGGCGTTATGGCGGAGATAGCCCTGAATCTGAAGGCCTCGATTCCTTAAGAACCATGTATGGGGATGCCGGGGAATCTAATGTGGCAACTGAAGAAGAAAAAGTTGGACTGAGCTATTGGCAATTAATTTGGAAATATGTTTTTACCAATCCACTAATATTACTAGTATCTGCTGTCAACGTGGCCTTATATTTTCTCCGTTTTGGAATTGCAGATTGGATGCCAATTTATCTTAGCGAAGTGGGGAACTTATCGAATACAAGAGCACAATTGGCTGTTTCAGTTCTTGAATGGATTGCGATCCCGGGATCACTTATATTTGCATGGTTAGCTGTTAAATACCCAAATAAAATGGCTAAAATTGGAGCAATTGGCTTGTTTGCCATGGTGGTGTTTGTCTTTTTCTACGAGAGCTTAGTTAGCGGTGGTGTAAAAAATTACGCATTGTTCTTGGTGGTTTGTGGGATTTTAGGAGCCTTAATTTATGGACCACAATTAATTGTTAACATTCTAACAATTGACTTTGTTCCTTTGAATGTAGCTGGGACGGCAATTGGTTTTGTGGGTGTTACAGCGTATTTAATTGGAAACATGGGTTCCAATTGGTTAATGCCAATTTTAGCTGATCAATTTGGTTGGTTCTGGTCTTATATAGTTGTAGCCTTCTTATCAGCATTCGCAGCGGTAGGCTATCTAGTGTTGTCAAAGGCCGAACAGAAAGTAAAAGTTGTTTAAATATCTATAGGGTTCTATTATTTATGGTGTTGATGAATCAAAATTCATCAACACCCTTTTTGTTGTTTAGGAAATTTGAAAATAATCGATTTGTGAATAACTGTTCTGTATAAAGTTCGTAGTTGGCTTGAAAAGAATAGTTGGGTCATTACACGAATACTTAAAGAACATTTTAATGGTTATAGACTTAGGCTATGCAAAATGCCTTGGCAGTGAATATACTGCTGAACCGTATTTGGTTGCTTTACTTGTAAAAGCCGTTATTTTCATAAGTGTGGAAAGCAGTACACAGATGATTGGTCTGAAAAAAACTACAAGAATTATTATTTTTGATGTTCCTCATCGTCACATCGTATTGAAAACTAAATATTCTTTAGAATTACTAAAGGGCAACAAATTGTGAACAAAGCAAATATCTTGCAAAAGTATCTAATCATCCTAACATTTAGTGCCTTTTAAGTTAACATAGCGTCATTTGGTTACCTTTCACAAAAGAATGTTATTCAACAATCTGGCCCTTTAGCTGAAGAAGGCATAACCCCTTTTTAGGAATTGCGCCCGATTGTTGAACATCACATTATTCTATTCAAAATAAGAATCAGAATCATTTTACCCTTAAACTTTCACAACATAAAAAGTATTTTATGTGTATACTATGTTCCCACATACCATATGTGCCGACTGTATGTGGCAACACATTAATGCTTGAGGATTTAAGTAATTGGCTAGGTCCTACAATCGTAGAACCTGGTCCTTTTTAGTATGCCTAATTTTTCTTTTGGAATGTTATTAGATTAATTTTTATATGCTTTATTATAACTCCTTTCTTTACTAAAGCATCCCTTTAGTTGAATAGTAAAAGAGATGCTATTTCTATTGTTTCTATCTAATAAAGGTGTTGAAATGATTAAGATACATTTAAATTGCTTCAATTAGAGAGGGAGAGAATATATGATTGATATACTCTTAAAATATATGTCTGACTTTACTTTAATCAGCGAAGATGAACAGCGGGCAATCTGATGAATATAAAAAAGGACAATATCTTCTTAGACAAGGAGAACTTTCCGCCATTAAATGTTATTTCGTATTAATGGGGTGTGTTAGGAAGTTTTTTATAGATGAATCAGGTAAAGAAGTAACATCAAATTTTTTTACTGAAGATCAAGCTATTCCAATTATCAACGAAAAGACTCAAGATGACTTATCTAAGTATTCATTATTGTGTGTTGAAGATTGCATATTAGTTGTTGGTGATGTTGATTCTGAAAATACGATGTTTAACAAATACCCACAACTTGAAATAATGATACGCAAAATGATGGAAATAAACGTTGGTGAAATACAAGAACAATTCGGTGAATTTATTGGTTCTTCTCCAGAAGAACGATACGAATCTGTTTTAAGGAAACGCCCCGAGTTAATTGACCGTTTACCACAACATCAATTAGCTAGCTATCTTGGAATTACTCCTGAGTCGTTAAGTAGAATAAAAAAACGAATTAAAAAAAAATTATAAAGTATCTAGAAATTAACTTAAGTTAATGAACGGTTTTTATCACCTTGTTATTATTAAATTTAATCAAAGATATTAGCATTTGGAGGGGATTTTTATGAAGGCGATAGTTTGTGATAAATATGGTTCGCCCGATGTACTTGAATTAAAGGAGGTAAAAAAACCTTTCCCTACCGAGAATCAAGTATTAGTTAAGGTTCATTCAGCATCTTTAAACTTTGGCAACTTAGTTCTTTTGAAAGGTAAACCCTTCTTAGCCCGTTTTGCCTTTGGACTAACAAAACCAAAATACTCAATTCCAGGAGGTGACATAGCTGGTACAGTTGAAGCTGTTGGGGAAAAAGTTAAACTATTTAAAGTAGGTGATGAAGTATTTGGTGACCTCTCTGGTTGTGGCTGGGGTGGTTTTGCTGAATATGTAACGGCCCCCGAATTTGCTTTAGCCATAAAGCCAACCAATATCTCCTTTGAGGAAGCTGCTGCTACTCCTATGGCAGGCGTGACTGCCTTACAAGGACTACGTAATAAAGGTGAAATTAAATCGGGGCATAAAGTATTAATCTATGGCGCATCTGGAGGCGTTGGTACTTTTGCGGTACAAATTGCTAAATCATTCGGTGCTGAAGTAATGGGCGTATGTAGTACACGAAACGTTGAAATATTGCGTTCTCTAGGAGCAGATCATATCATTGATTATACAGAAGAGTATTTCGCACAAGATAAGGAATGTTATGATTTGGTTCTAGGCGTGAATGGTTCTAATTCCATTGCAGCTTATAAACGTGTACTAAAATTAAATGGGAAATTTGTTCACGTAGGAGGTTCCGAGTCTCAACTTTATCAAACATTATTTCTTGGACCTTTTATTTCATTGACTGGAAGCAAGAAAATAAGTAGCCTGTTACAAAGAGCAAATCAAAAAGACTTAAATGATATAAAAGAGTTACTTGAAATGGGAAAAGTAAAACCAATAATTGATAAACGATTTAAGTTAAGTGAAATAACGGAAGCATTCAAATATTTTCAAGAAGGTCACGCTAAAGGTAAAGTGGTGATTACTTTATAATGAGTGCCTTGCTCCACCATAAATAAATTAGAAATACGATACCAAAACTTCTAAACATTCTACTTTTTATTTTATTTCACTATTAAACCAATTCTAACCAAGCGACCGCTTCACAATGTGTAGAATGTATGTGGCAACACATTGGTGCTGATGGGTTTAATTAATTTGACTCGATTCCTATTTAAGTGGAATCGATATTTTTTTATTCCTCTTTATCGGTATATTTTATATTGTTGCCGACGCAAGTGCAGTTATTGCTGTACTATTATATCAGCCGTTACTATCAGGAGATTGGTTTATGGCCGCAGTGAATGTTTCGGAGACAGCCGTTTTGGTTGGTGTAATGAATGACATCGTATTTTTTCCGTTGTGAGCGAAATCTTCCTGGATATAAGACGTACTACAAACTGCGGTTACTTCAGCGCCAAAATCCACAGCAAGCTGAACAGCAAAATGCCCCACTCCACCCGATGCACCATAGATTAAAACCTTATCGCCTGCTTTTAGCTTCCCTACATCTCGTAATGCTTGTAGAGCGGTCTGTGCAGCGCATGGTATTGCGGCTGCCTCTTCAAACGTTGCATTATTTGGCATAAATGTCAGAACATTTTCTTTTGGGCAGACATATTCAGCATGGGAACCGACGCAACTTCCAAAAACACGATCGCCAATTATTTTTTCCCACGGCTTCAACGGTACCTGCGACGTCTATTCCTAGAATTTGCGTTTTTGTTTTATAAGGCCATTCTCCATTCTTGTTGGCAAATAACCTTTTCGATATAGAATGTCATATTTAATTACAGAGGCGGAGACCACTTTAATTAATACCCTATCTTCATCTTTGATGAACGGTTTCTCAACATACCTAATCTCCATTACTTCAGGGGAACCATAAGAACTATAAATTGCTGCTTTCAACTGTTTAACCTCCTGTAATTATCAAATCGTTCGATATCATCAATTCCTTTCAAAAAAAAATGAAACCACTTTATATGCTGTTTACTTGATACCTTATTGATAAATTCACTCAGTAAATTTAATTCAGCTTATTCCTAGATATTCCTCATAAGTAATCATCCCTTTCTTTTGCATAGGATTTGTATTTTTTCCTTCAGTCAAAGAATTGTATAGTTTTCCTGAAAAAGGAATGCTTAAAACATCATTGGTTTCATTGTTAACCTTAATTTTCAACTCCGCCATTTCTCTTAATGTCATTATCTCTGGACCACAGAAATCATCTAATTTTCCTTGTGGGCCTTTATTAACTAAATCGATTAAATGTCTAGCGAATTCATTAACATCCACGCTTTGAAATTTAATCTTTCCAGGGACTATATATCTTTTAAAGAAAGGTTTTGATAAGAATAAATTCTCAACAAAGCTATGAAACTGAGTTGCACGAGCAATTGTATAAGGTACAGAACTATTTTTTAATAATTCTTCTGCTTTGTATTTAAGTTTATAATATTTGAAGGGGATTTCCTCAATACCTACAATTGATGGATAAATAAAAAGTTTTATATGATGCAACTTGCTTAAAAGTTTTTCAAACCCATCAACCTCAATGCTTTTAGAATTTTTTATCGGACTAGTTGCTGCGTGAATAATTACATCAACATCTTTTACCGCTTCTTCTATACCTTCGCCAGATAATAAATCGCTGTAAACCCATGTAAAGTCTACTCCTTCTGGTTTTCTTCTCGAAGTTATTTTTACTTGATAATCTAAACCTTTTAATTGCTTTAACAAAGCCGACCCTAATTTTCCTGTTGAACCAGTTACAAGTATTCTCAAGTACAACTCTCCCATTCAGATGGATTATCTTTGTACTGTATATTCAGAAGTTGGTTACTTTATTCTACTAACCTCCCTATATGATTGACCAATTGTATGCTCAAAAGTTAAATGAAGGACGATCAAATGCTTATGTAAAGAAGATCCATAACTTGTTATCAAAAGCATTGCAAAAAGCGTTGAAATGGGGTCTAATTCAAAGCAATCCTTCTAAAGATGCCGCTCCGCCATCCATTCATAAGAAACACAAACAAGTATGGACATTGGATGAAGCAAAAGGATTCCTAAAGGTTTGTGAAGCAGAAAACTGCCTCGCTCTTTTTCTAGTTGCACTGTTCACTGGCATGAGAAGAGGTGAAATCCTTGCCTTGCGCTGGAATAACGTTGATTTAGAAAAAGGTGTGATTCATGTTGCTGAAGCTTTAGCACGAACAAAAGCGCATGGGCTGAAACCGAAAGAGGTGAAAACCGCTCATTCAGAACGAGCAATATTTCTTTCTCCCAGCCTCACAGAAGCTTTGACCATACACAAACAGCACCAAACCGATAATCCTTTGGATCTCGTTTTTCCTTCGAAAAAAGGAACGTATGTCGAACCAAGGAATTTGCTGAGGATGTATAAAAGCTTAACGGAAAAAGCAGACGTTCCGTATATTTCTTTTCATAATCTTCGTCATACACACGCAACCATGTTAATGCGTTCCGGTGAGAACCCAAAGGTTGTATGTGAGCGATTAGGGCATGCACGAGTCAGTATCACGCTCGATATTTATTCACATACAAATGAGGAGATGCAGCGAAAAACGGCCGAACGATTTGACCAGAACTTTTGGACATAATGGACAAAAAAGAAAATACGACACAAGCTGGAACCCTTGACACGATTGATGTAAATGGATGTTTTGTGCAGTGTTTGTCCAATTTCTGTGTAACGCATAAAAAAACAGCTAAAAATCAAGGTGTCAGAAAATAAACAAAAAGCCGCAAACCCTTGATACACAAGGACTTGCGGCTTCCAGAAATGATGATTCCGACTGGGTTCAAACCAGCGACCTCTACCCTGTCAAGGTAGAGGTCTAATATTCTATTACCAATTCTACAACAAAATCCCCATCCAAATCTTAACCGCCGTCGCTAATATTAATAGTGCCAATATAACTTGAAGGATTTTTGTGTTCATTTTCTTCCCTGCCATGGCACCAAGTGGGGCTGCGATGATACTTGCAACTACCATGATGATTGCCGGGTAATAGTCAACTTGGCCTGTAGAGATCTTGCCGACTGTTGCCCCAATGGAGGAAATGAAGGTAATGGCTAGTGAAGAGGCAATGGTTACCCTCGTCGGTATTTTCAAGACAACGAGCATAATCGGAACAAGTAAGAAGCCCCCTGCTGCCCCGACAACCCCGGAACCTAAACCGACTATTAAGGCAAGTACTGTCGCTAACCATTTATTAAACTTGACCTGGTCCAACGGGATATCATCGATTCCTTTTTTCGGTATGAACATCATCACAGCTGCTATTAAAGCAAGCAGGCCATAGACAATATTGATACCGTCTTCCGACATCGATTCCGATCCGAAACTCCCAATCACACTTCCTATTAATACACTGATACCCATGTAGAGGATAAGCGGCTTGTTTAAATAACCACCCTTACGGTAAGCCCATACACCCCCGATGGAGGCGAATAATACTTGTACGGCGCTGATACCTGAAACTTCGTGGGCACTGAATGCCGCTAAACCGAAGATCGGTGGAATGTATAAAAGCATCGGGTACTTGATGATCGACCCGCCTATGCCAAGCATTCCTGAAATATAGGAGCCAATGAAACCAATTAAAAATATGGTGATGATAAAAGTAATGTCCATGTCAGTCTCTCCTTTAGAAGAAGGGAACCTAATTGGTCCCCTTATCTTTATCAGCCTTTTCTAATCCAGAATTTCAACACGCCATTATCTTCTGCCATTTCAATTAGCTCATGTCCGCCTGATTTTGACCAAGCCGCTAAATCTGCTTTTGCGCCTTTATCTGTTACATGTATTTCCAATACTTGACCGGATTCCAATTCATTCATCGCTTTCTTTGTTCTTACGATTGGCATTGGACAAGCCAATCCCTTAGCATCTAATATCTTTTCTGATTTCATCATGATAAATCTCCTCTATTCATAGTTTTTTGTGATGTTTTATCGTACCGCACAACGATTCGGTCCAATTTCCATTTCACGTTGTTTTTCCTCATCAGGCGTGATTTTCCCCATGTTCGTTTGACGGATTTCTTGGTAAGAATTCGGTTGTGGAGGTAGGTTTCCCGTTACCATCTTTCTGAACTCTGCTTCGTCTGCAATATTCAGGCCATGATTTTCTTCAAACAACGATCCTAACTTCTTAGCGACACTGCCGTCTTCGTTCAATTCTTCAATGATCATGAAATGAGATGGAAGGACAATCAACTCGTCTGATAGTTCTTTGTAACGTGTATAAAGGGTTTCTCTCAAGTCGCCAACCCAATCCTCAGCCAATCCAGCTAAATCCGGTCTACCAATCGAATCGATGAATAGAATGTCCCCTGTCAAAAGGTATTTTTCATCGACAACAAATGAAGTAGAACCAATTGTATGTCCTGGAGAATATAGAGCTTGGATTTCAATAGCCGTGTGACCGATTTTAACTACTTTACCATTCTCTAAAGGCTCATATCCAAAGACAACTTCGGTTGCATCTTTTGGTGGCAACCAATACGTTGCATTCGTGCTTTCTGCAATTTGTCGACCACCTGAAATATGGTCAGCATGTAAGTGTGTATCAAATACTTGTGTGATCTTTGCACCAATGCTTTCTGCAAAATCAAGGTAGGTATCAATCATCCTGGTAGAGTCAATAATGGCTGCTTCTCCGTTGGAAACGACCATGTAGGACAAGCATCCTTTTCCAAGACGGATAAATTGATAGATCTCCCCACCATCCTTCAAATCGCCAATTTTCAATGGCTCTAAGTGTTCACTCCACGCTTTCATTCCGCCCTTTAAGTAAGAAACCGTTAGCCCTGCATCAGATAGCATTTCCGCTACCATAACGGATGAACCTTCTTTTGCACATACCACCAAAACTTCCTTATTGGCAGGGATTTTATCCATGACTTCATCCACACCATCTAGCAATTCGAAGTACGGCATATTAAAGTATTCGAAACCCTCTCCTTCAATTTTCCAATCGTTAAAATCATTTTCATTACGAACGTCAAAGATAAATAGGTCATCTTTATTGATTACTTTCTTTGCCACTTCTTTAGCTGTCATTTCATTGTATGGCATTCTATATACCCCCTACAGTATATTTAATTTCAAATTTTTTTATTTTTTTTAGCTATTAAAATGTTAAAGTAACATCCGCATCTTTAGCGAATTCCAAGAATGTTACGGCGCCGCCCACTTCAATTCCGTCGACGAAATCTTCCTTCACTAGTCCCATAACATCCATTGTCATTTGGCATCCTATGAATGTAACGCCCAATTCTTGAGCCATAGCAAGTAATTCTGGAATGGCCGGTACATTGGCCTTTGCAAATCCTTCCGCAAAATGTTCTTTTCCTTCTGGCATCGGAAGTTGTTTATTGCCTTCCTTGTGGATTAAGTTTAACCCTTCAAATGTGAAGAAAATGGCTACCTCTTGATCTGTTGCTGCCGCTGCTGTGGCAATATTAAAAACTTTATATGCGTCAAATAATCCACCGTTACTAGCGATGATTGCTACTTTTTTAGTCATCCTTCATTCCTCCATATTAGTTTTAGTTTTTATTACTTCACTGACTTTTCTGTCGGACCATTCCATTGGCTCATGCCAGGCATAACATTGATTACTTGTTTAAATCCTGATTCAGTTAGTTTTTGCGCAGCTAGGTCACTTCTGCTCCCAGTACGGCAAACCACGTATATCTCGGATTCTTTATCCAATTCACTTAGACGGCCATCCAATTCACCAAGGGGAAGGGATTGTGCCGTGGGAATGTGTTCAAAAGCAAACTCTGCTGATTCTCGTACATCCAGTACGACGATATTCTGTTTGGCTTCCAGCTTTTGTTGAAGCTCCTCATTAGAAATGACGTTCGGGTGTCTCTTTTCCATACTTTCTTCTCCGCTTGACTTACGAAGGTAATGTTTCAGAACCGTTCCTTCTTCGACTGTACCTAAATATTGATGACCTGTACTCTCTGCCCAAGCTTTCATGTCGGCCGTTGAACCTTTATCCGTTGCTTGGACTTCCAATACTTCACCGGACTCCAAGGCATTTAAAGCCTTTTTGGTTTTGACAATGGGCATCGGACATGCTAATCCTCTTGCATCTAAAACAGAATTTGTTTTAATCATGTTTCTTCCTCCTCGATTTATACTGCATGGGGTATTTAACTATTCAAAAAAATTACGCGGTTGGTCCGTTCCAGGCAAGCATTCCGCCTGTCATATTGATTACTTGATACCCATGATCCTCAAGTAGTTTTACGGCCTTTGAACTTCTACCACCAGAGCGGCAGACCATGATATATTCTTTTGACTTGTCCAGATCTTGCATCTTGAATTCTATTAGTCCTAAAGGTATATGCATGGCAGATGGGATTTTACCCGTTTTCACTTCATCCACTTCACGTACATCGATAATATTCACTGGTGCCTTTTGATTTAAAAGAGTTTCGACTTCCTGTGTTGAAATTTCCTTCATAGCAGACTTCCTCCTTTTATTAGTGCCAAGCACTCATTCCGCCTTTAACATTCGTGATTTCTATGAATCCCATTTTTTTCAATAACTTACTTGCCTTACTGCTTCTCATACCACTTTGGCAGATTACGAAAACTTCTTGGTCTTTAGAGAGTTCTTTCACTCTATTTTGCAGTTCGTATAAGGGAATGTTTTTAAATCCCTTGATATGTTTTCCCCTAAACTCATTAGGCGTCCGGACATCAATATATTGCTTACTTTGATTATTTAATTGTGTTCTTAATTCGATCGTAGTAATCTGTTTAATCCCTTTTGCCGGAATAAATCGTTGATACAAGAACCAGACGATTATAGCAATCATGAGGATATTT
Source organism: Peribacillus sp. NPDC097198 (assembly GCF_044762055.1). Classification (NCBI taxonomy): domain Bacteria; kingdom Bacillati; phylum Bacillota; class Bacilli; order Caryophanales; family Bacillaceae; genus Peribacillus; species Peribacillus sp. NPDC097198. The sequence goes on along the minus strand of NZ_JBIWDO010000003.1, from coordinate 426,279 downwards.
AATAGTGTACCCAATATAGCTTGATTCCTCCCTTACCTTAGATAAATAAGTTGACGTTACCATTTTCTGCGTCAGCTAAATAAGCAGCCACACCCGCATATTCAATGCCTTCTAGTAATTCCTCTTGCTGCAAACCAAGTAAATCCATGGTCATCGTACAAGCGATCAGTTTCACTTCTTGTTCTTGGGCCATTTCAATTAAACTGGGGAGGGACATGGCATTATGTTTTTTCATGACATGCTTGATCATCTTAGGACCCATGCCTGCAAAGTTCATGTTGGATAATCCCATTTTATCTGCACCACGCGGCATCATTTTTCCAAACATCTTTTCAAGGAAGCCTTTTTTCAATGTCAATGGCTCATCTTTTCGTAATGCATTCAACCCCCAGAATGTATGGAAAATGGTCACTTCATGATCATAAGCCGCCGCTCCATTTGCAATAATGTAAGCAGCCATTGCCTTATCATAGTCTCCACTAAATAAAATGATCGTCGTTTTTTTCTGTTCTGTCATTAGTATTTCCCCCTGTATTCAAATTACCCTATTGGGTATATTTTTTAAAAAATTTACCTGCTCCCGTTATACACCCAGGGGTATATATGAGACAAAAAAATAATAGTAGTCAACCCACTTGAGAGCTGGACAGTCTACATAATTGCGTTATTTATTGGGCTATATTATCTACTTTTGATTAGTAATTCAACAGCTTCTTTGACAAGGCTATCTGTATCTTCGCCTTTCATGACATTCTCCCTCACACATTGTTCCAGATTTGCGCTAACAATGACTCCCATCGTCCTATCAATCGCATTTCGAGCTGCTGATAACTGAGTGACGATATCTCTACAGTCCTTGCCATGTTCCATCATGCCTAGCACACCTTTAATCTGGCCTTCAATTCGTCTTAACCGATTGATGACGCTTTTATCGTATTCCATGATCTATACCCACCCACCTATCTATATAGACAAACAAAGAACCTGTGGAACAACTTATATCCCAATAATATACCTGCAGGGGTATAATGTCAAACTAAATTCTTTCACTTTTATTTCGAACAAAAACTAAAGACTAGACGGTTTCTTGTTATCGAAAAAAAGGGCCATCCCAGAAGTCATTATCCATGCCTTTTGGGACAGCGCCTTTTTATTGTTTCATCCTTTTCTTACGAATCACTTTGATTTTTTGCTTTTTAACTTTCTTTTTGTTTGGGAATTTTGGTTCTTTTTCTTTTATATATCTCACCACAATTAACAATATATAGGTTCCTAATGCAATATAGAAAGATATCGGAACAGATTCAAATTTAGATTTAGCCACTAAATAAAATGAATAGAATAAAAACAAGGTAATAAGAACACTATTCTTCGGTCTGCCAACTTTTTTGAAGCTTGGGATTTTCATTGTACTTACCATCAATATACACAGTCCATAATACAGGATAATAAATATCCATAATGGTACGGATCCTGAAAACAAGACGAAAAAAGCCACAATTCCGCCTGCTAATGTGATGGGAACCCCTTTAAAGTATTTTACAGATTCCGCTTGATCGGTAATGTTAAACCTGGCCAATCGGTATGCACCGAATAGAGGGAACAAACCGGCGATTAGCATCCCAACTTGTCCAAAGTCGTTGAAATATGTATGTATGGCTAAAAAGGCGGGGGCTACTCCAAAAGATACGATATCGGCAAGTGAATCCAATTCTTTCCCCATCTCATTAGATACCCCAAGGATCCTTGCCACCCTGCCATCCAATGCATCCAGCATTAACGCGATAAAAATCAATATCGTCGCATTTCTTAAATCACCAGTAATAATACATCCTATCGCTAAGAACCCACATAATAGATTTCCCAAAGTCAGCATATTAGGTATATGTTTTTTCATCCTACACTTCCTTAATTCCTAAATTAAACTTTCCTTTGCTTTTACATTGATTTGAAAAAGCTTAACTTGTTCTCCTCTAATTATAACTTCATACCAGTATTATGGCTAAGATTATATTTACAAGTCCCTCTATTTCCAATTATAGGATTTCGAGCACTATTTTTAAATATAATCTTAGCAATAAAAAATAGGACATAAACAATGATGAACATCGTCTTGTCCTTAATATAGAGTATGTAGAACTGACCAAGATTTTTCAGGATCATTAATTGTGCGGAATTATTAAACCTATCAACGGTAAGTTCTTAAGCTTTAGTCCGCTTGCTTTCTTCCTCAACCAAAACCCGTCGTAAAATTTTTCCAACCGCTGACTTCGGAATAAGTTCCCTAAACTCTATCACTCGTGGAACCTTATAATTAGCCAAACGTTCATTGCAGAACTTTATGATATCCTGTTCTGTTGCAATTACCCCTTTCTTTAGCACGATTATAGCTTTGACGGTTTCCCCGCGATAGGTATCCGGAATGCCAAATACGCAAGCTTCTTCCACTCCGGGATGCTGATAAATGACTTCCTCTACTTCAATCGGATAAATATTATAGCCGCTTGCAATGATTAGCTCTTTTTTCCTGCCCACAATAAAGAAATACCCTTCTTCATCCATTGTGGCTATGTCTCCGGTATATAACCAACCCTCCCTTAATGCCATTGAAGTTTCCTCTAGATTTCCCCAATACCCCTTCATCACCTGTGGACCCTTAATGATTAGTTCCCCTGCCTGATTGTACGGCAGCTCCGCTTTCCCCGTTTCGATATCGACGATTTTGGCATCAGTGTTAGGATAGGGAATACCAATGCTTCCTATCTTTCTTTGACCTTTTACTGGGTTTCGATGGGTGGTAGGTGAAGTTTCCGACATGCCAAAGCCTTCTGATATTGACACACCGAATTTACGCTCAAATTGATGGATAACTTCCACTGGAAGGGGCGCCGAGCCACAGCTGCAGTATTTAAAACTGCTGAGATCTTGCGCTGTCAAATCCGGATGATTTAGTAAAGCGATATACATGGTAGGAACGCCTGGAAAAATGGTCGGTCTATGTTTTCTAATCAAATCGACGACCTTGTTTATTTCAAATCTCTCTAGAGTGATGTACGTTGCTCCCGCATAAAAAGCACTGTTCATCCTGCCATTACCGAATACATGAAACAGTGGCGTCAATCCAAGCATACGCTCACCCGGTTTTTGCAGTTGAAGGGCGTTGGCTGTATATGCAAAATCTTGTATGACATTGGCAATCAGGTTGAAATGAGTGAGCATGACCCCTTTGGCTCTTCCTGTAGTTCCCCCTGTATATTGGAATAACGCAATATCTTCTTTTGGATTAATATCCAGTTCAGGGAGTTCATTATCGCCTTCTTTCCATGAATAGTAACTGTCTTCCTGCATTTTATTTGCTGAAATAATCGTGAGCCTATCTGCCAAACCAGTTTGTACTATCTTTTTCTTTTGTTCATCATTTCCAATTAACCATGTGGCATTGGAATCCCGTAATATATAGGCTAGTTCATTTGCCTTATACATCGGGTTCACTTGTACCACCACGCCTCCCAAACGGTGGATAGCATAATAGGCAATGATGTATTCTATACAATTGGGTAACATCAATGCGATTCTATCCTCTTTTTTAAATCCCCACTTGTTTAATGAACCTGCAAAACAATCAATTTTTCTCTTCAATTCCAAATAAGAAAGTTCCCTTTCTCCATCAATAACAGCTTTGGTGGATGGGTATTGTCGTGCCGAATGGTCCAATATTTCGTATATAGACATTAAAGGAATTTCTACCTCAAAGGGGGTATCTTCCGGATAAGATTTCTGCCACACTCTATTCATCGGCTTCACTCCTTCTTCTTTTTCCACCGCCAATCACTATTTTCATTCATCTCGAATCAATTTGAATACCCCCGTACCTTTTGCAATGAGATTTCCAGCGGAATCTTTAATTTCTCCTTCTGCAAAAGCGGTTTTGTACCCCTCCTGAAGAATCTTGGCTTCCGCATATATTTCTCCTGATGACAGGCTGCCGAGATAATGAACAGTCAAGCTCGTCGTCACAACACGTGCTTTAGTCAGAGAACGTATTACTATCCCAAGAATGGTGTCAAGCATGGTCGCATGAATACCCCCGTGCAGCGTTCCATTTACATTAAGCATATGTTTCTCGATATTTAATTTCAAAAGGACATTTCCTTCTTCAAATCGAATAATTTCAAATCCAATATATGCAAAGAATGGACTGCTCTCGAATTGGTTGCGAATATCCTCCACATTAGTTGTCAAATTATTCTTTCCCCCTCTTATATAAAAATCACACTTGCTTCATATAGGTCCTAAAAAGGCTCATATCATACCTTCAACGTCTGGAACTGAACAGTTCTCATATAGCTGTCCAGTTCGCTTCCTTACCAAGCAACTTTATATGCACAACTCCTTCACTTGATACTAAAGTACATCATTCAGTACTCATTCAAAACATTTCTAGCAATGATGAGCCGTTGAACTTCGTTTGTTCCTTCATAGATCTTTGTAATGCGAGCATCGCGATAAAAGCGTTCCACTGGATATTCTGCCATATACCCCATACCCCCGTGAATTTGAACCGCTTTATCCGCTACTCTATTAAAAACATCGGAAGCGAACAGTTTAGCCATGGAGGCTTCTTTGATCACCTTTTTCCCCTCATCAATCTTTTGTGCTGCCATCATTGTCAAGGCCTTTGCGGCTTCTGTTTCTGTTGCCATGTCCGCTAGCATCCATTGTATGGCTTGATTATCTGCAATTGGTTTACCGAATTGAATCCGCTCTTTTGCATATTTGGTAGATAGCTCGATTAATTTGCCGCATGATCCTACCGCCCTTGCGGCAAGTCCGACACGGCCTTCCCCTAATATTCTAAGAGCTGATATATATCCCATACCCACTTCACCAATGACATTTTCTTCAGGAATGATACAATTTTCAAAAATGACCTGAGATGTATACGAACCTCTTAATCCCATTTTCTTGTCCTTTTTACCGACAGTGACCCCAGGGAAATTTCTTTCCACCAAAAAGGCAGTTATCCCGCCTTTGGCCCCCTTATCTTTATCCGTTAACGCAAAAACTGTGTAAACATCAGCAATCGGTCCATTGGTGATGAAATGCTTTGTACCATTCATCACCCAATAATCGCCCTTTTTCTCTGCCGTCGTCTCCAAATTGGTCGCATCCGAACCTGCACCAGGTTCGGATAAAGCGAAAGCGGCTATTTTATTACCCGCCGCCATTTCAGGCAAATATTTATTTTTCAACTGTTCAGATGCAAGCCTTACCAGGCCTGTGCTTCCAATACCGGTATGAGCACTTATTAACGAAACAAACCCATTGTGCGTTCTGCCTAACTGCTCTAATACAGTCGCCTTTTCTACTGTATTCAAGCCAATTCCACCGTATTGTTCCGGGATGCTAATCCCGAATAATCCGAGTTCTTTGGACATTTCAACAAGATGTTGTGGGATGAGATCCTCTTCTTCAATTTGTTGGGCTAGAGGCTCTACTTCCTTTTCAACAAAATTCCGAATCATTGCTTTCATTTGTTCCATTTCTTTCGTTAAAGTAATGGTCATAATTCAAATGCCTCCTAATAGTGGATTTTTTTAATTCGTCTGATTCGCAAATGGAACAATTCTATTAAAAAAATGCTAGTGAATTTCCTTCCGAATTTAAGAAAAATCAACCTTCCCGTTCTAAGATTGTGGCAATTCCTTGCCCACCACCAATGCACGCCGTAATGAGAGCATATCTTCCTTCAGATCGTTTCAATTCATGGGCCGCTTTCGTGATCAGAATTGCACCTGTGGCACCAAGTGGATGTCCGTGAGAAATCGCCCCTCCATTCACATTCACTTTGGCTGGATCCATTTCCAATTCCCGATTACAGGCAATTACTTGCGACGCAAAAGCCTCATTAATTTCGATAATATCCATATCGTTTAGCGAGAGCCCTGATTTTTCCATGACCTTTCTTACTGCTGGAACCGGTCCGATTCCCATGATGTTGGGATCGACACCAGCAACCGCGTGTGCTCTAATCACCGCTAGAGGTTTAATTCCCAATTCATCTGCTTTCTCCCTAGACATAATAATGACAAGAGCAGACGCCGCATCATTTAAACCCGAACTGTTTCCGGCCGTTACGGAGCCACCTTCAAGGAATGCAGGAGGAAGTTTCGCTAGCGCTTCTTTGGTTACTTGCGGACGTGGATGTTCATCTACTTTGAATCCTACCGGCTCTCCATTTCGAACCGGGATGTTCACTGAAACAATTTGTTCAGTAAAGCGTCCCTCTTCCATCGCTCTCGCCATCTTTTTCTGGCTCTCAATGGCGAACTCATCTTGTTCTTCCCGGCTGATCTCATATTTTGCAACTAAATTTTCGGCGGTAATTCCCATCGGTGGATTGCCTACCTCTTTTGGAGATAACTGAGATTTCCTGAAATTTGGTGGAGAAGAGCTATATGGTTTATCCGGACGATCCATCAAATAAGGAGCCCGGCTCATGCTCTCAACTCCTCCAGCGATATATACGTCCCCATCACCCGCCCAGATTGCTTGTGCAGCCAAATTGACCGCATTGATTCCGGACCCACATTGGCGATCGACCGTTAAACCCGGTAATTGCATGGAAAGACCTGTCTGAAGGGCGGTTAATCGAGCGATATTGCCTCCTCCGCTTAAAACATTCCCCATGATGACATCGTCCACCATTTCAGGAGCTACATTTGCGCGTTTCAATGCCTCTTTTACCACTTCTGCCCCAAATACGTGTGCGGGTACTGTCGCTAGTGCGCCCCCTCGCTTCCCAATCGCCGTTCTTACTGCTGAAACAATGACAGCCTCTCTATTCACATCTCTATTCATTTCCTCATCCGCTCCTCTATTATATTTTTTATGCTGGGTAACTCTTATGAAGATTTCAAATCATAATCTTCTGTTGGTCTGATTTCCTGCCCATCTTTTGACTTAGTTGGCTTAACGAACATGGCAAACAATAAGCCGAATACCAGAACAAGGGCAGCCATGAACAAAATGGACAAGTTATAGCCTAGTATTTTATTCCCCGCCGCTAAACTAATGATATAACCCGTTAGTAGAGGAGCTACAATGCCTGCAAGATTGCCTGAAGACGTTAAGATACTTGTCATCAGTCCGCCGCGTTCACGCATTTCATTGATCATGATCGTTGGTCCAATCGGTAATATGGAATAGGTGAGACCTTTAGCCAAGCACATTGCAAAAATCACCCAAATTGGATTTTGAAAGACCATGATGGAAGATAGGAATAGTGAACCCATGATCATTGCTCCAGCTACAACCAAGACCCTGGATGAACGCCAATTCTGATTTTTCTTGAATAAGTAATCCGATAACATGGAAACACCCATATAAATACATACGGAAATGACTCCAATGATTGCTATGCTCGTGCCCATCTGTCCGGGTGTCATATTTACGACTTCCACTAAATAAATCGGTAACCAAACGGAAAACCAGACGACCAGAATATACGTTGAGAAATATGCGAGTGTCGTAAATAAAGCGGTTGGAGACGCTAAAAGCACGAGAAAGTCTTTCAGTTTGAATTTCTCCATCTTTTCTTTCTTTTTCTTCTGGACCTTCTCATATACTTGAACGGGATTTTCCTTCGTTAAAAATTGAAATAAGAAGAACCAGACAAGGCTTGCTACTCCAAGACTAGCAAAGGCCACTTTCCATCCAAAAATGGTAATCATGGAAACAAGAAGCGGTGCAACAATCATCGCACCAACCGTTCCCCCTCCCACTACAACCGAGTTGGCTAATCCCCGTTGTTTCGGGGGGAACCACTTATCCGCATGGCTATAAGCAATAGGGCTATATGGCCCTTCGAATGCCCCAAGTAAGATTCTATAAATAATTAATAGTGGCAAAGCAGCAATGGCCAAAACACCAAATTGTAAAACAGTCCATGTCAGCATGATGAACCCCAGTACTTTCTTGGCCCCGAGCTTATCAGCCCATGCGGCTCCAAAAATGCCCGTTACAGGATAGAGCCAATAATAACTGCTTCCTACAAGTCCCCATTCGGCATAGGAAAGATCGAATTCCTTCATGATTGGCACAGCGGCCAGTCCGATTATTGATTTATCAGCAAAGTTAATGACCGCTCCGAGGAATAATAGAGAAAGAACAAACCAACGCATGTGAATCCCCTCGTTTCTTTGTGAATAGATAGTCTTATAGTCTTGGTGGTTGAATTATCGCTTCTGATGGTCGAATTACTTGCTACCATGGTTGAATTATCTGGCTGTGTGGTCGAATTAATGCCTTTCTTGGTTGAATTCCATTACGAAACTAGGAATCTCATTAGAACCTCCAGTCACATATAGCAGTAGTACCTGGCCACTGAGGAATGAAGAACATTCATCTTCGAAAAAAGCATATCTTCCGACTTCCCGATTTCCTCCACTGGAATGCTATTGATTCTTGCTTCCACTACCTCCATTAAAAAGCTGGATCCGCTTCAATCCTTCTTTGTCCTCTTTTCCAGTTCCTCTTTTATAAGCAACCTTTTTAATAGTTTGCCAACGGTGTTTCGCGGCAGTTCCTCCCTTACTTCAAATTGCTTCGGAACCTTATAGGGTGTCAGCTGGGTATAGCAATATCCTTCAATTTCCTCAAGGTCAATGTTGGCATCCTTCATTGGAACAATGAATGCCTTTACGACCTCTCCTAATTCTTTATGCGGTATCCCCACCACAGCCGCCTCCTGAATATCCGGGTGCTGATAAAGGACACCTTCCACCTCTTGCGGATATATATTAAACCCGCTAATAATGATCATTTCTTTTTTTCTGCCGACAATGTAGAAATACCCCTCTTCATCCACTGAAGCAAGATCGCCTGTATACAACCAGCCATTTTGGAGAGCTTTTCTCGTTTCCACCTCGTTATTCCAATATCCCTTCATAATTTGTGGGCCTTTTATAAGCAGCTCTCCCACCCCTTTGGATGGCACTTCATTATTGTCCGCGTCTACGATCATACAATCGGTTCTAGGAAAAGGAATGCCGACACTCCCGATTTTCCTTTTACCTAAGGGCGGATTACGATGTGTGGAAGGAGAGGCTTCTGATAACCCAAAACCTTCTCCTATAGAAGCACCTGTCAGCTTCTCGAATCGATTAATGACTTCAACTGGCATGGGTGCTGAGCCACAAGAACAATTTTTCAGACAATCCAGTCCATATTTTTCGATTTCAGGATGATTGACGAACGCATTGTACATCTTTGGAACGCCTGGAAAAAAAGTCGGACGGTACTTTTGAATATTCATTAGTACATTTTGAATCTCGAATTTAGGAAATAATAGAATGGCAGCTCCAATATAAATTCCGAGATTCATGGCACTTGTCATCGCGTAAACATGATAAAGCGGTGTCGCTGCCAGCACGACTTCCTTTCCGGGCACCATCAAATCCCCATACATTTCAGAGCTCTGTATAACATTGGAAGTCAGATTGTAATGGGTAAGCATCGCTCCCTTCATTTTCCCCGTCGTCCCTCCCGTATACTGGATGACCGCAATATCTTCAAGAGGATTTATCGTTTCAACTTCCTTGATTTTTTCTCCATTTTCTATCAAAGAACGTAGGGATAGGCCGTCTAATTGGTCATCGTCCGTCTTCATGCAGATTGAAAAATCATATATCGCTTTTGTTTCTTCAATGGTAGTAGCGGCCAATTGGTCATACACAATATATAGAGCATTAGAATCCACTAATATTTGGAGCAGTTCCCTAGGCTTATACATAGGGTTCAGTTGAACAACAATGAGTCCCAGCGCTTGTGCAGCGTAATAACTGATGATGAAATAAGGATGGTTGGCCATCATAAGGCCAATTCTTTCACCTTTCACGAACCCCATTTCTTTCCACTTACCTGCAAGTTTATCTACCTGTGATTTCAGGCTTTTATAATCCATGAGATGGCCTTCAAAAATAATGGCTGTATGATCAGGGAATTTCTTTGCTGATTGGTCCAGTAGTGTATAGACGGAAATTTCCGGTAGAAGTAATGACGACATTCCTTCTGCATACCATTGCTCCCATGGTTGTTTTACTGTTTTTCGCACCTTTAACCCCTCCATTTTTCTCAAATCCGATTCTTCTACATATGGTTTACACATATAACAATGCAAGTTTCATGCCAAATCACACACTGGGGAAACAGCTAATTTTTTAGAGTGATCAAATTCATTTTTGAATCTTACTCGTTATAAAGCCTTTGTTTTAAAGGATTCATCCATAACCTGATAATTCATTTTTGAATTTTTCTCATTTACCAGAAAATCAAAAAACCCAACCTTCTACAATAAGGATGGGTATACTAGCATATTAAGAGAAAGTGCAGGTATAATCGGTGGCTAAGTTTTGTGTTTTAATGAGTTAAGCTTAGTGAAGAGTTTTTCAAATCCCTATTAAGCCAATTCCAATAAAATGGCCATCCCTTGTCCACCGCCAATACATAGGGTTGCCATTCCGTATTTCTCTTGGCGCCGTTGCATCTCGTGAATTAATTTGGTCATGATAATCGCCCCCGTCGCCCCTAGTGGATGGCCTAATGCAATGGCTCCACCGTTGACATTGACATTAGCAGGGTCTAGCTTGGCTTCCCGTATAACAGCCAATGATTGTGATGCGAATGCCTCATTCAACTCGAACAGTCCGATATCTTCAACTGCCAGTCCAGTCTTTTTCAATAGGTTCTCGATCGCGGGAACGGGACCGATTCCCATATAACGTGGATCGACACCAGCTGTAGACCAGTTTACAATCTTGGCAATCGGTTTGATATCAAGATTAGAAGCCTTTTCGCGGGTCATCAAAACTAAAGCACTTGCACCATCATTACGGCCACAGGCATTACCAGCCGTGACTGTTCCATCACTTTTGAAGACGGGCTTCAAATGGGACAGTTTTTCTATCGATGTTTCTCTTGGGTGCTCGTCCACTTGAAATACTGTTGTGCTTTTCCTAGTCTTTATTTCAACCGGAACGATTTGAGATTCGAAGGAACCAGAATCAATCGCCTTTCTTGCCCTTCTTTGGCTTTCTACAGCAAAGGTGTCCTGGTCTTCCCGGGAAATTTGGTAGGCTTCCGCTACGTTTTCTGCTGTTATCCCCATTCCCAAATCTTTTCCATACACTTCGGTTGGCTGCTGTCCATTTTCAAGATTAGAATCAACTAGATGAGGTTTTCCTTCTCCAAATCGTGAATTTCTGAGGTAAATGGGGGCTCTACTCATATTTTCCGCTCCACCTGCCACGACAATATCATCCGGATTAAAAGCTAGATGCTGAACACCGGAAATCACTGCCTGTATGCCTGAAGCACATAGGCGGTTTACTGTATAAGCCGAAGCTTCAGGAGGGATACCCGCTCTTAACGCGGCAACACGTGCTAGATTTGAAGATTCGGTCGACTGGCGCACTTCACCAAAAATCACTTCATTTATCTGCTCGGGTGCCAGACCTGCTCTCTCGATTGCATCCTTAATGACCGTTGCCGCTAGATGACCCGCTTGTACATCTTTTAGTTGTCCTCCCATTTTACCTATAGCCGTACGGTTCGCACTTACAATGACAAATTCATGTTCCATTCCAGTTCCTCCTAGCTTCTTAAAGAAAAAAAGGAAAGCAGGTCAATCTGCTCTCCTCGATTTTTCTGTTTATACTGTTATCTTCTTCATGAACGAGTCTAAATCCTCTTTAGTTTCGTGCATTAATTTTGCTTGTATCGATTAATGGTTTTGCCAGCACCAATTTTATCGGTCTTCACTTCGTATGGCGCAAAGATAATAATCATTGCACTGAAAGAAAATCACCGTTGTGTTTGTATCTAATCCACATATATTTTAGTTAAGTTAGAAAGTTTTCCTAATTATCACCATTTTCGATACTTCCAACATATAATACAAACAAAGGCAAAACCGGGGGTATCCACATGCAAGATAAACTACATGATGTACAGATGAATGAGGTAAAGGTTTTTGATGAATGGGTGAAAAAGTTTTTTCTTAATCCGGAGACAAGTAAATTGGACCATCAATTATTTACAATTGACATTTACGAAAGTGATGACGAGTATATGGTGGAAGCAATATTGGAAAACCATGAAGCAAAGGATATTAAAGTGCGTTTAAAAGATAACGAAATTTTGATTACCGTTGAAAAGCCTCACAAACCTTTTCAAAAGCTATTTCATAAAGATAAAGCGATTACATCACCTACACAACGAAAAATTTCTTTCCCTTTTTCCATCTGTTCACGAAGGATCACTGCCGAGTTTACCCACCCATCATTAGTGATTCGTATTCATAAGTATTCCCCCGGTAAAGACCAAGATAGTATTCAGATCGAATAGCTTTAAATAAAAAAGAATGGCTCCAGAAGCTACTTGCTTCCAGAGCCATTCTTTTTTATTAGCCAGCAAAATTAAATGTTGTGGTGCTTCCATTTTGAGTGGATGTGACTTGAAGCTGTGCATCGATTCGTTCCTTCAATTCAGGAACATGGGAAATGATGCCGACTAACCGTCCACTACTCTGGATATCCATTAATGCTTCAATGGCATGATCCAGTGATTCAGGATCGAGAGTACCGAAACCTTCATCTATGAACATCGTTTCCAGGGAAATTCCTCCTGCATTCTGCTGGACAATATCTGCAAGCCCAAGAGCAAGGGCAAGCGAGGCTTTAAAACTCTCTCCGCCAGAAAGCGTTTTGACATGCCTTTCCTGTCCGGTATATTGGTCATATACTGACAGCTCCAACCCACTTTGAATATTCCTGCGAGTTGGGTCAAGCTTTCGCAATAGCTGATAACGACCGCTTGTCATCTTTAACAGTCTCAGATTGGCTTCTTTTAGAATATCATCTAAAAAGGCAGCCAAAACATACCGTTCAAACGTAATTCGGAATGAATTTTGGCCTTTTGAAATCTCTGAAAGATGCCCAACGATGCTATATTTTTCATCCAGGCTTTTCTGCTCTTCTCTAATATATGCCAATTTCCGCTCGATTTCCTGGTTATTCCTTTGTTCAGCCTGTAGTTCATTCTGTGTGTGTCGCAACTTTTCCAATTCACCGTCAATGAATTCAAAGGTCTTTCTTAACCCCTCCAAGTCCGGTTTTGGTACATCTTTTAACTTCATTTCCAGATCATGAAACAAGCTAATCACACTTTGCCAATTTTGTTCGTATAATTGTACTTGTTTTTCCATAGATTCAAGCACTTCTTCAGTCCTTTTGGCTGCAGTATATTCCTTATAAGTAGCAAATCCTTGGTTGGACATTTCCACAACCAGCTTTTCACGCTCTTGATTTAATTCAAGCTTCAATGCATCTATATTTCCTGCGAACGATTCCTTTTTCGCATGGATGCCCGATTCTTTTTCTTTGACCAATTGAAGGGCTTTTTGTGCCTCTTCCAATGATTTTTGTAACTGCTTCTGCCTTCCGACTGCCAATTCAAATGCCCTTGCATATTCTACTTCAGTACGAATTCCTTCTGGTAGGGAATTCGTTAGGCCTGTAAGCTTTGTTGAATTCTCAATAAACCTGGTCTTTGTAGTATCTTCCATTTTCTCTAAAGATGCCAAGTTCTCTTTCAATTGAGTACCCTTCTCTTTTAAGGCAATCAATCGTTTCTCCAATTCGCTTCCTGCATCCTTCTTATCCATTAATGATTGTAAATGCTTTTGTAACTCTCTTCCTTTTTCCTCATATGACTTCAAGTATTCGTCGATAAGCTCGGAAGCGAACTCCGGAACGTCATTTTGTAAATCTGTGAATCTTTCATTCTTGGTGTCTGTGAGTGCCTGTAATTTCGATTCTGCCTGGTAAAATTCACTTTCAGCCTGACTTTTTTGTTTATCGGCCATTTTCACTATATTTTCCTGCTGTTTCAATTCTACATCCGATGGCATATTCTTATGCAAGTGTGCAGGCTCAGGGTGATCAATCGAACCACAGACGGGACAGTTTTCACCATCATGAAGCATGGATGCTAGCATACCAGCCTGACCGGCACGCCAGTTTTGATTGATTACCTCTAGTTTTTCTTTTTCCTGGAGATGATGATCGAGCATCATTTGAAATGTAGACTTTTTATTTTCCAAGACATCCATCATGCTTTCACATTCTGAATAAACAGCTTGTAGCTTTCTAAGTTTTGAAAGAAGCTGTTGGTTTTTTTCAAACTCCCTTTCTTTCTCTCCATAAAGGATGGCCACTTTTTCGGCTTCCGCCTTTTCAAGGCTGATTTTCTCCAAGTCCGTTTCGATTCTAGCAAGCTCTGAAATATTATGTTCACGGAGTTGCTTACTTTTCTTCCACTCTGTTTCATCTAAAGTAACCTGTTCTCTAAGACTTGAATAAGTCAAAACGGCTTCTTTCACCTGTTCAAGCTGATGTACATTCCGTAATGCCTGTTCTCGATCCTCTTCCTTTGCCAGCTCTTGCTCATAAACTTTCTGTTTCTTCAGGCGCTCCTCTAACAGTAGTTCGGCCTGCTTCGTTAAACTTTGAAGTTCAGATGTCACCTCTTTTACCTGTTTACCGATTCGCAAGTAATATTGCTCTTGTTTTTCTAGCGAGGCCGCTTTATGAGCCATTTTCATTTGTTCTTTTAACTCCATAATTTCCGGGCGCCTGTTTTCTAAGTCTGCTTTTTCATTTTGTAATCTGTCTTTTTCAGCAAATCTTTTCAATAAATCGGCGGCTTTGTATAGCTCTTGGTTGACCTGATCACGGGCATTCTGCTTTTCCTTTAGAAGCTCACCTAAATGTTGATGCTTTTCTGTAGCCGTTGATATCACCGAATGAAGCAAAGGAAGAATTTGTTGTTCATTTGGTTCAGCTGCTTCCAATAAAGATTGAAGCTCCGCATGATCACCCGGTTTGATGCCCTTCATTAATTCAATGCGACGCTGTGCGCTTTTTTCACTTTGTTTCTTAAGAAGTGATGCTTCCTCTTTTAATCTTTCTTCTATTCTCTTATATAATTCGGTATGGAATAACTTTTGCAAAATCTGTTCCTTATCTTTACTATCAGATGTTAATAGTTTACGGAATTCATTTTGCGGAATCATCAGGATTTGCCTAAACTGGTTCGCATCCAACCCAATGAGTACTTTGATTTTCTCTTCAACCTCGCGAACATTGGCTCCCAGTAACTTTCTCCCCTCGCCTTGTACCAATTCATATAGTTCTGCTTTCGCACTAACGGTTGTGGTACCCTCTCCTGATTTCTTCTTTCGTTCCTGCTGTGGGGATCGGGTAACCAAATATGTTTTTCCACGGAGAGTGAATTGCAATGAAACCTCCGTTAAGACGTCATCCTCGGCAAATTGACTTCGTAAATCTTGTCCACTACGGTCTTCACCGCTCGCTTTCCCATATATAGCAAAGCTAATCCCATCAAAAATGGTCGTTTTCCCGGCACCGGTCTTTCCTGAAATGACAAACATGGTCCGTTCTCCCAGTGTATTAAAATCAATGATTTCCTTACCCGCATATGGACCGAATGCTTGCATCGTCAAAATATGAGGTCTCATTTCAAAGCCTCCTCTTTCTTGACAGCTTCAATGACGGAAACCATCAGTTCCTGCTTTTGAGAATCGAACTCTCTATCTGTCATCTCCTGATAAAACGTCTCAAACAAGTCTATTTCAGACTTCCTTTCATCTTTTACGGAGGAATATGATTTTTTTCGTCTCAAATCGGTCAGATCCCATTTCCGTTCCAGGTGAAGCACATTCGGGTAAACTTGACGCAATCGGTTAATGGGATCGATGAGCGATCCCTCGTCATTCAAGGTAATCTTCAAATAATCGTCTACTTTTTGGTTTTGATAAAAAGTAACGTCAAGTAATTCTTCCATCGTGCCTGAAATCTCCCTCATATCATACTTAGGGGTCAGGGACCGATAGCGAATCTCAAAGTTACCATCTTCTCTCATTTCAACGATGGATAGCGACTTATTTTGTTTAGCTTCAGAAAATGAATACTTTAAAAGTGATCCGGAGTAATAAACCTTTTGATGTCGAATTGCATCCGGGCTATGTAAATGCCCAAGTGCCGTATAATCGAATGCATCGAATAAATCGGCTGTCACACAACCAGATCCACCCACTGACAGAACCCGTTCTGAATCGCTCGTTTTACCACCCAATACAAAAGCGTGTCCCACCAATACATTCGGCTCGTTTGGATTAAGCTTTTCCTCTATAGCCCCTGTTATCCTTCTCATCGCCTCTTGATGGGAATGGATGCTTTCATCCTCGAAAACGTGACGAACCGTCCCTGGTTCTGCATAAGGAACACAGTAAAAATTAACACCTTTGATATGGACTGGTTCACATGATTTTGTCAGTTTCCCGTGAATGTATAACTGGCTATGGCGGTACCATGATGAGCCAAATGATAACCTTTCAGCCGAATCGTGGTTCCCTGATATGGCCACAATGGGGATTTTCATTTTTACATTGATCGTATAAAGAATCTCATCAAGTAGCTCAACCGCCTCAGTCGGTGGTACGGAACGGTCATAAAGATCACCGGCAATGACCACCGCATCGGGTTTTTCCTCTTCGATTATCTCAATAAATTGTAGCAGGGCATGACGTTGGTCATCCGTCATATGGACCCCGTGAACAATTTTCCCTAAATGCCAATCGGCCGTATGGATAAATTTCATCGTTTCACTCCGTCCTCGTTTTTCTTACTACTATTATATCAAATATTAAAAAGAAAGCCTTGATAGAGTACAAACGTTCTAATTATTACCACAATCCATAATAAAAAAGGCACACTCTAAAGAGTATGCCCACCCTGCCTTCAGCTAAATAAATGCTGATAGGGATCCATATTCACTTGTCGTTCCGTCAACTTTTTTTGTAAAAACTTATGATCTCGTTTGGGTGTGGCAATGATATACCCACGAATCACCAAATCTTCTGTTATATCCGGTGCCTTTTCTTTCAAAGCCAATTCACCGATTTTACCAGCGATTTTATGACGGGCCACATCACGAAAAAGTTCCGGTACAGGGCTTACTAAATCTTCAAGTAAATCCTTTTGCTGTTGTGACCATAAGTGGTTCGTTTGTTCCAAGTAATACTCTTCCCAATCCATATCTGATTTCCCGTCTTCTTTCGGGAATCTCTTTAAGAACTTCCGAAACATGAAAAAGCCACCAATGCTCATCAACGTTACTAAAAGGACTACCCAAAAAAGGATAAACCATAAAAACCAGCCTCCTAGCAAAGAACCACCTCATATGTATAAATTAATTTATCGTTACCATTATTATAGACAGTAACCCATTTCTTTACAAGGCTGGTAATGGAATCAATCTTGAGAATCTACTTCGATTAACGTAAGGGAAAAGTCTCCCACAGCATTTTCTTCATATAAATTCGTAAGCGATGTTGAATAGTTGAAGATTTCTGCCCGGTATTCTTCTCTTGTCTCAGGAATCTTTAAATCAAAAACCATTTGATAGAGCAGCGTTGTGATATCATGATACTCCTCGCTCGTTACTTTAAAATCAAAACTAATCTTTCTAAGTTCTCCGCTTTCAGGGTTCTTTATAGATTCGGCATGAAAATTTGTGACCTGCAGCGAAACATCATTCAATACAACTTCATCAACCATTTCATTAACAACTCCTTAGTATATTAGATTAAAGTTATGTTACCACTCCGACTGCTTAACGCCAACGATTTAGCTTCAAAATAGAAAAAAACGTGCTAGGAAATCCCCGGCACATTTTTTCTATTAATTCCCTTTTTTAACGATTATACGCCATTGAGCGTCATCGACTTGTTCAAATTCCGTAATTTCATGACCTTCCATTGCAGCCCAGCGAGGGATACTTTCCGTTGCTTGGGTGCAATCGAAATTGATGATCAATTCTTCCCCTTTTGTCATACCTGCAATTGCTTCTTTAGCCTCTACTAATGGAAACGGACAAACCATTCCTGATGTCTCTAATACCTTTGCCATTTTACTCCACTCCTCTAATTAATGTGATAAAACTCAGGCAGCCTTTGATGCGCTTGAACTCTTTTGCTTACGGATGATAGTGAAATAAGCCGCTACCCATGTTCCTAATAAGAAAAAGACAATCGCGACCCAGCCTTGCCACGCAAATAATGCTGAGTTAACCAGTCCATTACCTATGGTACACCCGCCTGCGATACTCGCGCCAAATCCCATAATCACTCCACCAAAAGCATTATTACGCAATGTTTTCATATCAGGCAGTCTCCAACGGAATTCCCCGCTGCCTTTGGCTGCAATGAAAGCACCCAAGAAAATGCCCAATACTAAAAATGTACCCCAATCGATGAGCGCATCATCTCCTGTGATAAGGAACGTTAAAATATTCGCAGAAGGTGTAGTAATCCCTAAACCGAACATTCGCCCGGTCATCGCACTTAAAGGCCAAGCCACGATGGCAATAAGTCCTACCAATAATGCAGTGACAAAGGGATGCCAGCGTTTTTCAAATAAAATATGAGCCAATCCCGTTTTTTTCGGTTTCATCTTGAACATAGGAAGTTTAGGCTTTTTAAATTCCCTGATGACCAAGATACCAACTATGATTATCAAAACAATGACCAATAACCAAGGTGACACATTCAACGTTTCATGAATATACGTATCACTCGTACGATAAGAAACCAGATGATCCCCTGTAGCTTTCCACACGCCGTACTTCGTCATTGCAGCTCCAAGCATATAACCGAAGAGTGCGACCCAACTACCGATCATACCCTCTCCTGCCCGGTACCATGTTCCTGTCGCACAGCCTCCTGCAAGAACCATCCCGATACCGAATATAAAGCCTCCGAGGATGGTTCCTAACCAAGGAAAACCATCATTACCAAATTGAATGATTCCTGTATCCCGTAGTGCATACACACCAACGCTTTGTATCGCAATGACAATGAACGTAGCTAAAAACATTCGCCCGTCTTTCGCTATAAGCAAATCACGATATGCACCAACAACACAGAAACGGCCTCTTTGAAGCACAAATCCTAGTAGTAAACCACAAATAATCCCTAACACAATCATTTGTAACATAAACCGTTTCCCCCTTAAGTAAACAACAATAATATTAATATAATATAATTCGCATGAAATTACTATGATTTTTAATGAATTTCTCCTCTAACCTAATTTTGAATAGAACAACTAAGTGTTTTTACCAAACAAAAAAACCACATGTGTCAACATGCGGTTTTCACTGGGTAAAAGTCAAATCATCTTACCTTCACTAAAAGAAGCTGCTTTGACTTTTTTATATTGGTAAAGCATCACAACTCGCCAAGGAACAATCATACCGAAAGCAAGAAGGAAAAACATCCCACCAAGCACTCCAATTTCAATCGTGCTTCCCAAAATCAATTTAGCTACCAAACGAATTACCATAATACCGATTAAAATAAAAATAAATGCTTTGGAACGCTGAATATATATTTGTTCATCACGCACTTCGAATTTCGAAGTCTTGATTAATAAGATAGAAAATAACATACCAGCTATAAGAGCTTCTAAAAGTTCAGAACGTGTTACTTGAAACATCGGAAAAAGAAACATCAAAGCTCCTGTACTCATGAAAAGAGGCGGTAGTATAATCTTTTTCGCATTCACCGGTCTTTCCGTTTCCTTCATACGCAACTTAAAAACAACTAAAGCCATCAAAATAGCCATTCCTGTTGTTATATATATCATTTAACTCATCCTTTTTAGCTAATAGTAAGTAGGTACACACTAAGAAAACTATATAATAATTATAACCTTAAACAAAGTATATAGTACCTAAATCAGATTAACAAGGCGAGTATTTAATCCAATACCCTATTAACGGCATCCAAGACTCGATTCTCATCAAAAGGCTTTACAATAAAGTCCTTTGCTCCAGCCTCAATGGCTTCCACAACCATTTTTTGCTGCCCCATAGCTGAGCACATAATAACCATTGCAGAGGAAAACTCCTTTTTTATTTCCTTAACTGCATCAAGCCCGCTCATTATCGGCATTGTTATATCCATTATGACTAAATCGGGATTCAGTCTTCGATATAGTTCAATCGCCTCTTTTCCATTTTCACCTTCACCAACCACTTCATGGCCTGCTTTAGTCAATATATTTGAAAGTGTCATTCTCATAAATTTAGCATCATCAACTACTAATAATTGGGCCATAGCCGCTCCTCCTCATTTCAAACAACAAGCAGAACAAATAAAAGATATTCAAAGTTATATATTCCTAGAATATCTAAATTAAGTCCTAAAATCAACGAATTTTATAACTAAAGGAATAAAAAAAAGAGACCAAAGACTCAATGAAAAGCCTATACAATTCAAAAAATATATTTTTTTACATGAAAATGCACTAAAATCCAATAAACCCACCGAATAGTGTAGTTAAAACGGCAATGATTTTAGTCATCCAATCAAAAAATAAGATAATCCCCATAACAATCATTAAATAACCACCAATTTTCATAATGTACTGACTGTAGGTTTTTATCCATTTTAATTTCCCTACAAAAAAGGATAAAACAAAAAATGGGATGGCAAATCCTAATACATAAGCAATCATATAGTTCATAGCGGCACTAGGATTTGTTACCCCTAGCGTCATGACAGTTCCTAAAAGGGGACCGGCACATGGCGTCCATCCAGCTGCAAAAGCAAGACCAATAAGAATCGATCCCAAGTAACCACCAGGCCTGTTCTTAAATTCAAACCGGCTATCCTTCATTAAGGACTTCGGTTGGAAGATTCCCACTATAAACAATCCAAAAAGGACTATTAAGATGGCACCAATTTGACGAATTAACTCTTTATAATCCGAAAAGAAAGAACCTAAATATGTAGTACCGAATCCTAGCGCTATAAATACCAACGAGAAACCTAGCAAAAAGAACAACGTATGCAACATGCTTCTTTTTTGCAGCATAGTATTATCCGACTTGATTTCTCCCACGCTCATACCTGTGATGTATGATAAAAAAGCAGGATATAACGGCAAGCAGCATGGAGAAATAAAGCTCAAAAATCCAGCTCCAAATGCTAAGAAAATATTAATTTCATCCAAGACTTCCACTCCTATGTAAGACAACCTATAAACATTGTATCAAATTAGATAAAAAAATACATTTTTGGAATTGATAATTTTTCGTGACACCTGAAAAAGCTAATTAAAATGATCTTTACCCATAAGTGAAAAACTTATTTGATAACAATTCATCAAGGCTTTATAATTGTTATATTCATACATATTTTACAACAAATCTAAAAAAACGCCAATGCATTCGGATTAGAAAGGAATAGCTATGTTAAAAAGTAATGAATGTCTTGAACAAATCGAATTAAAACGAAGTGAACTTATTACTATAGTGGAGCGAAATGGGTTAAGTTCACATCTTGCCATCGAACTTAGTCAACAGCTTGACCAATTACTCAACATCTATCATGAAAAACATTATAAAACGGGTACTTGACTAAAGTGATACTGGTTTCAGTATATGACGTATATTCATCTTCATTCCTCAATGACGTGCACTTATTGCTTACCTCTCTTCTTCTCATTCCTAATCATTAATAAATAAAGACAAACTCCGCATAATAACATGTATAACCGTATTTCCTGGAGGAAACTATTGTGAAAACTTTATTTATTGCCCTATCCCTCATTATTTTGTTTCCTGCCTCGTATAACGAGTCCCAGGCAGCAACAGACAGCAGAGCAGTTTACGAAAAAACAGGAAATGTTATTTGGGAAGTGAATACTCAAGAAAAAATTGTTGCCATTACATTTGATGATGGGCCCCATCCAGACTATACTCCTCAGATCCTGGATCTTTTAGCAAAATATAATGCAAAAGCTACTTTCTTCGTAGCGGGTAATAAAGTGAAGAGCAACCCCGATGTTTTAAAAAGAGAGATTAAGGAAGGTCATGAAATTGCCAACCATACTTATACTCATCCATATGATAGGAATATAACTGCTCATAGACTATCATCGGAATTAGATGATACGGATAAGATTATATGGGACCTTGCACAATATAAACCCTCTCTTTATCGTCCTGTAGGTGGTTTCCATAATGACACAATCATCAATACTGCGGTTAATAAAGGATTTAAAGTGGTACTCTGGTCTTGGCATCAGGACCCAAAAGACTGGGCTAGGCCTCCAGCCAATAAAATATCAAACCACATCATTAAATCCTTGCGACCCGGAGATATCATTTTACTTCATGATTGGAGTGACCGCCCCCAAACAGTTCGTGCTTTAGAAACAACACTAGCTTATCTTTATAAAAATGGGTATGAATGTGTAACCGTATCCGAATTATTGTATCGTTCAAACCTTACCTTACCTGAATTTTTCAGGGTTTTCCCATTGAAATAGGAAATATAATACGTTTTATTTATTCGGTCAACACTAGTAATAGGCCACTCTAATCCAATCGATATGTCACCCCAGTATCAGTCAGGATGTTTCAATCACTTTAAGCCCTTATATAGTGGAGGAACATCTCTTTTAAAAACTGTTGTTGGTCAATGGGGGTAATTCCCGAAGATGGTATAGCTACCTTTTCATGCAAAGTGATTCTCGTTGAAAATATGCTAAAACAATTTGTTATTGTTTGAAGAGCTAGCTCCATATTTATATCCGAACGGAGAGAGTCATCTTCAACCCCTTGCTTTATGATTTTGAAAATTTCACGTGATAACTCTTTTTGTATGTCGATATAGGATTCAATATTTTCTAGAGGCTCGTTTTTATATGAGGAATAGCTTTCAAAAGCCTCACGAAATAAGGTGACTTTTCTAGCTGGTCCATTCGCGATCTCTAAAAAATATTCGAATAACTCTTCAAATTTTTCGTATGCGTTCTTTTCTGAATCGGCAATCTTTTTTAGGTCGTCTTGGAAATTACTTAAAATGAATACAGCAACCTCAACGATTAAATTTTCTTTTTTAGGAAAGTAACGAAATAAGGTGGCTATACCGACATTTGCCTTTGTAGCGACATCTTGCATCTGTACATCATATAATCCTTTTTCTGAAAATAATTCCTCCGCTGCAAGGATTATTTGTTCTGTCCGATGCTTTTTATTTTTTTCTCTAGTATTTGAACTCACGATTCATCGGTCCTTTCTCCCATTGCTTGATATATTCTGTTAAATAGTATAAAATAAAAATGCATAAAATGATAGTTCAACTATCAAAAAAATAATAATGAGGTGTTATTTATGGAAAGGTTATTAAATAAAGTAGCGATTATCACTGGCGCAGCAGCCGGTATGGGTGCGACTCATGCGCGTAAATTTGTTGAAGAAGGCGCAAAAGTTGTTTTAACCGACTTAAATGAAGAAGCCGGAGCAGCCCTAGCGAAAGAACTAGGCGAAAACGCCATATTTATTAAACAAGACGTTTCTAGCGAAGCCGATTGGCAGACTGTCGTTACCGAGACTGAAAACACATTTGGCCCAGTAAACATTTTAGTAAACAATGCAGGAATAAGCCTTAATAACTCCATTGAAGATACAACCTTGGATCAGTACCTTAAAATCGTAAAAATTAACCAAGTATCTGTATTTTTGGGAATGAAAACCGTTGTTTCATCCATGAAGAAAACTGAAAACGGATCAATCGTCAATATTTCTTCAATGAACGGGCTAGTGGCTGGTGCAATTGGTTATACGGATACAAAATTTGCCGTTCGCGGAATGACAAAAGCAGCCGCAATTGATTTTTCACGTTATGGAATCCGCGTGAATTCAGTACACCCAGGTGTGATTGAAACACCAATGGTAACCCAAGGCGATGCTGTTGAAGTCATCAAAGAATTTGCCAAACATATTCCTCTTAAACGCGTGGCACAGCCAGAAGAAGTCTCCAATCTCGTTCTTTTCCTAGCTTCCGAAGAATCAAGCTATTCTACAGGAGCTGAATTCGTAATTGACGGCGGATTAACTGCACAATAATATAAAATGACACATACAACACAGGTTGCCCTCTTTTATCTTGGGGCAACCTATTTTTCATTTAATGGCCATTTGAATGGGATCCCTTCTATCTCCTCTTTCCTTTCTGTATACCTAAATATCAATTTTTTCCAGTCCTAGCCCTTATAACTGATTCTTCTTCACGCAAAAAACCCCCTTCTCTGGTAGATTTCGTCAGAGAAAGAGGTTTCGGATCGTGATGAAAGATAAAGCAAACAAAAATTTATGATGAAAGATTACTCTGTAATGCATTTTATGATTTGCTCATCCTATAATAGCCATAATCAATCGATTAAAAATTAGTGCATAGCGATTTTCATGCTATTTATTTGGTTTGTTGTTTATTCATAGCACTCATCATTTGATTAATTTTCTTTTGGGACGGTTTCATACCCATTTGCATCATCATCATTTTCAACATTTGTTCGTTAATTGGCGGATTTTTCTTTAAGTAATCCATCATGTATTTACGAGCGATGAAAAATCCTAGCACTATTCCCAAAATCAATGCTAGTACGCCAACTAGAATGTAAACCCACATACTATTTCCTCCTTCATGTTGTCTAACATCAGTGTACTAGACCAAATATTATTATACAATACCCGCTAGCGAAAAGTCCCCCATTTAGACAAATTTTCTTTCTTTAATCGGTTTTAACCAACCATACTTTTCATGTTCAAAATCTATGGCTAGAAAACCTGGCTCGCATTTACGAATACATTCAAAGAAAGCAGTCTCCGCTTCAACGTCACCCTCAGATTTAAGTATTATGGATTCACCCTCAATAGTTAATGCTGCCTTGCTAGTTCCACTTGTTTTTTCTAAATAGTATTTACCGTTTTGCGACCAAAAATTCATCTTTTTCTTTAACCGCTGTTCAATAACCGCCTGCAATTGGATGACAGGCACTGTCTTAGTGACGTATTCGATTTGTTTTTGCAAAATACTCCTTAGTCCACCCTTTGCTTGAATATACTCCAAAAACAAATTGAAGAAAAGCTTTTCCCTACCATAATAATGATGGGCGAATTCATCTTCAATCAAAAAAATCTGATAGGTTCTCATTAGCCTATACCTCCCTAGGATCTCAATTTATAAACACATAGTAAAACGTAATGGCTTTTGCCATGAATCATTATAAACCTTTACCCATTTGACATATTTAATCGATAATTAATTATTCTTATTATATCTTGACAAAACAACAAGATATGTTGTTTACTGGAGAAATTTTCATCTTTTTTTGTCGAATGGGATTTTTTTAAATAAGTCCTCATATATCTTATACATAAGAAAAACTGACACCTCATAAATAGGTGCCAGTCATGTATTGCTCACTATTATTTAACAAGCATCTCTTTCACACGAGCTACTACATTTTCAACGGTAAAGCCGAATTCTTTCATGATTTTACCACCTGGAGCTGAAGCGCCAAAATGATTAATGGCTAAAATTTCACCTTCATCCCCTGTATAACGGTCCCAGCCAAAAGGTGAGGCCATTTCGATAGCCAGACGTTTTTTGACAGCCGGGTTGATGACACTTTGTTTGTAATCCTTGGATTGAGTTTCAAAACGATCCCATGATGGCATGCTGATAACGGAAACTTCAATTCCTTCTTCCGACAATGCTTGCTGTGCTTCGACCGCTAGGTGAACTTCAGAACCAGTAGCCAGTAGCAATGCATCCGCTACTTCTTTTTTAGCGTCTGATATCACATAAGCACCTTTTACCACACCTTCATAAGCAGTTTCTGATGTGTTTTTGATTGTTGGTAAACCTTGGCGTGTTAACACAAGAGCCGTTGGTTTATCCTTAGACTCAATAGCGACCTTCCAAGCTGCTGCAACTTCATTACCGTCAGCTGGACGTATCACACCGAGATTAGGCATGGCACGTAATGAGGCTAATTGTTCAATAGGCTCATGTGTTGGTCCGTCTTCACCGACAGCGATACTGTCGTGAGTGAATACATAGGTTACAGGAAGGCCCATTAAGGCAGCCATTCGGATGGATGGACGTAGATAATCAGAGAATACGAAGAATGTTCCACCGTAAACCTTGATGCCACCATGTAGCGTCATCCCGTTCAATGCTGCTCCCATAGCGAATTCACGTACACCAAACCAAATATTACGTCCACTATAATTTCCAGGCAATAGATCTGTAGCACCTTTGATGGATGTATTATTTGATCCTGCTAAATCAGCTGAACCTCCAATAAGGCTAGGTAGTTTTTTCGCTAATGCATTCAATACTTCTCCACTTGAAGCACGCGAAGCCAATGTCTTGCCTTCTTCATAAACTGGAATTTCCTGATCCCAGTCTGCAGGTAGTTCACCTTTTATAGAAAGCTCCAGCTGTTCTGCGAGCTCAGGGTACGCTTCTTTATATTTATTAAATAGTTCATTCCATTCTTGTTCTTTTTTATTTCCAGCTTCTACACAAGCTTCATTAAAGTGTGCATATACTTCATCCGGAACATAAAAGTCTTCTTCGAATGTCCATTTGTAAGCTTCTTTTGTCAACTTCATTTCATCAGCACCAAGAGGAGCACCGTGAGCAGCAGACTTACCAGAGCGGTTAGGAGAACCATAACCGATCACTGTCTTCACTTCGATTAAGGTTGGACGAGCTTCATCAGTCTTTGCTTCTTCAATGGCTTTTGCGATTTGTTGTAAATCGTTGCCGTCTTCCACTCTCAGATACTGCCAGCCGTATGATTTAAAACGGTCTGCTACACTTTCACTGAATGATTGGCTAAGATCTCCGTCAAGAGAAATATCGTTTGAATCATATAAAACGACAAGTCTTCCTAGTTGAAGATGGCCTGCTAAAGAAGCAGCTTCAGCTGAAACGCCTTCCATTAAGTCTCCATCCCCACAAATACTATATGTATAATGATCAACCACATTATAAGAATCACGATTGTAGCTTTCAGCCAAGTGACGTTCTGCCATTGCCATACCTACAGCCATTGCAATCCCTTGGCCAAGTGGTCCAGTAGTGGCATCTACTCCAGCAGTATGTCCGTATTCAGGATGCCCAGGAGTTTTACTTCCCCATTGACGGAAACCCTTTAAGTCATCCATTGTCAAGCCGTAACCTGATAAATGCAGGAGACTGTATAATAGCATGGAACCATGTCCTGCCGATAAAACAAAACGGTCTCTATTAAACCAATCAGGATTTTTCGGGTTATGATTCATATAATCAGTCCACAGCTTATATGCCATGGGAGCTGCACCCATAGGCATGCCTGGATGACCTGAATTAGCCTTTTCAATTGCATCGATCGATAATGTACGAATTGTATTAATAGAAAGTGCATCTAATTTATCTAACATGTGTAAAACATCCTTTCCTGTAGTGTACCTCTTTATATTATATTGACTAACTTAATATCACAACTAAAATAACCATTTCTTGCACAGCTAATTCAATTTTCTACTAATTAAGGATTCACCAAGGTTAGGTTAAACCAAAAAAGAGAATACATACATCGATGCATTCTCTTTTTTCACTTTACATTCCTCATGAGTAATCCTAATGATGGGGCCATCATCAGTCCTTATTGGTTAATGTAAACCTTTTTTTTCTTTAATATTTTTTATTTTTTGAGGCGTGACATCATTACCTTCTGGATCGATAACTTTAACATTTTCCAGCGTATCAGCCATCGAACGTCTAAATGTCTCCAAATACTCACTTCGTAAGGAAGTTTGCTCTTTCGCCTCTTCTACAGTTAAGCCCTCTCCTTTTGCTTTTTTAGAAAGTTCATTGATACGTGCCATTTTTTCTTTTGATAGCATAATTTTTCTCCTTTATATATACGGATATTGACATGGTATTAAAAAAAAAGTGAAATTACAAGTTCTATGATTGATTCTCCGGTATACCCTGCTGGTATTCCAAGAATCTGCGGTGTACCGTTGCTTTTGACACGTCATAGCCAAAGCCTCTCAGTGTTGCCGCAATCTCGGCAAAAGTTAATCCATTCGAACGCAGTTTCACAATTTCTTCTATGGGTACTTCTTTACGATCCCTGCCAGTGGAGTTTCTTTGGTTCTTCAGGTTTTTCTGGGGGCGGTAGCCATTTTCAACGGCCCTAAGCATACCACGTTTAATTTTCAGGTTATGTAGTTTGCGTTGATATTCTTCTACAATACCAACAATTTGGATAACCATGGCATCAGAGTCCGATAACTCTAATTCACCATCATGAGAAAGTGTGAAAATCTTCACTCCTTCTTTAAGTACAACATGAAACAAGGCAATTTTAGCATTTCCTCTTCCCAACCTAGTTTCATCTTGTATCAGGAGAACATCCGCTTCTTTTGTCTTAAAAAGATCAAGCATGTCAAATATCCCGTCACGGTTCAGTTCGTAACCACTTGCCTGCTCTCTTATTATTGAAACGACTTCCATGTCATTATGTTCTGCTAACTTTACTAATTCCTCTTCCTGCCTAGCTAGCGAGGTTTCCTGTGTTTCTTTTTCTGTACTTACCCGACAATAGATGACTGCTTTCATATGAACCTACCTTTACTGCTTACTAGCCAAACTTTGGACTACTTTTTCACTTTCAACTGGTATGACAATGATTTGACCTGCCTTAATCGTATCCGCCCTTACACCGTTATACTCTTCTATCCAACCAATGAATTCTTTTTTTGTCAATTCGGTTTGACCATATTCTTCTGAAATCTCCCATATAGTATCACCTTCGTTAATTTCAATCGAAAGGAAATCCTTATTTTGATTACTATCTAATGTGAAAGAGAATAAAATAGACAAGATAAATACAAATCCTGCTAATAGAATCGTATAGATATTATTTTTGCAAAATGTCTTCATTAATATCCCTCCGTAGCGAATGTACGTTCGTTTTTAGTTGATAATTGAATTATAATACGAACGTTTGTTTCAGTCAACAACCAAATTCGAACTTATGTTTGTATAGCATGGAGAGCCATGCTATAATATAGCAAAGAATTATAGAGAAGAGGTGCGTATATGACTAAACTATCAAAACGGCAGCAGGATATTCTTGATTTCATAAAAGATGAAGTTCGTCAAAAAGGTTATCCACCTTCCGTTAGAGAGATTGGCGAAGCTGTGGGACTTGCATCAAGTTCGACTGTACATGGACATTTATCTCGTTTGGAAAGCAAAGGCTTAATCAGACGCGACCCGACTAAACCAAGGGCCATTGAGATTTTAAATATAGAAGAATCTAATAACATTCCAAAAACAAACGTAGTTAACGTACCACTTCTCGGAAAAGTAACCGCAGGTATGCCGATAACTGCCATCGAGAACATAGAGGAATACTTCCCTCTTCCTGAAAGTATGGTTCCACATGATGATCATGTGTTCATGCTTGAAATTATGGGTGAAAGTATGATTGAAGCGGGAATTCATGATGGAGATTATGTCATTGTAAAACAACAAAGCAATGCCAATAACGGAGATATCGTCGTGGCCATGACGGAAGATGATGAAGCCACCGTTAAACGATTCTTTAAGGAACCGGATTACATACGGCTTCAGCCAGAAAACTCCAATATGGAACCTATCATTCTAAGAGATGTAACCATTCTTGGAAGAGTGATCGGGCTATATAGGCAAATTCACTAAAAGCGCGCAAATTGCGCTTTTTTTATTTGTTTTAAGTCTATGTATTACATCCTATGTATATGACAGAAGCAATATTATAATATTTTACTAGAGAGCATTGAATAACAAACCGAGTCAAAATAACAAGGTATAATTCTTTTATATCCGGTGAAATTAGTTCAATAGACATTTCTTTTTGAAAGTGGTGTTACTATGGATTTTCCGACGATACATACGAATTTTTGGGATGCTGTAATGGCTATCCCAACTATCATGATTTTGACCCAAATTATAAAGTTTCTCTTTCCTATCCCCCGAAGTTACGTACCCACTATTGCGTTATGTCTTGGTTTAATCATTTCTATATTCATAAGCCATCGGCATAACTTGACTACCGGGATTTTTATGGGATGGTTTTACGGATACGCCAGTATCGGTAATTACGCCGCACTTAAAACAGCTTTCGTATCCTTTAGGAACTCTGATAATCATTCGGATTGAGTAAACACTGATCGATCCTTTAATCGAAACCTCTATTTTTTTACGCAAAAAAACTGTCCAGTATTGTTGAACAGCATTTTCAAGCAATAATGGACACATATAGATCAGCTTTCTCTAAACCATCTACACGTGATTCTGGAAAATTTATTCAATCGTGTACCCTCTGCTTTCTACCTCCATCTTGTATTTCTCATGATAATGGATACAATGAACACTACAATTATGGCACCCAGTAACGCAGGCACAATGTAAAACCCTTCTGTTTCAGGTCCGATTGGCCCTAATATTGCAGTACCAAGCCATGCTCCAACAAATCCAGCAATGATATTTCCAATAATTCCACCCGGCATATCCCTTCCTAAAATCAGGCTTCCCAGCCATCCAATTATTCCACCAACAATTAACATCCAAATTAGCTCCAAAAATAACCACCTCCTTTCTCTAAAATTTATGAAATTTTTTTATTAATAGAACAGACTTGTGACTAATGAAAATCACTTTAAGCTCCTCAGGCAATAAACTTATCGGCTGCTTATATACTTCTACCTATATAGGTACTATAAAAGGCCGCCCTAAAAAGGGTGGCCTTTAGTGTTTGATCTTCCGTTCTCCCTACCACAAAGAAAACCATCCAGTAAGAATGGTTGAAAATTATTATTTGGTTATAATAATAAATGCCGCCAGATAACTGCAATTATCTGGCGGCACCACATGGTAAAAAAGAAAACAATTAAATTGCTTTCTATACTAGAATAAGTATTTTGGCTTCTTTTGTCGATATGACAATATTCCTATTTTCAATTATTTACACTATTTCCTACCATACTTTTTTAATATTTCAACCTTTATTCATCATCATTTTTTCTACACAACCATTTAAAATTGGATTTTCATAACTTGTTGAAGGTTCTTGCAATTCGAAACCCCAAATCATTTACTTATTGGATTATATATCAAATGAACGGTGCGTTTTCAATCCAAAGTGATTAAAGGGCTCTAATATATACCTTCTTACCTAATTATACTATTTCGATAGTCCTGCATTTTACTAAAATGGAATATAAACACAGGTTATTAAGAACTATTATTAAAATACACTAAATATTCTTTACAAGAGCTCTAAGAAAAGTTATTATACAATAATAAAAGGAGGAGAATGTATGTCATCAATAAATAAACAGAAAATTTTGGATAGCATTCCTCAAAAAGGTTTTTTCGGAAACCCTAAAGGACTATTCACTCTTTTCTTCACGGAGTTTTGGGAGCGCTTCTCCTATTATGGTATGAAGGCCATTCTTGTATACTATATGTATTATGAGGTATCTAAAGGCGGACTAGGTCTTGATGAAAAAACATCTCTAGCCATTGTATCCATCTATGGGTCGTTAGTATATATGTCCGGAATTATTGGTGGATGGTTAGCCGATAGGATCTTCGGAACATCGAAATCCGTTTTTTACGGCGGTATATTGATTATGCTTGGTCATATTGCCCTTGCGATTCCGGGCAGCATTTCCATGTTCTTCGTTTCCATGATACTAATCGTTATAGGTACAGGTCTTTTAAAACCTAATGTATCCAGTATTGTTGGAGAGCTATATGCGGAAGACGATAACCGTCGTGATTCTGGTTTCAGCATATTCTACATGGGAATAAACACGGGTGCATTCATTGCTCCGCTTATTGTCGGAACAGTTGGAATGAATTACAATTTCCATCTTGGATTCGGCATTGCAGCCGTTGGTATGTTTATTGGATTAATCGTCTTCATGGCTACAAAGAAAAAAAATCTGGGACTTGCAGGAATAACCCCTGTCAATCCTTTGGCTTCTAATGAAAAGAAATCTGTTTACACTAAGATTGGGCTAGCTATTATAATTATTGCCATCATTTGTGCAATCGCTATCTCAAATGGTCTCTTAACACTTAATAGCTTCATCGGGCTTGTTGGTATCCTTGGAATTCTAATTCCTACCATGTATTTTATTGTGATGTATCGTAGTCCGAAAACAACATCTGTTGAGCGTTCACGTTTACTAGCCTATATCCCTTTATTTATAGCAGCTGTTATGTTTTGGGCCATTCAAGAACAAGGCTCAACTATTTTAGCAAATTATGCTGATAAACGGACACAGTTAGAATTTGCCGGTTTTCACATTTCACCAGCATGGTTCCAATCTTTAAATCCATTGTTCATCATTACTTTAGCACCTTTATTCGCATGGTTATGGGTTAAATTAGGGAAACGTCAGCCAACTATACCCCAAAAGTTTTCGATTGGCCTATTCTTTGCTGGTTTATCATTCCTAGTAATTTTGGTTCCCTCTTATTTTGGAGGAGCCGGTTCATTAGTTAGCCCATTATGGCTTGTACTTAGTTATTTCCTTGTAGTAATTGGAGAGCTTTGCTTGTCACCTGTTGGTATGTCAGCAACCACTAAACTTGCTCCATCTGCGTTCTCAGCACAAATGATGAGTTTATGGTTCTTAGCCAATGCAGCAGCACAAGCATTAAATGCTCAAATTGTAAGATTTTACTCTGCGGACACGGAAATGGTCTATTTCGGGGCTATCGGAATCACTTCATTGATTTTAGGATTTATCCTATTGGCAATATCACCAAAGATTCAAGGCTTTATGAAAGGCTTACGTTAACACAAAAAAAGCCAGCTTCTCCTATCATGGAATAGCTGGCTTTTTTTGTTTTTCGTCAACACTGTATGTTACTGAACCCTACCGGATTTTCATTATGTACTCCGCTTTGCGGGGATAATATCTATCACTTTCACGAACCAACGATACAACAAATATCCCAAATATACCCCAATAAGGTTCAAAATAAGATCATCTATATCCAAACTTCCTCTTTGAAAAACATACTGGCATATTTCTATGATTGAGATTGAGAAAAAGGGAATAAAAAATTTTGGAATACCGGTCATCTTTTTTCCTTTTCTGGATAGCAGGTACAATCCAAATGGAATGAATAATCCTATATTGGCACTTAGATTATAAAAAGAAACAAGCCAATTCGAATCACCAGTCAAATAAGTGCTGATTGTAGATAACGGGATAATGTTATACGAATATTCCTGTCCTTCAGGTCGGAAGAAAAGTAAAACTAGCAAAGAGAAACTATAACCACTTATCGCTACCTGCCAATACAATCGGGGTAGTTTTATTGTTTCCCCCCTGACCAATAAGACGATCATCAACACAGAGACTACAATACAAACCCATACAACCATGATCACCCAAGGGTTCAAATAGAATAGGAGTTGAAGAAAAATAGGTAGACCACCGAAGAATAACCCCTGTGAGAACAGAAGCGTAAGCAATAGCGTTTTATAAGTCATATGGGGCCCTCCTTCAAACGAATACCATTACATCCTAGGCTATTGAGGACATACCGTCAATATGAAAGATATAGCGCTTGGTACAACACTCATAAGATTTCCTACTTTTTCTCTCCCTTGACATACTCCTTAACACGTAATTTCTGACCGACTTTTATTATATATATATATATATATATATATATTGGTATCTATCGGCTATCGTACTGTTTAGCCAAGAAAGATCTTGTCACCTGACTTCCACCTGACCCCCTTCATAAAGTCCATAACGATGGGTATTTTCAAATGGAACGACCACCGGGATAGGATAAAGTTGTCCTATTTTTTAAAATAGATTCATAAGATAAACGTGCACAAAAGTTCGGAGGGGAAAATCATGTTTATAGCTTTTGAAAAAGCCGTTCTTATAATGGGTTTACTTCGTTTGCTTTCGGGAAGTATAGAAATATTCGCAGCTATACTCATGTTAAGACTTAATGATATCGAAAAAGCATTGGTTGTGAATAGTTCCCTCGCACTCGTTGGACCTATAATACTTATTAGTACAACAGCTGTTGGTTTATTCGGGATGACCGAAAAGCTTTCCCTCTTTAAAGTTTCATGCATCTTTATAGGAGTGACCATTATATTTATTGGAATAAAAAGCGAATAATAAGCATAAAACAACCATTCTCAATAAATGGGATTACCCATGATAAAACATTTCGGCACCTTTTTGATTTCACCAACGATATTTTCAGATTATCTACATATATGACAGCCATTTCTACAATTCACTTAATCAACTTCTTTAATCTCAATAAGAGATGGGATTAGATATGGTGTGTAGTGTGGTATCTCGAAGTACTTGATAATGTTTCATTCACCATCCAGAGCTATCATTTCACTCGCAGTTTTTGACCGATTTCAAGGTAATTGGGTTTAACCTTAGGGTTCAAAGCTAAAAGTTTAGACACACTTGTTCCATATTTTATGGCAATGCTATAAAGAGTATCACCCTTTACAATCGTGTGAGTGTTACTTGGTACCTCCTCTTTCCCTTTTCAAATTGAATGATTTAACGATTCCATTGATATGTCCTTGAGCCAAATTTTCAATAAAAGCACTCTTTTTCAACTTAGAGGCATCAGAAACATTATCGATGAAGCCATTTTCAGTCAATAAAGCAGGCATAGTGGATTCCCGAAGCACATGTAAATTTCCCGTTCTTTGCCCACGATCTTTCAAATCCACAAGTTTCAGAATTTCAGCGTGGATATTATCCTGGTACTTTTTAGTAACCTGATTAGTGGATGTATAAATATAATCTTCATATCCTTGTCCACCACCGGCATTAATATGGACGGACAAAAAGAAATCAGCTCCCCAAGCATTTGCTTCGTTTGTCCGTGCCGATAAGGACGGATACGTATCTCCTGTACGACTCATCTTTGTCGATACATTCTTATACCGTGCAAGAAACTCCCTGATTTTTTTAGCAATTTTTAATGTAAGATCTTTTTCTTTCAATCCATTACCTATGGTGCCTGAATCTTCCCCCCATGACCTGGATCAATATATATTTTCACCATAATTATCACCTCCTATTAATTCTATGTATGTCCCCTATAAATGCTTGTACATATGTCATTTGATTACCCTCAAAGCAGTGATACACGACTAAAGAACTGCATAATACAGGGATGGCCCTTATTAGAATGACAGTACAGCATATATTCTTTTAAATTCAAATGATTATTACATAAAAGTATGTTCTACTCTTTGAAACTGACTACTTCTTAAAAAGAAAAGGCACTCATGTCTGATGAGTGCCCTACATGTTAATTATCTATTCCAAAACGGTCTGCAACGATTAGAGTTATTAACATTGCTTCCGCAGTCTAAATTTTCTTCCACTGTTTCATATACTTCCCGTTCCCTTACAGGATAATAATGTTCATTTCTAACAATGGTTCTATTTACATTGATAACTTCAGTAGGGTGTATATGCTTCACTACCCGTCGATTCACTCTGGTATTAACAACCGTTTCAGTTGGGCTAGTAATCACTTCTTCCCTTTGTTCACGGCACTTCCTACAATTACAACTCATTATAAAATCCCACCTTTAGTTAGTTTTAGTACTTACAGTGTAGCTTATGAAGTAAGGTGGTAACTTGTACTAAACGAATACACTAATTTTTATATTGGTCAGGATAATATAAATGAAACCACTGAATGAGTCATTACTAGTCAAAAATAGATCATTTGTATTTATAATCAAAGTAATACAAGAATAAAGGAAGTTATACGGTTCCCCTCAACAACACTGCCAATTAAAGATAAAATGACCAAAATTGCCCGCTTACAATACTAATTCAATAGTGCTACTATTTATTTAGGTTTTTTTACCTATTTTAAATATAAGTCAAAAATTAAACACGGATTTTTAGAGTAAAACCAAGTTTTAAGGAGGAAATAGCATGGGATTCTTAGATGGATTAATCGGTAATGCTTCAACGATAAGTAAAGATGAAGCAATAAAAGAACTAGAACAGATTCTAGCGAATGGTGAGGATGTAGATGCTGCGTTTAAATTAATAAGAGATTTGATTGTATTTACAGACAAACGCCTTATATTAGTGGATAAGCAAGGAATTACTGGCAAAAAGGTAGAATACCATTCCATACCTTTTAAAAGCATTTCCCATTTCAGCGTAGAAACTGCTGGACACTTTGATTTAGACGCAGAATTAAAAATATGGATTTCAGGTGCACAAACACCAGCTGTATCGAAACAATTAAAAAAAGATAAAAGTATTTATGATATTCAAAAATTATTAGCTGCAGTCTGTGGGTAATTCAACGAATATTGATTAGCATAGTTGAAAGAACAAAGGCTTGTTTTGGGGACTCTTATATGGAAGAAAGTAATATTTAATATCAGTGAAATTAACACCAGCTTTCAGATGATAACCAATAGAAAATTGCCGAACTGTATACAATCCTTGTCTCTCGGGCTTTATGCTTGTTCACCCTTTGCACCTCCCGTTAAAAAAACGGTTTTTTCGGATATAATATGTAATTTATTCATTATGATGTATACAATAAGTAATATATGCACATAAATCATTACTTATTGTATAGTATCTAGAACAAATTGCTTACATAACTATTCTGGTTTAATTTCAATTGTAAATGATCCTTCTTCTTTATGTATCTTCATATAGCGATTATCATCTTGATCCTCTTCGTACCAAGGTACATAAATATTTTTTAGGGGCTTTTCATCTGTATCTAATAGTTGGATATACATAATGTCATGGTAATTAAATAACCGCCCTAGAATATTAGGTCTGTCTTCCACCTTATTACTT
The DNA here is from genome assembly GCF_044762055.1 of Peribacillus sp. NPDC097198. Classification (NCBI taxonomy): domain Bacteria; kingdom Bacillati; phylum Bacillota; class Bacilli; order Caryophanales; family Bacillaceae; genus Peribacillus; species Peribacillus sp. NPDC097198. The sequence goes on along the minus strand of NZ_JBIWDO010000003.1, from coordinate 389,367 downwards.
GAAGGATTATTAATATATGCACCAAGAAGATCATCATTCTCCGTTGGGGAGTATTCAAGTTCTGTTTGTTGAGTATATGAAATTTCTAAATCTAAACGGCTGCTATGATAAGAATTTTCTAAAGGATGATCATCCTTTATAGGTGTTAGTTCACCATATGTTAGACCTAAAACACGCTCTGTTGGAATGACAATTGATTCACAATTCTCAAAAACCACTTCTATGTACTTAGTATTATCCATTTGGGCTCACTTCCTTTTTATTCTCTATAGGCAATTATAACAATAAAGATAAAGTAAAATGTGATTTATTCATACAATCCCTTTCATCCTAAACTTACTTGACCTTTTTAATTCATGATGACACTTAATTTTAACTTTACTTTATAAGAAGTCGTGTGTAACATACTTAGAAAGTATCAAAGTTAATATAAATAAAATAAAGCCCGTCAGATAAAGTAGAAGTTCAGTTGTGCCATTAAAGCGCCCTTTTATGGAATAACCAAACAGCTTCTTATAGCTTATTTAGTCTAATAAAAGTTCCATAAAATACTGAAAAGAAAACAATAAAAGGAGGTAGGTTATTTTAATAAATCATCGACCATGAGTCTCCAAATCATGTGATGATAGCCTTCGTCCCAATAATTCTCTAAGAAATAATCAGGATCTCCATATTTCTTTTTCCAGATTTTTTGTGCACTTATATATCCACTATCTAAACAAAATTCTTCTATACCCTTATTATGCAGTGTCAAATATATTTTATTTAATAGTAAATTACCTATACCCTTCCTTTGGTAGTCAGGATCCACAAATACTGTACCCACCTCGTTTAGATTTTTTAAAGCATTATCTGTACATTTACTTATAAGATCGCTTGCTGCACCGTATTCAATTGTACCGATTATTTTATCTCCATCTAAAGCAATCAGAAAAAATCGTTTTTCACCATTACTTTCCAAGTCACTTTCTAAGTAGGTTTTCTTAGCTTCAATTTCGTTTTCTATGTCCTCTAGCTTATCCCCTATACCTTCTTTAATAAATATATCAGTTATTACTGTTCTAAAAAATTGATTTAACTCTTTTATATCCTCAGTTCTTGTCCTTCTAATCTCTAAGTTAAGCACTCTAGAGCCTCCTTAAACTTAATACCAATTATTTAAAATTACTGTTAAGGACTTAATCATTTTTTTCAACAAAGGTGTTTATCATATTACAGATAAGCGCCCTTTAACAGAATAACAAAGCAATTCCAAGGTTTGTTTGAGTAAATATTTGCTTATCCCCATTTGTTAAGGTTACATGTTCATCAATTGCACATTTTATATTTTCTTTAATGTTATAAAAATGAGGGGCGATCTTAAAAATAGAGTTGAAATATTGAGCCTAATCTACCTTTCTTGCTTATATGATTGATATTGATATTCTATTTATTATCCTTTTTTCCTCCTATTCTTATTTACCTATCCTGCTCAGTTAGTTGAATAGAAGGAAAAATAATATAGTTAAAATAAACCCCTATTATCGGCATCACCGAAGAAAAAACGAATAACATCTTTCACTAAGATTAAAGTTCAACTCTCAACTTATAAGTTGAGAGTTGAACTGCGACATAAAATTGATAGTGAATACTGATGTAGTAGGGCTAAAGGTTAAGTGAACAATTTCGGTGCATATATAAACAAAGTTTTGTCGTGAGTGTGGGTGTTTTGTGTATTTAAAAAGTAAACATAAATATAAAGTATTCACCCACAAAATAAAAACCCTCAACGCTTAGAGCGTCAAGGGTTCAAAGAATTAATACGTGCTCATATATTGTTCGCGTTCCCAAGGGTGAACTTGTGTGCGGAACATATCCCACTCGATTTCTTTTGCTTCGATGAAGTGTTCAAGTAAATGATCACCTAGAGCATCCTTGATGACTTTATCCGCTTTTAATGTTTCTAATGCCGCGTATAAAGTAGATGGAAGATCGATGATGCCTTCTGCTTCACGTTCTTCTTTGTTCATGACATAGATGTTACGGTCCACTGGAGCTGGAGGAGTCAGGTTATTTGCGATTCCGTCTAGACCCGCTTTTAGGATGACCGCAAGTGCAAGGTATGGGTTTGCTGCTGGATCGACACTACGTACCTCAACACGAGTACTTACTCCACGTGAAGCCGGGATACGGATTAATGGGCTACGGTTTTTAGCGGACCAAGCAACATAGCAAGGTGCTTCATAACCAGGTACTAAACGTTTGTATGAGTTAACAGTTGGGTTAGTTACCGCTGTAAAGTTTGGTGCATGTTTGATGATACCCGCGATAAATTGTTCAGCTGTTTTGCTTAATTCTAATTTACCATCTTTATCGTAGAAAGCATTTTCGCTTCCCTTAAATAGAGATACGTTACAGTGCATACCTGAACCATTCACACCGAACAATGGTTTTGGCATGAACGTTGCATGTAAACCATGTTTACGGGCAATCGTTTTAACGACCAATTTGAATGTTTGGATGTTATCACAAGCTGATACAGCGTCTGCATATTTCCAATCGATTTCGTGTTGTCCTGGGGCAACTTCGTGATGTGATGCTTCAATTTCAAAGCCCATTTCTTCCAGTTCAAGAACGATATCGCGACGGCAGTTTTCCCCTAAGTCAGTAGGTGCAAGGTCAAAGTATCCACCTTTATCATTTAATTCTAGAGTTGGTTCGCCTTGAGCATCTAGTTTGAATAAGAAGAATTCAGGTTCAGGTCCTAAGTTAAAGTTCGTGAAGCCCATTTCTCTTGCTTCAGCGAGAATTCGTTTTAGGTTAGCACGAGGGTCCCCATCAAAAGGTGTTCCATCTGTATTGTAGATATCGCATATCAGACGAGCAACTTTACCTTTTTCTGATGTCCAAGGGAAAACCACCCATGTATCTAAATCAGGGTACAAATACATATCTGATTCTTCGATGCGTACGAAACCTTCAATGGAAGATCCGTCAAACATCATTTTATTATCAAGTGCTTTTTCCAATTGACTAACTGGAATTTCTACATTTTTGATTGTTCCTAGGATATCAGTGAATTGTAAACGAATGTACTTTACATTTTCTTCTTTTGCTAAACGAGTAATATCTTCACGTGTAAACTTTGCCATTTTCAATTCCCCCTAAATAATAGTTCATATTGATATTTCATTTGAAAAAACGCGACATATCACCTTGTCGGAGAGATGTGCGATTTCTAGTGCCTTGGAGAAGCTCTGCTCGTAAAAGCTTACGCAGTTCGTCATCACTTAAGTCACGTCTTATTTTCTCCGCCTGTTCAAGATCTTGTGATTTCGGTAAATTTTGTTCTTTTACAGTAAATATCTTCTTAATGCCAGCGAGATTGACGCCTTGTTCGATCAAGTCTTTAATCTCAAGGAGTCTATCAATATCGTTTAAAGAAAAAACGCGCCGGTTTCCGTCTGTTCTCATAGGAGTAATTAATTGATGCTCTTCGTAATATCGAATTTGACGTGCAGACAAATCAGTCAGCTGCATCACAATTCCGATGGAAAAAAGAGGCATAGAACGCCGAATGTTGTTGCCGCTCATTCTTTGCATCCTCCTTTGTTTATCTTGATATAATCATAGTATATGGTATTTAATATGTCAAGGTGATGTTACCTTTTATGACATAAATTATTCATAAAAATTGAATGATTTGTAACCCATTGAATATTATGACTATTTTTCTTCATGAGAATCCAGACATGCTGGGTTCTCACGAAGTGTATTTCTTAAAACTAACGGCTACCATCTCATGTCACAAATGTATCAATTCTTTCTCCATTAACGAGTTCACCGCGGTCAATACAGCCATTTTGACATGGGCATATGTTAAGCCACCTTGAACATAGGCAACATAAGGAGACCTTGTCGGTCCATCTGCCGTCAGTTCAATGCTAGCTCCTTGGATGAATGTTCCTGCAGCCATGATTACATCATCTTCATACCCTGGCATATAAGCAGGGTATGGAGTAACATGTGAATTAATTGGGGATGCATATTGAATGGCCTGGCAAAAAGCCACCATTTTATCTTTATCATCGAATTGGACAGACTGAATTAAATCGGTACGTTTTGCATCCCAACGAGGGTATGTATTCATCCCGATTTTTTCTAAAAAGGCTGCTGTGAACATCGCACCTTTTATCGCTTGCCCGACGACATGTGGCGCAAGGAAGAATCCTTGGTACATTTCCTGTAGGCTATATAGTGAAGCCCCTGCCTCCGCTCCAATACCTGGGGACGTCAAACGATAGGAACACGCTTCAACTAAATCTTTTTTACCGACAATGTATCCGCCAGTCTTCACAATTCCGCCACCTGGATTTTTAATGAGAGAACCCGCCATAAGATCTGCCCCGACATGACAAGGCTCTTCCGTTTCCACAAATTCGCCGTAGCAATTATCCACGAAAACAACGATTTCTGGATTGATTTCCTTGACGAAAGAAATCATTTCCTTTATTTCATCGATTGTAAAGGAAGGACGAGTCGCATAGCCCTTTGAGCGTTGGATGCCTATCATTTTCGTTTTCGGATTGATCGCTTGTCTGACGGCTTCAAAATCCACACTTCCCGATTCCATTAACGGTACCGCATCATAACCTATTTGAAAATCGCGTAAGGACCCAATTCCAGAACCCCTGATCCCGACAATTTCTTCTAATGTATCGTATGGTTTTCCAGTTATGTATAGCAATTCATCGCCTGGACGTAAAATCCCAAATAAGGCAGTGGATATGGCGTGTGTACCGGAAATGATTTGAGCACGAACCAGTCCTGCTTCCGCACCAAAAACATCGGCATATATTAATTCGAGCGTATCACGTCCGATATCATCATATCCATATCCTGTTGTTGGGTTAAAATGCGAATCACTCACCCGGTGCTTCTGATAGCTTTGCAATACGCGAAATTGATTGGTCTCGATTCTTTCATCTACTTGCTTATGTAATGGAAAAATCATCGCTTCGACTTCTTGGGCGATTGTTTTTAAGACTTCTCCATGCTTTAACTGCTGATACATCCAAATTCCCCTTTTATAATGAGTATTTCTCTAGCTGTCCAATTATTGAATGATCAGCTAGACAAAAACCTTTGCATTCATATCTTTCCGATTCTTCATTAAAGGAGAGAGTACGCAAAATGGTTTCATTTTTCAGCTGTGATAGTAGTTTACCCTCACTGGAAGGTAAGAAAACATTATACGGTATCATTTTCTCAATGACGTACTTTTCAATTTCTTCCATGATTGTTTCCAGGTCTTTTTGGTCATAGGCACTGATTAATAACGAATCATTACTGGAAGACCTTAAAAAGTCGACGTGAACCCTATCCTTCTTATTATACAACGTTAGCTGGGGAATGGAAGAGACATCTAAGTCATTTAATAGGTTGTGAACCGTTTTCTCATGATTAAAATAATCCGAGCTAGACGAATCGACAACGTGGAGCAACAAGTCCGCTTCCTTCACTTCCTCTAATGTCGAGCGAAAGGCTGCAATCAGGGAAGTCGGCAAATCCTGAATGAAACCGACGGTATCGGTCATTAGTACAGTGAAGCCGCTAGGAAGAATCGCTTTTCGCGTCATTGGATCGAGAGTGGCGAATAACAGGTTTTCTTCAAAAGAATCTGCTTCTGTCAAACGGTTGAACAAGGTTGATTTACCAGCGTTCGTGTAACCAACCAGAGCAACCTGAAACGCCTTATTTCGTTTTCTCCTTTCACGATACCTCTCTCGGTGCTTCACGATTCCACTTAGTTGTTGCTTGATTTCGTCAATTTTCCCACGAATGTGACGGCGGTCACTTTCGAGCTTCGTCTCTCCCGGTCCCCGCGTACCGATTCCACCTCCTAATCTGGACATGGCTGTACCCTGCCCGGCTAAACGAGGCATTAAATATTGGAGCTGGGCAAGTTCCACCTGGAGCTTACCTTCCCTCGACCTGGCTCGCTGAGCAAAAATGTCCAGTATAAGCTGAGTCCTGTCAATCACCCTCGCCTCGAGGAATTTAGAAAGGTTCCGGATTTGACTCGGTGATAATTCATCATTGAAAATGAATAAATCAGGCTCCAATTCCGCTTCCAGGTTTTGTAGTTCTTCTATTTTCCCTTTGCCTATATATGTAGACGGATGAACCCGTTCTCTTTTTTGTGTAATGGTCATCAATACCTCGCCATTTGCTGTCTTAGCTAACGACGCCAGCTCCTCCAGTGAATAGCGGAAATGCTCCTCATCCTCTGTCGTTTGACAACCAATCAATACAGCGGTTTCCCTTATTGCCTGTTCCAATTCACACACCACCTAAACAATTTTCATCCATCATACCAAATAAATGGCCACATATAAAATTTTCCTGAAAACAGGGCCAGTAACCATATTAATATCACCCGTAACATGCTAAAATCAAGTTTGGCTTTACCATAAATCTGAAATGACATAGAGGGAAAAGGATATGACGTGGGAAGTATTAACCTTCATTGGTACAATTGCATTTGCCATAAGCGGAACCATCATTGCAATGGAAGAAGAGTATGATATTTTAGGAGTATATATTTTAGGAATCGTTACGGCTTTCGGGGGAGGCGCGATTCGAAACCTTTTAATCGGCGTGCCTGTATCTGCGCTTTGGGATCAAAGCCTCTATTTCACCGTCGCCCTGGTATCAATCACCATCGTTTTTCTTTTCCCTACCAATCTATCAAGGCATTGGGACAGATGGGGAAACTTCAGTGATGCCATTGGACTCTCTGCGTTCGCTATCCAAGGTGCGATGTATGCAGTGGAACTGAATCATCCAATTAGCGCCATTATCGTGTCCGCGGCATTAACCGGATGTGGCGGGGGAATAATCAGGGATGTACTTGCCGGGAGAAAACCGTTAGTCTTTAGAAAAGAAATCTATGCCGTTTGGGCAATCATCGCAGGTTTGGCCTTAGGCAGTGGGCTTTTCTCGCAAGCATGGCATTTATACACACTCTTTATTTTTGTCACCTTATTCCGCGTGCTATCTTACACATATAATTGGCACCTTCCTAATAAAAAATGGGTCCCGAAAATATAAATGCGAAAGGCCAGCCACGTTTAATGGCGGGCCTTTCTTTTGTCACTCCTTCTCATCATCCTCGAAAACGAGGTCTTGACTTGTCAGTGTAAGCAGGTCGACCTTTTCAAACGTATCTTCTATTAATAGGCGCATGGCCTGCGCCCTTATCGATTTTTCAAGTACATTCCGGATATAACGGCCATTAGAAAACGATACCACGCCACGATCGGAACGTAATACAATTAAATGTTCCTTTAACTTCCTTTCGGCATCCCGGCTCATAATATATTCACGCTCTTGCAACATGAGGCCAGCTATCTCCATTAACTGATCGATTGTATAGTCCGGAAAATCGACGACTAGTGGAAACCTCGAATAAAGCCCTGGATTGAGACTTAGGAAATAGTCCATTTCACGAGAATAACCTGCTAAGATTAAGATGAATTCGTGTTGGCGATCTTCCATATGCTTGACAAGCGTATCTATCGCTTCTTTGCCAAAATCCTTCTCTCCACCTCTTCCCAAAGAGTAGGCCTCATCGATAAATAATATGCCACCTATTGCCTTTTTAATCAGATCACGTGTTTTTTGGGCTGTATGACCAATATATTCACCGACCAAATCGGCGCGTTCCGCTTCAATCAAATGCCCTTTAGAAAGGACATTCATCTTTTGAAACAACTTACCAATCAATCGGGCAACGGTAGTCTTACCTGTTCCTGGATTCCCTTTAAACATCATATGAAGTGCTTGCTGACCAGTCTTCAGCCCTCTGGTCTCACGTTGTTTGTTTATGTAAATCCAAGCGTATATTTCCTTTATCATACGTTTCATCTCATCCATTCCAACCAGTGCCTTCAGTTCATCTTCTATTTCCTTCAAAGCCACATGTTGTTGGGGGATTTCTTGGACCAACACTTCTTTGACCGGCAAATCTTTCTGTAGTGATTTTCTATTTTCCGCATTAAAAACGATATTGATTTGCCCGTTATTTTTCATACGGATCGGTTGTTCCAATGTCTTCACCTCTCCATCTTGGACCCTAAACTTTTAAACCATTCATTTAACATGAAACACACAAGGACCTTTCGGGTCATTATATGTTTTCCCTTCGCCAATATCTCCGTCTAATTTACTTTTGTGAATATTGGGTTTTTCAGTTAGCTTTCTTGTCTATAAAGGGGCTTTCGACAATTTATCTCCTATTCATCATTTCTTTCATTCATTTGTCATTTCCTGCGCTTTCCCGAGAAATGATTCTTCCTTCCATATATATATTCAAAACGAACAAGTAAAATAATCGAATCCTTGAAAAAGATACAAGCTCTTAGCACAAAAAAACAGGCCGCCCTGTGGGACGCCTGTCATTTTTCTATCATGTATATGGTTATTCCTTCACTTCGTAATCAATTTGAACATTACGCTGTGGAGCGAATGTGGATATAGCATGTTTGTATACCAATTGCTGCTTACCTTCGGATTCGAATAACACAGTGAAATTATCAAACCCTTTAACCTGGCCCCTGATTTGGAAACCATTTAATAAGAAAACCGTCACATACGTCCCATCTTTTCGTAATTGATTAAGAAATTGGTCTTGAATATTTACGGATTGCTTCATGATTTAGTCCTCCTCTTTTCTCTCTAAATTTATGTATTCGCCTTCTTTGAAAAGCTTTCCTGCTACAAATCCAGATATTTCATTTATTTTTTTTGTAAACCCTTCGATGTCCGTCATATTAAACCAGATTACATCCATTTTATTTCGGAACCAGGTCAATTGACGTTTTGCATATCGGCGTGAGTTTTGCTTCAAAGAATCGATCGCTTCTTCCACCGAAGCCCGGTCTTCAAAGTAGTCGTATATCTCTTTGTAACCAATTGCCTGTATCGATTGGCAATCCCTCAATCCTTGATCATAAAAAGATTGTACCTCTTCAATCAATCCGGCTTCCACCATTCCATCAACTCGTTGGTCAATACGTTCATATAACTTGTCCCGATCCATTGTCAGTCCTATTATGCATGTATCATATTTCATTTCCGTGGGTTGTTGATTCATCTGCTCACTCATTGTTTTTCCTGTACAGTGGTAAATCTCAAGTGCACGAATCACCCTTCTTACATTATTAGGGTGTATTCTTTTAGCACTTTCTGGGTCCACACTCCGCAATTGGTCAAAAACAGGATCGATTCCTGCTTCGTTGACTTGTTTTTCGAGCTGTTCCCTATATAGAGGATCGGATGGCGCTTCAGAGAAATGATAATCATAGATTACCGATTGAATATATAAACCCGTGCCTCCTACTATGATAGGGAGTTTGCCCCTGCCCTGAATATCCTCAATGCAAGCATTTGCCCGCTTCTGAAACTCAGCTGCACTGAATGGTTCATCCGGCCCCTTTATATCAAGTAGATAATGGGGAATGCCTTCCATCTCTTCTCTTGTGATCTTTGCAGTTCCAATATCCATTCCCTTATAAACCTGCATGGAATCCCCACTGATTATTTCTCCATTAAATCGCTTGGCCAACTCAATGCTCAGTTTCGTCTTGCCTACTGCCGTCGGTCCAATAATGACTAGAAGTTTTCCTTTTTGTTGTGTCAACTTTATTCACTGCCTTATATGATTTTTTTTTATCTTATCACAAAACGCCACAAAAGCAGTTAAACATCTAACCATTATATCCATTCCTCACTCATTTATTCACATCGGCGAATATATCTCCTTAACAAGTTAGCGAAGGTTCTGGTTCAACGCTTGGAGTACTGTCTGTAAATCCACATGACTAAAGGCATGATCCCATAAACGGGTTCATGCCCCTAAACATCCCTAACAAAAATAAAGCATCTCACATTTTGGGCGGCTCTTTGTAAAAACTTCATTCCACAGGTATTAAGACCGTTACAGTCGTTTCTATTTCATTCGAATCTACTGATATCTCACCGTTATATCTTCTTACTAGATCCTTAACGATAAACAGACCTTGACCACGCTCTTTTCCTTTTTCTTTCTTTTTAGTGGAAAATCCACTTATATAAATCTTTTCCAGGTCCCCCCTACTAATCATCTGTCCTGAATTCGTAACGGTGAATGTATATTTTCCTTTATCCTTTTTACAAATGATATTCATACGCCGCTCTTGCTCAGGTATTTCAATCGTAGCTTCTATGGCATTATCTATTATATTTGATAACAATTTAATTAAATCTATCGTCTTAATCGTATCGAAAGAATCTGGAGAAATATCAAGGCTTATATCAATATTATAGTTTTGGGCAGACAGCCTTTTCGTTTCCAACAGCACCGATAACCCAGGGTGTGTAACGTTCATTTCCATGGATTCTATGGTATGGATCTCCTTAGAGAGACCTGTTAAGTATTCTAATGCTTTATCTTTTTCTCCAAGTTTTAAAAGACCGTGTACGACCTGAATGTGATTGGAGAAGTCATGCCTTAGGGAACGAACAGATGCCATAAGAGATTGAAACTCCGCCCTGTACGTATCCTCAGTATCCCCTACCTCTCGTATCAACTCTTTTCGATACCATCTTTGCATGATTGTAAAAGCAATGGCCAGGATAATGACAAAAGCGCCCGAATAAATCAGATTAAAAATGCTGCTATTGATAACCTCATCGCTTATTGCGTGAATATCTTCAGCACTCGCATCCACTCCTAAAAAACCTATTACGGAGCCTTCCTTATCCTTTATGGGAACTCCTACAGTCATATACTTCCCATATATGGGGTCATCCAGAATATCCGTGATGAAGTTTTCTCCCTTATAGGCCTGTCTGACCTGGCGTTCGGGGACCGTGCATAGTTCCCCAATTTCAGGTTCTCTTTTAACGTTTTCTGGGAGACCTGCAATCATGGTCCTTGACTCTTGGGGGTTTTCCACTTTTAAAGTATAGATGTGTACAACGCCAACATTTTCACGGACATTCTCTAAATAGGCTTTAATATCCTCATATTCTTGGCTCTTTACTGGGTTTTTAAGAAAGCGTTTATAGGCTTCTATATCCAACGTACTAGCAACAGACTTAGCAACCAAGAGATTTTGATTGGCCACAGACCTTTGAACAGTATTTTTGATATTTAAATAAGAAGTAAACATATTAAGTAGGACAAATCCAAGTAACAATAGGAATATCATTATAATGAATGCTTTTACCTTTTTATTTTTCATAAAATTCTATATACCCCATCTCTTGAAGTTGATAATCGGATATTATACTATAATTTTACTATAATTACAGAGAAAGGAATATAGTAAACTTATTTTATATCGATTATCATAGGTATATTTAATCACAAAATGAATAAATAAGATAATGACACAACGTTCTAAATATTCCTTTTTCTAGACTTCAACAAGTGTGAAAGGGGCTGTCTAATAAGTCCTTATTCCAGTGAATTTCGCAAAAACAAAGAGGCGGAAATGTTGTTAAATCAACGTTTCTGCCTTTTACTATTTATTCAATTACGGGGTAATTACACCTTTTGGGACAGCCCCTTTTTTCGGCTATCATGCTTTATTAATTGATTTCATTTTTTTCAAACCTTTACGTACTATAACACCCCGTAGAAATTTGTTGAAGTTTCAATAGATGAAATCATTTACAAGACAATAAAATCAAGAGGATCACTCCCCGCAAGTCCACGAGAAGCACTTAAATGACCTGTTCGATTTTCTACTAAAGATTGATTTTCTGCCATGAGTACTCTAATTGCTTAAAGCATGCAGAATGGAATTGTCAGTCACGATAAAAAACCTTGACTGGTTTTTAACCAATCAAGGAGTGACTTTACACCATTAAATTTCCTCAGGGATTTTTAGTCCCTCGATAAAGGATTTGAAACTTTCTGCCACTTTATAAATATTTTCATCCTGACTGGAGGGATCTGCGTACCACCCCTGATCCCAAAAGAAGATTCCTTGTTCTTCATCATTGTTTATCAACAGGATTTTTCCTGCACAGGTATCGTTGCCGATTATAATGCAATTTGTATGTAAACCATCTTTATTATTTTCATGCAACTTTTGTAAATCAAGCTGTTCACTATCGATATCCAACCCATATAAAACGTCTAACGATACAAGTGTGTCCAATGCCTCTACATAAAACTTACCATTTTGAACGGTAGTGGTCCCTCCGTTATATTCAAGGAGGAAATGTTTATAATCAGCCGGAATCTCGAAACCGACATACCTCTCAAAGTTATTGACCGCTTCCTGTGTTGCTTTGCCGTATCCAGTGATTTTCCTCATCCTATCAACTCCAGTTCGTTTTAATAAAAAACTACATTAGCCACCTATATGCCTAAACTTAAATGTAATCAGGGGATAACTCCGAAGATATATGTTGATTGCAGTTGTCTTTCAATAGCCCCTTTAATATCTCGTTTTACAATAAATAACAATATCTAATTATAATTGTACTATACCATGTAGATTCTCATAATTCTTGGGGAAATAGTACGTTTTCGTCAAATTTCCCACTCGTTGCTTGTAAAAGAAAACTTCACTATAACTATTATTCCCCATATTTATCCTATACCACTTTCTTAAAATATATTAACATAATTTCGTTTGTTTTTTTCAGTATTTTCTGCAAATAAAAAGGAAAAATAAAGGTGTTGACATAGTTCATCTTTACGTTGCTATGTCAACATCCCCCAGCCTCAGTTACAACTTATTTCTATTCTTTTCCTCATTTTCACTTATTTTATCTAGCATTGAAATCGTATCTACCAAGTGATTATTAAATATTTGACGTGCTATTGAAAGAAGTTCCACAATCATGGGGTCTCTTAGTGAATAGACCACGCGATTTCCATCTTTCGTTCCTACGACAATATTTTTCGCTCGTAAAACGGTTAGCTGCTGGGAAACTGCGGATCCTTCACTACCAATGAGATTTTGGATTTCATTTACGTTTTTATCTCCTTCTGACAATAACTCGAGAATTTTTATTCTCAAGGGATGTGCAAGTGCCTTAAAAAACTCCGCTTTAAATTGTTGCATCTCAAGATTCAATGATAATTTCTCCTCTTCAATTTAATTAACTGGAAAAGGCCCGTCTTCTTTCCTCAATACCTTTGGTGAGATCCCCTGATAAAGCCGAACATTCTCTAAAGGCAAAGTGCTTGCAGCCAAGACACTTATTCCTATTTAACTGTTCAAGAGCGTAATCAATCGCTACTCCTGTATGATCAAAAAAATGATCTTTCCCAATTACTTCATATAAGCCAGTTTTGATCAGAAGCGTTTTAGGTTGTGGTTTGATTCCAGAAATCAAAACGAGACCGTGTTTAGAAAAATGATGAACGATGTTAGAAAGATAAGACTCACCAGTGGTATCCAACAATGGGACTTGTCCCATTCTTAAAAGCAGTACCTTTGGTTTGGAATGGGTTGTCCCAATAATAGACTGTTCAAAAGTTTGGGCTGCACCGAAAAAGAGTGGCCCTTCCACATTATATATACTAATCTGTGGACAATCATGCGTAGATGTAACTACTCGGCTATCAACCTGTTGATGTTTATTATTGGGATTAGGCAATACTTTTTCAGTTACTATTGTATCACTCATTCGTTTTATAAATAAAAGGACGGCTAAAATAAGCCCCACTTCTACGGCGCTGGTTAAATTTTCAAATACCGTCAATAAGAATGTTATAACTAGAATGAGTGAATCTGTCGTTTTGATTTTGACCATATTAAAGAAAAGATGCCTCTCACTCATATTCCAAGCAACCACCATCAATATCGGAGCCATACTTGCCAACGGCACCTTTGAGGCGTACGGTGCAAACAGCACTAAAACCAAGAGGACGACTATGCCATGAACCACACCGGATACCGGGGAAACAGCCCCGTTTTTAATATTGGTAGCCGTTCTTGCGATTGCACCTGTCGCTGGGATTCCACCGAATAGAGGCGTAATTATATTAGCAACGCCTTGACCAATCAATTCCTTATTACTATTATGCTTACTACCGGACATCCCGTCTGCCACGACTGCTGATAATAATGATTCTATTGCTCCTAGCATGGCTATGACAAGCGCGGGTCGAATTAAAAGTTGAATGCGATCTAAAGTAATCTCAGGAAATTTGAACTGTGGCAAATTATTTGGAATTTCCCCATATGTGGAACCAATCGTTGCTACTTGACCCGGAAATAAGAAAGTGGCAACCAACGTCGAACAGATAATGCCGATTAGTGGCCCTGGAATCTTTGGAAAGAACCTTGGTGTGCCTAAAACAGCCAGTAAACAAATACCTGCGGTTAATACGCTGTACATATTCATGCTTTGAATATGCATGAATATTTCCTTTACATTATTAATGAATTCTTCGTGTTTCTCCACACCAGACAATCCCAGAAAGTTCGGAACCTGGCCCACAAATATGATGACGGCAATCCCAGCGGTAAAACCAATCGTTACAGGTTTGGGAATAAACTTAATTAATGAGCCTAATTTAAAAATCCCCATTAAAGTTAGGATGATTCCTGCTAAAAATCCAGCAATTAATAAATTTTCAAACCCATATGTCATTACAATCCCAAATAAAATCGGGATAAACGCACCTGTTGGCCCACCTATTTGAAATTTTGAACCCCCTAATAAGGAAATCAATACTCCGGCAATGATTGTCGTGTATATCCCATATTCAGGTTTTACACCTGAAGCTATAGCAAATGCCATGCCTAATGGAATGGCAATTACACCGACTACGAGTCCAGCTATAAGATCTTTTTGTAAAGATTGAAAAGAATAATCTTTGTATCTTCCATCAATAAGCCAATTTCGCTTCATAAAAAAGCACTTCCTTTTTTATTTTTGTATATCTGATTATTTGAATATACGATTATTAGAATTTAACCCTTTCTCTTCTTTTTGTCAAAGGTCATTTTAAAGAGAGGGGGTAATTCAGTAGGAAGCGTGAATCATTTATTTTTGATACAGTACCTTTTGATGGGTCCTTTCTATTATATTTGGCAAAAAAAGAAGCACTTAACCCATTGGTCAAATGCCTCTTTTTACTAACTTCCTTCCACTATATATTTTCCCTGTACGTAATTGTCCTTTCATTCTGTTTCAGGGAAAAAGATTTGAGCTGTACGGATATCGACTAAAGCGGGTAACTCTGACTGCAAAGCTTCTGTGATGGATCCTTCCAAGGAGTTATCCTCTTCGACATGCACACCCTTCCATCCACAGGCTTCCGCTACCTTTACGAAATCAGGATTTGTCAGACCCACGCCCACTTCATCCCCTCCCTCAGCTTTAATTTTATCCCGTTCCATTTGTAGTGATTCATTATTGAGTACGATGATGGTAATCTTAATGCCATATCGTTTGGCTGTCAGTAAGTCAGCAAGTGTCATCTGAAGGCCTCCGTCACCGACAACGGCTACTACTTGTTTTTCCGGTTCGGCTAATTTGGCAGCCATTGCAGCTGGAAGACCAAACCCCATCGTTCTCCAATATCCTGAAAATAGAACCCTTTGGTTTTGTTGGCGCAAGATTCTATTCGTCCAAACAGTTACATCCCCAGTATCGATTGCTAGGATCGCATCTGGATCTATCGTCCTTTCAATCGCTCGAATAATCCTTGCTGGGTGTATAGGAGAACCTTCGCTATTGCCTTCCTGTTCCAATTGCGCTGACCATAATTCTTTCACTTCCCGGCAACGACCGACCCACTCATCATTCTTGTTGTGCCCTTTTAATCCAAGATTCAATTGAGGAATAACCTCTTCAGTATTACCTTTAATACCGATTTCTACGGGTATGCTTTTTTCAATCTTGTCAAAATTACTGTCTATCTGTATAATCTTCGCATCCGTTGGCACATATCCTTCGGGCCACCAAGTAACACCGGCAAGCAATACAACGTCAGCCTCCAGGAAGGCGGTCTTCGCATATGGATTGCCGCCTTCCCCGATGCCTTGTAAAAGATTTGGAGAATTTGCCTCGAAAGCGCCCTTGCCCCCAAGGCTAGTAAGAATGGCAGCACCCCACGTACCGGCAAGCATCTCAATCGCTTCTGAAGCACCATGGGCACCGGCTCCAGCAAGTATCATAGGTTGTCTCGCTGTTTTCATTACCTCAAGAATCCGATTCTTGCTTTCTTCTTCCAGCGAGGAAGTACTTTTAACAAGTAAAGGTAAACGCCTTGGCCGCACTTCCGTTTTTTTATCGAAAAAATCCTTTGGTATGGAAAGGTGAGTAACCCCTCTCTGGCCAAGCGATTTTTGGGCCGCTTTATGCATCACTTCAATAATGGCATCCGGGCTGGTCAAATTTACACTATAAGAAGCAAACGGCTTCACGAGTTCCTGTTGATTCACATATTGTTGAAAATCCGTTCCTATTTTATCACTTGGAGCCTGCCCTGTTATGGCCAACACCGGTGCTTTATCGGAATAGGCATCACCAAGTCCATTAAGCAAATTAGTGACCCCAGGTCCCATGGTCGCGGTACACACACCCAATCCACCTGTTAACTTGGCCTCCGCCGAAGCCATTAAAGCGGCTACCGATTCATGCTTAACAGCAATGAATTTAATATTTTCTTGATTCGCCAGTGCATCAATCAGTCCAATTATCGTATCTCCCACCACTCCATAAATTCTTTTCACATTCATGAGTTGTAATTGTTGAATGATTAACTCGGCAACTGTATTCTTAGAATGTTCCAAAATCCTTCAACCCTCTCGTTTTTATTACTTGCGTTAATTTGTCCTATTATTTTTTACACTAATCTCCTTTCTTTTAAACAAATGTATTGAATTTTATTTTTTTTATAGTTAGTTCTATTAAAATAAAAAAGCCATCTGAGCATTAACAGATAGCTTTTCTACTTGTATGGATTTCTAATCATCTTTCAATTACGTATATCACTATAGCAACATACAAAATAATTTTTAAAAAAAAGGATACTGATAATGCATGAGATTATTAATATTGAGGATATATGAAAGATAGCCATGTATCCTTACTCCAGTGATCCCCGCTTGTATTATGTATGGAAAAACAAACATCATTTCATGATGGGAATAAACATTTAAGGAATTTAAAGATAAAGAGCGTTAATTAAAAGGGCAGGCCAGGGCACCCAATCAAAAATGATTGAGTGCCCTTTTACTATTTATAAAGTACGTTCATCCTGATTATATGATTTTATAATCATCATAAGTAATTATTAACCTACTCATGGACACAGTTTCTGCACGTATCCTGTTTTTATCTCGACAATATGCGATAAGCGAACTATTGGGAAGTTTGGCCGTACAATTCCATTTGTTATGCTTTTTAGAATATCTGGAGGAAATCTGAATCATTTCTCCATGAACTTTTAATAATCGACGTTTGATCAAAGGCATCATCTCCAATACAAGTAATATCTTATACCCTGATTTTAGAGAGTTTATTCGTAAAAACTAAAAGAAATACAAAAAAGTAAGAAAATTATAGGTATTTTATAGGAATGAAGCCTATTTCTAAGGTGAATTCTCAAAAAAACCATAAAAATGGAGAATATAGAAGATATTCAAGTTTCCCGATGATACCACGAAAAATGTCCCCTGGCTTACACGAACATAAATAATAACTTTAAGTTATATTCATATTGTAAAAAACTATTTGAAATTAACAGTCGGTAGACGTATGATTAGGAGTGTTAGGATAGAGACACGTGAGTTCAGTAAGTTAATAGGTTCTATCAAAGGAACTACATATCAGTATGGGCCTCTAGTAGCGATAACTTTTTAAAGAGATTTTCAAAGTTATAGTTTCTGACTTCGATAGTAATGTGACTTTGCATCCTAATTAGCAAATTAAGTTCAACGCAAAGGGGAAATAGATATGGCAGATGTAGTCTCAAAATCAAAACCTGAAAACGAAACACTTAATATCTCTGCAAGCCAGGAACAAAGAGATATCCTAGATCAACTTTTAAACCCTGAGGTTCAACAATCACTGAATAATTTAGTAGAACAATTACCAAAATTAACGGAATTGGTTAATATTTTGACAAAGTCATATGATTTTGCTCAATCTGTTGCAACTGATGAAGTATTGAAAAATGATACAGTCAGTGCTATTTCAGAAATGGCAACACCAGTTGTATCTTCTGTAAAGGGCCTTGCTGCCAATGCAATCGAAGCAAAGGACCGCGCTGAAGAAAGTACGGAAGTCATTGGTCTTTTCGGTTTACTACGTATGATGAAAGATCCACAAGCGCAAAAACTTTTCCGTTTCGCAAGTGCGTTCCTTGAAATCTCTGCAGAACGTAAGAACCAAAACTAATTCTATTATTATCATTCAACCAGTTAGGACGGGGGATTAACAAATGTCAAAACATATCGTCATCTTAGGTGCAGGATACGGCGGATTACTATCTGCATTAACGGTTCGAAAATACTTAAATAAAGATGAAGCACAAGTTACAGTGGTTAACCAATACCCAACACACCAAATTATCACAGAACTTCATCGTCTAGCAGGAGGATCAGTTTCTGAACAAGCTGTTGCCATTCCGTTAGAAAAACTTTTCAAAGGAAAAGACATCGACCTTGTCATTTCCAAAGCTGAATCTTTCTCAGTGGATAAAAAACAAGTTAAACTTGCTAATGGTTCTACTCTAACTTACGATGCTTTAGTTGTTGCTTTAGGAAGCCAAACAGGATTCTTCGGCATTCCAGGACTTGAAGAAAACAGCATGGTATTAAAATCTGTACATGATGCAAACAAAGTTTACAAACATATCGAAGATCGCATTCGTGAATATTCCATTACGAAAAATGAAGCGGACGCAACGATTGTAATCGGCGGCGGTGGATTAACTGGCGTTGAATTAATCGGTGAAATCGTAGATCATTTCCCTAAAATTGCAAAACAATTTGGCGTAGACTACAAAGACTTGAAAATCAAGCTTATCGAGGCTGGTCCAAAGATTCTTCCTGTATTACCGGATTCATTAATTGAACGCGCAATGACAAGTCTACAAAAACGTGGGGTCGAATTCTTAACTAGCCTTCCTGTAACAGGTGTCAAAGGCAATGTTATCGAATTGAAAGATGGACAAACCATCACGGCTAATACACTTGTTTGGACTGGTGGGGTCGCTGCTCTTCCTATCGTTGGGGAATCAGGTCTTGAAGTGGACCGTGGTAAAGCAACTGTCAATGAATATCTTCAATCCAAGTCTCATAATGACGTATTCGTTGTTGGCGATAGTGCCGTTGCCTTCCCTCCAGAAGGTGGACGTCCATACGCACCAACAGCACAAAACGCTTGGCAAATGGGCGAACTAGTCGGTTACAACCTATATGCAGCATTTGAAGGTAAAACACTAGAAAAATTCGCACCTATCAATTCTGGAACACTTGCCAGCTTAGGTCGTAAAGATGGTGTAGCAACAGTTGGGGCTAACAACACTGAACTTAAAGGCTTACCTGCCACTTTAATGAAGGAAGCTAGTAACATCCGTTATCTTACTCATATCAAAGCGCTTTACAATTTGGTCTATTAAGTTCAACACTGAACTTAATCATTTGTAAATAAGTAGACGCTGAGAAAAATCCAGTTTCTGTCCTTAGACGGAAACTGGATTTTTCAATTCCACCAATTGATAGATTAGGAATCTATTGACGAATTAATAAATGATAGAACATGGTCCCCTCCCCCGTAGGATGGCAAGGCAATACAATAAGTATAGACTGAGGGCATTTTTGCCGGACCTTAAATTCAGGCCTGGTGTCACCCTCTTTAGCGTCCCTGTTACATTTCCCATACAAACCCATCAAGAATGAAATCATATACGTTAACATTTACAGAATATGCTCCTTTTACAAATACCAAACATGACGATCAGCCCTACAACCTACTCTCTGCCGTTATTAAGAAATTTTTTCGAATTACCTTTAGCTATTGATTTCGCTACCCCTCATTCATGAAAAAGCAAAAAAACAAGCTGAAGCGCGATTTGCATGCTTCAGCTTGTTTTTTATTTTTCTTCTTCCCAAATGATCCATTCATGAACTTCAAGGATTTCAAAAAATTTCACAAGTCGTGGTAAGGCCGGTTCGGCTTCTTCCCCAAAGTGTTCAATCATCGCTTCCGAAATCGCTTGAACATTCTTGCGATATGCCATTTGTTCAATGGCAAATCTCCCAAACTTATCTAGCTTGATTTTACGAAATGCCCTTTGCTTCAAGAAACGAATCGTCAGTCTCTCGATGAAGTTAGTTCTCTGGATAATCAAAAATCCTAAGTCCGAAGAAGAATCCATTTCTAGGGTGACACGACTTTCCAAAAGAGGAACCATAGTTAACAGGTTCCTCTTTGATTTTTGCTTTTTACGAAACATCTTCTTTATTCCTTTTGCTAGATACAAACCAAAGTACTCCAGCTAAAGCAAGGAAAAGTAAGAATGGTATTAGGTTGCTCGCTATCACCGCTACGGCTGGAACTTTTACTCCCACTGCAATTAAGACTGCAATAAGCACTCCAATCAATGATTCACCGGCGATTAAACCGGACGCGAACAATGTTCCTCTATCTACTCTTGCTTTACGTGCTTCTTTAGATTTAGAAAAACGTTCAACGAAGTAACGTACAAATCCACCGATCATGATTGGCGCACTCGTATGAACTGGCAAGTAAATCCCAACTGCCACACTAAGTGAATTCAAACCGAAGAACTCTAGAGTAATGGCAATCGCCGTTCCTATGAAGATAAGGGTCCAAGGTAAGTCTCCTCCAAGAACACCTTCAGCAAGAATTTTCATCAAGGCCGCTTTAGGTGCAGGAAGTTCTGCAGAACCCATTGTATAAGCATTATCCATTAACACTAAGGTAAAGCCAATGACAGCTGCAGATGCAACGACACCAATCATCATCGCAACTTGTTGTTTCCATGGCGTACCACCGACAATATAACCTGTTTTCAAATCTTGAGAAACGTCACCTGACACTGCAAGTGCCGTACAAACGATTGCAGCAACCGTTACTACAGCTATCATGCCATCCATGCCAGTGAAGCCTGTTGCCTTATAAATAAGCGCTACAATTAGTAGTGTCGCAATGGTCATCCCAGATGTAGGGGATGAAGAGCTTCCTACAATCCCAACAATCCTTGAAGCGACCGTCACGAATAAGAAACCAAAAATACCGATTGCAACTGCGCCTATGATACCTACTTCCGTTACAGGTGCAAAGGCAATGATCAAAAGAACAATAAGCATCCCTAACCACACGAATTTAGCAGGAATGTCTTTTTCAGTACGAATTAGCCCGGCTTTAAGCTGACCTTTATTCGCTTGCACGCCTCTCAGCGTTGCAAAAGCAGAACTGAATAGAGTGGGCAATGTCTTAATCAGTGTGATTAAGCCCCCAGTCGCAACTGCTCCAGCTCCGATGTACCGAATATAATTATCCCAAATTCCCCAAGCATCCAGTTCACCGATAGGAACTTCTGACGGGAATATAGGTGTTGAGCTACCACTACCAAAGAAGCTAATGGCCGGTATAAGGACGACCCAAGCCAATAGACCCCCACCGATCATTTGACCCGCAACACGTGGACCGATGATATACCCGACACCCAATAGGGAAGGAAATGCATCAAGGCCGACTACTGCATTTTTAAAACCAGTGATGCCTGTTTCCACTTCCGTTTTAAATAGCTTGAATCCATCTCCAAGCGCTTTAACCACACCACCGATTACTAAACCGACTCCGATTAATTTAGCGCTAGAACCGCCTTTTTCTCCTGATTTCAATACCTCGGCACATGCCGTACCCTCAGGATAAGGTAATGTTTCGTGCTCCCTTACTATTAAAAGCTGACGAAGGGGGACCATCATGAAGACCCCAAGGAATCCACCAGTTAAAACAATGAATAGGATTAACGCTTGACTAACATCCATCCCCCACATAAATAATGCTGGGATAGTAAAAACGGCTCCGGCCCCAATGGCCTCACCTGCTGTTGTCATCGTTTGCACAATGTTGTTTTCTAAGATGGAATCTCGTCGAAAAATCCCTCTCAGGATTGCCATTGAAATTACCGCCGCGGGTATAGATGCGGAAACCGTCAATCCAATAAGGAGACCTAAATATGCATTAGCTGCTCCAAAAACGATGGCAAGAATTATACCTAGAATAATTGCAGTGACAGTTAATTCGGGTAAAGATTTCGAAGCAGAAACGTACGGGACGAATTTGCTCTCTTTTGAATTGTTAGACAATTTAGACACTTCCTATATCTTTTTAACTTTAAAAACACAGGAATTATTATATCACTGTAATTTCTATTCATGCAATGGGAAAATTCTGCTTATTCTTAAATAAGACAATAGGGAAAATTCAGTTAAATGATATTTTATAAGAATATTATTTTGAAAGACTTTGGTTTCTAACTACAATCTTTATCATGGGTATTTGCACATTCTAAAGAAAAACCGCATATTCTGCTCAAAACCCACACCATCGTAAAGGAAGGATACCTATGGATTATGCATCACCTTCGACTCAATTTACCTTCGATGTAAATAAAAGTACTTTAGTAAAAAAAGATAATCTGAACTATATAAATGTATTGGGCATTTCACAGTTGAACACCCTGGAGAATACTTCTTTACTCGATATATTCTTAAGTGCCAATAATATCATCGAACCTCATTACCATCAAAATGCAGCTGAGCTAGTTTATTGCATCTCCGGGGCCGCTACAGTATCCATTCTGAATCCATATACAAAGCTCATTCAGAACTACCCCATTACTCCCGGCCAAGTAGCGAACGTCCCACAAGGCTGGTGGCATTATGAAGTGGCTACCATGGACCAAACACATTTACTTGCTATTTTTAATGCACCTATCCCTGAAGTCATTCTTGGATCGGATATCTTGAAATTAACGCCAGCGGATATCATGGCCCACACTTATTCCATAGATGAAAACCAATGGAAAAAAACGGTGTCACCCGTTCAGCCCTCGACTTTCATTGGCCCACCCGTAACCTATAACAGAAATGGGAATAATCATTCCAATCAATCATGGCACTATCTAAACCAATGGTACGGTAGCCCATACTACAATCAAAATCCATCAGCTTTACCATATTATTAGTATTATTTTAATAAAATAATATAAAATCCCATAAATAACTAAAATATTATCCTTATATTTTATATTAATGGTATTTTTTATTAATTCATGCATAAAATAACAGATAAATATCTATACGAATGAAAAAATACTATTTTAAAATATTTATTATCTCACTTTTCTCTTAATAACCATGATAAGATATGCTAGGGTGATATAATGATGAAAAAACTTAAAGTAATATTAGTGGCTGTTCTATGTTTAACTTTATTTACTGGAATCCAGTCAACTGAAGCTGCTGCTTCCAATGTGAAGGTACACTTTATCAATGTGGGCCAAGGCGATTCCATCCTGATTCAAACCGGTAATGAAAACATTTTAATTGATGCTGGTGGAAAAGGAAAAGGCGATGATGTCGTTGCCTATCTGAAAAAACAAAAGGTAAAAACGTTGAATGCGGTTGTCTCGACGCATCCGGATGCCGATCATATCGGTGGACTGGCCTATGTAATCAATAACCTGAAAGTCAAAGCTGTGTATGCACCGAAAGTTTCCCATACCACACAAGCTTACAAAGACTTTTTAAAAGCGGTTAAGAAGAAAGGGCTAAAAATCAAGAAAGCCAAGACCGGGGTAGTAGTCACAACGAAGGCAAAGAATACGTCATTGAAATTCCTTGCTCCAGTCAAAGACTATAAGAAAGACTTAAATAACTGGAGTGCCGTCCTATTGCTTAAACATAATAAAAAATCGTTCTTGTTCACTGGCGATGCTGAAGAAAAATCCGAAAAAGACATGCTTGCCAAAAAGGTAGTACCAAGCGTGGATGTCCTTAAAGTTGGGCACCACGGGGCAAAAACATCTTCTAGTTCAGCTTTTATTAAGAAAGCAAAACCAAAATACGCTATAATAAGTGTAGGAAAAAATAGCTATGGGCATCCTACTTCTACCGTTGTAAAACGCTTGAATTCCATAAAAGCTAAAATCTATCGTACAGACAAATCTGGAAACATTATTTTTACTTCTACAGGTACGAAACTTACTGTAAAGACGGTGAAATAAATGAAGCAAGGAATAATTGATCGCTTTGAAGGTGAAATAGCTGTCGTGGAAATCGATGGTGGCGATATGAAGGATTTTCCGAAAAGCTCCCTTCCAAAAGGGGCCAAGGTCGGAGATATGCTGATTATCGATGGTGATACAATTACTGTCTCCAAAGAAGGAACAAGAAAGTTAAAAAAAGAAATTGATGACTTGATGGATGAGTTGTTTGAAGATTGACTACGACTATCCCCTTCTCAAAATGAGAAGGGGATTTTTTCTACATCTTTTACCTTAATAATAATGAACTAGCTGAGAAACATGAACTTACCCTGGAGGTATATTTTTTAACTTACACGTTCCCTTTCATTCTTATCACTTTTCCCTCTAATTCAAACCCTACTTCCTGCATTCCATTTTTACGATAAAAAGACAATGCGTTTCTATTAGTAGGAGAAACGCGTAGATGATATTCCTTTACCCCATATTTTTTAAAGAAATGAAGAGCATATCGGTGAAGTTCCTTCCCTAACCCCATTCCACGTTTTTCAGGAATGAGATAATAAAGATTTACGTAGCCTACTTTACTACCCTTATATTCTTTAATTGTAAGTTCAAGTTGACCGATGGGCACATCATCTTCCATAACCAAGACAAATCCACCTGGATATCGGTTCGATTTTATTTTTACCCAATCCAGATATTCCTCTACGTTTCCAAGATCCTTATCAGAACCAAAGCTTATGATGAAAGAGTCCCTACGAAATCGAATAATGAATGTTCTATGCTTCGTTACATCAATCGGTTCAAAATGCAAAGAAACTCCTCCCTTAGCATACATATTACGTATTATGTTGGTACCTATCCCAAAGAGAACCCCTTGATAACAAGGGGTTCTCTTTTCATTTTCACATCACCCTTTTAAACATCTTTTCCATTTCGTAAATTGAATAGGAGATGATGATGGGTCTTCCATGCGGACAGGTGAATGGATCGGTTGTTCGCCTTAATTCATCAAGAAGGGCTTGTATTTCATCGTTACGGAGGTGGCGGTTGGCTTTAATGGAGGCTTTGCAGCTCATCATGATGGCCGCCGCTTCACGCAGTTTTTTTATGTCCACCTTTTTCATCGACAATAATTGTTCAATCATGTCTTCAAGGATTTCCTGTTCAATTCCTTTAGGGAACCATTGTGGATGGGACCGGACGATAAAGGAATTGTAACCGAATTCCTCTAAAAAGACGCCGACCTTTTCTAGCTCATCCTTGTATTCATTGATTCGAATTGATTGATCGGTCGAAAATTCTAACGTGATCGGAACGAGCATATCCTGTAGCTCATTTTCGACACGACCAACCTTTTCTTTGAAATATTCATATTTAATCCGTTCCTGTGCAGCATGCTGATCGATGATATACAAACCTTTTTCGTTTTGGGCGAAAATATAGGTGCCATGCATTTGTCCAATTGGATACATAGGAGGTATGCGGCTTGAAGCATCTTCCTCCTCCATTTCTTCCTCATCCTCTTCGACTGTATATGTTGTATACCCTTCAGCGGATTCGAACAAGGACCTTTTTTCTTCTGGAGGTATGACAGGGATAGAGGCCTCTCCCATTTGCATTCCATCTTCACTGCTATATATTAATTCATGCATGGTATCAATATCCTGGTTATCATCGATAGATTCCACTGGAATTTCTTGCTGTTGTTTTTCTCGTATCAAGGTATTCTTTAGTAGGGATGCTTCTTTTTTTGCTTCTTCAAGAACTTGCCTTCCCCTTTCCACGACATGGTCTAAGCTGAGAGACGTCTGCTCGCTCTTAGGCTCCTCTTTCTTGTGTGACGGCGTGAAACCGCTTGGAATCAAGGAAAGTTTCTTGAAAGCCGATTTAATCGTTTCCGATACTAAGGCATATAACTCCTGTTCCTTACTAAGTCGCACCTCTAATTTGGATGGATGTACATTAACATCGACCAAGATTGGATCCATTTCAATATTCAACAAAGCAATTGGGAAACGTCCAATAGGAAGGAGTGTGTGGTATCCCTCCAGGATTGCCTTAACAAGAACATAGTTTTTTATAAATCTACCGTTAATCATAGTCGAAATGTAGTTTCTGGAGGCACGGGTGACCTCGGGCATTACGATATATCCGGTTATAGTGAAGTCCAAAGACCTCGTCTCTATCGGAATCATCTTTTTGGCAATATTCATTCCGTAGATTGCGGCCAGTACTTGCCGGACATCTCCATTACCATTCGTATGCAAAATACGTTTCTCATTATGCGTAAGGCTTATCGAAACGTCAGGGTGTGACAAAGCCAGCCTGTTCGTGACATCCGTAATGTTTCCTAGCTCCGTATGAATCGTTTTTAAATACTTCAATCGTGCCGGTGTATTATAGAAAAGCTCGGAGACCGTGATGTCCGTCCCTTTTCGGCTTGATGAAGCCTCCAATTCACGAATGATCCCCCCTTCAAGCAGAATTCGGGTTCCTGGCCCCTCTCCCGTGCTGCTTTTCATTTCAAAATGGGAAACTGATGCGATACTTGGCATGGCTTCACCACGGAACCCGAGCGTCCGAATCCGAAACAAGTCATTTTCATCTTTTATTTTACTTGTGGCATGACGTTTGAACGCCGCTTCTACATCATCGGCCGTCATTCCATCTCCATTGTCTATGATCCTGATGGACCCAAGTCCGGCCTCCACCAATTCAATTTCAATGATGGTACTGTTGGCATCTATGGCGTTCTCCACTAGCTCCTTCACGACTGAGGCAGGACGTTCAACCACTTCGCCAGCTGCTATTTTATTCGATAAAGACTCGTCTAGCTGTATGATTTTCCCCACTTTTATCGCCTCGCTTCAATTATTTATTTCAATTTCTTATGCAATTTATAGAGTATATTCATCGCATCCAGTGGTGTCATTTCTAGGATATCGAGCGATTTGATATCATCAAGCACTTTTTTTTCCTTAGCTGATGAACTGGTTTTTTCCCTTGGAACTTCTTCTCCGAAAAAGGAAAGTTGCGACGCTTCATTTACAACCGTACCATCCTTTTCTTTAGATCCTTTAGGAACATCTATATCTACTACAACAGCTGACTTTGAAGGTGTTTGCGTCACTTGTTCATTATCACTTTCAAGTTGCGCTAAAATGGCAGCTGCCCGGTCAATTAACTGTTTTGGAAGGTTGGCAAGCTTGGCAACATGAATACCATAACTTTTATCGGCTGGTCCCTCTTTTATTTTATGAAGGAAAACGACATTCCCATTCTGTTCGATTGCACTTACGTGGATATTTTTCAGTTTAGGAAGTTCCTCTGATAGCACGGTCAATTCATGATAATGTGTTGAAAAGAGTGTCTTTGCACCGATTTCTCCATGAATATATTCAATGATTGCCTGCGCTAACGCCATACCATCGTAAGTGGAAGTTCCTCGTCCGATTTCATCGAATAAAATCAAGCTGTTTTCCGTAGCATTCATGATGGCATTTTTTGCTTCGAGCATCTCGACCATGAAAGTACTTTGCCCCGAAATGAGATCATCCGCTGCACCAATTCGAGTGAACACTTTATCGAAAATCGGCAGTTCCGCTGAGGTCGCCGATACAAAACAACCGATTTGGGCCAAAATGGATGTCAACGCAATCTGACGCATATACGTACTTTTACCCGACATATTAGGTCCTGTAATCAAAAGTAGCTCACGGTCGCTATCCATAAAACAGTCATTTGGAACATACTCTTGAGAATGCAGTACTTTTTCGACAACAGGATGGCGTCCTTCCTGTAAGGCTATTTTACGATTTTCAGAAAAGACCGGCTTTACATAATGACGCTCTTCACTGATCGTTGCAAAGCACTGGAGAACATCAAGTTCACTGATGCCTTTCGCAAGCTCTTGTAAACGTGGGATATAGCTTTTCACCTGTTCACGGAGGCTGAGGAACAGATCATATTCAAGACCGATGCTTTTCTCTTCGGCTTGTAAAATCAAGGCTTCCTTTTCTTTTAGTTCAGGTGTGATATATCTTTCAGCATTGGTCAAGGTTTGCTTCCGTTCATACCGTCCCTCTTCAAGTAAATGCAAATTGGCGCGAGTCACTTCAATATAATAACCAAATACTCGGTTATAGCCGATTTTCAATGATCGTATTCCGGTACGTTCCCGTTCCTCCCGTTCCAGCTGAGCGATCCACGTTTTTCCGTTTCGGCTGGCATCTCGATATGTATCCAGTTCCGAGTGGAAACCATCTTGGATAATGTTCCCTTCCTTAACGGATAACGGTGGATTTTCCACTAATGCCGTTTCAAGTAAATCGGTCACTTCCTCACAGGGATCCAGCTTTTCGGCGAGAGCTGTTATATCACCATTGGAGCCCAAGGATTGGACGATTTCACGAATGATGGGTACTTGTTGGAGTGAACGTTTCAACTGGATTAAATCACGTGCATTGACATTTCCAAACGCCACCCGGCCCGCAAGACGCTCTAAATCATATACTTCCTTCAAGCGCTCGCGCAAATCTTGACGTTCGAAGTAGTGATCCTTCAATATTTCCACAAGGTTTTGTCTACGTTCGATTTGCAGTCGATTGATGAGTGGACGATCAATCCATTGCTTAAGCATCCTGCCTCCCATCGCTGTCTTCGTCTCATCCAAAAGCCATAATAACGACCCTTTTTTTCCTTTGGAACGGATGGTTTCCGTCAACTCCAAATTACGCTTGCTATAATAGTCGATTTTCATATAATGGGACGTTTCATATGCAAATACTGGCTGCAGGTGATCTAGGCTTCTTTTTTGGGTTCGGTATAAATAATTCAATAAACGCGCAGTCGTTTGAGCTTGCTTATCTTCTTTCAACAGTCGAAACAAAGAAACGAACGACTCACTTTGCTCTAAGTTATCCTCAAGGGAAAGTGCTGCGGCACCCCGTTCCTGCAATTGCTTTTTCCATTCATCGTTAAAATCCGTTGCAATGACAACTTCGCTGGCACCAAGGTTTGCAAACTCATTCAATACCTCTTCAAAACTTTCAATCAACGTGACCTTGTTTTCACCTGTCGACAAATCGTTGTAAGCAAAACCGAATGGCCCATCTGTAAAGGACGTGATGGATGCAATGTAATTATTTTCTTTTTCCCGAAGTCCCTTACTATCCATTTTGGTTCCCGGTGTAATCAGCTGGACAACTTCCCGGCGGACGACCCCTTTTGCTTGTTTAGGATCCTCTGTCTGTTCACAAATGGCTACCTTAAAGCCTTTTTCTATCAAAATATCAATATAATTGGGAGCCGAGTGATAGGGAATGCCACACATGGGAATTCGATTTTCCGTGCCACCCTCCCGGCTCGTTAATGTAATCTCCAGTTCCTGTGAGGCATTCAATGCATCCTCAAAAAACATTTCATAAAAATCCCCTAAACGGAAAAATAAAAAGGCATCCTGATACTCTGCCTTGATTTTTAAATATTGTTGAATCATTGGTGTATATCCAGCCATTCTTTCAAAACCTTTCCAAACTATAATCTGTTATTTATATATGTCATTTATTATACCATACGGGATAGCACCTTTCCTGTATTCGCTATTACAAGAAAACATGCATAATATACTGTTTTTTTCCTTTTTATAAGGGGATTTAGGACGCCGAGGAGCTTATGCGGGTAATAAAATATTCACTAATTTGGCCTGTCCTTCTTTTAACGTAAATAAGACCGGATGAAGGGAATGTCATCCGGTATTGACTATATTAAAGTATTTTACTCATCTTCGAATTCATCAAGGAAATCCGGATCTAAATCTTCGAACTCATCATCATCAAAATCTGAGCCCCAGTCATCTTCACAGCGGCCATCTGGGCTTACAGCGACGCAAATTTTCGTTTCGCCAACGACCTCCACAAAGAATTCTCTTTCCACATGAACAATGATCTTTTGTCCACATGGGGAGATGGATGCTTCTAAACAATTCGGCTGTTGGACAGCTTGTGCTACGATTTCATGGTCATCATGACAATCTGGATCACGGTATTTTAGCGAAATCACGTCGGTATATTGTACTTTTTCAGTGACAACTTCCGTCTTTGAATTATGGTTATATGAATACCAAACGTTGATTTCGTAGCTGCCGTGAATTTCTACCTTTTTGCCGACTTTCTTGGCATCGTATTTATGGTTGATGATCCAACAACCTAGAATGCTAGAAGGATGATGAGCCGGGCAAATGGTGTGTGAGGACTTTGTGAATTTACGTCCCTTGGCCACCACCGCTTTAGTTATTATCTCTCTATATTGTGACATGCTAGCGAACCCTCCTCATACAGTTTCCATTCATCCTATGCGTGGTAAAAGTCTAGTGTGCGTAGAATTTTTAATATCTGAAAACTGCTGTAATGTTTAAATCTAGGTTATTTTATGCACCAGTTTTGGGATATGTGTCACGAATGGGCGCTGTATAAGGGTTTTTGAAACATAAAAAAGCCCTTCTGCATCCAGAAGGGCTTCCCGAAAATATTATGAACAACCTCCGCCACCAGCCTGCACCTTTGATCCTGTCTCACCACGAAGGATATCACCTTCAGTTGATTCAATTATCAAATCCGTCACCTTATTGGATACTTGCGAAGAAACCATTTGAAGAAGGTCGTTGACATCGACTTGGGATTGCTTGAACTCCTGGACGATTGGAAGCTCATCCAACTGCTTTTCAAGGGCATCGATTTTCGCCTGAACTTGCCCGTATGCTTTTTCTTTTCCATAATGTTGGAAGTTCACAGCTTGTTTTTGTAAGCTTTTGATACTGGCAATCATTTCACGTATCTTTTGGTTTTCATTAATATGAGCCTCAGCCCGTTTAAAGAAATCCACTTCTTCCGTGCTGGCAATCATTTCAGCTAGCTCTGCCGCTTTTGTTAAGATATCGTCTTTTGTATATTTTGTCATTTTAATCCACCTCTATTGCTGTCGCTTCTTCAACCATATCCCCATTCAATGACCATGTTTTCGTGTCGGTGATTTTCACCTTGACGATTTGGCCAATCGCGGACTTTGGTCCTTTGAAGTTCACTAGCTTATTTTTCGTAGTATACCCTGCTAATACATCTGGATTTTTCTTACTTTCACCTTCCACGAGAACTTCTACAATTTGCCCATTGTACTCTTTCATTTTCAAAGCACATGTTTCGTTCACAAGAGCATTTAAGCGTTGCAGACGCTCTTTTTTCACTTCCATCGGGACATTATCCTGCATTTTTGCTGCAGGCGTTCCTTCTCGCGGAGAGTAAATATACGTATAAGCAGCATCAAATCCAACTTCCCGGTATAAAGACATCGTTTCCTCGAAATGTTCTTCCGTTTCATTTGGATAACCGACAATAATATCCGTCGTTAAAGATGCACTAGGAATTGCTTCCCTAATTTTTCTAACAAGCTCTAAATATTGTTCACGCGTGTATTTACGCGCCATGATTTTAAGCGTTTCCGTACTTCCCGATTGAACAGGAAGATGGATATGATCCACTAAGTTACCGCCTTTAGCAAGAACTTCAATCAAATGATCATCGAAGTCCCGGGGATGACTAGTAGTAAAGCGAATCCGCGGGATATCTATCTTACGGATTTCATCCATCAAGTCACCAAGGCGATACTCCATGTCTGTAAAGTCTTTTCCATATGCATTCACATTTTGACCGAGGAGGGTGACTTCCTTGTAGCCCTGTGCCGCAAGATGACGAACCTCCTGAATGATATCTTCGGGACGGCGACTCCTTTCTTTTCCTCGTGTAAAAGGCACGATGCAATACGTACAGAATTTATCACAGCCGTACATAATATTGACCCATGCTTTTGTTTTCCCTTTACGTACTTTAGGAAGATTTTCGATCACATCCCCTTCTTTGGACCAAACTTCAATGACCATCTCTTTTGAAAGATATGCCTCATTTAGGATTTGTGGTAGTCGGTGGATATTATGTGTACCAAAGATCATATCGACAAAATGATGTTTCTCAAGGATTCTTTTAACGACCGATTCTTCCTGGGACATACAGCCGCAAACGCCCAACAGTAAATCCGGTTTTTCCAATTTAAGTGATTTTAAATGCCCTAGTTCCCCGAATACTTTGTTCTCCGCATTTTCCCTTATTGCGCAAGTGTTCAGTAAAATGACATTCGCATCGTCGACTGTAGTGGTCGGTTGATATCCGAGTGCCGTAAAGATACCCGCCATGACTTCAGTATCGTGCTCATTCATTTGGCAACCGTATGTACGAATAAGAAATTTCTTACCTTCTCCCATTCCTCGGAATTGTTCAGGAATAGCAAAGTCATCATGATATTCTACATTTTCTTTTCCTCGTTTTTTAGCATCCTTCAAGGAAGGCGGTATATAAACTGCCTGAAAGTACTTACTGTAATCCTTTTCGGATTTTTTGTCCGCTGGATTTTCATTCTGTACTTGTTGTAATTCTAATCTTTGTTTCTCGTTCATGTTAATCTCCTTTCAAAATAGTTAGTTTATTTAACGTCCTAACTATTTCCAGACCCGCATACTAACCAGGTTTTTTGTTCACTTACCTATTTCATTCATGTGTAAATATTTGCTTTTAAGTGTGATATATCCACATTAACATAGTATAAAGCTTTTACCAGGAAGAAACAATCATTCTGTCAATCCTTTAGCGTTTGTTAGAAAAAATTCACAAAATAGGAAATTAAGAGATGGTAATCAACCAGTAACCTTCTATTTACTTCTCTCCAATCCGTTATCTAGGGCTATCGTACATTTTCTCTATATAGGACAGGACCCCATAGCATCCTGTCCACTCTTGAATAAGATATCTCGTACAACAAAAATATTTTAAGGAGTGACTTATATGTCATATTACGAGAACGAAGAGTGCTACAAAGGGAATCACAACGATAACAACAATTCTAATGACAGTAGAATCGAAAGGGACTTCTGTCGTGCGGTGAGAGGTTGTCAACGACGCAACAACGATAACGACAATCATAACAATAACAACAATAAGCATCATCATCACCATCATCATTATAACAACAACAATAACAATTCCTATGACAACAATAACGACTACAATAATTATAGAAATAACAATTATAACAATAATAATAATAATAACTGCTGCTGCAGAAGAAATCGTTGTAATTTCTTTTCTTTCGGATGCTGCAACAACAACAACAACTGTGGCTGCAATAACGGTTGGTGGTAAGACTTACTTCTAAGTAGTCCCAACTAAAAAGCGTTCGACCTCCCTTGAACGCGTTATTAACCACAAAAAAGGTTCACCCCAAATTTGGGGTGAACCTTTTCACGCTTACATAAATTCTTCAACCAATTTATCAAAATGAGCCTGATCTAGGGTTAAATCAGATTTATTCAACGCTTCATCGGCATAACCTGGAATTAATTCCTGATACGATGACCGTGAAGAATCTTGATAAATGATCCCAGTCACAAGACTGTCATGCTTCATTAACGTATGCATGGCCTGTTCTTTATTTGTGGAATCATATCCTTCAATCGTGCTTAATTTTGTTAAGTTTTGTTTGAACCAATCATACGTATTGATTTTGTTGTACGTAACGCATGGCGAGAAAACATTAATAAAGGAGAACCCTTTATGGTTGATTCCAGCTTCAATGATTGCAGTTAAGTCTTTTAAATCCGTTGAAAAACTTTGAGCGACAAAGGTAGCTCCAGCCGACAAAGCTAATTCCATCGGAGAGACTGCCCGCTCAATTGATCCTTCAGGCGTGGATTTCGTTTTAAATCCAGCAGCTGAACGTGGGGAAGTCTGTCCTTTAGTTAAACCATAAATTTGGTTATCCATAACGATATACGTTATATCGATATTACGACGTATTGCATGTATGGTATGTCCCATCCCGATTGCAAAACCATCGCCATCCCCACCGGAAGCTATAACCGTCAACTCGCGGTTAGCCATTTTCAATCCTTGGGCAATCGGTAGCGAACGACCATGAATGCCATGGAAACCATAAGATTTGATATAGCCTGAAATCCGACCTGAACAGCCGATTCCAGAAACCACAGCTAAGTTTTCCGGTTCCAAGCCTACGTTGGCTGCTGCACGCTGCATGGCAGCCTGAACGGAGAAATCCCCACAACCAGGACACCAATTAGGTTTTACATCATTTCGAAATTCTTTAAATGTTGCCATATTCGAACATCTCCTTGCATTGTGTGTGAATTTCATGCGGGAGGAATGGGTTGCCGTCATATTTTAGGATGCTTTTAATTTTATTTACATGCCCGACATTCATCTTGATAATATTAGCCAATTGTCCAGTCGCATTATTTTCAATTACTACTACTTTCTTAGCTGATTGCACTAAAGAAAGAACTTCATCAGCAGGGAATGGATGAATCAAACGAACTTGTGCATGATTCACTTTTATTCCGTCCGTTTCCAAACGGCCGATGGCTTCATCTATCGTTCCCCGGGTAGAGTTAAACCCTAGGATTAATAAGTCAGCCTCTGCGTGTGGTGCATTTTTGTAAACGGGTGTATTGAATGTGTTCGCTAAATTGCTAAGCTTACGCATCCGCTTATCCATTTGTGCTACACGATTTGCAGCTGATTCAGAAGGCTTCCCTGTTTCATCATGCTCTACACCCGTAACATGGTGAATTCCGTTTTTCATGCCTGGAACGACACGAGGAGAAACTCCATCTTCTGTTACTTCATAGCGCTTGAAATATGTTTTTTCTTGAGGGCCTTCTATTTCCGTGTCCAAAAGTTTACCACGTCTGATTTCCACTTTACTGTAATCTAGCGGTTGCACAGTCTGCTTACCCAATGATAGCTGTAAATCGGATAAAATGATAACCGGACATTGGTATTCCTCAGCAAGATTGAAGGCTTCAGCCGTATCATAAAAGGCTTCCTCAACCGTACTTGGGGCCATGACGATTTTCGGTATTTCTCCGTGCGTCCCATAAATCATAGCCATTAAGTCAGATTGTTCTTGTTTCGTTGGAAGTCCGGTAGAAGGACCGCCACGTTGTGTATCTACAATAACAATCGGAGTTTCTGTGATTCCCGCTAAACCGATTGCTTCCATTTTCAATGAAAGACCTGGTCCGGCAGAAGCTGTAATAGCACGAACACCACCGTAGTTAGCCCCGATTGCCATCGTAGCTGCAGCGATTTCGTCTTCCGTCTGAATGACGGTACCACCCACTTTAGGCAGTTTCTTGATTAAATACTCCATGATTTCTGAAGCTGGCGTAATCGGATAAGCAGCCATAAATCGACATCCACCAGCAACTGCACCTAGTGCGATTGCGTCGTTACCAATCATGAATAAACGTTTTTGACCATCCGCTTTTTCAAGTTCCATAGCGCCCACTTTTTCACCAAGCAATACTTCCATGGCCTTATAACCAGCAGTGATCGCATCCATGTTCTTTTTAACGATTTCTTCACCTTTACGGCCGAAGATTTCATCAACAACATCATTAAACACGGAGATTTCCATACCAAGTACAGCACAGGTAGCTCCGATGGCCACCATGTTTTTCATTAAAGAAGTACCCAATTCAGATGCGATTTCCGTAAATGGGACTATATATAACTCTGCCTTTGTATCTTCAGGGCAGACAGGTTTAAATTTTGCATCAGCGATAATGATGCCGCCTTCGTGTAGTTCTTTATAATTGACGTCTATTGTTTCTTGATCGAAAGCAACTAAGATGTCTAAATCATCTGAGATAGCACGAGTTTCAGAAGTACTTACACGAATCTTATTATTCGTGTGTCCTCCCTTTATTCGAGATGAGAAATGACGGTAGCCATACAAGTAATAACCTAAGCGATTGAGGGCAATACAGAATATTTCTCCTGTACTTTCAATACCTTCACCTTGTTGTCCGCCAACTTTCCATGAAAGTTGATTGATCATGTCTTACACTCCTTTAGAACGTTCGTATATAACTGCTATTTACCTGTACCTCTCTTCAGAACGTTCAATATGTAAATAATCGTTCTATGACAGAAAAGGTGTACTAAACGCTTTCAATTCTATCGGTTAAATACATAAATTGCAACCTTTTTGCTTTTATTTTTTATATTTTCAGAATATTCAATTCTATCTACAAAATCAGAATAAAAACACCATTTCGCCCTCTCCTTTTTTATCGAGGATAATGACGAACGAAATTTTCAAAAAGAATGCCTTTTACGAATTCTGTGGAATAGAGCCTATCAAGTTCATCAATTAAATTTTGGTAATTGCTATAAGAGACCAAGTCATCGACCATCTCTTCTATGCCATCGAAATCCGATCCAAAACCAATTTGTTTTTCTCCACCTAAACTACAAATATGTTCAATATGATTGATAACGTCTTTTATGGACGCGGATTTACCTTGTGATAAAAATTGAGGAACAAATGTCACCCCAATAGTCCCATTCTTTTTTAGGAGAGCCTTTATTTGGCTGTCTTTCAGATTCCTTGGATGTGGGCATAAACGATAGGCGTTCGAATGGGAAGCAATCGGAAAGTCTGCTATTTCTATGGTGTCCCAAAACCCAGATTCCGATAGGTGGGAAAGATCGCACCATATCGACTGCACATTCAATAATCCCACCACATCCGTTCCAAATCGCGTTAGCCCGCCTCCTCTTTTTTCTAAAACTCCGTCGGCTACCAGATTGGCATAATTCCATGTTAATCCTACCGAAGTAACCCCCAACTGAAGGAGGGTTTTCATCTTTAATACATCATCCCCGATGCAATCACAGCCTTCTAATGTCAGCAAAGCTCCTATCTCTTTTTCCCCCAGTGAATCGATATCTTTCTTCGACCTTATAAATTTCATTTCAGGTTCAGCCAGGACTTTTTTGTGAAAAATTTCCACCATCGCCAAGGCAGCCTGAAATCTCATATCCGAGTGGACTTGTTCAGGAATGTATATCGCAAAGCATTGGACCTTTCCACCTGAATCCATAAGTTCACGCTTTGTAATATGTAACTTATCGCTGTCCACAAAGGAAATATCCGGATCTATAAACAATTTCATCAAAACATCACAATGCGCATCAAAAATCACCATCCAATCCCCCTTCTCTACCTTTCTTATTCGTCACATACAAAAAATAACCTGCTCGCCATCCGACAAACAGGCATAAACTTATGAATTTATCTTGGTTCAACGATTAGCTTAATTGCCGTACGCTCTTCGCCATCAATGAGAATATCCGTAAAGGCAGGAATACAAATCAAGTCGACTCCACTAGGTGCGACAAATCCTCTTGCGATTGCTACTGCCTTAACGGCTTGATTTAACGCACCTGCACCAATTGCTTGAATTTCTGCGGTCCCTCTTTCTCTGAGAACCCCCGCCAGTGCGCCTGCTACAGAATTAGGATTAGATTTTGCTGAAACCTTTAATATTTCCATTCCTAGTCCTCCTTGTTTTCCCTGCCGATTATAACTTGGCTCAATAGTTATAACACTTTCCACTGCTACTATATTCAGCTAGTAAAACTTGTATGACAAAGAAAACCAGGATTGTCCAACAACAGATTTTAGATTCCCTATTAGGAGACCTTACTTAACTTTTTCCCTCATTGAATCTTTCTCGTGAAAATCACGTAGCTATTAAAGAAAAATGGACAATCAGCCACGACTGATGTCCATTTAAGTTAGTTATAAAACGGGTTATCTTCGTTTATCAGTATTCGCTCAATGTTTACCGCCTTGCCTGACTTTTCATCAATATCTATTAATACAGCACTTAATAAAGAACGGCCAGCTTTAGGTACTTCAAATCGCACAGGGAGGCTCGTCAAGAACTTATGGATAACAGCCTCTCTATCCATTCCCAGAATGCCGTCATAAGGCCCTGTCATCCCTACGTCCGATACATAAGCTGTACCTTGTGGTAAAACCCGGTTATCAGCTGTTTGGACATGTGTATGTGTGCCTACCACCGCAGTCACCTTCCCATCAAGGTACCAGCCCATCGCCTGTTTTTCACTTGTAGCTTCACCATGGAAGTCGACAAAAATGATAGGTGTCCTTTTTTGGGCTTCCAGAACGAGCTCTTCCGCTTTTCGGAAAGGACAGTCCAATGCTGGCATGAATGTCCGGGCCTGTAGATTGATGATAGCGACTTCCTGTTGATCTAGCGCTATATACTTCAGACCCTCACCCGGGGCACCCATGGGAAAGTTGGCTGGACGAACAAGATATTCCGCTTCATCAATAAACGAAAAAATATCTCGATTATCCCACGTATGATTTCCCATTGTTACGGCCTGCGCGCCCCACTCCAGAAAACTGCGGTAAATCTTTTCTGTAATTCCTCGGCCTCCTGCAGCATTTTCACCATTTATTACCGTGATGTGCGGCTGATATTTTTCTTTAAGTCTTGGGAGGTATTCTTTAACCATACCACGGCCCGGTGCCCCCACTACATCTCCTATAAATAACAATCTCATACTAAAACCCTTTCCTATATACATTTCACTTGTTTGGTATAACTGTTGAATGCACAGACATCCTCAAATAAGTTCATACAAAAAATGAAAACGAAGTGGTTTTCACCACTTCGTTTTCCAAGCCAAATCATTTGGCATATTCTACCGCTCTTGTTTCACGGATTACTGTTACTTTTATATGACCTGGGTAATCAAGCTCTTCTTCAATCCGTTTCCGGATATCACGAGCAAGTTTATGAGCCGAAAGATCATCAATTTGTTCTGGTTTCACTAGAATCCGCACTTCACGTCCGGCTTGAATCGCGAAGGATTTTTCCACTCCATCATAGGATTCGGATATCTCTTCAAGTTTTTCAAGTCTTCTAATATAATTTTCCAGTGTTTCACTCCGTGCACCTGGTCTTGCAGCTGATAAGGCATCAGCGGCCGCTACAAGCACCGAAATAATGGATGTTGGTTCTGTGTCACCATGATGTGAAGCGATGCTGTTGATGACAGTTGGATGTTCCTTATACTTAGTCGCTAATTCAACGCCGATTTCAACGTGACTACCTTCCACTTCGTGGTCAATTGCTTTCCCGATATCATGTAATAAACCGGCACGGCGGGCAAGTACTTCGTCCTCACCAAGCTCAGCTGCCAATAATCCTGAAAGTTGGGCCACTTCAATAGAATGTTTCAGTACGTTTTGACCATAGCTTGTACGGAACTTCAAACGACCAAGAATCTTGATAAGATCTGGATGAAGCCCGTGAACACCCACTTCAAAAGTTGTTTGTTCACCAATTTCACGAATATGTTCATCTACCTCACGTCTTGCCTTATCAACCATTTCTTCAATACGAGCCGGATGAATCCGTCCGTCCTGAACTAGTTTTTCAAGAGCCAAACGTGCTGTTTCCCGTCGAATTGGATCAAATCCAGATAGGATGACTGCCTCAGGAGTATCATCAATGATAAGATCAATACCCGTTAGCGTTTCAAGTGTTCGGATATTTCGGCCCTCACGTCCGATTATCCGTCCCTTCATCTCATCATTTGGAAGATTCACTACAGAAACGGTGGTTTCTGCAACATGATCAGCCGCACAACGCTGAATGGCTAGAGATAAGACTTCTTTCGCCTTTTTATCAGCTTCTTCTTTGGCGCGGGTATCACTTTCTTTAATCATAACTGCTACATCATGAGCAAGCTCATTTTCTGTTCGATCTATAATGATCGATTTAGCTTCTTCACGAGTCAAACCTGAGACACGTTCAAGCTCCGTTTGTTGCTTGCGTACCGTCTCGTCCACTTTGCTTTCCATCTCTTCAATATGCTGTTGTCTTTGGTTAAGAGACTCCTCTTTTCTCTCTAAAAGGCTTTCACGTTTATCCAACGTTTCATCCTTCCGATCAAGATTCTCTTCTCTTTGCAATAATCGATTTTCTTGTTTTTGTAATTCGTTCCTTCTTTCACGGGATTCCCGATCGGACTCAGAACGAACCTTGTGAATTTCATCTTTTGCTTCCAACAAGGCTTCTTTTTTAAGCGCTTCCGCTTCACGTTTTGCATCCTCAAGGATATGTTCAGCAGAGCCCTTTGCCCCTGCTATTTTACTCTCAAATTTTGATTTGTGAATAAAATAACCAACAACTGCACCGACGATTAGGCCAAGCAAAGTGAAGATGATTGTCATGGGTTCCATCGTTTCACCTCCCCTTGCTATGAACTTTTACATAAAATGTTGAACTGTCGGCAAGTACATTGCACAATAAATTCAATATACAGCTCTTAATTTTCAAAATTTTAGTTTGAAAAATTGTAAAATATACATATTAATTGTATAGTTGAGAATTTTTATTGTCAAGCCTTTGTCCCTTATGTATCAAGGTTTATTCTCGTTTTATTACTATGCATAGCAATTATGTATCAGTTTAACATAATTGAGGACTGCAAAACCGCTTTAATTTTTGCAATTTTTCCATTTCAAAGATCTTAAGGAATATAGAAAAGGCCTAAGCATAATTAGCTTAGGTCCTTTCCTACCATCAATCAAGTAGTTCAAGATGCTCCTCTTCAGCCTCTTTCGGGAGCTCAAACTCTCCATCTAGATTATAATGGTCCCTGATTTTTTGTGAGATTTCCTTAGCGATGTCCTGATTTTCTTTCAAGAACAATTTCGCATTTTCCCTACCTTGTCCCACACGCTCATCATTGTATGAATACCACGAACCACTTTTTAGGACGATATCCAGGTCTGCACCCATATCAATGATTTCGCCTTCCTGTGAGATTCCCTGACCATACATGATATCGACTTCCGCTTGACGGAAAGGTGGAGCTACTTTATTTTTAACGACTTTAATCTTTGTTTTATTACCAACGATTTCATTACCTTGTTTTAATTGTTCAGCACGACGCACTTCAAGACGAACAGTCGAATAGAACTTCAAGGCACGACCACCAGGAGTCGTTTCTGGATTCCCAAACATAATCCCGATCTTTTCACGAATCTGGTTAATGAAAATCGCAATGGTATTTGATTTATTGATAGCACCAGAAAGTTTTCTAAGGGCCTGTGACATCATACGGGCTTGAAGACCCATATGGGAATCTCCCATTTCTCCTTCGATTTCCGCTTTAGGAACAAGTGCTGCTACGGAGTCGATAACAATGATATCCACCGCACCACTTCTCACTAACGCTTCCGCAATCTCAAGGGCTTGTTCACCAGTATCAGGCTGTGAAAGCAACAATTCATCAATATTCACGCCAAGTTTTTCAGAATATGCTGGATCCAAGGCATGCTCAGCATCAATAAATGCAGCTGTTCCGCCAGTCTTTTGTACCTCTGCTATTGCATGCAAGGCAACAGTCGTTTTACCTGAACTCTCCGGTCCGTATATCTCAATGACACGGCCTCTCGGATAGCCACCTACTCCCAATGCTACATCCAACGCTAGAGACCCACTCGAAATCGTTGAGATTCTTCGATCGGACTGTTCTCCAAGTTTCATTACAGAACCTTTACCAAATTGTTTCTCAATTTGTTTTAACGCCATATCTAAAGCCGCTTGACGATCACTACTCACTTAAGTTCCTCCTCTATATTCAAATAATCGGCAGTCCGATTAAAGATGTTCTTACGTTAGCCATTCTTTGAGGACAAGGTCAATATCTTGTCTCAAAACCTATCTTAACTATATACTCTTTTTGCTATTTTGCCAAGCAAAAAGTCGAACATTCATTCGTTTTTTTCTTTTGGTTAAATCTTCATGAAAAAGTATTTTGTCTACGTGATTTTACCTTTTTCTTTTAGATATCCGCTAATAAAATGCCTTTTTATTGAATAAACTGTTTTCTTCTTTTCCCTTATTCGATAAAACGAAAACTTCTAAAACATAAAAAAACAGAGCCTTTTAAGCTCTGCTTTTATGTCGCTTATAAACCCCGTAATAAATAATGGCAACCATATTTTACACTTCTTACTCGGTTTTGCGCCCTGCTTCCAGATAAATTCAACTCTTCAAAGCGGGTGTCTCCATCCCGTAAGGAAATACCAATGAATACAGTACCCACTGGTTTCCCTTCTTGTTCATCAGGTCCTGCTACTCCAGTAAAACTGATACCTACATCCGCATCAAGCTTCTCCCGTACCTTAGAGGCCATTTCCATGGCACACTCTCCGCTCACGACGCCATGAGTTGAAATGGTTCCTTCGCTTACGCCTAGCACATCCGCCTTTGCATCGTTTGTATAGCTGACAATACCGCCTTTGAACACTTTTCCAGCACCTGGTATGGTCGTTAACTGTTCTTGAAACATTCCACCGGTCAAACTTTCCGCCGCCGCGATCGTTAGCTTACGGACCGTTAATTCTTTAACCAGTTCTTTTATCAGCGATGTTTTATCACTTCCATAATAATATTGACCGACCCGACTAAGGATTTCCTTCTCCGCTCCCAAAATAAGCTCTTCACACTTTTCTTTAGACGATTCTTTTGCTGTAATCCTTAAAGTCACTTCCCCTTCAGCTGCAAGTGGGGCAATGGTTGGATTGGTTTGGTCTACGAGAAGATCTTCTATCACCGTTTCCAGCTCCGCTTCCCCTATTCCGTAGAAACGAAGAACCTTCGAATCAATTCGTTCATGCTTTTCAAGCCTTTTCATGATTGCTTCATATCCGTAGTTTAAGAACATTGGTTCCATTTCGCTTGGTGGACCAGGAAGCAGCATATATGTGATTCCCGATTTAGCCAAGACCATTCCGGGTGCCATGCCATGGTCGTTTGGCAATACATCACAGCCTTCCAAAACAAGAGCCTGCTTCTTATTATTTTCTGTCATTGGACGACCGCGCTTTTGAAAGTACGCTTCTATGGATTGTAGTGCATCCTCATCAAAGACGAGCTTTTTCCCAATGTGGCGAGAAATTGTCTCCTTCGTTAAATCATCCTTCGTTGGACCAAGGCCACCAGTAAAGACAATTAAGTTAGCCCGTGACTCAGCAATCTCTATGGCTTGTTGCAGACGACGGTCATTATCTCCGACGACAGTATGGTAAAAAACATTAACACCCATTTCAGCAAACTGTTGCGATAAAAACCTTCCGTTTGTATTGTTAATTTGCCCCAATAGAAGTTCAGAGCCTACTGCAATGATTTCTGCATCCATATCAACGACCCCTTCGTTACTTAGAATTAATGAAAGCTTGCTTGTTTTTCACAAAATAATCGGCCCCAGACCATATTGTAAAGATTAACGCAATCCATAGAGCGATATTGGCAAATGGAAGCGAAATAAAAGCAAAGGGCAGGTTATGAAGCAATAAAGCAGATATTGAGACAATTTGTGCCCATGTTTTAATTTTACCCAATTGGTTGGCCGCGACCACTTCACCCGTACCGGCTAAAACCAGGCGTAAACCAGTAACGGCAAATTCCCGACTGATAATGACGATGGCAATCCAGGACTGGCCATACATTAAATTTAAGTCAACTAAAACAATCAATGCTGCCGAAACAAGTAATTTATCGGCCAACGGGTCTAAAAACTTCCCTAAATCAGTAACCAAATTATATTTTCTTGCAAAATGACCATCAATCCAATCCGTAGTAGAAGCTATGATGAAAAGTATAGCCCCCGCTAGATGCGCCACCGGCAATGTATACTCTCCCCAAGTAAGTGTTCCCCAAGAAAAAGGTACGAGCATGATGATTAAAAAAACTGGAATTAGACAGATTCTTGCTACTGTAATCTTATTAGGCAGATTCAAACTTTTAACCTCCAAAATATACGCTTGCTTTTAGGCAATGCGCTTTCCATCATTGTAATGTGGCCAATGGCCAGGTTTACCTATGTATAATTTACCTCA
This sequence comes from Peribacillus sp. NPDC097198, assembly GCF_044762055.1. Taxonomy (NCBI): domain Bacteria; kingdom Bacillati; phylum Bacillota; class Bacilli; order Caryophanales; family Bacillaceae; genus Peribacillus; species Peribacillus sp. NPDC097198. The sequence continues at coordinate 345,254 of NZ_JBIWDO010000003.1, read as the reverse complement.
AAATCATTGATGTATGCCGGTTTAACATGGACATTTTCCATATAGAAAAGAGAAAAATAGTCATCTAAGAGATGACTATTCCGCTTTCGTAAATTGTATCGTAACCAATTGCGTAGTCATATCATTGGGTGAAATAGTATACTCAAGCTTTTCATCATTGACAAAAATTTCCGTTTCGTTTGCTCTACCAATATTAATGACAGCTTCTTTTTCTTCAGTAAAATCTATTTCCTCACTTTCATTTTCCTTGATTGTCCCTTGGAAAAGTAATTTCCCTTCACCATTTGTAATACCTACCCATGGCGAACCTTTAGAGGAAACTTTCAATTTGAAAGTATCCGAACCTTTTAACTCATACGTACTATTTTTACCGCTAGAACTGACAACAGTCAAATCCTGCTCAATCTTTTCTTCTTCTTTTTCTTCTTCTACAGCATTGTCTTTATCCTTTTTATCAGCTGTATCTGTTTCTTTTTTCTGGTCTTTATCTACTTTTTCTTCTTTTTCGTTAAACTCATTACTTTCGTTATATCCAACCACTTCATTCGGTTTATCGCTCTTTTTATCATTGTCATTGGACTTACTCATACTATTGGAAACCAACACCCAAATCAATATAGCGACACCAATTACCACGATCACACCTAGGATTTTAGGCAACATCTCTACAAATTTGGAGTCTTTTGCCGGAATCGTCTTACGGGTTTGAACCCTTGAAAGCTGTTCAGGCAGTTCCTCGCTATAGACAGATGGCACGTCGCTCTTGAACTCCTCGAATATTTCATCAGGGTCCAGACCTACAGCTTCACAATATTGCTTGATGAATGCCCGCACATAAAACTTTCCAGGCATCATACTATAATTTCCCTCTTCAATCCCTACAAGATACCGCTTTTGAATCTTTGTCAGTTCCTGTAAATCATCAAGGGTAAGCCCTTTGGCTTCCCTAGTTTCTTTTAATCGATTACCTAATTCAGTCAAATAAAACACCTGCCATTTTAAAAGTCAAAGGATCCAAATTTCGAACCAGAAAACTGATCTTTTTGGTCCACAACTTCATATGTAATTTCTTCTTCTGGATTGTTTCTTAGTTCAATAATATAATCAAAGTCTTCGAGCGTATACTCCGTATTTTGAACAAACACATCTGGATGTTCAATGACTTTGACAGCATCAAGCCTCATTATTTCACGGATAAGCTGCCAATGTCTCTCATTGGCGCGACGGGTTGATACAATTCCGTCTAGAATAAACAAATTATCATTATTGTACTCATCCTCGATAAGTTGACTGCGAATCGTCTGCTTTAGAAGGGTAGATGACACAAACAACCATCTTTTATTCGCACAAACGCTTGATGCAACTATCGATTCGGTCTTTCCGACTCGGGGCATTCCTCGAATACCGATTAACTTGTGACCTTCTTGTTTGAATAGTTCGGCCATAAAGTCCACCAGTAAGCCCAATTCATCACGAACAAATCTGAATGTGTTTTTTTCATCGGCATCACGTTGTATATAACGGCCATGCCTGACCGCAAGCCGATCGCGTAATTTGGGTTCTCTAAGTTTAATGACCTTTATCGTATCCATCGTATGGAGAATGGACTCAAATCTCTCTATATTTCGGCTGTCGTTTGCCCTTAAAAGCAAACCTCGCCTGCCTTGGTCGACACCGTTAATAGTGATGATATTAATGGATAGCATACCCAGCAAAGATGATATGTCCCCTAATAAACCTGGACGGTTAACTTGAATTTCATATTCAAAATACCATTCTTTTTTCTCCACGATAACACTCCTTAAGCCTAGAAGCTTTTATCCAACCATCGAGTATTACTTATCCGTCATACTATTTCATCTTCTTTACTTTTAAATTATTACTGTCTAGATTCTATAATATAGTATTTCTTGATAAGTTAAAAGGAAAAACCCTATAAAAAATCTCCATTTTCATTGAAGGATAGCGGAATATTTTATATAACCAAGATAAAGGCCCCATTACAAGGGTAACGGGGCCTTTATCTTCACATATTTACTTTGTTCCGTTGTTCTCGACTAACTTGACCATTACATTTGCCATTGCTTGTTTTTCCTCATCGCTCGCAACGGACCAAAGATCAGCTAGCACTTTTTCTTGGTCGTTTTGGGGCTCAACCTGCTTAGCTAAGTAATCACCGATTTCGAAAGCCAAGCTATTTACTGTCTCATCATTCAACCCTTGGCGTTCACCCTCATTAAGACGATCTCCCAAGAAATTTTTCCATTGATCCCAATTGTCTAATACAGACATGTGTGGTCACCCTTTCCTTCAAAATAGTACAAGTATATTTTGTGAAGGAAACGATGAAATTATGCATCTTAAAAAATTTTATTCAAGTATACCAACCGCCATTTACACCAAGGATTTGCCCGGTTATATAAGAAGCCTTATCTGAAAGTAAATAGGAAACGGCTTCCGCCACTTCCTTGGCACTCCCCATCCTGCCCATTGGGATGTCGCCTTTAATGATTTCCAAATCCTCCGCACTAAAAGATTCCAGCATGGAAGTTGAAATCGCGCCAGGGGCGACGGCGTTTACACGAAGTCCATTTAATGATACTTCTTTGCTTAATGCCTTGATAAAGGCATTTTGCCCTCCCTTGACCATCGAATAAAGCACTTCACATGAAGCACCCGTCTGACCCCAGATGGATGTAACTGCGACGATGGTCGCCTTTTCTTGATACATTAATTTAGGCAACAATTCCTTGGTTAATTGAAAAGGGCTGGTCACATGTAGCTGAACCATTTCATTGACAATCTGCTCAGTCATGTCTGATATGAGTCCATAATAACTATTCCCGCTATTAAGGACGATGGCATGAAGAGCAAATATATTTTCCACCAATTTTTTGTAACCATCCCCGGTAGACAAATCTGCCTGAATCGGGATGAGTTCGACCTGAAATGGACGAAGTTGTTCAATTAGATCATGAATGGCTTCCTCATTGCTATTGTAATGTAAATAAAGTGAATAATTTTCTTCCGCAAGTTTTAAAGCAATTTCCCTGCCGATTCCTCCGCTAGCTCCCGTTATACGGGCAAAACGCTTTTCCACTTTCATGCCCCCTCTATATGTTATTTAGGAAGTACCTCACAGACCGTCATCCGCTCAACGGAGATTAGATCCTTGGCAATCTGTTCGATGTCTTCCATTTTAAGTTTTTCCAAAACTGCTACCACATCGAATAATTTCATCTCATTGAATGCATACCGCGTAAATTGGTTGGCAATATATTCGGGTGAATTCAGTGAGCGAAGGAAAGAACCAATTTTTTTCTTAATTGTTCTTTGCAAACTTTCTTCACTTAAACCAGTACCTTTTTTAGAATTCTCCAGGATTTCCAACAAAGACTTTGTTAATTTTTCAGGATTGGCCGTGTCTCCACCAATTAAAGCGAAACCAAACCCTTGTTCCTGGGTATAATCATACGAGAAGCTTTGATCAATCAATCCCTCCTCATACAGGCCTTCATGAAGGGATGAACTTTTCCCGAACAGCATTTCTAAGTATATATTCGTTGCCAGTTCCCGCTTCAAAAGTTGTTCGCCTGTTTGAAAAACATCGGTGGCCTTGATTCCAATCATCACTTTCGGTGTTTGAACATTCATTTTTAAAATATCCTTATCCTTAGCTACTGTATCGGGCTCCTTTTCGAATCTCCGTTCGATTTCCGGTTGTTCCCGGTAGTCTTTACCGTTTTGATTATCCCGTATCTGCTTCATCGTTTTCTCCACATCCACTGGTCCTACAACGAATAATAGCATGTTGCTTGGATGATAGAACGTATTGTAACAATCATAAAGCATGTCTTTCGTAATATCTGCGATTGATTCGACTGTGCCTGCGATGTCGATCTTCACAGGATGGTGATGGTACATGTTCGCAATCGTACCAAAATATAAACGCCAATCAGGGTTGTCATCATACATATTAATTTCTTGTCCTATAATGCCTTTTTCCTTCTCGACGGTCTTCTCGGAGAAATAAGGTTCTTGGACGAAGTCTATTAATGTGGTTAAGTTCCTTTCAAAATCCGATGTGCTCGAAAAAAGATAAGCCGTCCTTGTAAACGATGTGAAGGCATTGGCGGACGCACCCTGCTTAGAGAATTGTTGAAACACGTCTCCGTCTTCTTTTTCAAATAATTTATGCTCTAAGAAATGGGCAATTCCATCCGGTACTTTTGTAAATCCTTCTTGGTTCAATGGTTTGAAATGGCTGTCAACTGAACCGTACTTTGTCGTAAACGTGGCGAATGATTTGTTAAACTCTTTTTTTGGAAGAATATATACCTCTAATCCATTCTCCATTTTTTCATGATAGAGCTCTTCTTTTAATTGGGCGAATTCAATTTTTTCCATTATTCTTGCACCTCCGTTCCAGATAGGAAGTAAATTGTATCTAGCTCAATCTTTTGGCCAACTTTGATAATATCTTCCTTGGTTGTCTGTTCCGTTTTTTCAAACCATTCATCAAGTGAGATATCTTTCCCCGATAGAACATTATGATAGAGGATTTCGACTAATCCCCTTGATACATCAATGGTTTCTAGAAGTTGATTTTTAATGACAGCTTTCGTTTGCTCCAATTCTTCTTCCGAAAAATTCCCTTGCTTCATTTCCTTCATTTGTTCATGAATGATATCTATCGCCTGCTTATAGTTAGCATTTTCGATGCCAGCCATCACCATTAGAAGTCCCTTATGACTTTCAAGTCTTGAGGCAGCATAATAAGCCAGGCTTGCTTTTTCCCTGACATTGATGAAAAGTTTTGAATGTGAAAAACCGCCAAAAATCCCATTAAACAGCTGGAGGGCATAATAGTCGGGATCTCCATATGAAATATGCGTCCGATACCCCATATTCAACTTCCCTTGTTTCACATCAGCATTCTCAATGATTTCTTGTTCTTTCTCAACTTTTCCCCCTATATTTCTTTGAAGTCGGGCCGGAACCCGTTCCGGAAGGGAAATATATCGGTCAGCCAGCTTCTCCACTTCTGACTCATCAATATCACCAATGACATACAGATCGATATCATCCTGAGCCAGCATTTTTTCATAAAAAGCATAAAGTGATTGTGGAGTAATGGTCTCCAGGTCTTCTAAATTGCCACTGGCCTCCAAAGCATATGGCTCATTTTTACACATTTCCTCGACAAGACGAGTAGCGGAGTATCTCATTTTATCATCATAGATTGACTGAATACGTTGCCTTAATGACCTGATTTCATTGGTAACAGTCTTGGCATCAAAAGCCTCTCCATTTGTTTTGGGATGAAAGATCACTTCAGAAAGCAACGCAAAAGCTTTTTCCAGAAGGGGGGTCGGGTCGCTTAAGAACTTTTCGTTGACGATATCAATGGTAAAGCTCACGACTTGATATTCCCCTTTTTTTGCCACATCGACGTAAAAGCCCGCTCCATATAGATCATCCAAATAAGACCGAAGCTCGGGCGTAGTTGGGAATTTACTTGTACTGCTTTGAAGCACATATGGCAATAAAGCACGGTATGTAACGGAATCTTTAGTCAGTGGAGCTTTCATTTTCAACACGAGCGTGTTTGTTTTATATTTATCCGTATGGACAATATGCAGCTTATATCCGCTTTTTTCTGTAACTGTGTCGGATGCAATAGACATGGATTAATCCTCCTCGATATGGAATGCATTCTTAATTAAGTTATTGTTTGTAGATACGTAATCTTTTAAACATCTCCTTAAAATATACATGTCAAAGGAAAATTCATGCAAGTTGGAGGTACTTTTTTTGTAAAAGTTCCAACTTAACTATCTTTACTCTGTCCCTGACATGAAAAAAACGGTCAGCATTATAATAGCTGACCGTCAAACTTTTATCTATTTCCTTTGATATACGGCTGACCAGATGCCTTAGGTGCATCTGCGCGACCGATGAATCCAGTTAATGCGATAATTGTTAGAACATAAGGCGCAATTAATAGATAGACAGATGGAATGTCTTTAAAGAATGGTAGGCTTGATCCCACAATACTCAAGCTTTGAGCCAGTCCAAAGAATAAGGCGGCTCCCATAGCCCCGATTGGGTGCCACTTACCAAATATCATGGCCGCAATAGCCATGAACCCTTGACCATTGATGGTCGCATGGTTGAATTCATTAGAAAAGATGGTCGCATATATTGCTCCGCCGATTCCCCCAAAAGCACCTGAAAGAAGAACGCCTGCATACCGAATTTTCGTAACGTTGACACCCATCGTATCAGCGGCCATCGGGTGCTCCCCTACAGCCCGGATTCGTAAGCCGAACGGCGTTTTATAAAGGATATACCATACGACAAATGAAATTAAAATAGCGATATAGACGATATAATATCCATTCGAGAAGAGGATTGGACCGATGAATGGGATATCGCTTAGTAATGGGACATCAATCCTCGGGAATGTTTCCGTAATACGATCTGTTTGTCCTTTATCATAAATCAGCTTGACTAAAAACATCGTGAGCCCGACTGCCAATAAGTTGATGGCGACCCCACTAACCGTTTGGTCCGCCCTGAATGTGATCGACGCAACGGCATGGAGAACCGAAAATAACAATCCGGCAACCATAGCGGCTAAAACTGCCAGCCACGGAGTCCAAGCGCCAAATGTTTCGGCAAAGGTTAAGTTAAATACAATCCCGGTGAAAGCACCAATGACCATTAATCCTTCTAACCCAATATTGATGACGCCAGCCCGTTCAGAAAATACTCCGCCGAGTGCCGTGAATATAAGCGGAGCAGCTAGAGCGATCATTGATGGTACAATAATTTGTAAAACTTGATAAAAGTCCACTTATTTCACCCCTTTCTTAAAACGATTGGCAATCCAACGAATAAAGTAACTGGATGCTACGAAGAAGATGATCAATGCAATGACAATGTCTACAATTTCACTAGGTATGCCTGTTTCAAGTGGCATGTTCAATGCCCCGGCTTTTAGTCCACCGAATAATAAGGCTGCCAACACAACACCGATGGCCGTATTCGCTCCGAGTAACGCGACTGCGATACCATCAAATCCCATACCTGTGAATCCGCCTTTTACGGCAGCATATCCGAATGTACCCAATCCTTCCATCGCTCCAGCAAGACCAGCGAATGCACCTGAAATGACCATGGATAGGATAATGTTCTTATTGACGCTCATCCCTGCGTACTCAGATGCATGCTGATTAAATCCAACCGCTTTCAATTCAAAACCGGTTTTGGTTTTTTCTAAAATGAACCACATGATGATCACACATATGATGGCTACGACAATTCCCCAGTGCATCCGGGAATAATCGGTCATGCTTTCAAAGAAAGGTGAACGAAGAGAAGCAGAATCAGCAATTCTCTCTGTTTTATCCAGCTTGTCCGTCAATACGTTCCGGATTAAATAGTTCGTTACATATAAGGCCGTATAATTTAGCATGATAGAAACGATTACTTCGTGTACACGAAATTTCGCTTTTAAATACCCCGGGATAAAGGCCCACAGAGCTCCTGCAACGGCCCCTGCTAAAATCGCTAAAGGTAAATGAATGACCCCAGGAAGTTCAAAAGCAATTCCTACCCATACTGCAGCCAGCCAGCCTACGATTAATTGTCCTTCAACACCGATATTGAATAGACCCGTACGAAAAGCAAAAGCGACCGCCAAACCGGTAAGGATATAAGGGATGATCGTCCTGACTGATTCTCCCACATAATAAGAATCCCCAACAATGCCGCCAAGCATGGAACCATATCCTGCAATTGGATCGTATCCACTGACCAACATGATGATAGCCCCTACAATTAAACCGAGGATGACGGCAATCACCGGGTTTAGTAATTTGGATAAATATTTAGATACAAACTTCATGATTTTGTCTTTAGTCATGTTGTTTCTCACCTGCTCCCGTCCGTTTACTGCCAGCCATAAGAAGCCCAAGTTCCTGTTCTGTCGTTTCTTTAGGATTGACAATGGCCACGATTTCTCCCTCGTATATAACAGCAATTCTATCGCTCACATTCATGATTTCATCCAGTTCGAATGAGATGAGAAGTACCGCCTTGCCCGCATCACGTTGTTCAATCAAACGTCTATGAATAAATTCAATCGCTCCAACATCGAGTCCTCGAGTGGGCTGTGCGGCAATCAATAAATCCGGGTTTCTATCAACTTCCCGGCCGATGATTGCTTTCTGCTGGTTTCCTCCCGATAGAGCCCTTGCAGGTGTATACTCACTTGGTGTACGAACATCATAAGATTTAATTAAAGAACGGGCTTTTTCGAATATTTTTCTTGAATTCAAGATTCCACCTTTGGAAAATGGCTGTTGATAATACGTTTGCAGGACAATGTTTTCCCCAATGCTATAATCGAGGACCAAGCCATGCTTATGACGGTCTTCCGGGATATGTCCTACCCCTGATTCCGTAATTTTCCGTGGTTTTAGATTCCGGATTTCCTTGCCATTCAATTGAATGCTACCAGCTGTCGTTTTCCTTAAACCGGCCAAAGCCTCAATGAGTTCGGATTGACCATTGCCATCCACTCCTGCGATACCGACGATTTCTCCAGCACGGACGGTTAAATCCAGGTTCCTTACGGCTGAAACTCCCCTGGCATCCTTCACTTCAAGTCCTTTTACATCTAAAACGACATCCGTTGGGGTACCTTCCGTTTTTTCCGTTTTAAATAGGACTTCCCGGCCAACCATTAAACTAGCTAGTTCATTGGGGTTTGTTTCACTGACAGTAACCGTCCCAATTCCTTGTCCTTTACGGATGACTGTCACACGATCACAAACTTCCATGATTTCCTTAAGTTTGTGGGTGATCAAAATGATAGATTTCCCTTCTCTAACGAGCGCCTTCATAATCGTTATCAGCTCTTTAATCTCTTGAGGGGTCAATACGGCCGTAGGTTCATCGAATATGAGAATCTCTGCCCCACGGTAGAGTGTTTTCAAAATTTCGACACGTTGTTGCATCCCTATCGAAATGTCGGCAATTTTCGCATGAGGGTCAACACGAAGCTGGTATTGTTCCGATAGTTTCCGAACTTCTTCACTCGCCTCTTTTAAATCAATTTTCCCAGCCTTTGAAGGTTCTTTTCCCAAAATGATATTTTCAGTGACAGTAAAAGGATCAACAAGCATAAAATGCTGATGCACCATCCCGATTCCTAAATCATTTGCAATATTTGGACTTGTGATTTTATGGGGCTCTCCATTCACTCGAATTTCCCCTTGTTCTGGTTGGTAAAGTCCAAACAGAACATTCATCAATGTCGATTTTCCGGCACCATTTTCACCCAATAATGCGTGAATCTCCCCTTTTTTCACTTGAAGGGTTACATTATCATTAGCGACGATTCCAGGAAACTCCTTTCGGATGTTCAGCATCTCAATTACATAATCCACGTATAATCAACCCCTAAATGAGTGTATATGAAACTTAACTAGAAGATTGGCTTATCCCTACCTTATTAGAAAAAACCAAATGAGAAACTATGAATCTTTCATAGTCTTTCATTCATTTTTTTCCACCAGCGTTTTTGGGGAAAAGAAGGAATAGGAAAATGTTCCCTACTCCCTCTCGATCTTTCTGATTATAATTCTTCTTGGAATTTTTTGAATTCATCATCCGTGCCAGGAACCACTAAATCACCTGACTTGATTTTCGCAGTCCATTCTTCTACTGCTTTTAAAGATTCTTCAGAAACATTGTCTTTCGATTCTGAAATGCCTACACCATTCTCTTCGATACCATATTCAATGGTTTCTCCACCAGGGAATTTTCCATCCTTCGCTTTTGTAGAAAGGTCTTTAACCGCAATATCAACGCGTTTGATCATGGATGTTAATGTAACATTTTCATCTGTTCCTGGAACATCTCCCAGTTTAACTTGATCACTATCCACACCAATTACATAAATTTCTCTCTTAGGATCTTTTTGTTTTTGTTCCACTGCTTCAGTGAATACACCTTTACCCGTACCGCCAGCAGCATGATAAATGATATCTGCTCCTGAAGAGTACATAGACCCAGCAGTAGATTTACCGATATCAGCCTTATTGAAATCACCGGCATACTTGACTTCTACTTTTGCTTTCGGGTTTACTGCCAATACACCAGCTTTGAATCCGATTTCGAATTTTTTGATTAATTCGGATTCAACTCCGCCGATAAAACCGACTTTGTTCGTTTTCGTTTGAAGTCCAGCTATAACCCCAACCAAGAAGGAACCTTGCTGTTCTTTGAAATTAATACTTGCAACATTCGGTTTATCCACAACAGTATCGACGATAGCAAAATGTGAATCAGGACGTTGGTCAGCTACTTCTTCAACTGACTCTGCTAATAAGAAACCAATGGCATAAATCAAACTGTAATCTTCACGGACAAGCGTATTCAAGTTCTTTGCATAGTCAGCATCCGATTTCGATTGCAGGTAATTGTATCCATCCTTACCTTTTTTTAAGTTATTTTCTTTCCCGAAGTCCTGAATTCCTACCCAAGCGGATTGGTTGAAAGACTCATCATCAACTCCACCCGTATCGGTCACCATCGCTACTGTGAAATTATCTTTCTTGTCTTTCCCAGTAGAAGATTCTTTATCATCGTCCTCTGAATTACCACAAGCCCCCAATAATGTACCAGCAGCAAGAACAAGCGAAAGAGCTAAACCCAATTTGCGCTTTTTCATTTTTTTTCCTCCTAAGATTGATGGTTTGAGCAGGAATGTTCTGAAAAGTCATTCATGTTTGCGTTTTCAATGGTCCACAAAAAAACTAAACGGTTAACGGTGTGCCATAGTGGAAACAAACGTTTGCATTCATCCTTATGTAAGGGACTATGCCTACACCCGTTTCCGAAGGACATGAAAACTGAACATATTGGCTTTAAAGTAGTTAACAGAATACAAGATAGGCTGGTCCCAGTCATCCAGATGCATCTGCTTTAGAACGAGCAAGGCAGCTTCAGGCGTACATTTAAGGATAGGAGAAACCTTCTCATGGTATCCGATAGGCTCTATTTCAGCTACGGCATGGGTGATTTTCCTATCAGCGTCCCTTTCCAATATATCAAAAAGAGACTCATCATTACGGTCGAAATTCACCGAGAGAATAGATTCAGGAATTTTATCGATACAGTAGATGACAGGCTCACCATTCGCTGTTCTTACACGTTCAATAATCACGATGCGTTCATCCGGTGTACATGAAAACCTGCGGATATCCTCTTCTGTTGGTTCTTGAGTCGTCGAACTTAAGAAAAACGTCCCCGGCTTCATCCCTGCCTCCTCAATCATATCCGTGACACTTTTTAGTTGCTCGATACCTGAAGTGAACCGTGGCTTAGGATTGACAAAGGTTCCGACTCCATGGCGGCGAATGATGATATTTTCTTCTTCTAAAATTCGCAGTGCTTCACGAAGCGTCGCTCTACTCACTCCTAGCTTTTTTGCAAGATCGAATTCAGAAGGGAATTTTTCATTTTCCTTGTAAACTCCTGATTCAATATCTTGCTTCAGGTAATCAATGACCTGCAAATATAAATGTCGACTATCTGATTTAATAGACATACAGTTTCCCCCAGCTTGTTTCTTAAGACATCAGACATCTGATGTTGAATCATTCCTACTAATCGAAAATAATATAACATTTTTTCAACTATAAATAAATAGAGTTTTACTAATTAACTGAAAAGAATTTAGTAGAATATACCCCCCTATTTTCTTCCACGTAGTAAAAACGTTGCAAATCTTACGATTATTTGCCCTAATCCAACTATTGGTCATGGGTAAAATTCTTATTGCGAAAATGACACTGCTTTCTTTCCAAGAATCCGTTTTGCTGTATAATAGAACTTATCTTCTTTGAAGGGATGATCGAATTATGTTAAACATTACAGAATATACCGTAGAAAAATTGACCGACCCATTCGGAATCTTATCCGGAGACCGCTTTGAATACTTTTTAGATATTGAAGTTCCGGAAGAGGACGAACTCTTTTCAGAGAACGGTTTATATATCCGGGTTTTATTTGTTGTCGAAGAACAGAATGGCAGACTTGTTAAATATGACATTCTAGAAAAAGGCAGCGATCAACTGTTTGATTTCGAGTTAGAAGATGAAGAAGTAGCCATGATTACTGCCTTCTGCCTAGAGCATCTAGACGAAGCGACAGTAAATTAAAAAATACCGGGCAGCTGCCCGGTATTTTTTTATACCTAAGATAAATGTGCTTCATCATGATCATCTTTGGAAATTAACACATTACGTGGTTTACTTCCTTCATATGGACCGACGATTCCCCTTGCTTCCATTTCATCGATTAACCTTGCAGCCCGCGTATAGCCAATCCTGAAACGGCGCTGAAGCATCGAGACAGAAGCTGTCTGCATTTCGGTAATTAAAGCCACCGCTTCCCCATATAAACTATCTTCGACTTCACCGCTTGACGTCTCCGGTATCTCATCCGGAATCATTTCTTCGTTGTACTGAGCTTTCTGTTGGGAAATGACGAAAGTGACCACTTCTTCAACTTCATGATCGGATAAGAAAGCCCCTTGGACGCGAATTGGTTTTGAAGATCCAACAGGTAAAAATAGCATATCTCCACGGCCTAGCAGTTTCTCCGCACCTCCCATATCGAGTATGGTTCTTGAATCCGTTGAGGAGGAGACACTAAAAGCGATCCTGGATGGGATGTTGGCCTTGATGACACCCGTAATAACATCTACAGAGGGTCGCTGAGTGGCTATGATTAAGTGGATGCCCGCTGCCCTTGCCATCTGTGCAAGACGTGTGATAGCATCCTCCACGTCATTTGAAGCCACCATCATCAAATCAGCCAGTTCATCGACTATCACTACTATATAAGGTAACAACGGTTGTTTGGAATCTTCCTCACTGTTAAAACGGTTTACGTAATCGTTATAGCCTTCTATATTACGCGTACCCGTATGTGAAAAGAGCTCGTAGCGTCGTTCCATTTCACTGACCACTTTTTGCAAAGCTTGGGCCGCTTTTTTCGGATTAGTCACGACTGGTGCCAGTAAATGTGGAATCCCGTTATAGACATTGAGTTCCACCATTTTCGGATCAATCATCATCATCTTCACTTCATGAGGTTTTGCCCGCATCAAGATACTTGTGATAATGCCGTTGATACAGACGGATTTACCACTTCCTGTAGCCCCCGCTACCAGTAAATGGGGCATTTTATTTAGTTCGGCCTTAACCGCTTCACCGGAAATATTTCGGCCTAGACCAATTTGCAGCTTGGCATCCGGCTTGTCCACTTCTTTTGCATCCAATACTTCTCTAAGGGAAACCATTGCCACCTCGGAATTCGGTACCTCAATCCCAATCGCCGATTTACCTGGAATCGGTGCTTCCATCCGGATATCTTTAGCTGCAAGTGCCAGTGCAAGGTCATCGGAAAGGCTCACTATTTTGCTGACTTTCACCCCTACATCCGGGTGCACTTCATATTTAGTGACAGCCGGTCCCAAATAAACTTGAGTGACTCTTGCTTTGACCCCAAAGCTCTGAAAAGTGCGTTCAAGCTTTGCCGCATTTTCATGAATTAATTGATACTCTCCACTTTGATCCGTTTTTTTCGGTTGCGATAACAAGGAAAGTGGCGGTAGAGCATATTCTTTATTTTCTACTTCCGTAAAATCGATGGCGGGAACAGGATCGTCATGTTCTTCTTCAACTTCAGCCGAAGGTAGCGTTTCAGCAGACGGTTGTTCATCCTTTTCATCATCACCGTATGCTTTATCTGCAAAGCTTGAAATAATACGCTCTGTCGCCACTTGTTGTGTCTCTTCTACCTGCTGTATGGCATGAACCTCTTCTTCCACTGGTTCTTTTTCACGTTTTTTCTTTTTGACCGGATCTTTTTTCTTCTGTTTCTTATCGTTATTCCAGGTTTTCATATCATCACTAAACGCGGTCCATTGCCTTTTAACAAAGCTACCAAGGGCGAAGGCAAATTTACCAAGAGTATCGCCTAGTGTTTTCCCAGTCAGTAATACAATCCCAATGATTATTAGGACGATGGATACGATTTTTGAACCCGCTTCATCGAACAAGAAATAAGAAGCAGCGAATAAAACAGCACCAACCATCCCACCGCCAAGATCCTTTGTGCTAGCATTTCCGGTCACTTCCATCCAGAACAATTCCCAAGTATTCGAAATGACACTTGGCTTTGCGAAAGGACCACCTTCGGCCAATAAATTAAAGAGGGTGACATGACTAAGCAGTAGCATACTCGCAACAATGAAATACAAACCAATTAACTGCCGTTTCAGCAAATATGGAACTTCTCTTTTAATCATCAAATAAAAGCCCGCCGTTATTGCCCCTAATAAAAAGAGGATATACCACTCTCCCATAAAGAAACGGACTAAAAGGACGGTACCATTTCCCACTGCCCCTAGTTTTGCAATGGCAATGACGGCCAGACTTATTATGATTAGGCCAATCAATTCATATTTAAGCGTAATCTTTAATTTTTCTGTACTTTTCTTTTTCCTTTTTTTCTTCTTCACCATAAAATCACCTGATTCTTCTTGAAACTTCTTTACATTCATATGGTACAACTCAATAGGAAACAAACGTTCGCTCAACGATTATATCAAAAAAATATCATGTTGTCCCTTGATCGTGTCTTATCTAACATGAAAAAACAAACCAATGAATAAAGCAGCCAAAGGGCTGCTAATTTTTTCATTAGTATATCATAATTTCTCTCCGTTGGTCCTTTTTTCTAATTTCTCAACGGTTCGAATACATTGACGACTTCACCAGGCTGTACATTGGTCTTCATGTAATCCTCAGGATTCGTACTCACGATCCGATCAATGCGAAACGAACTTCCTCCTTCATGTTCCACCATAACATGAACCCCATTCACCTTCATTTCAATCATTTGTGCAATTTTCTCATGGGGATGAGGGAAGATGATTTCTTCTGGAACAATCGTATAAAGTGTCATTGCAGTAGCCCCTCTTCTCCTTTATTTGTACTTCTTTCCTCCATGAATTCATTCAGTTTCCTCATCGCCTGCCCTACTCCTCCGACACCATCAATCATTCCAACATCGACCGCTTCCACCCCGATTACATTCGTGCCTATATCCCTCGTTAAATTTCCTTTAGCGAACATTAGATCTTTAAAACTGTCTTCGGTAACATTGGAATGCCGTGTGACAAACTTTATGACCCGTTCCTGCATTTTATCTAAGTATTCAAATGTTTGCGGTACTCCAATGACCATACCTGTCAACCTAATAGGATGGATCGTCATGGTCGCCGTCTCTGCTATAAAGGAATAATCACAAGATACGGCAATCGGCACCCCAATGGAATGTCCGCCTCCTAAAACGATGGAGACGGACGGCTTAGACAAGGAAGCTAACATCTCGGCAATGGCTAGTCCCGCTTCCACGTCTCCTCCGACGGTATTTAAAATGACAAGTAACCCCTCAATATTAGGATTTTGTTCAATCGCAACAATTTGAGGAATAACATGCTCATACTTTGTCGTTTTATTTTGTGGAGGAAGTTGCATGTGACCTTCAATTTGACCAATGATCGTCAAACAATGGATTTTTGAGTCTTTCGATAATTGTGGGACACTTGTTGTTCCCAACTGCTGAATCTTCTCAATTAAAGTTGAATTTTTACCTTCCTGTCGTCCTTCATTTTCATTTGGTAATGGTGTATCCACTTATGGCAACCCCTTTCTCAAAAGCCTATGCCCTTATTATGTCTCGAGTCTTAAACTTCATTCTTCCAGTCAGATAGCCTGCATGAGAAAAAGCCTTGCCCCTTTTAAAAATCGAAATCGAAAGGAATACAAAAAGGCAGAAACGTTGTATGAACGTTGCCGCCTTTTGCATTTTCGCTTATTTTACTTGAAAAAGGGGGTATGAAAATCCCTTTTTTATTAATATTCCATGATGATGGGTAATATCATCGGACGACGCTTTGTTTTTTCATAGAAGAATTGGTTTAGCGCATCACGCATTTCCTGTTTCAGCGTGGACCAATCGAAAGGCTGACGAGAACCGTTTTTCTTCACTATCTCATTGACAATGGCTGTTGCTTCCGTCATCATTTTTTCTGATTCACGTACATATACGAATCCACGGGAGATGATTTCCGGACCTGCAGCAATGCTCTTATCTTGTCGATTCAACGTGACCACAACAATCAATATACCATCTTGTGATAACAGACGGCGATCACGGAGTACGATATTCCCGACATCACCAACACCACTGCCATCAATTAAAATATTTCCAGCAGTTACCTTGCCTGAAAGGGCAATCTTATCACCATTCATTTCAATGACGTCACCTTTTTCAGCAATCATAATGTTTTCCGGCTTGATTCCGGCAGAGATACCTACTTTTTGGTGAGAATAAAGGTGACGGTATTCCCCATGTACCGGTATGAAAAACTTAGGGTTCATCAGGTTGATCATCATTTTCAATTCTTCCTGACTACCATGGCCCGTAACATGGACCTTATATTTATTAGAAGAAACGACTTCCGCACCCACCCGGTAAAGTAAGTCGACGGTTTTTGATAGAATGAGTTCTCCACCCTGTAGTGGGGACGCACTGATCAAGACCGTATCCCCTTTCTTAATCGTAACTTGCTTATGAGTCTGCTTCGCCATTTTTTGAAGTGCCGCTATCGGCTCCCCCTGATGACCCGTTGATAGCACCACAATTTCACGGTCTTCGTATTGGCTGATTTCACTGACCGGAATGATTAAATCTTCTTCCACTTTTAAGTAACCTAGATTTAAGGCTGTTTCATATACCCGCTTCAGACTTTTTCCAACAACGGCCACTTTCCTCTTATTCGCTGCAGCCGCGTTGAAAACATGCTGAATTCGATTTACGTTCGAAGCAAAGCAGGCAACGATAATTCTTCCGGATGTGGACCGGAAAGCTTCGGTAATATCCTTGGCCACTACCGCTTCGGATGGTGTATAGCCTGGTTTCTCCGCTCCTGTGCTATCAGATAGAAGACATAGGACCCCTTCTTCTCCTATGCTTGCCATTTTGCCTATTTCCGGTTTATACAGTTCGGTCGCAGCTTGATCAAACTTGAAATCACCGGTGTAGACGATGGCCCCTTCACGAGTATGGATGACCACTCCCACAGAATCAGGGATACTATGGTTCGTACGGAAAAAGGAAACAGCAGCCTCTGGGAAACTCAAAAGGGAATCAGAGTCAATCTCAGTAAAAATTGCCCGGCCATTAAAGCCATCTTCCTTCAACTTAGTCTTAATCAGCGCTAGTGTTAACTTTGTCCCATAAACAGGAACAGGTAAATACTTCAATACATAAGCTAGGGCTCCCATATGATCTTCATGACCATGCGTTATAAAAATCCCCTGAATCCGTTCTTTGTTATCCATCAAATAAGAAATATCAGGTATAACAGCATCGATGCCAAGCATTTCTTCTTCCGGCAACATCAAACCTGCATCCAAAAGATAAAGGTCATCGTTCACCTCAACTACATACATATTTTTACCAAGTTCCCCTTGTCCCCCAAGAGAAATCACTTTAATTCCATTATTTTTATCTTTACCCAATCGAATATCCTCCTTAAAAAATAGCCGTTCATAAGTTCCAATGATTTCATTATAACTCAAGTTCAAAAAACATGACAACACATACCATTTTTAGAAAGATTTTTTCCTCTACTTGGCCATGCGTATATGTATAGGTCCCACTTCTCAATTTTTGTCTTTTTTAAAGAAAAGACTATTAGAAGTATAAGCCTTTATCCTATAACTGGAAAGAAAATAATACGGGAATCCCAAAACTAATCATTCTCTATGTAAAAACAAGCCAATCATTAAACGATCAGCTTGTTTGGTGATTATTTTTATTTATTTAAGACGGATATGAGCGTTAAGCGCTCTTTTTCAGTCAATGGTACAATTGGTAACCTGACTGAGCCTACATCTATGCCACGAATTTGAAGAGCCGTTTTGACAGGCGCAGGGCTTGGTGCTGCAAATAAGCCTTTTATGAGCGGGAGTAGCTCCTGATGAAGTCTCGCCGCTTCCGTTAAGTTCCCAGTGACGAAAGCTTCAACAATTTGCTGCATTTCATTCCCGGCTACATGGGAAGCAACCGATACGACCCCAACCCCACCGATTGCTAGTACAGGAAGGGTTAAAGCATCATCGCCACTATATAAAGCGAAATCTTCATCCGTTTCGGCAATGATTTGGGTCATGGCGTTTAAATCGCCGCTCGCCTCTTTCACAGCCACGATATTCGGTATTTCCGCAAGGCGAATAATGGTCTCCGGTTCAATATTGACCGAAGCACGTCCCGGAATGTTATAAACCATGACCGGCAATGTCGTACTTTCGGCAATCGCTTTAAAATGTTGGTATAGGCCTTCTTGATTCGTTTTACTATAATAAGGAGCTACCAACATGATTGCGTCGGCGCCATTCTTTTCTGCTTTTTTAGTCAGCTCAATGGAAGCATATGTGTTATTGCTCCCAGTTCCCATGATGATTGGCACCCGTTTTTCTACAACCTTGGTGACATGGCGAAGCAAGGCTATCTTCTCTTCCGAGGATAATGTCGGCGATTCCCCTGTTGTACCCGCAAGTACAAGCGAATCCGTTCCGTTCGATAATAAGTAATTGACTAATTTAGTTGTTTTTTGAAAATCAACGTTTCCCTTGCTATCGAAAGGGGTGACCATTGCGGTTGATACTCTACCAAATATCATTATTTAACACCTCTTTAATTTTTAAAACCTCTATATAGATTATAGATTATTCTGCTTCTATTTCATGTAAATGGAATGCATCATGAAGTGAATTTACAGCCTTGATTAAATCTTCTTCCTTCACTAGAACCCAAATAGTCGTATGGCTATCCGCGGATTGTAGAATCGAGATTTCATTTTCCGATAATGCTGTGACAATTTTTGATGCAACCCCAGGTACTCCATTGATGCCTGCGCCCACGACTGATACCTTCGCACAATTCCGCTCAACGAGAGGCTCATGTCCCATTCCTGTAAGAATGGAAAGTGCAAGTTCGGTCATCTCTTCCGTGACCGTATACACGACACCATGCGGAGAAATATTGATAAAGTCTACGGAAATAGATGCATTTGCCATCGCTTTAAACACTTCTGCCTGTAAATTATATTGTCCTTTTTTTGCATTCACCTTAATTTGGGTAATTTTCGAAACATGAGCGATTCCTGTAACGAGTCTTTCCCTGATATCACTACCTTGGCTTCCTTTATTGACGCTGGTAACCAGGGTTCCCAACCCTTCACTGTATGTCGAACGGATCCGGATTGGTACTTTCGACTGCATAGCAATTTCGACCGCACGGGGATGGATGACTTTAGCGCCTTGATATGCCATATTGCATACCTCAGTATAAGAAACGATCGATAATGGGCGGGCATGCTCCGCAATCCGTGGATCAGCGGTCATGATACCTTCGACATCCGTGAAAATATCAACGCGGTCAGCCTGTAAAGCCGCTCCCAATGCAGCAGCCGAAGTGTCACTTCCACCTCGTCCAATAGTTGTCATGTCCCCATTTTTAGCGGCCCCTTGGAAGCCTGCGACCACGACGACATCCTTCAATTCAAGTTCTTTCAGAAGACGGTCACATTTCATTTCAATGATTTTCGCACTCGAAAATTCATAATTCGTCTGGAACCCTGCTTGAGCACCTGTGTATGCAGTAGCCTCGATTCCATGTTCCAATAACATATTCGTAAATACGACAGAAGAGATCGTTTCCCCTACCGACATTAGTAAATCCTGTTCCCGCTTGGAGAGGCGGGCGTTGGAACCATTCACTAAAGAAAGTAACGTATCCGTCGCATATGGATCGCCCTTCCTACCCATGGCAGAAACAACGACCACCACTTTGTAGCCTTCTTTAATTGCCCTTTCGATATGATTCTTGGCATGGGCCCGGCTCTCTTCGTCCCGGACTGATGTCCCACCGAATTTCTGGACGATTATTTTCACTATTCTCACCCCAAATATAAGCCAGCTCCCCCGTTAAGGAAGCTGACCTAACTCTCTATCATGTTGACAAGGCTTAGCTGCTTGAGTTTTTACCTTACTTAACAGTCACTAACCCTAATTTTAAAAGGCTTTCAGCTATTTGGACAGAATTCCATGCTGCCCCTTTTAATAGGTTATCGGAAACTATCCATAAATGGAAGCCTTTATCTTCATCTAAATCTTTACGGATCCGGCCAACGAATACGTCATTCTTGCCGACAGATGATGCAGGCGTTGGATAAACCTGTTGTTCTGGCTCATCTTCTAATACGACTCCCGGTGCCGTTTTCATCAAATTCTTGATCTCAGACGCAGAAATGCCTTCTTTTTCGACTTCGATGTATACGGATTCCGAATGCCCCGTTACAACGGGAAGCCTTACGCAAGTTGCCGCTACAGGTAGCTCTTCCATATGCATGATTTTCTTTGTTTCATTAATCATTTTCATTTCTTCAAACGTGAATCCATTATCTTGGAACCTATCGATTTGTGGAATGACATTGAAAGCAATTTGATAATGCTTGGCATCCCCTTTTACCGGCAAGATTTTTGGTTCGATTTCTTTTTCATCCAGAAGATCACGAGCCTGATCCTTTAGTTCGTTTATCGCAGCGACTCCAGCTCCAGATACTGCCTGGTATGTTGAAACGACTACCTTTGATAAACCAAACTCTTGACGGATTGGTTCCAATGCAACAACCATCTGGATTGTTGAGCAATTCGGGTTGGCAATGATTCCGTTATGCTGTTTCAAGTCCTCTTCATTTACTTCCGGTACAACAAGCGGAACATTTTCATCCATGCGGAACGCGCTTGTATTATCTACTACTATCGCTCCTCTTTTTACTGCTTCAGGAGCCAATTCCTTAGACACACTTCCTCCTGCACTGAAAAGAGCGATATCTATGCCTTCAAAGCTTTCAGGTTTTGCTTCCTGAACTTCGATTTCTTCGCCTTTAAATGACAATTTAGTCCCTGCAGAACGAGCCGATGATAAAAAGATGATTTTCTTAATCGGTAGATCCCGTTGTTCAAGTGTTGAAATCATTTGTTGTCCTACTGCTCCAGTCGCTCCTACTACTGCAATATGCAATCCCTGTGTCCCGGTCATTTGTCCATACTCCTTTTCTATCTCTAAAAGTTGGTTTATAATTTGTCTATTCATTTCTACTTGCTCAGAATATCATATATTTTAACACATTAACATTCGAAAGAACGCACTTTAACAAAATATTCTGGTAGTATAGATTGTTTTTGGTTCTTAACGATAATTCCACCTGGTTGCAAAGCATGAACAAATGACATTTCCTGGATTTAGGCATTGTGGAACGACAATTAGATTACATCATCTTTGAACCTTTCAATAATCACTGGCTGTATTTGTTCTCCTTCTATTGCCGCCACGATGGTATCCCGAATCAAACTCATTCTCGCCACCATCGAGCTCGGTTTGCCTACCGGATTATCTTGGCCGTATGGAACAAAATAGATATCCTTTGCAGCCATCAGCCTCATTAAATTTACACCATTCAAACCAAGGGCATCGTTGGTTGAAATCGCAACCACAACTGGACGGTGATTTCTCATCGTCGCTTTTGCAGCCATAAGTACAGGCGAATCTGTAAGGGCATTTGCCATCTTACTCATCGAATTCCCGGTCAACGGAGCAATGACCATGCAGTCTAGCGGCAATTTAGGTCCTAATGGCTCTGCTTTGACGATTGTATCAACGGCTTCATTTCCCGTCAATTTTTCTATACGTGCAACCCAGTCCTCCCCATTTCCAAAGCGTGTTTCCGTATTTTGAACAGTGGATGTCACAATCGGAATGACTTCTGCCCCTTCATTTATAAGTTTTTCTATCTCGGGAAACACACTATCGTATGTGCAATGCGATCCTGTCAATCCAAAACCGATCCGTTTACCTTTCAGACTCATAATTTTTTCCCCTTTCTTTTCAAGAATTCCCCTTGGATCAAGACCCCAAGTGCATTCGCCAAAATTTGACCGGCAGTTTTCGGGGCCACTATCCCCGGTAGGCTTGGCGCCAATAACGCTTTAATTCCCCTTTTTTCCGCAAAACGAAAATCCGTCCCCCCAGGCTTTGAAGCAAGGTCAATAATCAAAGTATGAACGGGCATGTTTGCAAGAACGTCTGCTGTAATGATGGGAAAAGGGATGGTATTAATGCAAATATCAACATTTTTCATTTCGGACGCAAGATCATTTAGATGAAAAGGGATTATCGCCATTTCAGTAATTCTCGCAATATCTTCGCTTTTCCTCGCCCCTACCTTCACTTTGGCTCCAAGTGCTTGAAATGATCGTGCCACACTCATCCCAACCCTTCCTAGGCCTAGAACGGCAACATCCGATCCATGGATGGTAAAATCCGTGTGTTGAATAGCCATCATGATTGCGCCCTCTACGGTGGGAATCGAATTGTATATCGCTACATCGTCTCGTTCAAATAAGAGTACGAGTTTACGATCCGCTTCCTTGAATAGTCGATCGAGGTAATCATTACTGATTCCTGAATAAAATACACAATCCTTTGGCGTGTCATTTATCATGGACTCGGTCAAGAAAACATCTTCACTGGAGAAGATGGTTTCCACTTTACCGGTTGAATCAGTCCCTCGTACAGGCAGGATAACTGCATCCAGTTCCGTAAAATTTATATCTTCTAATTTCTCCTTAACCGCACCTGTAAACGCATGGTCAAGCTGTTCAAACCCTACTAAAAACAGCTTCGCATCTAGCTCAGTCAGTTTACGAACAACTTCAAGCTGACGCGCATCCCCACCGATTACAGCGATTTGCATGTCTGTGAGCATTAAATCGTCACCTTCTTTTTAAAAATCCAACCCACTCCTCGCCCAAGATCAACTCTTGAAGGCGTTTTGTTATCCGATATTCATTCAGTCTCCATCCATCTTATGTACTGAAATAAAGAACGGTGATTAGAAAAGTAAAAACGCCTATAGCTATTACCAGCTAAGGCGCTCATTAGTCTTTTCTCATTTTCATTCCTATCCATCCATATGTTCTCCGTCTTCCACCGAATGAGCTTCAAGTTCTTCCCTAAAATCGATGATAAGCATATCCGTTCCCACTTTTTTAATGTGATTCCATGGTACCCTGATCTCACTTCCATTTCTGAAAAGCCCAAACCATTTTACTGAAGGAATGACCAAAGTGGTAATTTGTCCAGTTTCGTCAAATTCCAAATCCGTTTGTCCCAGGACACCTAATCGTTCTGCCCTGTTCACATCGACTATCTCTTTTCCACTTAATTCACTCAGCCTCAAATCCGAATCCCCCTTTTTTTCTCCTTAATTCCATCTATATCCGAAATCAAGAGAACTTAGAAGGCATTTATTAAAATAGTCGTCCCCTTCCTTCCAAAAAAAAACCTGCCCTCCTAAACAGAAGAACAGGTCGTAGATATTTATTTATCCCAATTTTCCAAAGGGCTCACCAACGATAAAGAGTGTTCTGTGAAGATACGGTTTGCTAGTTCATTGACACTATCTTCCGTAACTTCATCAATCTTGACTATGATATCATCCAGTGAACGATGCTCACCTAGCATTAGCTCATTTTTGCCATTACGGCTCATTCGGCTGTTTGTGCTCTCAAGGCTTAGCATTAAGCTACCTTTTAGCTGTTCCTTACTATTTCGCAATTCTTTTTCTGTGATTCCGTCTCTTTTCAGCGTAGCAAGCGTCTCCTGGATCGTATCATACAAGCTGTCAAGCTGGCTTGTGCCTGTCCCACCATAAATGGTCACTAAACCCGTATCCTGGTAGCTTGAATGGTAAGAATATACCGAGTAGGCCAGCCCACGTTGCTCACGGACCTCTTGGAATAGACGGCTACTCATGCTACCTCCAAGGATATTATTCAATGTGACTAGACTATAGGTTTTATCATTTCCGATTTCCAAACCTTTGAAACCGAGGCATAGGTGTGCTTGTTCAGTCTCTTTTTTACGAGTGATTCTATTTTCATGGAATGAAGGCTTCACCAATTCAAGACGCTCTTCCCCACCTTGATAGGAACCAAAGTAACTTTCCACTTCCTGAATCAACTTCTCGTCCACATTTCCAGCAATCGAGATGACGACTTTATCAGGCGTATACATATCATGAACATATTTCTTAAGTGTTTCACTATTGAATGTTTCCAACGTACTTTCCGTACCAAGGATTGGATAGCCAAGAGGATGATTTTCATAGACAGCCTTGCTCAAAAGGTCATGGACGATATCATCGGGTGTATCTTCATACATTTTGATTTCTTCATAGACAACATTTTTTTCTTTTTTCAATTCTTCCTCATCAAATGTAGAGTTGAAGAACATATCAGCAAGAATTTCAAGAGCATAGCTTGCATGGTTATCCATTACTTTAGCATAGTAGCATGTATACTCTTTTGAAGTAAATGCATTCACTTGGCCGCCAATGCTGTCAAACGACTCGGCGATTTCACGCGCGTTCCTCGTTGTCGTCCCTTTGAAAAACATATGCTCAAGAAAATGGGATACACCATTCAGTTCCGGTGTTTCATTCCGCGAACCGGTCTTGATCCAAACTCCAATTGCCGCTGAACGCACTGTTGGAATATTTTCCAATACTATTCTTACTCCATTTTGACACGTGTATTTCTTAATCAACTAACATTCCTCCCAATCATTCTATGCTGCTATCGTAACCAAAGCCTTACGGATTCAAACGTTCCTCACTAACTGCTTCCGAAACCTTAACAACTTCCAGGTCTTTCTTTTCTATATTAATAATTAACGTCTCCAAGGATTTGGCTGTAGATTCTGTCGGATGCATTAAAATAAAAGCTCCAGGGTGAACTTTAGAAAGGACCCTTTGTTGAAGGACCTCGGGGCTGGGTTTTTGCCAGTCAATCGTATCCACACTCCACATCACGGTCCCCATTCCTAAAGAACTCGCAATTTTGACCGTTTCGTCTCGATAACTCCCACTTGGAGGGGCGAACCAATTCATCTTCACGCCCGTCACAGCTTCCACCACTTCATTCGTCTTGGTGATTTCCTCCCGTGTTGCCTGTGAGGAAATGGTTTGCATATTAGGATGCGAGTATGAATGATTGCCTATTTCATGACCACCATCCACAATCATTTTTGCGAATTCCGGATTATTTTTCGTCCATTTCCCTTCTAGAAAAAACGTCGCCTTTACATTATGCTTCTTCAACACAGCCAACATATCTTGTAGGTATTCATTTCCCCAAGCCACATTGATTAAAAATGATACAACCTGCTTTTCCGGATGTGCCCGGTAAATGGGTGCAGGCTCAAGATCTTTTAAATGGACTTTTGGGGGAACTTGTTCATACACAAGCTTATCCTTATCGAATTTATCCTCCTTCTTCATTGCTTTATACGAAGCCTGGATATTGACCGTAAGGCCATTATACCCAGGAACGGTCTTCCAAACCGAATCTATTCGTGCATCTTGGGGTGCAATCTCATATTTTTGGGCTGATCCTTTTATCTCGGTAAGCAGTTCATCTTCCTGCTTCATGGTAGCCACTGATTGATTCGTTAACTGGGTCAAATAAACTTGTGTATATGGATTTTGCACTAATAACCATGATATACCTGCAATGGCACTTATCGCAACTATCTGCTTCCATTTATTATTCATTTTTTACGCCCCCTTCATACAGAAATGTATGAAGAAAATGGACAAGGTAGAACATGACAACTTTCAATTGCTGAAATGCTTATAAATAAGGGGGCCTTTTCAAACAAAAAAAGCATGCAGGTTCATAAAGAGAACCGCATGCCGTATATTCTTTTTTCTTATGATTGAGAAGGATTAGCTGCTTCTTTTTGTTCTTTAAGTACAGCTTTACGAGAAAGGTTAACCCTACCTTGTTTGTCAATCTCAGTGACCTTTACTAATAGCTCATCGCCAAGTGAAACGACATCTTCCACTTTGCCGACTCTTTCTTCAGCCAATTCCGAAATATGGACCAAACCATCTTTACCATTGAAAATCTCCACGAAGCAACCGAATTTTTCAATGCGTTTAACTTTACCTAAGTATAGTTCGCCCACAACGACTTCACGAACGATGTCTTCAATGATTTTTTTAGCTTTTTCGATCATCGGTTCGTCCGTTGAAGAAATGAATACCGTACCATCTTGTTCGATATCGATTTTCACGCCGGTCTCTTCAATGATTTTATTGATATGTTTACCACTAGGTCCGATAACATCGCGGATTTTGTCCGGATTAATGGTCATTGTAACGATTTTAGGCGCATATTTGGACAATTTTTCACGCGGTTGATTGATTGTAGCAATCATCGATTCCAAGATATGCATGCGGCCTTTTTTAGCTTGAAGCAATGCTTCTTCAAGAATTTCTCTTGAAAGACCATCAATTTTGATATCCATTTGAAGAGCGGTAACACCTTTAGATGTTCCAGCCACTTTAAAGTCCATATCGCCAAGGTGATCTTCCATGCCTTGAATATCAGTCAGGATCGTATAATGCTCACCTGTTTTTACAAGACCCATTGCGATACCTGCAACCGGTGCTTTCAATGGAACACCCGCGTCCATCATAGCTAGCGTACTAGCACAGATACTTGCTTGAGATGTTGATCCATTAGATTCAAGTACTTCAGATACAAGTCTGATTGTATAAGGGAAGTCTTTATCATTTGGAATGACTGGTTCTAATGCTCTTTCACCAAGTGCACCGTGACCGATTTCACGACGTCCTGCCCCGCGGATCGGACCTGTTTCCCCAACACTGAAATGTGGGAAGTTATAATGATGCATAAAGCGTTTTGACTCTTCTGTTCCAAGCCCGTCCAAAATTTGTACATCTCCTAGTGCTCCCAGTGTACAAATGGATAGTGCTTGTGTTTGTCCGCGTGTGAACAATCCAGAGCCGTGGGTACGTGGTAAAATCGTAACTTCAGATGACAATGGTCTGATTTCATCAGGATTACGGCCATCCGGACGTACTTTTTCTTCCGTGATTAAACGGCGGACTTCTGATTTAACCAGTTTATTTAAAATTTCTTTAATTTGTTTTAGTTTTTCTT
This sequence comes from Peribacillus sp. NPDC097198, assembly GCF_044762055.1. Lineage (NCBI taxonomy): Bacteria > Bacillati > Bacillota > Bacilli > Caryophanales > Bacillaceae > Peribacillus > Peribacillus sp. NPDC097198. The sequence continues at coordinate 318,003 of NZ_JBIWDO010000003.1, read as the reverse complement.
CATCAGTTTCTTCTTCGTATTTAGCCAACACATCATCTTTAACCTCTTTGATGGCGGCTTCACGTGCATGTTTTTCCTGAACTTGTACAGCTTTGTTAAGTTCCGCCTCACATAGGCCTTTCACTTCTGCTTCAAGTTCTTCATCCACTTTATACAAAGTGATTTGTAGCTTTTCCTTGCCAATTTCAGCAACGATTTTTTCTTGGAATGCAATGACCTTCTTGATTTCATCATGTCCAAACATGATGGCTTCAAGCATTGTTTCTTCAGGCACTTCATTCGCTCCAGCTTCAACCATGTTGATAGCGTCCTTTGTTCCAGCAACCGTTAAGTTGATATCACTTTTCGCAAGTTGGTCAACAGTAGGGTTTATGATGAATTCATTATTGATTCTTCCTACTACTACGCCCGCGATTGGTCCTTCAAACGGAATGTCAGAAACTGAAAGTGCAAGGGAAGAACCTAGCATTGCTGCCATTTCTGTAGAACAATCTTGATCAACACTCATGACCATGCTGATGATTTGAACGTCGTTCCTGAAACCATCCGCAAATAGTGGACGAATTGGACGGTCAATTAGACGGCTTGCCAAAATAGCTCTTTCACTCGGTCTACCCTCACGTTTAATGAAGCCCCCTGGAATTTTACCGACTGCATACAGTCTTTCTTCGTAGTTGACTGTCAACGGGAAGAAGTCGACGTTTCTAGGTTCTTTAGAAGCAGTTGCTGTACTTAAGACAGCTGTTTCGCCATAACGGACTAAAACGGCTCCGTTCGCTTGTTTGGCCAACTGACCGATTTCTACCGTTACATTACGGCCGGCCCAGTCAAATGAATACGTATGTTTTCCCTGTCCCATTTATTAAACCCCTCTCTGAATCTTCGCTATTAGAGGCTTAGTTTACCTAAACCTTTATTAAAATAAATCATTATATGTGAAAGTAATTGAACTCAAGTTATAACCAAACTATCACTATTATGCACGAAAAAAACAAGTGTTAACAGTAATATGACTAAATATTTATTCATTCAATTATGTATATATCTTAATCATTTATGAGTAGAAAAAAACTCGGCGGCTGCCGAGTCCAAAGGACGATGGCTTAGCCTAAAAATTGATAGCGTCCAAATCATTTGAATAACATCAAAAAAGCGGGAAATTTCCCGCTTTTTTTGAAAAAATTATCTACGTAGACCTAATGTGTTAATTAGTGTACGGTAACGAGTAACGTCTTTATTACGTAGGTAAGTTAAAAGATTACGACGTTTACCTACCATTTTAAGAAGACCGCGACGAGAATGGTGATCTTTTTTGTGTGTGCGTAAGTGACCGTTCAAGTTGTTGATTTCTTCTGTTAGTACTGCGATTTGAACTTCTGGAGATCCAGTGTCAGTATCGTGAGTTCTGAACTCAGCGATAAGTTCGTTTTTGCGTTCTTGTGTAATAGCCATGTTATTATTCCTCCTAAAATTCTGTAAAATCACCTATTACCGAGCCAGCGTCGGAGTCTCGACTAGCCAAGCAATGGTTATTTTCATACATACAATAGAATACATGTTTTCCGTCAAAATTGCAAGCCTTGTCTTCTATCCTTTTGGTTTCTTACAATGTTACCCGTTCAATTCGGCAAAATATGCTTGCGTATTTTGCTTGTCAATTTCAATCTGGTTGACTAACTCTTCAAGTCCCGAGAATTTGCGCTCGCTTCTCAACCTAATATGCCACTCGACTGACACCTGTTCTCCATAGATATCTCCTGTAAAACCTAATGCATGAACTTCTACGCTAGGATATTCGGGTTTTTCTTCATGGAATGTCGGCTTATACCCTACATTGCACACCCCATCATACCAGGATCCACTTATTTTAATCCTGACTGCATATACGCCAGGTGCGGGGAATATGTAATCATCACTCACTTCAATATTCGCGGTCGGGAATCCTAACTTTCTCCCCCGCTTTTCTCCATGGACTACATGTCCCTTTGTTACATAGCGACGACCCGCTAAATGATAGAAGTCAGAAAAATCACCATTGCTGAGCGTCTCCCTGATTCTTGTGGAACTTACCTTTCCGTCCTCGAATGTCTGCTTTGCAACGACGGTTTGACCAAATCTTCCCTTAGCATAGGCAGGTAGATCATCCATCGATCCATTACCATAGCGGCCATAAGAATAATCAAAACCTGCTACAACGTGACGGACATTCAGACCCACTATGTAATCATCCACAAACTCCTCAGGTAGCATCGAAGCGAATTCCTTACTGAAGTTGACGACAAATAGGTAATCGATTTCCATCGTTTCTATGATTTTTATCTTATCTTCCAGTGGTGTAATATAACGAATGTTTCCCACTTTCTTCCCTAATACAGCGGAAGGATGTGGATCAAATGTCATGACTGCTGACATAAGATTCATTTCATGAGCCTTTTGCTTAGCGGTTTGGATGACAGTTTGATGTCCTTTATGGATGCCATCAAAAAAACCAAGTGCCATGACAAGCTCAGGGAAGTCATCCGGTTTAAATTGATGAGGATGCTCTAATGCAATCACTTTCACCTTTCAATCTCCTCTTTCCGACGGCAAAAACGGTCTATGATTCTTGTGCGAAAACTTTGACAGGTTTAATTAACCCTTCTTTTGTGGGATGTATTTGATAAATGGCAATCGCCTTATCAGTGGGATCCATCATGACAAATGGTTGCCCCTTTTCAAAAACAACATCCTCCGTTTGTTCCAATACCGCACCGTTAAGTACTTTCTTTGCTACTTTATCATTAATCTGGAATTTCGGCAAATGTAACAATCCACGTTCTAATGGCAACAGAAAATCTCCTGTCTTTTCTGATTCCATGAATTCTTCCACCTCAGCGAACGTGAAACAATCCTCAAGCGTAAAGCCAGCCGCTTCAATCCGGACCAAGTCCGACATATGTGCCGGGTATCCCAATCTTTCGCCCATCATCACCGCTAATGTCCGAATATAGGTTCCTTTGCTACACTTGACACGAAACCGGAAGGAAATGGTTTCACCTTTGAATTCTGAACGATCATCCAGTAAAGTAATATCATGAATAGTTACTTCCCGTGTTGGACGTTCCACTTCTATCCCAGCCCGAGCATATTCATATAGCTTTTTGCCATTTACCTTGACAGCTGAGAACATTGGCGGAGTTTGTTCAATTTTTCCTGTTAGGGATTTCAATACCTCAAGGATTTGTGAACGTTGAAATGTTTCGGTTACCTTTTGTTCCGCCACTTTTTCTCCAGTCGCATCTTCGGTAGCCGTTGAAAAACCAAGCGTCACTTCCCCTTCATACGCTTTACCTGCTTCTGTTAAGTATTCGGCAATTTTCGTTGCCCTGCCGATACATATCGGTAAAACACCGGTGACTTCAGGATCTAAAGTGCCCGTATGTCCGACTTTTTTCGTTTTTAAAATCTTCCTTAATTTAAAAACACAATCATGGGATGTCATTCCCTTTGGTTTCCATAATGGGAGTATGCCGTCCATTCCTTCACCTCATTAATCTTGTCATTTCAAAAAAAAGAGGCCGAGCCAAGAAGTGCAAAGCACTTATTGAGTCAGCCTCCATTTACTGCTTGCTTATTCTTCGTCTTTTACTGAAGGTTTTTCCTCTTTTTTGATTTGAGAAATTAATGATTCGATACGGTTACCATAATCGACGGATTCATCAAATTCAAAAAACAACTCCGGAGTTTTACGCAAGCGAATTCTTTGCCCAATTTCTGAACGCATGAATCCTTTTGCCTTTTCAAGACCCTGCAAAGTTTTTTCCCGTTGTTCCTGGTCTCCCAAGACAGAGATATAAACTGTTGCTTGTTGTAAATCGCCTGTCACTTCAACATCCGTTACTGTGACGAATCCGATTCTTGGATCTTTAATTTTGCGGCCGATGATTTCACTCAGCTCTTTTTTCATTTGTTCGCCCACACGATTTGCTCGAAGGCTCATAATATCACCTCGCTAGCTTATAGCCAGTCTATATCTGTTATTGTGCGCTCAATTTCCGGAAATGAATCTAGAAATTTAAGGGCATTTTGAAGTTCCCTCTCAGTAGCTTTCCTTGAGGATGAAACGGTTACGATAGAAATCTTAGTACGCTGCCAAAGATCCTGGAAATCCGTTTCCGCTACCGAGACATTAAGCTTCTGCTTAAGCCGTGTCATGACACGTTGCAACACAGCTCGTTTTTCTTTCAAAGAATGGGTGTCATAGATTATGCACTCACATTGGACGGATCCAACGATCATTTACGCTCGATCTCTTCCATTATATAAGCCTCAATTACATCGCCCTCTTTAAGGTCATTGTAATTTTTAATGGTAATACCACATTCATAATTTGTTGCCACTTCTTTAACGTCATCTTTAAAACGTTTCAATGCGTCAATTTCACCTTCGTAAATGACAACACCTTCACGAATTAAGCGAATTCCGCTGTCACGCGTAAGTTTTCCTTCGGTAACATATGAACCAGCAATTGTACCAACTTTAGATACTTTGAAAGTTGTACGAACTTCAGCTTGACCAATGATTTTTTCTTCGAACTCAGGATCAAGCATCCCTTTCATAGCCGATTCAATCTCTTCAATTGCTTTGTATATGATACGGTGAAGGCGAACATCAACTTGTTCTGATTCAGCGGCACGCTTCGCATTCGCATCTGGACGAACATTAAAACCAATTACGATTGCATTAGAAGCGGTAGCAAGGATGATATCAGACTCTGTGATAGCACCGACGCCGATATGAATGATTTTTACTTTAGCGCCTTCTACTTCTATTTTATTCAGGGAAGCGGCTACTGCTTCAGCAGAACCTTGAACATCCGCTTTTAAGATGATGTTCAATTCCTTAATTTCCCCTTCTTTCATTTGTTCAAACAATGTATCAAGTGTTACACGTGATTTTTCATTACGTTGTGAAGCAAGTTGTCTCTGTGCACGTACTTCCCCAACTTGGCGGGCTGTTTTCTCATCTTCAAAGACGATGAAACGGTCGCCTGCTTGTGGAACTTCATTCAATCCAGTGATTTCAACCGGTGTTGATGGACCTGCATCCTTAACACGACGTCCAAGATCACTGACCATGGCACGTACACGGCCGAAAGTGTTACCGATAACGATTGGGTCTCCGACTTTCAAAGTACCGTTTTGGACTAGTAACGTCGCTACAGAGCCACGGCCTTTATCCAAACGTGCTTCTATAACCGTTCCGTTCGCTTTACGGGTTGGATTGGCTTTATATTCTTCTACTTCACTAACTAGTAGAATCATTTCCAGCAAGTTATCAATTCCTTCGCCCGTTTTGGCAGAAATAGGTACGAAGATCGTATCTCCACCCCATGCTTCAGAAACTAAACCATGCTCTGTTAATTCTTGCATGACGCGGTCAGGATTAGCTGCTTCTTTATCCATTTTATTAACAGCAACAATGATTGGAACATCCGCTGCTTTAGCATGGTTAATCGCTTCAATTGTTTGCGGCATTACACCGTCATCCGCTGCTACAACAAGAATCGTAATATCCGTGATTAAAGCTCCACGAGCACGCATTGTTGTAAACGCAGCATGTCCTGGTGTATCAAGGAATGTGATTTTCTTGTCATTGACTTTGACTTGGTAAGCACCGATATGTTGAGTGATTCCGCCCGCTTCGCCTTCTGTTACTTTCGTATGGCGAATAGAATCAAGCAATGTCGTTTTACCATGATCGACGTGACCCATGATAGTTACGACTGCTGGACGTTCGATTAAATCTTCAGAAGCATCTTCAGTCACTAATGACTCAAGATCTGTCAAGTCAACACGAATCTCTTCTTCAGCCAATACTCCGTACTCAGTACAGATTAATTCGATAGCATCTTTATCCAACGTTTGGTTGATTGTAGCCATGACTCCAAGCATGAAAAGCTTCTTAATGATTTCAGAAGGTTCACGGTGAAGTTTCTTACCAAGTTCCATGACAGTCAAAGACTCATAAAACGTAATTTTTTCTGGAAGTTCTCTTTCCTTACGTTTTGTAACTGGTGCCTGCGGCGCCGATTGTCTTTGTTTGTTATTCTTATTACGGTTATTTCTTCCCCTGCTAAACTGTCCTGATGGTTTTTTAGTGCCCAACGGTTTAACTGGTGGCTTTTTCTTTAGCTTTTCTTTATTGATCGTGCTTTTCTCATCTGCTTCAGCTTCGTATTTCGCAACCGTTGCATTTGCTTTTGGTTCAGCAGCTGCTTGGGTTGGTTCTTCGCTTTTTGGTTTAAGAGAATCGTTTAATTTGTTTACAGTTGAATCGTCTAATGCTGTCATATGGTTTGTTACCTCTATATTCATTTCTTTAAGTTTATTTATTACGTCTTTACTTGAAACGTTTTTCTGTTTTGCATATTCATATACACGCAATTTTGTCATACGTTCACCCCCGGTAAATTTAATCGAGCAGCATTCGGAGTTTTTGTGCAAAACCTTCATCAAGAACTGCGACGGCAACTCTAGCATCTTTGCCAATAGCATGGCCGAGCATAGATCTGTCTTCGACTCTTTTTAAAGGAACCTGATAAAATGCGCACTTATCAGAGATTTTTTTCTCAGTGTTTTTTGAAGCGTCCGCGGCTAAAATAACAACTTTGGCATTACCGCTTCTAATCTCTTTAACCACTAATTCTTCACCCGAAATTAGCTTGCGTGCTCGATTGGCCAAACCTAATAGAGACATCCATTGTTGTTGTTGGGTCATGGTGTTAGTCTTGCTCCTTATCCACTAATTCAAGCAATTGTTCATAAAGGGAAGAATCAATTTGAGTACTAAGGTGATTTGCCAGCACATTTTTCTTTTTGGCCAGCTCGATAATATTCCGATCAAGGGTCAAATAAGCTCCCCTTCCCGATTTTTTTCCGGTCGGATCAAGGCTGACTTCCCCTTCTTTAGATCGAACGATACGAATGAGTTCTTTCTTTGGCTTCATAACGCCAGTGGCAACACATTTACGCATCGGGATTTTTTTTCGGCTATTCATCTATTTTCACCTCTACCTTACTCGTTATCCTCTTCGAATTCTTCATCCTCTTCATTCACATAACTATCCCGGCTTAATAAGAACTCCTGTTCTTCAACAGGGTAAATACCAGCTTCGCGGGCTTCCGTTTCACTCTTGATATCAATTTTCCAGCCAGTCAGTTTGGCTGCTAAGCGTGCGTTTTGTCCACGCTTACCAATTGCTAGTGAAAGTTGGTAGTCAGGAACAATGACCGTCGTCGCTTTGTCTTCTTCTTTAACGATTACTTCAAGCACTTTTGAAGGACTTAAAGCATTCGCAACAAAGATAACAGGATTTTCTGACCATTTAACGATATCGATCTTCTCACCTTTTAATTCATTGACGATAGCCTGGACACGCTGTCCTTTTTGGCCAACACATGAACCAACTGGATCGACTTCCTCATTATCTGAGTGTACAGAAATTTTTGAGCGGTCGCCTGCTTCTCTGGCAACTGATTTGATTTCTACAGTTCCATCAAAAATCTCAGGCACTTCTATCTCAAACAAACGTTTTAAAAGACCTGGATGAGAACGGGATACAAAAATTTGTGGCCCTTTCGAAGTCTTTTCAACTTTTGTAATGAAAACCTTGATGCGGTCGTGAGGTTTATACTGTTCATTTGGCATCTGTTCATTGACAGGAAGCAATGCTTCAATTTTCCCCAAACTCACATAGATGAAACGTGAATCCTGGCGTTGCACGATACCTGTCATGATATCCTCTTCACGGTCTATGAATTCTGCGTAAATGATACCACGTTCAGCTTCACGCACTCTTTGTGTTACGACCTGCTTGGCTGTTTGTGCAGCAATACGGCCGAAATCCTTAGGCGTAACTTCCATTTCCACAATATCTTCCAACTGGTAGTTTGGATCTATTGCTCTTGCTTCTTCAACGGAAATTTCCAGACGTGAATCGAATACTTCCTCGACTACATCTTTTCTGGCAAATACTCGCATGGTGCCTTTGCCTAAATTCAAGTCGATACGTACATTTTGTGCTTGGTTAAAGTTACGGCGATATGCCGATATAAGTGCAGCCTCAATCGCGTCGATCAAAACTTCTCTCGAAATTCCTTTATCATGTTCTAAAATATAGAGAGCATCCAATAACTCATTGCTCATGGTGATCCCCCTTACGGATATTTAATTAATAATTGCTTGATTAAGAGAAGGTAATGGCAAGTCTTGCTTTCGCCACTTTTTCAAATGGAATGACGACTATTTTCTTTCTAGTCTTGATTTTGATTTCAAGCGTCACTTCATTCCCATCATAATTGGTCATGATTCCTTCGAATTCTTTTTCATTTAAAATGGGCTCGTATGTTTTTATGTAAACATTTTTACCGATAGCATTAAGGAAATCCTTCTCTTTTTTTAGAGGCCTTTCCGCTCCGGGAGATGAAACTTCGAGAAAATAAATTTGTGGAATTGGATCGACTTCATCAAGCTTTTCACTGAGCTTTTCACTCGTTTTCCCGCAATCTTCAAGATCTACGCCTGTCTCTTTATCAATGTACACTCGAAGGAACCAGTTCTTGCCTTCCTTCACATACTCCACTTCAACTAATTCAAGCTGCAATTCTTCAAGAATTGGTAGAGCTAATTCTTCTACAACTTCCGTTACCTTTTTACTCATTTGTTTCCTCCATACGTGCGTTGTGTGCGCTTGGTTTCGGATTCAAAATTAAATGGTCAATACAACACGAAAGAGTGGGTTTCCCCACTCTTGCCATTGGTTCCTCTTAGTATTTCCAATAAAAATATACCATAATCAAGATATTTTTGCAAATATCATGTCTGTTTCTTCCTTTTCATAGGCAGTTCCACACTTAAAATAAGGAAAGCTGATTTTGTTCTGGAAGAGCCTCGAGACAGCCTTGTTTATCAAGGTATTCAAGAATTGTCTTGGATACTTTCCCACGTTGTTGCAAATCTTCCTTGGAGAGAAACTCTCCGTTTTTGCGCGCATTGACAATATTGATCGCCGCATTCGTACCAAGACCTGGAATCGAATTGAAAGGTGGAATTAACGTGTTACCCTCAATGATGAATTGGTCTGCACTCGATTTATACAAGTCTACCTTGGCGAAAGAGTATCCACGCTCACACATTTCCAACGCTAGCTCAAGTACCGTCAGTGTGTTTTTCTCTTTCGTGGAAGCATCCAACCCTTTTACATTTATTTCATCCATCTTGGTCTTGATTGCTTGTGACCCACGTGTCATGGCATCTATTTCGAAGTCATCGGCACGAACCGTGAAATATGCTGCATAATACAATAATGGCAAATGCACTTTGAAATAGGCAATCCGAACCGCCATCAACACATATGCGGCAGCATGTGCTTTCGGGAACATATATTTAATCTTCTTACAGGAATCTATATACCATTCCGGCACTTGATTCTTACGCATTTCCTCTTCGAATTCCTCAGACAAGCCTTTCCCTTTACGTACGGATTCCATGATTTTAAAAGCAAGGGAAGGGTCTAGTCCCTGATAAATGAGATAAACCATAATATCATCCCGGCAACCGATTACTTCGCTAAGTGTACAGATTTTATTATGAATCAGTTCTTGTGCATTGCTCAGCCATACATCAGTACCGTGGGATAAACCAGAAATCTGGACAAGCTCGGAAAATGTCGTCGGTTTAGTGTCCTCAAGCATTTGTCGAACAAAACGCGTTCCAAATTCAGGTATGCCGAGTGTCCCGGTTTTACACATGATTTGATCTTCAGTCACACCTAACGACTCCGTACTGCTGAATATCTTCATTACCTCTGGATCATCTGTCGGAATCGTTTTTGGGTCAATACCACTTAAATCCTGAAGCATCCTGATCACTGTCGGATCATCATGACCAAGTATATCCAGTTTCAAAATATTATCGTGAATGGAGTGGAAATCAAAGTGAGTCGTTTTCCACTCTGAGTTTCTGTCATCCGCAGGGAACTGTATTGGTGAGAAATCATAGATATCCATGTAATCCGGGACAACGATGATTCCCCCTGGATGCTGTCCAGTTGTCCGTTTAACACCCGTACATCCCGCGACAAGTCGATCTGTTTCTGCACCACGCATGTGGATATTATTGTCGGCTGAATAGCCTTTAACATATCCGTATGCCGTCTTTTCAGCCACCGTACCGATTGTACCGGCACGATAAACATAATCTTCTCCAAATAGGACCTTCGTATAATCATGGGCTTTCGGCTGATATTCACCAGAGAAGTTCAAGTCAATATCGGGGACCTTATCCCCTTTAAATCCAAGGAACGTTTCAAATGGAATATCATGACCGTCTTTCGTATAGGCAATGCCACAATCCGGGCAATCTTTATCAGGCAAGTCAAACCCTGAGCCTACTGACCCATCATTAAAGAATTCCGATTTCTTACATACTGGGCACACATAATGTGGCGGCAGCGGGTTCACTTCCGTAATTTCTGTCATCGTCGCAACGAATGACGATCCGACCGAACCCCGGGAACCAACGAGATAGCCATCATTCAATGATTTTTTAACCAGTTTATGAGAAATTAAATAGATAACGGCGAATCCATGGCCGATAATACTTTTTAGTTCCTTTTCAAGACGGGCCTCAACGATTTCCGGTAGATTCTCTCCATATATCTTTCTAGCCATTCCATAACTCATTGCACGCATTTCTTCTTCTGCACCCTCGATTTTAGGTGTATATAGATCGTCCTTGATTGGCTTGATGTTTTCTATCATATCTGCAATTTTATTCGTATTTGTGACTACGACTTCTTTTGCCTTCTCGGCACCAAGGAAGGAAAAATCCCTTAACATCTCATCCGTTGTACGGAAATGGACATCTGGTAGCTTATGTCGATTCAGCATATTCGCCCCACCTTGTGAATTCACAAGGATTTTACGGTATATCTTGTCATTCGGGTCCAAATAATGCACATTTCCTGTCGCTACAACAGGTTTATTAAGCTTTTCTCCGAGCTTGACAATGTTTGAAATAATCGTCTCTAACGACTTTTCATCACGGACAAATTCAAGCTCTATCAAATGTTGATAAACATCCTTTGGATGGATTTCAAGATAATCGTAAAACTCGGCTATTTCGACAACATCCTCAAAACCCTTTTGCATCATCCCTTCGAAGACTTCCCCTTTATCACATCCAGAACCAACGAGAATTCCTTCACGATATTTTTTTAGTTGAGAACGCGGAATCCGCGGAACTCTGTAAAAATAATTAATATGGGATAATGAAATCAATTTAAAGAGATTTTTCAAGCCTTCCTGTGTTTGTGCAATCAAAGTACAATGAGATGGTCGAGAACGCTGATATGCATTTCCGTTTCCCATATTGTCATTTAATTGATCATGATGGGTAATGCCTCTCGCTATCGTTTCCTTCAACATCTTCAACATCAGGTACCCCGTAGCCTCAGCATCGTATATGGCCCTATGATGTTGAGTCAAATCAATATCGAGCTTTTTACACAATGTGTTCAACCGGTGATTTTTGAACTCGGGATATAAAAATCTCCCTAATTCCAGCGTATCCAATACGGGATTGGTTGCTTTTGGATACCCAATATTTTTGTAGCCCATGTTCAAAAAGCCCATATCAAAACTTGCATTATGCGCAACAAGGATGGCATCTCCCGCCCATTCCTTGAACTTTTCCAATACGTCTGAAACTTCCGGTGCATCCACCAGCATATCATCTGTGATATGAGTCAAGTCGATGATCGTATTGGATAACGGTCGATGTGGGTTAGCGAATGATTCAAATTTATCAATGATGTCTCCATCATGAATTTTCACGGCTGCTAATTCAATGATCGTATCATAAACGGCAGACAAACCAGTCGTCTCGACATCGAAAACGATATAGGTGGCATCGGAAAGCGGTATATGTGCTTCATTATAGGCGATTGGCACACCGTCGTTCACGAGATTCACTTCGACACCATACAAAATCTTGATGTCATGTTTTTGGCCGGCGCCGTAGGCCTCTGGGAAAGATTGAGCCCCTGCATGATCGGTGATGGCTACGGCCTTATGACCCCACTTCGCGGCTTGGGCAACAAGGGCGGATGTCGGCGTCACTGCATCCATTTGGCTCATCGGTGTGTGCATATGAAGCTCGACGCGTTTTTCACCCTCAGGAGCCTTATCCTGCCGTCCCTGCTTAGAGATCTCATTAATATCGTTTGCAATCATAACTAGATCGCGAACAAACGTATCATTTTGAATGCTACCTTGGGCACGTACCCACATTCCTTTTTTAACACGGGCTAGGATGGCAGCATCCTCTTTGTCACGTGAAAACATTTTAACTAAAATAGAGCTTGTATAATCCGTAACTTTAAACGTCAATAGACTACGTCCGCTCCGGAGCTCACGGACTTCCGCGTCAAACACGAAACCTTCAATCGCTATCCTGCGCTCTTCATCAATAATTTGCTCTATGCTACGGAAATCGGCATCTTCTTTAATGGTGTACCCGATTTTAACCGGGCCTTCGTAAACACCCTCGTCTCCTTTTTCCGATTCTTTCTTCTGCATCTCTAGTAACGCGGCAAGTCCCTTTTCCTCATCTTCCTTTTGCTTCTCTGCTAAAAACTTCTTGTAATCAGTTTCCGAAACATTTTCGTTCACTTCTGCTTCAAGAGTTAATGGAGGGAAACCATACGTTTGATAAATATTCGAAATGAGACCGGAGTATTTCTGTTTTAACTGTCCAGCTTCCGCACCATTACGTGCATTGACCACGAGCTTATACCCTGTCACTTTGGGTTCTTGCTCATTTAAGAGTGATAAAAGTGCTGGCGATATGCCTTGTAGTTCACTTATGCAATTTTTCCAGTATTCTTTGACCAATTCCTCCGTCACTATCGGATTGGCAACATTCATGGTGAATGTAACCTTGGCAATATGGGCAAAAGTACTAGTTAAATGATTTGAAAATCTTGTATGAACACTGCATGGAATTAACGCAGGTATATTAAAGGCAAAATGCCATTTTTGGGACTCTCTCTCTATGGAAAGTTTATCAATTTCGGCACCGATGAAAAAATTCACAAAGGCATCCTCAGTCAAGCCCAATTGCTGGAGCAAGAGTTGAAATCTCTCTCTACCGCTGTTTGGATTTTGATCCATTTCCTCTCTCCCCTTTATCTACTATCTAAAGATATTATTCATCAGTTTCATTCTAATAACAGTGGTTATTATAACATACTAGATGCAGTTCACGGACATCTAATTATAGGGAAAAGGAAAGGCATCATCCAAATGAATGATGCCAAATCAAGCTATGATTTTACTGCTTTATCCCAATAATTCATGTAACTTCTGTGCAAGTTCCGATGTTTCCAGTTCAAGCACTTCACCTGTTTTACGGATCTTCACTTCCACGATGCCTTCGGAAGCTTTTTTACCGACCGTTACGCGGACAGGAAGTCCAATCAAGTCAGAATCGGCAAATTTCACTCCGGCACGTTCATGACGGTCATCCAACAAGACATCCATGCCTTGTTTTTTAAGTTCAGCATATAGTTTTTCTGCAAGTTCAGCTTGAGATTGATCCTTCATGTTAACCGGAATCAAATGGACCTGGAACGGAGCCAAATTCACCGGCCATACTAAACCTTTCTCATCATTGAATTGCTCAGCGACAGCTGCAAGTGTACGAGATACACCAATACCGTAACAACCCATGATCATCGGTTGCGAACGGCCGTTTTCATCTAGGAACGTCGCGTTCATCGCTTCGGAATATTTAGTCCCAAGCTTGAATACGTGACCGACTTCAATTCCTTTAGCAAACTTGATTATTCCGTTGCCATCCGGTGATGGATCTCCCTCTTGGATAAAACGAAGATCGATAAAACTTTCCACCTTAAAATCACGGTCAGGGTTTACATTCACAAAATGATAATCTTCCTCATTAGCGCCGCATACTCCATTAACCATTGCTTCAATGGCCAAATCGGCGATGACTTCTACGCTTGAGGCAATATTGATTGGTCCAAGAGAACCTACCGCACAACCTAAGACTTCTTTCGTTTCGTTAGGGTCCACTAACTCCACGACTTCAGCATTGTAGAAGTTTTTTACTTTGATATCATTCACTTCATGATCTCCTCGTACCAAGACGAGTACATATTTTTCATCCACTTTAAATAACAAGGACTTGATCAATTTTGAAGCATCGGTTTTTAAAAATGAAGCTACATCATCAATTGATTTCTGTCCAGGAGTATGAACTTTATCAAGTGTTCCCTGCTCTTCGGAATTTTTTTCATATTTTACCGCTACAGGCGCCATTTCAATATTCGCCGCATAATCGGATGTATCTGAATAGGCAATCGTGTCTTCTCCAATTTCAGAAAGCACCATGAATTCATGTGTATCCTTTCCACCCATCGCTCCTGAATCGGCGATGACTGCACGGAAATCAAGGCCACAACGGCTAAATACATTTGAATAGGCCGCATAAAGTTTTTCATATACAGCATCAAGACTTTCTTGATTTGCATGGAATGAGTAAGCATCCTTCATGATGAATTCGCGTCCGCGCAATAAACCAAAACGAGGTCTTTTTTCATCACGGAACTTCGTTTGGATTTGATAAACCGTCAATGGCAAACGCTTGTATGACTTCACTTCGTCACGGACCAAGCTTGTAACGACCTCTTCATGTGTAGCTCCAAGGGCAAATTCACGGTTGTTACGGTCTTTTAATCGCATTAATTCGGGTCCATATGTATACCAACGACCGGATTCCTGCCAAAATTCCGCTTGTTGAAGGGCTGGCATCAATAATTCTACGGCACCTGCATTGTCCATTTCTTCCCGAACAATCGCTTCAACCTTTTGAAGCACTTTATTACCAAGCGGCATAAAACTGTAAACGCCACTTGAATTCTGTCTCATGAATCCTGCTCGCAACAAAAGCTGGTGGCTTTTAATTTCTGCATCTGCAGGGACTTCCCTCAATGTAGGGATTAACGTCATACTTTGTTTCATATCTACACCTCTTCAATATTTCCTTTAAACTTCCATACGGAAATTTACGGGTCATGTAATACAAAATTACATTATTATTGTCTGATTGATTTAAATTAAGTTGATTTCATTCGCTCTTTTTCGATTATACTTACGAATTCCCGATAAAACAAACTATTTTGCCCAAACTCTTCAAAAAGTTACAAGTAGATTCAAACAGCCAACAGATAGTTCTGCTGGCTTGTTTGGTTTCATTCATATCAGCTTATAGGAAGAATCTCTGGATGTCATTCCATGTCACGACGATCATTAACAACATCAGCAAAGCAAATCCGATGAAATGCACCATTCCTTCTTTTTGGCGATCAATTGGTTTTCCTCTTAAGAACTCAACCACGAAGAATAATAATCGTCCGCCGTCCAAAGCAGGTAACGGTAAAAGATTCATGATTCCTAAATTTATGCTGAGCAACCCAGCCCATTTCATCAACGTGAACAAGCCCTGTTTTGCGACTTCCTCAGTCGATTTATATATACCTACTGGACCAGATAGACTGTCAATCGTAAAGCCACCCGTTACTAGGTCACCCAGAATGATGAAAATCTGTTTCGTCCAAAAATACGTCTCCGTCGCACCATATTGAATGGCTTTTAGTGGAGCTTTTTCAACGGGAGGGTATACCCCGATGATTCCAATTTTCTGACCTTCCCTCTCGACTTCCTGAGGAGTAACTGGTACTTCTAACGTTTTACCGTCCCTATATACAACGAATTCGATTTCTTTACCGGGACTTTTTTGGATACTCGCCTGTACATCTTCCCAGGTTGTGACTTCCGTACCTTCAATCGATTGAATGGCATCCCCGGATTTAAGTCCAGAAGTAACGGCTGCACCGTCCTTAGTTAATTCACCCAGTTTGGCTTCGTCCACCACGACGCCTTGAAATAAACCAATCAATGTAAAAATAACAAAAGCTAGAACAAAGTTCATTGCTGGGCCCGCTAAGATTGTTAAAAAGCGGTGTCCAAGAGATTTAGATGCAAACTGGCGATCATAAGGGGCAATTTGGTTCTCGACCCCATTTTCAACGATTACGGCTTCCTTATGGATCGAAAACGTTTTTAACGTGTCTTCTTCTCCCTCTTCATATCCCGTAAGTATCAGTTTATGATCTAAATCTATCACTTCCACTTCGACAAGCCGAATATCCGGGTATTTGTCTTTGTTGTTCAAGATGATTTTCGTGACGGTTTCTTCTTCATCAAACATCAATCCCACACGGTAACCAGGTTTCAATTCAATATTTTCCGCATCTTCTCCGGCCATTCGAACGTATCCACCTAGAGGAAGAAGACGTATCGTATAGACCGTTTCCTTCTTTTTATATGTGAATACTTTTGGTCCAAATCCGATTGCAAATTCGCGGCATAGAATTCCAGCACGCTTCGCAAATACTAAGTGTCCAAGCTCATGGAAAAAAACAAGAGCGCCAAAAATGATAATGAACGCTATAAGCGTTTCTAGAGTCTGCATGTTCTGGTCACCTATCTTTCACTAAGGATTCTATAAACTTCCTTGTCATTTTATCGACTTCCTGGATCGTTTCTAAGTCAGGACTCGCTATGACAGAATGTTTGTTAAGCGCTCTTTCTATCAGGGTTTCAATTTCTAGGAAAGAAACTTTTCCAGATAAAAATGCAGCTACTGCAGCTTCATTTGCAGCATTCAACACCGTTGTCATCGTGCCGCCCATTTTACCTGCTTTGTAAGCGAATTGCAAACAAGGATATCGAGTGAAGTCCATTTCACTAAAGTGGAGTTTTCCCGCTTCAGCCAAATTCAAACGCTTCCGTCCTACAAGAGGCAGTCGATCTGGATATGTAAGGGCAAATTGGATGGGTACACGCATATCAGGTGTACCTAACTGTGCCATCACACTGGAATCATGAAATTCCACCATTGAGTGGATAATGCTCTCCCTATGGAGAAGCACGTCAATCTTTTCGTATGGAAGATCAAACAACCAGTGTGCCTCGATTACTTCCAATCCCTTGTTCATCATGGATGCTGAATCGATGGTGATTTTAGCCCCCATAGACCAGTTTGGATGGTTTAAAGCCTCTTCTACCGTGACGCCTTTTAGCTCTTCACGGGTTCGATCACGGAAACTTCCACCAGAGGCAGTAATGACTAAGCGCTCGATATTTTTTTCTTGTTCACCCTGAAGTGCTTGAAAAATTGCTGAATGCTCACTATCGACCGGAAGCAGC
The DNA here is from genome assembly GCF_044762055.1 of Peribacillus sp. NPDC097198. Lineage (NCBI taxonomy): Bacteria > Bacillati > Bacillota > Bacilli > Caryophanales > Bacillaceae > Peribacillus > Peribacillus sp. NPDC097198. Next base: position 300,670 of record NZ_JBIWDO010000003.1, on the reverse strand, counting down.
CTTACCCCGGCTTTTTTCGCTTCATCAATGACTAAATGGCCCGCTGTTACCAAAGTCTCCTTATTGGCAATCGCAATATCCTTACCGGCTTTAATCGCTTGCAAAGTCGGATAAAGTCCTACGCTGCCGATGACCGCATTCACTAAGACTGTTGCTTGATTATACACAGCCACTGCCGTTATTCCCTCATCGCCATACATGAACTCAATATCTTTCCGGTTAGAGAACTCGCTTTTCAAAACCTCATAATCTTCTTTTGTCTGTACGGAAACTAGTTCTGGTTCAAACTCTTTTATATAGGTTCTGACCAAAGCAATATTCTTTCCGGCCGAAAGTGCCACTATCTTAAATTGATCGGGATGGGCCCTGACCACATCCGCCGTTTGCTTGCCTATCGAACCTGTTGCACCCAGAAGGCTGATATACTTCAAATCCGTTCATCTCCTAATTCATATAACCTTACCTTTTTAATTATAATACATGCAATAAATGTAAGATTGGTAAAATAAATATTAAACTATCCAGCCTGTCTAAAATCCCGCCATGACCAGGTAGGATCTTTCCTGAATCCTTTACGCCATAATGACGTTTATAAGCCGATTGAACAAGGTCTCCCAGTTGGCCGAAGATTGCTATGATTAACGATATCAACAACAATTGCCATATCGAATAGTCAAGGGATGAAAATACGTAAAAAAGCACACCTACGACTAACGCGGAAACTACGCCTCCCAAAAATCCCTCGACTGTTTTATTAGGACTGATTTCAGGCCATAACTTCCTCTTACCGATTGCTTTTCCAATGAAGTATGCTCCTGAATCGGTTGCCCATATCGTAAATAAAGTAAGAAGGATATAGACTAGACCTAGAGATTCATTGTCACGTGTTTCAAAGAAATAGTAAAAGCCGATGCCTAAGTAAAGAATCGTAATGACCAAAAATCCTGCATCATCGAAAGTGAACATATTTTTCGAAAGGACCGTATAAAGCAATAGCACTAAAACGCCGATTAAGAAAATCTGTACTTTGTCATAATTATTTTCAGTTAAAAACGTGCTATATTCATTCGGCAGTAATAATATCCAAAGTAAAACATGTGAAAGAATCGCCTCAAAGGAGAATACACGCATCTTTTTCATTTTCATCAATTCATACAAACCGATAGATGCTAGAAGGTAGATTACCAATAAAAAGGGAAGCTTCCCTATCATCACGATTGGAATGAAGATGGCGGCAGCGATGACTGCCGTAATAATTCTCTGTTTCATTATTCCTATTTCCTCGCCTTCTACATTAAACGCCACCGAACCTGCGTGAACGTTTTTGATACTCCTCGACAGCCTGTAGTAAATGACCTTCACTAAAGTCCGGCCATAACACATCCGTAAACCATAGCTCGGTATACGCTGACTGCCAAAGCATGAAGTTGCTTAACCTTTTTTCGCCGCTTGTACGGATCAACAAATCCGGATCGAGCAAATGTTGTGTCATTAAGTAGCTTGATACTATTTCCTCAGAAACATTTTCCTTTATTATACCATTTTTCACATCATGTATGATGCTGTTGACCGCCGCAACTATTTCTCCACGGCTTCCATAATTAAGAGCAAAGTTCAAAATCATCCCGTTATTATTTTTCGTATCCTCCATCGCTTGTTTAACTGCTTTCTGAGTATGTGACGGGATTAACGATAAGTCTCCCATCATCTCCACCCTTACATTTTCAGCTATAAGCTCTGGCAAAAAGGTGCCTAGGAATTCCTGTGGAAGTTTCATTAAAAAATCGACTTCACTTTTCGGACGTTTCCAATTTTCTGTGGAGAACGCATAAACGGTCAACGTTTTTATTCCCAACTCATTAGAAATCTTTGTTATTTTTCGAACGGTTTTCATTCCTTCATGGTGGCCTGCCACACGTGGCAGCGCACGTTTTTTAGCCCATCGGCCGTTTCCATCCATAATAATGGCAATATGTTGAGGAACATTAGACTCCTTAATATGCTGGATCCTACTTGCTACATCGGAAGAAGCATCTTTTTTAACGAAACGCTTCCATAGTGAATACATATGTTAGTCCCCCATTAGGTTGTACTTATCTCTACAAAGGCAATATTTACGTGCACTATGTATATTTTTTGGATTCTAAATAAGAACAGAATCTATATTATAATATCAAAAAAAAACTTGTTCTCATATTATTATTATGAAAATATTATCTTCATTAGAAGTTGGCCAGAAATAAATAATGCATATCCTTTCAAGAAGAAAAGGCAAAAAGGACCTCCTCCATCATTTTCAAGCTCTTACTAACTCAGGCGTAATCATAATCGGAGAAACCTTATTATAACAGTTTTCTCTTTTTAACACACCTATATGTTAGATCAAAGACATGACCACAATGGATTCGGCCCTTTTATTCAATGCTTTTAGAAGGGATTAGACTTCTAGAATTTCTTTTTCTTTATCTTTTGTAATATCATCGATTTTTGAGATGTTGCCATCCGTCATCTTTTGAATGTCATCTGCATAACCGCGCAAGTCATCTTCTGTGATATCGCCATTTTTCTCAAGCTTTTTCAACTCATCGTTAGCATCACGGCGAACGTTACGAACCGCGATTTTTGCTTCTTCGGCTTCTTTCTTAACGACCTTGACAAGTTCTTTCCTACGTTCTTCTGTTAACGCAGGAATGGCAATCCTGATTATAGAACCATCATTAGAAGGATTTAATCCTAAATCCGATTTCAAAATTGCTTTTTCAATCTCGCCCAAAATCGTTTTGTCATAAGGCTGGATGACTAAAAGTCTTGCTTCTGGTACAGAAATGCCCGCCATTTGATTGATAGGTGTTTGGGATCCGTAATAATCAATTGAGATTCTATCAAGCAATGAGGCATTTGCTCTTCCGGCACGGATGCTGGCTAATTCACGTGTGTAAGCGCTAATGGCTTTTTCCATTTTCGTTTTCGCATTCGAAATAACTTGTTTCGGCATCTTTTATTTCCCCCTTACAATAGTTCCAAGCGTTTCGCCTAATACAGCGCGCTTAATATTACCTTTTTCCATAATAGAGAAGACAATCAATGGAATATCATTGTCCATACATAGCGAGGACGCAGTAGAATCCATGACTTGTAATCCGTCTTTTATCACATCAAGATATGAAAGCTCATCATACTTCACTGCATTTTTGTCTTTAACAGGATCAGCATTGTATACGCCATCCACATTGTTCTTCGCCATCAAGATGACATCCGCTTCAATTTCAGCTGCACGTAATGCGGCAGTCGTATCCGTTGAGAAATATGGGTTTCCTGTTCCTGCTGCAAAAATGACTACTCTCTTTTTCTCCAGGTGTCTAATTGCACGTCGTCTAATATATGGTTCTGCCACTTGTCTCATCTCAATGGACGTTTGGACGCGCGTTTCAATCCCAAGCTGCTCGAGGCTATCTTGTAACGCCAATGAATTCATGACTGTAGCGAGCATGCCCATATAATCGGCATTTGCACGGTCCATGCCCATTTCACTACCGATTTTCCCGCGCCATATGTTTCCGCCACCGACAACCACAGCTACTTCTACATCCAATTCAGCTACTTCTTTTACTTGTTCTGCAATCGACTTTATAACTGCAGGATTAATTCCGAAACCCTCGTCTCCAGCCAATGCTTCACCACTGAGTTTCAATACGACACGTTTATATTTAGCCATGAGAACCTCCAACTATGTAATCTTTTTGTTCGTCCATCATGCTCATTCTTGCATTAATCAAAAATTCAGGACATTTTAAAAAATAGGGAACACTATAGTGTTCCCTATTTAACCGTTTTCTTACAATCAATTAGTCCTTTTTAACTTGGTTCATTACTTCTTCAGCAAAGTTTTCTTGACGTTTTTCAAGACCTTCCCCTACTTCGTAACGTACGAATGAAAGGATTTTTCCGCCTAGTGCTTCAACGAATTGTCCTACTTTTTGATCTGGGTTTTTAACGAAAGCTTGTTCGTTTACACAGATTTCTTCGTAGAATTTGTTGATACGTCCTTCAACCATTTTAGCAACGATTTTTTCTGGCTTGCCTTCGTTTAGGGCTTGTTGAGTAAGAACTTCACGTTCGTGCTCTAGCTCAGTAGCGTCTACTTGGTCACGAGAAACATATTTTGGGTTAAGAGCTGCGATGTGCATAGAAACACCTTTAGCTGCTTCAGCATCAGTTGTACCTTCAAGAACTGTAAGTACGCTGATACGTCCACCCATGTGTAGGTAAGCGCCGAAAGCATCGCTGTCTGTTTTTGTAACGACTTGGAAACGGCGAAGAGTTAATTTTTCACCAATTTTAGCTACTGCTGCATTGATATGATCAGCAACTTTCACACCGTTTTCCATTGTTTGCTCAAGAGCAGCTTCTACAGTTTCAGGCTTGTTAGCCAATAAGAATGAAGCCAATTCTTTAACAAGAGTTTGGAAACCTTCGTTTTTAGCAACGAAATCAGTTTCTGAGTTCACTTCAAGGATTACTGCTTGGTTTCCGTCTACTACGATAGAAGTTAACCCTTCAGCAGCGATACGGTCGCCTTTATTGGCAGCTTTTGCAATTCCTTTTTCGCGAAGGAAGTCAATCGCTTTATCCATATTTCCTTCAGTTTGTACAAGTGCTTTTTTGCAGTCCATCATGCCAGCGCCAGTTTTTTCACGCAATTCTTTAACTAATTGTGCAGTGATTGCCATAATATAAATCCTCCTCAAATTAAGTGCGGTTTATTCAGTCTTTACCCATTTTGCTAGATAATACTTGTTTTCAACAACAAATACAACAAATCGCAGCAAATTTTTACAAAAAATATTTATTGGTCAACGTTATGACAAATAAGCTCGGTTCTCTCCAGTTTCAAAAATCAGCCGTGATAAGGCACGGGATTTATGTATGCTTATTTAGTGCAAAAAAAAGGGATAAAAGGCATTATCCTCTTATCACCTTTTTTTCTCACTAGTTAAGCAGTTCTGTCAACTATTAAGCAGTAGTTGTTTCAGTTGCTGTTTCTTCGCCTTGTTTAGCTTCTAAGATAGCATCTGCCATTTTACCTGTTAATAATTTAACAGCACGGATTGCATCGTCATTCGCAGGAATAACTACGTCGATTTCGTCCGGATCACAGTTTGTATCAACGATACCAACAAGTGGAATGTTTAATTTGTGTGCTTCCGCAACAGCAATACGCTCTTTGCGAGGGTCGATAACGAAGATCGCATCTGGAAGAGTCTTCATATCTTTAATACCGCCTAAGAATTTTTCTAAGCGATCCCATTCTTTTTTAAGTTGGATTACTTCTTTTTTAGGAAGCACTTCGAAAGTTCCGTTAGCGTCCATTTTTTCGATATCTTTAAGACGATTAATACGTTTTTGGATTGTTTCAAAGTTTGTTAAAGTTCCACCTAACCAACGTTGGTTTACATAGTACATACCAGAGCGGATAGCTTCTTCTTTAACTGATTCTTGAGCTTGTTTTTTAGTACCAACGAAAAGAACAGTTCCACCGTTAGCAGCTAGTTCTTTAACGAAGTTATAAGCTTCTTCAACCTTTTTAACTGTTTTTTGAAGGTCGATGATGTAGATGCCGTTACGCTCAGTGAAGATATATTTCTTCATCTTAGGGTTCCAGCGACGTGTTTGGTGTCCGAAATGCACACCAGCTTCAAGCAATTGTTTCATAGAAATGACTGACATTTTAGTTCCTCCTAAATGGTTTTGTTTTTCCTCCGCTCCGATCATTTTCATACAGAAACTGTATAAACAGCACCATCTGCTAGAATCACGGGCGTGTGTATTAACACCATTTCATAATATATCATACTCAGGGGATACAATCAAGCAATATTTATCTATCCATACGGAACTTTAATAAAAGCTCAATTTCCGTTTGACCCCTATTTAATTTTTTGGCGATATCTTCAATTGAAAGACCTTGCTCCACTAAATAGTCTACCTGTTCATTTAATGATAATTCTTCTAAAGAATCCTGTAGCATGGCTGAAAAATCTTTTTCCACGCGTGCCTCTTGTTTGGTTAAAATGGAGGCCTCCGCCGAAAGTTCGAGCTTGTCCTTCACTTCATTGGCTGGCTTGAATTCTTCTTCTATTCCAGTCTGGTTCATATAAGCATTAGCAGCCTGCAATTTCTTCCCGTTAAAACTTGGTTCTTTATAGTCAGGGAATGATTCCTTTTCTAGTTCTGCTTCCTTTTCTATAGGTGGCCTTGTTTTTACTATTACTGACTCTTCTATCTTTTTCTCATTAGGTAAGACGTCAGTTTGTGTAAAAGCTTTTATCAAGGCTTCGTTATCTTCCTTCATTTCCATTAGATAGCCTGTTAGTAGTTCTTCCATTTCAATTATGGTGGCTTTTTGTTCCTTTTCTAGCTTACTTAATCGATTTTGTCTAAGATACAAAAGAATAACGGCGAAAATCGTGAAAATATTTAGACTAAAAAGGAGTAACATAAAAAATACTGACATGGTGCCTCCTCTTAACCGGAATAGTCGATACTCTTTCCTTTATAGGGATGGGAATCTATATTCTCTGTTGTTTGTCTCGTATTGTCTTTCTTCCTACGCTGTTTAAAAAACGGACCCTTATCCGCGCTGCCTTCCTTTTCATAAAAATGAGCTGGGAGCTTTTGTTCCTCGCCCATTACAGTCGTTTGTTTTCGTTCCTCTTCTTTTCTTCCTTGATGGGTGGCATGATCCTGTTGGATTAGATTTTTTTGTAAAAGTTGTTCTTGGATCTTTCCGGCATCTTGGGTTCTTGGAAGGGCAATTTGCATCTCGATTGCTTTTAAACTCACAGCCATCCACCCCTATATTTCTATAGTGATTCTTCTGTATAACTGCCTGTGTTACACATGTTCTTCCCATGGATTCAAAATGTTCGGAATGGTCTATCCAAAATGATAAATCCATGCATTTCTCATAGAGCATGCCTCGAAGCATGACACTAAATAAAAATATGGGTTAACTTTTTTTATCCTGCATAGCATGTCTAAGTTTAAATATCGCCCTTGAGTGAATTTGCGATATTCTTGATGTGGAAAGACTCATCACTTGTCCAATTTCCGTCAGCGTAAGTTCTTCTTTATAAAAAAGTTGCAATACCAACTGTTCTTTCTCATTTAGTGTTTCTATGACCTTTGCTAGCTCTGCATACAATTCTTGTCTTAGAACATTCTCTTCAGGCAGGTCTGCTTTATCATCTTTAATATGGAAATTCGTTTTTTCTTTGTCATCCTGTTCTTGAGGATTTTCATCCATGGATAAAACATTGGCAAAGAAATGCTCGTTAAGTGCAGCATATACTTCATCTTCCGGAATATTTAATTCAAATGCAATTTCCTTTGGTGTAAGGTTCCGCATATATTTTTGTTCCAATTTTTCAATAGCTGAATCGATTTTTTTCGCTTTATCCCTCGCACTCCGCGGTAGCCAATCCTCTTTCCTTAAACCATCCAATATGGCCCCACGGATCCGGAATGAAGCATATGTGTCAAATTTCAGATCACGCTTTGGATCAAAGCGCTCCAAGGCATCAAATAAGCCCATCATCCCTAAGCTCCTAATGTCATCACGACTGACATTCCTAGGAAGGCTGACTGAAATACGTTGGACATGGTAAGATACAAGCGGAACATATTTCTTCACCAAAACGTCCCCTGCTTGCGGGTCCCTGCAATCGACCCAATTTTTCCAGCATAACTGTTCTTCTTCGATAGTCAGTTGAGACATGGGATTTCCTCCTAACATTGTTTACGTTTTGTAATCAAAACGGTCCTCGAAGGCTCTAGGTGCAACAATATTTTGATTGCAGTGTTCCCGTCACTTTCCGGCTGCGCAAATTTCATCTTCCCAATTAAATATTTCTAGTCCCTTTATTTACTGTCCGGATATTAAGCATGCACTTTGTCACATTGAATTCTATCGTCCTACCACTGTTCCCGCCGACGTCCTCCGAAACGACCTGTATTCGTAAATCAGCCAATTCTTTCCGGACAGCTTCAACATTTCGGGGTCCTATTCTCATTAAATCCCCCCCAGAGGCAAATTGAAACATTTGTGCACCTCCAGCCAGCTTTGCTTTTAAAAAAGCAGGCCTTGCTCCTTCCTTCACCAGACGATTCACCAATTCCTTTACGGCTGTATCGGCAAACTTGGCCCGATTAATCTGACCAGACTTAGCAAGTGAAGAATCCGGCAACATGACATGCGCCAAACCGGCAATCTCTCTTTTCTCATCATAAATGACGACCCCTACGCATGAACCAAGCCCTGAAGTGCGAATCGAATAAGGAGGTTTTACAGTATTCATATCCGCTATCCCCACTTTAACAACTTGGATTTGCAATAATTCAACCATTTATTGTCACTCCCAGGGCAGCAAAAATAGTATCAAAGGAATCAGGATCGGGCAGTAAAAAGAAATGGCCATTGATAGATTCAGCAAACCTCTCATTCTGCGCTAGGACGGTATCTATCACAATAGCAGAATCACTTACTTGTGATAATTCCAGTAATCCATAACTGATAGTTGCTCCCACCATATCGATATTCAAGGAAGGAACCGATGGATATATATTCAACTTAGTAAAATCCGATAAAGAAGAAAGATAGGATCCCGACAAGATATTCCCTAATTCCTGTAGACAAGAAAGAGCTAATTCAGAATGCTGTGGTTTATCAATGGAGAAGGTTTCATCCCCTATCATCTGTTGAATGAAATATTCAGCTACAGGTAATGAAAGGATAAAAATCATGCTTCCAGTGGCATCTCCTTCAATTCGCAAAAAGACACTAGCCACAACATGTTCTGCTCCCCCTGCCAATTCCATCATTTCATCAAAGGAAACTACCCGGACATTAGGAACATTCATATCTATTTTTTTATTAAGAATGGCAGAGAGTGCAGTAGCAGCATGTCCCGCACCAATATTCCCAATTTCTTTGAGGATATCAAGGTGGATGGGGTTGATTTTATCAATAAATGACATCCCTTTATCCTTCTTTTCTCACGATTTCATTTGCTTCGAGACTTAAGGCCTTCTCCAAATTCACCAATACAAGCAAACGTTTCTCGATTTTTGCGACACCGCTGATATATTCAGAAGCTAAATGACCGACAACTTCCGGCTGAGGCTCAATGCTCTCGACAGGAATGTCAAGCACATCATTGGCTGAATCGACAATCAACCCTACTTCGATGTCATCAAGGACAACAATGATGATCCTCGTTGAATCGTTATATTCAACTTCTTCAAAACCGAAACGGACTCTTAAATCAATAATGGGGGTAATCACTCCCCTTAAATTAATCACACCTTTAACAAATGGAACGGCCTTGGGCACCCTTGTTATATGCAAAAGTTTTTCTATTCCACTTACTTTATCCACCGGAATCGCATATTCTTTGTCTTTGATTTGAAACACGATTACTTTTATATCTTGAACAGGACTTGTGGTCGACATTCAATTACCCTCCTCTTTTTACCCCTCAACCATATCTACTGTTCATCCATTGACCCTTGTTTCCAAAGGGTCTCCAGTAATCAAATGGTAGGAAGGATTGTAGCGAATCTATATATTAAAATGGTCAGTGAATCAATGCATTGCAATCGACAATCAAGGCTACTTGGCCATCGCCTAAAATAGTAGCTCCAGATATGGCAAATGCAGTCGATAAATAATTACCTAATGACTTCAAGACGATTTCAAGTTGCCCTATAAATGAATCCACTACAAGTCCCGCCATTTTTTCGCCTTTCCTGACTATAACGATTGAAAGAAACTCTTCTTCTTCGTTTTGTACGGGCACTTCAAAAATGTCCTTTAGGAACAGGAGTGGCAGCACTTTTCCTCTAAAGTCGATCACTTGTTGATTATGGGCATTCATAATATCTTCTTTTCTTATAATGGCTGTCTCTATAATAGAAGAAAGAGGGATGGCATATTTCTCCTGTTGAATTTCAACTAACATGACGGAAATGATAGATAACGTCAAAGGAAGTTGTATGAGAAAAATGGACCCTTCATTCTCCTTAGAGTCGATTGTTACCGATCCGCCCAGTGATTCTATTGTGTTCTTCACGACATCCAAACCTACGCCACGGCCAGATACATCCGAAATGGTATCGGCTGTGGAGAAACCTGAAGCGAAAATCAATTCATAAATTTGCTTATCCGATAGTGTTGCGGCGGTTTCCTTCGTTAGTATTCCATTGGAAAGGGCTTTACTTAAAACCCGTTCTTTATTAATACCAGCTCCATCATCTTCAATTTCAATGAACACATGGTTACCGCTATGATAGGCCTTTAACAGAATCTTCCCTACTTCATTTTTTCCCTTAGAAAGGCGCTTTTCGGGTGTCTCCACTCCATGATCCATCGCGTTTCTTAATAAATGGACGAGTGGGTCGCCAATTTCATCAATCACCGTTCGGTCCAATTCAGTTTCAGCGCCGATAATCTCTAAATCTACCTTTTTATTTAAATCCCTCGCTAATTGGCGTACCATTTTCGGAAAACGGTTGAATACCGTTTCGACAGGAACCATGCGCATGTTCAACACAATCGTTTGCAAATCGCTTGTTACGCGAGACATTCTTTCCACTGTTTCGTGCAGTTCCTGGTTATCCAAATCGCTTGAAATTTGATCTAACCTTCCTCTATCGATAACTAGTTCTTCAAATAAGTTCATTAATATATCTAGCCGCTCGATATTTACCCGAATGGTCTTGCTTGGAGCATGCTTGACCGCTTTTTTTGTTTCTTTAGCCTCATTGATTGAAGGTGACTGGTCCGTACCTTCCTGAGGCTTTTTATCGGCCGCTTTTTTTTCCTCTTTAATATTTGCAGCATGACGTAGTTCTTCCAGATTTAGGGCTGTTATTTCGACGACATCCACTTCTGAAACCTTCATGATTTTTTTCTTGGTCTCTTCAATCGATTCATTGGTCACCAATGTAACCGTGAATTTCTGATCAAATTGTTCTTCCTCCAAAAGTTCAGCGGGTGGATTCGATTTTATCACCTCACCTGACTTTTCAAGAACTTCAAACACCATAAACACTCTTGCAGCTTTTAAAAGGCAGTCGTCACGTAAGCTGATTGAAATTTCATAGCTTTTAAATCCTTGTTCCTTGGATTGCTGCAAAACAGTCATTTCGAATTCGTCATATTCGCCCATCGTTGCTTGTTCCATTGTTTCTAGAACGGGAGATGCTGCTGCCGTTTCATTAATTGTAGGGATAACCAGTGATTCACCTTTTTCGATTTGTTGCAATTTTTGCACCACGTTCGTCACATCACGTTTGCCATCTCCGCCTTCAGCAATCGACATGACAATTGCTTCTAGGTCATCCACCGCCAAGAATATTACGTCGAACAGTTCAGGAGTTAGGATAATTTTGCTGTTCCGGATCGCGTCTAGAACATTTTCCATTTTATGGGTCAAATTAGCTAAATCCTCATAGCCCATTGTAGCCGACATACCTTTTAAAGTATGTGCGGAACGAAAAATCTCATTGACTATCGAAAGATCCTCCGGGTTCTTCTCAAGTACCAACAGCTGTTCACTACACGTTTGAAGATGTTCTTTACTTTCTTCAATAAATACCTCTAAATACTGATTCATATCCATACAATCTCCACCCCCGTATGTTAGCAATAGCCAATTATGGCTTTTGCTATTTTATCTACATCCTCTATGCTATCTATTAAATTGGTAGCAATTGCCGCCTTTGGCATTCCAAAGACAATTGACGTCTCCTGTGACTCTGCTATTGCCTTTAAGGGACCAGTTCTTTTCAACTTGGTAAGTCCGCTTGAACCATCCATACCCATTCCAGTCATGACAACAGCTATTTTTGCAAATTCCGCTATTTCACTTACTGATTCGAAAAGCACATCCACCGAAGGACGGTGCCCATTTCGCTGCTCGGATTGATCCAATTCTACCGCAAGGCTCAAACCAACTTTTTTCACTTTGAAATGGAAGCCCCCCGGAGCGATATAAGCTACTCCTTTTTGAATCAACTCCCCATCTTCCGCTTCCTTTACCCGTATCCTCGATAATGAATTGAGCCTATCGGCTAAGGATTTCGTGAAGCTGGGAGGCATATGCTGGACAATCAAAATAGGGGCATCGATATTTTCCGGGAGACCCGTCAATACTGTCTGCAAAGCCCTTGGTCCTCCTGTCGATGTACCAATAACTACAATCTTTTTATTGCCATGGAACCATTTTTTCATATCATTATCAATATCGTTAATTTCTTTTGATTCTATTTTACTATATTTTTTCCAGTATGATGGGTTTCTTTCAACATTTATCGCACTTTTTTGTAGTTTGTGAACATTTGCAAGGCTGGCTGCCATAACTTTCTCACATAGTTCTTCCTTAATTTTATGCAAATCCAGTGAAATAGCCCCTGAAGGCTTAGCAATAAAGTCAATGGCGCCACTCTGCATGGCAATACATGTACTTTCCGTCCCTTCCTTCGTCGTGCTTGATAGCATGACCACTGCTGTCGGACATTCTTCCATAATCCGGTTTAACGCTTCTAATCCATCCATAACCGGCATTTCAATATCCAAGGTGACGACATCCGGTTTCAGCGATTTTATTTTTAATAAAGCATCTTTACCGTTCCTGGCCGTACCAATGATTTCCATTCTATTATCTTCTGCTAAAAGTTCAGAAATCAGCTTCCTCATAAACGCGGAATCATCCACTATCAACACTTTAACCTTTTCCATATAAGGAAACCTACTTTCCAAGAAAATATCGTTTCATATTTTGCAGGAAATTACTTTTTTGTATAATTGATTCTTCACCTAAGCCATGATTTACATATCTAGATACAACCTCGATTAGAGATTTGGAAACAGCCGCATCAGGATAAGAAAGGATAAAAGGAATCTGCTTGGAAACCGCTTTGGAAACGGACCTATCATCGGGGAGATAGCCAAGTGAAACCATCTCCGCTCCAAGGAATTTTCTCAGGGCATTTTGAAGTCTGATCATCGTTTCTTTCCCTTCCTTTTTCGTGAACACTCTATTGCAAACGAGAAAAAATGGAATCTCATCATTTACTGAATGAATGTATTTCATCGTAGAGTAAGCATCCATCACAGAAGTCGGTTCTGGGGTTGTGATGATGATTAACTCATCCACACACAAAAGGAATTTTGCGGAATCCTGTGTGATACCTGCCCCCATATCAAACAATATATAATCATAACTCTCTAGCAGAGAACCAAATTCATCAGTAAAACGTGCATATTTATCTTCATCTAAAGTAAAAAGGTGGGTCAGCCCCGTTCCACCTGTTATTACGGAAATTTGTTCCGGTCCTGTGGTCATAATCTCTTTCAAGCTTAGACCATCTTCAAAAAAATCAACGATGCTATATGGAGAATGCTGCCCAAATAAGATATCTATATTACCCATTCCAATATCCATATCGAACAACAATACCTTTTTTCCCAGTTTCGACAAGGAAATGGCAAAGTTCAAAGAAAAGTTGGATTTACCGACTCCACCTTTTCCACTCAAGATGGCAAGTGTCTTGGCCATTGAATGGTTTTTTTGCAATTCCAGTCTCCTTCTTAGGTTTTCAGCTTGATCTTTCATAATCTTTAGCTCCAAGAACCATCTTCAATAAATTGGATGAAGTTGCTTTTTCAATATCATCTGGCACATTTTGTCCATTTGTTATATAAGCTACCCCCAATTTATGAGTGTGAATAAAATTAAAGATCGAACCAAAAGTAGACGTTTCATCCGCTTTCGTAAAAATGACCTGCTTAATCGGAATCGTCGTGAACTGTCGATAAATATCTTCCATGTCCTTTTGCTTCGAAGTCAATGAAAGCACTAAGTACGTTTCCATCTCATCTGTGAAGTGGATGATTTCCCCTAGGTCTTTAACATACTGCGGATTGCGAAAATTCCTTCCAGCTGTATCGATAAAAACATAATCATAATGAGAAAAGCGTTCTGTGGCTTTTTTGAAATCTTCCAAGTTATAAGCCACTTCGATTGGAACGTTTAGAATCTTTGCATATGTCTTCAACTGATCGATAGCAGCTATCCTATACGTGTCGGTTGTAATGAAAGCTACCTTCTTATCATGCTTCAGCATGGTCTCTGCTGCTACCTTGGCTAAAGTTGTTGTCTTGCCAACACCTGTCGGACCTACAATATTAATATATTTCTTCTGTAGGCCGGGCCTTCCATTCGGTACCTGATCCACTAGTTTACATAAAGATGCTTCTAGCCAGTTTTTAATTTCTTCATCAGTAGAATCCTCTTTAGTAGCAAACCATTTATCAAGGAGCTCGTCCATGATTTGTGAGCGGATAACTGTATTGACATCCTGTTCGATAAGATACTCATAAACCTGTTGTAATTTCTCCGGATAATGAGCGTGTGATGGGATTTGTATATTTCTTATCATCCCTTTTAACCCTTCAATTTCCTTTAACAGTTCAACATCTCCCCGGTTGTTTTGTTTTGGTGCAGCCGGTTCATTGATTTTCACTATAGAACTCTCAAGTGCCGGTTTTACAGGCAGCTTTTTCTCTTTTTGTTTAGTTACAGGTTGGGAGGGCTGTGAAACGGGATCGATGGCGGCCATGACTTCAATATTCCTTTTCTTGAACAACCCTAGAAAACCACCCTTGTATACCGCTTTCGAACTTAAAATGACCGCTTCACTGCCTAACTCTTGTCGTATCTGCTTCATGGCTTCAGACATGGAAGGTGCCATATATTTCTTTATCCTCAATCAATATTCACCACCCCTACACTTTGTACTTCTACATTTGATTCGAGTTCATTGTAAGAAAGAATCGGTACATTGGGAAAATAACGTTCTGTCAATTGTCGAGCGTACATACGTACAGCTGGGGAGCAAAGCACAATCGGTTGATGATCCATCAAAGTCAGCTCCTCCAATTTACTAGCAATCGCCTCTAGAATCGACTGGGATACAGTAGGATCGAGCGATAAAAAGTTACCATGTTCAGTTTGTTGTACCGCATCTGCAATCGCCTTCTCCACTTTTCCCGATAAAGTAATGACTTTTATCCGGTTTTCCCCTGAAATAAAGGAGTTCGTAATTTGTCTCGCTAAATTCTGCCTTACATATTCAGTGAGCAAATCGGTATCAGTAGATAACTTTCCATAATCAGCAAGCGTTTCAAAAATGATTGGTAAGTTCCTTATCGAAACTTTTTCTTTCAATAGTTTTGCCAATACCTTTTGGACATCCCCAATCGATAATGGATTCGGGGTGACCTCCTCGACGAGAATCGGCGATGTTTCTCGTAGATGATCGATTAATTGTTTCGTTTCCTGCCTGCCCAAAAGTTCATGAGCATTAGCTTTGATAACTTCCGTTAAATGCGTGGAAACCACACTCGGAGGATCCACCACGGTATAGCCCATCATTTCCGCATGCTCTTTCATGTCTTCCGTAATCCATTTAGCAGGCAGACCGAATGACGGTTCAACCGTATCGATTCCTTCTATTGTATCGTCCTCTATGCCAGGACTCATGGCTAAATAGTGGTTCAAAAGTAATTCTCCGTTGGCAATTTCACTTCCCTTGATTTTCAAGCGATACTCATTAGGATTCAACTGGATATTATCCCGAATCCGAACCACTGGGATAATCAGACCCATTTCGATTGCCAGCTGTCTGCGGATCATGACAACCCGATCGAGAAGGTCTCCTCCCTGATTCGTATCGGCAAGGGGGATTAGTCCATAGCCAAACTCAAATTCTATGGGGTCGACACTCAAAAGGTTTACGACGCTTTCAGGACTTTTCATCTCGTCCGTTTCCAATACTTCTTCCATCTCCTGGATTTCACTTTCATCAGGTTGTGGTGTTTTGGAAATGACATATCCCCCCAGAACCAACAAAGCAGCAATCGGCATTGTGAATATATCCGATATGGGGGTGAATAATCCCAGGAGGAAAATTGTTGCTGCAGTCAAGTAAAGCATTTTAGGAAATTGAAATAACTGCTCAACGATATCCGCGCCTAAATTGCCATTAGAAGCCGCACGAGTCACGACAATCCCTGTAGCCGTTGAAATCAGTAATGCCGGCACTTGGCTGACGATTCCATCGCCCACCGATAACATCGAAAAATGGACGGCTGATTCGCCAAAGCTCATGTCCAATTGCATGACACCGATGATCATCCCAAAAATCAAGTTGATGATGACAATGATTATACCTGCTATGGCATCACCTTTTACGAACTTGCTCGCTCCGTCCATGGATCCATAGAAATCGGCTTCGTTGCTAATTTTTTCTCGCCTTGTACGTGCTTCGCCTTCAGAGATCATCCCAGCGTTCAAATCGGCGTCAATGGCCATCTGTTTCCCAGGCATCGCATCCAGCGTAAACCTTGCCGCTACTTCAGATACCCTTTCGGACCCTTTCGTGATGACAATGAAATTGATGATGACCAAGATTATAAATACCACTAAACCGACAAGCACATTCCCTCCAACCACAAAGGAGCCAAAGGTTTCAACGACACCGCCAGCATCTCCATACGTCAAAATGGCACGAGTCGTGGACACATTCAATCCAAGTCTGAAAAGGGTTAATAATAAGAGCAGCGACGGAAAGATTGAAAACTCAAGCGGCTCTTTCATATTCATCGTAGTCAATAGAACCAACAGCGCAAGAGATATATTTAAAAGAAGTAAGATACTTAATAACCAAGTTGGTAATGGTATGACCAACATGGCGACAATCATGATGACACTCGATATAACAACCAAATCTCTTGCTCGCATGTTTTTCTCTCCTAACTAACAGGTAACAATCTACCTTTTAAAGCTTGCCTTTCGTTTTATATACAAAGGCCAGTATTTCAGCGACTGCCTTAAAAAACTCTTCCGGTATCGCTTGTCCCACTTCGGCTTGATCATATAAAGATCTTGCCAAAGGCCGATTTTCCACCATGACGACATCATTTTCTTTCGCGATATATTTAATCTTCTGAGCAACAAAATCCACACCCTTCGCCACGACAAAGGGAGCTTCCGCTTCATTTTCATCATATTTTAAAGCAATGGCAAAATGCGTGGGGTTTGTAATGACAACGTCCGCATTCGGCACTTCCTGCATCATTCTCTGGGCAGCCATCTGACGTTGCTTTTGCCTGATCTTAGATTTAATGAGCGGGTCGCCTTCAGAATTTTTATATTCATCCTTAATATCTTGCTTAGACATCCGGATGTTTTTTTCAAAGTCATATTTTTGATACATATAGTCCAATAGTGCAATGAACAATAAAGCCACGGCAGCATAATACCCTACTTTAATCGTAATATCCGCCAATGTTGCCATTGCATCTGCCACAGATATCTGTGATAAAATCATGATCTCTTCCATACGGTTCCAAAGTACATAAAAAGCAACAAAACCAACAAATGATATTTTAAGAATGGATTTCAATAATTCAACAATTGCCCTCATGGAAAAAATTCGTTTAAACCCTTTAATGGGGTCCAGCTTTTCGAGCTTGAACTGAATTGATTCCGTAGAAAACATAAAACCGATTTGCATCACATTGGCCAAAATCCCTGCTACCACTGCTGCCAGAAAAACAGGACCCAAAACAAGTCCCATCTCTACAAGAATTTCGAGCAAAATGACTTGCATCCCCTCTTCACTGAAATCAGCCATCGTGAAGTTCTGTAGGTATTTCTTCATAAGGGAGAGTAAATGATTGTACATATAGGGTCCCATCAACAGCAACACTGAGAATACAGTTATTAAATTAACTGAGGTGTTGACATCCTGGCTTTTGGCAACTTGCCCTTTTTTCTTTGAATCCTGACGTTTTTTTGGGGTTGCCTTTTCCGTTTTTTCACCAGCGAAAAACTGTAAATCCAGTTGTATCCATTCCATTTTCATAAGCCCCCGATCAGCTGCATTAACTGACGCATCGTCAGGAGCATGAAGTTAAATAACTGTGACACAACCGTCATCATCATTCCCATGACTATGATGACAATCGCTAAACCCACGATGATTTTCACAGGGATGCCGACAACAAAAACATTTAGTTGAGGAACGGTCCTTGCTAGGATACCAAGCGTGACATCCACTAAAAATATGCTCCCCACAACTGGGATCGCCATTTGAAAGGCAATCATAAATGCTTTACTAAACGCCTTGGCCAAGTACTCTATTATTGTTTGGTCGCCGAACGGGACAAACAATTGGTCAATCGGGATAAATTGATAGCTATAAAAGATTCCATCCAGTAGTAAATGATGACCATTGGTGCTTAATAGAAACAATAGAGCTATCGTGTATAAATATTGACCCATCAAGGGACTTTGTGCTCCTGTTTGCGGATCGATGACATTCGCTATTGAAAAGCCGAGTTGAAAATCGATTAACCCACCGGCAATTTGGACCGCAGACAAAATCATATAAGCAGCAAACCCAATGAAAAGTCCTACAAGTGCTTCCTTCATGATCAATAAATAAAATGTCACATCCAAATCCAGAACTGGGGCATCGATGGTATAGTACATGATCCAAGCCAGGAAAACCCCTAACCCGATTCTGTGCTGTATCGGAATTGATCGATACGAAAAAATCGGCATGGCCACGAAAAAGGTGGTAACCCTGACTACTATTAATAAAAAAGCAGGAAAGTAAGGGAATATTTCCTCCATGCCCTAACCTACAAATCGATTCAAATTACCGAATATATCATTGGCGTATGATAATAGATGACTGAGCATCCATGGGGCCAATAAAATAAGCGCCAATAAAACAGCCACAATTTTCGGAACGAAGGCCAATGTCTGCTCCTGAATCTGAGTGGTCGCCTGAAAGATACTTACTAATAACCCGACCACAAGAGCTATCAACATCAACGGACCCGCAATAATCAACACCATATAAATCCCTTTTTCTGCTACATCAATCACATAATCTGCACTCATCTTTTCTCACCTGCTTAAAAACTCTGTAATAACGACTTCACTACTAAATACCAACCATCAACAAGAATGAAGAGAAGGATCTTGAATGGGAGGGAAATCATGACCGGCGGTAACATCATCATCCCCATTGACATCAGGACGCTGGCAATGACCATATCTATCACTAAAAATGGAATGAAAATCATGAATCCGATTTGAAAGGCCGTTTTAATTTCACTGATTGCAAATGCTGGAACAAAGGCAGTCAAGGGGATATCCTGTATCGTTTTTGGCTGTTCTACCTGGGCATAGTCAAGAAATAAGGCCAGGTCTTTCTGTCTCGTATGAGCGCTCATAAATTCCTTAAAAGGAATCGCTGCTTGCTCATACGCCTCTTCCAAATCAATTTCTTCATTAAATAAAGGAGTCAATGCCTTCTCATTCACTTCCTGGAAAGTGGGAGCCATGATGAAAAAAGTCATGAAAAGGGCCAAGCCGACCAGTACCTGGTTCGGCGGCATCTGTTGCGTCGCCAGCGAAGTCCTCACAAAACTGAGTACGATGATGATCCTCGTAAAACACGTCATTAAAATCAATAGGCTCGGAGCAAGAGATAAAACGGTTAGCAAAAGAACTAACTTGACGGAAGTAGAGACGCTAGTGGGATCACTGTTGTTAAAGAACTCCATGAACTCATTCATTCTTTGTCTCTTCCTTTCCTATCAAGTTCTTTTAACAGCTTCTTCCTGCTTTTAGACATTTTCTCGAGCTGATTTTTGAACTCCGAGGAAAAACTATTAGTCTCTGTTTCATCCTTTTTCAGCCATTTGCCTTTCATTTTTGCCACAAAATCTCTTGGCTGGATCATCTGGTCTATTTTCCCATTGTAATCTTCTATCAGCTGTTCGTATTCTTTTGGATCATCTATTTCCTTTAAAAGTTGGATGTTTTCACCAACCCCTACGACTAGAATCCTTCCTCCGACTTTTACAAGCTGTACGGAGCGGTTTGCCCCGAGACTCGTACCTCCCAGATTCTCAACCGAATTGGCTTTTTGATACGTTTTGCTTTTCTTTCCTACAAATCTTAAAACTATATAAAGTAGCACGACCACAAAAATGGTCGCAAGAATCATCCTGAGGAACTCCCATCCAGTAATTCCTACTTTTTCAGGATTCGTTGCTTCATCGGTAGATTGGGAATTGGTAGAAAGAGATTCTTTTGATTTATCGGTTTTATCCGTTTTTGAATTTTCTGGCTCAAAAAAATTCTTTACTGTGTCATCCTGATCTTGTGCATGGGCCTGAATGGCCCCGCAAAACACAATGACTAGCGCTAATGAAACTTGAAGCCATTTTTTTAAAGCAAACAATACGAAGACACCCTCTTAGTTAGCTTAGTGCTTTATTTATGGCTTCCAATACGCGATCCGCTTGGAACGGTTTTACAATGAAATCTTTGGCTCCCGCTTGAATGGCATCAATGACCATCGCTTGTTGGCCCATTGCAGAGCACATAATGACCTTGGCTTGAGGATTTACCTTTTTAATTTCCTTTAATGCGGTAATTCCATCCATTTCAGGCATCGTTATATCCATCGTTACAAGATCTGGGTGCGTTTCTTTATATTTCTCAACTGCTTGGGCTCCATCTGCCGCTTCTCCGACAATCTCAAAGCCATTTTTAGAAAGGATGTCCTTGATCATCATTCTCATAAATGCTGCATCGTCTACAATTAATATTCTATTTGCCATTTTGTTTCTTCCCCCAAATTTTATCTAATTTTTTTTAATCGGTCGCTCTGACTCATAATATCAGTAACTCGAACTCCAAAGTTTTCATCAATGACAACAACTTCGCCCTTTGCGATTAACCGGCTGTTTACAAGAATATCAACGGGTTCCCCAGCCAGTTTATCCAATTCAATGATAGAACCGGATGACAACTCCAGGATTTCCTTGACCGAACGCTTTGTCCTGCCAAGCTCTACCGTTACTTGAAGAGGAATGTCCATCAGCATGCTGAGGTTCTTCGTTTCCGATTCTTGAAGTTGATAAGGCTGAAAACTTGTGAAACTAGCTGGTTGGATATTTACAGGCTTTCCATTGGATACACTTGGTGAACCAAAATGCTGAGGTTCATTGGGCATTTGATAAGTCTGTTGTTGTGCCTGATAAGGCATTTGTCCATATGGATCATGGACTGATTGGTTCGTAATGGGCATCTGTGATTGAACAGTCGCTTGTGTCGGAATGCTCTGCGGCTGATTGGCCACCTGTTCCATCGCTTTTGGAATTTCGGCAGGTTCACTATCTCCGGTACCATTCAATAGTTCATCGACCAACCCCTTAGCGAACTCTAAAGGCAATAACTGCATGATGCTGGAATCAATTAAATCACCGACGCGCAGCCGGAACGAAATTTTTGCAAATAGATCTTCGTTCGGGATGGCGTCCTCGCCTTCGCCGTTCAAAAAATTGAGTAAATCTATGCTAGGTGGAGAAATATCAACCTTTTTGCTGAAAATGGTCGACATTGACGTAGCGGCGGACCCCATCATTTGATTCATTGCTTCCTGGACCGCACTTAATTGGATTTCCCCTAGCATATCCGAAGGACTTAATCCATCACCACCCAACATCAAATCGGCGATGATGGCTGCATCACTTTGCTTGATGACAAGCATATTGATACCGGAAAACCCCTCCGTATACCTTACTTGGATGGCCACATATGGCTGTGGAAACTCCTCTGCTATTTTACCTTTTTCAATGATGGTAACAGTCGGAGTCGTGATATCCACCTTTTGGTTCAATAAGGTGGATAATGCAGTTGCTGAGCTTCCGAAAGAGATATTCCCGATTTCACCGAGTGCATCCAGTTCCATTGCTGATAAATAATCAGCAATGGGAAGCGAGCTTACCTCTTCATCTGTATCGTCTGTACCTTTTAAAAGGGCATCTATTTCGTCTTGTGAAAGCATTTCGTCACTTACCATCTTCGTCTCCCCCTTTCAAAATATCAAGAATCTGGATGGCATGTTTTTTACCTACTTTACCTGGTTGCCCACTATATTTTGGAATTCCTCCAACTTTAATTAATAAAGGTTGATCGATTGCCTGATTTAAATCGATAACATCACCTACATCAAGAAGCAGAAAATCCTGTATGGTAATATCAGTGGTTCCAAGTTCGGAAATGATTGGGAGGTCTGAATTCCTGATACGCGTTTCCAAGACCTTGATTTCCTCAGGCAGTCTTTCTTTTTGGGAAGTTTCCATCCAGTAATGAGCAGATAATTTTGGTATAATCGGTTCTAAAACGACGTGCGGTATACATATATTGATCATTCCGCTTGTTTCACCAATCTGGGTATTCAACGAAATGACCACCACTGTGTCATTGGGTGAAACTAGCTGTAAGAACTGCGGATTCACTTCGAATTCCGTCATCACCGGTTCGATTTCGACAATCGTCTCCCAGGCTTCCTGTAAATTCTCAAAAGCCTTCTCAAAGAGGTTTGACATGATTTTCGTTTCGATTTCCGTTAGACTGTCAACTTTATTTGCACTGACGCCCCTGCCGCCCAACACCCGGTCCATCATGGAGTACGCAATATTCGGGTTGACCTCCAGTATAATGCGACCATCCAAGGGTGGGACCTCGAATACATTCAAAATCGTCATTTTTGGGATGGACCGTATAAATTCTTCATAAGGGATTTGGTCAGCGGAAGCGACCGAAATTTGAACATAGGTTCTTAGCTGCGCTGAAAAGTAGGTTGTCAATAACCTTGCGAAATTGTCATGGATGCGTGTCAAACTCCTGATTTGGTCTTTCGAGAACCGGAGCGCTCTCTTGAAGTCGTACACTTTCACCCTTTTTTCTATTTCTTCTTTCTTTAAATCGTCTGCATCCATTTCTCCTGTAGAAATCGCTGATAGTAGTGCATCAATTTCATTTTGCGATAATATTTCCCCGGACATTAGCATTCACCTCCAAAACTTCCCCTTCTTATTTAATGAAGTCAGGATGTTCTTATTGAAGGATCGAGGAGGTTATATAAACCTTTTCAACTTTTCCTTCTTCCATTAATTCATTAATTTTAGTTTGTAATGTATTCTGAAGTTTTTCCTTGCCCTTTTTACCTGTCAAATCTGTTGCCTTCATTTCGGAAAGCTCGGTTATAATGATATTTTTCACTTGAAAATTCCTTTTTTCCAGTTCTTCCTTAGCCTTTTTACTATCTGTCTGGACCATAAACGATATTTTAATATAATCATTGCCCGCTAGATTCGTCGTAATCTCCGGAATTTCTACGGAAGATTTAACGATTTCATCTATACTAGGCTTGTCCTCTGCCGATGTGGGGTCAGATAACTTCGTAACAACCACTACTGCTATGACGCCAACCAGGGTTATCGCCACTAGCATAATCAAAATAATCGTCAATAGCTTTTTTTTCATACGCTTCCCTCCCCATCTTTTTGAAATCCAAGAACGTTAACGGAACGGTAAAATTGAATGATAGCCTGAATCAAATCCTCTTCTTTCTCAAGCACGACAATCTTCTTGCCATTTGTAAAAGTAATGGTCGTATCCGGCAGGGATTCGACCGTATCTATGTACAATGCATTAATATGAAATCTTTTGCCATTCAGCCTTGTCACTTTAATAATAATATGTAGGAGCCAGAGCAAATCAGCACCTGGCTCCTCCCTCCCTTAACCTATCGTTTTAAGTTAACCAGTTCTTGCAGGATTTCATCAGACGTGGTGATGATACGTGAATTAGATTGGAAACCACGCTGAGCAACAATCATCTCCGTAAACTCTTCGGATAAATCGACATTGGACATTTCAAGTGAACCTGGAGCAATTGATCCTCGACCTTCCCCTGCGACACCTATATTTGCCGTTCCTGAGTTTATCGATTCCTGGAATGTGCTTCCTCCAGATTTAGTTAAACCGGAAGCATTCGAAAACTTAGCAATTGCCAATTGGCCCAGTGTTATAATTTTCCCATTTGAATATATCCCATTAATCTCACCTGAAGCGCCAAAGTTAAAGCTTTCTAGTTTCCCCTCTTTATTTCCATTTGGATTGACGAGGGCCGTTGTGGTTCCTGCAACTTGGGTAAGGTCTGAGAAAACATAATCTATGGTAGCATCTTTTTTATTACCAGATGTGTACTTACCGACGTTATCAAAAGCAAGCGTAGTTAATTTCCCTGTACCTGTACCAGCAATAGCTGGAGGTTCCTGGTCTATAAATACATCCCATGATCCAGTAGTTGCGTTTGGTTCAGATGTTTTTTGAAAATACATTGTTTTCGTTTGCTCCTGGCCCTTATCATCAATCACTTTGATTTGCTGGCTAAATACGGAACCTTTAATAGCGTCTGCTGCAAGATTTTCACTCACGGTTACTGTAGTAGTTTTTACTGCCGGTAAAACGGCATTAACGTTTACTGCCACATCTCCGATAGTATTTGAAGTATTTCCCTTTGCATCAACCTTGTAGGCCTGTACTTTTGACCCGCTTGAGTTTACAAGCGTACCATTGTCATCCAAATAGAAGTTTCCTGCACGTGTATACGATAAGGTATCTCCTTGCTTAACGACGAAATAACCGTCACCAGAAACAGCCAAGTCAAGATCACGTCCAGTAGTTTGCAAGCTTGATTGACTATGAATCGTGTCTATCGTCGCGATGGTAGACCCTAAACCTACTTGTTTAGCATTGGTCCCCCCTCTATTTTCCGTTGCAGCACTTGCCCCTGATATTGTTTGGTTCATCGTATCACTGAAAGTAACACGGCTTTTCTTAAAACCATACGTATTTACATTAGCCACATTATTCCCGATGACATCCAATTTTGTTTGTAAGTTTTTCAACCCACTAATTCCTGAGTACATTGAACGAAGCATATTAAACGTTCCCCTTTCATATTAGCGACTGCTTCTGTCATTCCACAGTCTAGGCTTCCTATACTAGGACCGGCCCGTTAATCCAGTAATATGGTTCCATTGATATTCGTGAAAACTTGAGACGATGCTTCCTCTCGGTCCATGACTGTGATAACTTTGTTATTTTTCGTGCTGACTACGAGCGCCGCATTATCGGTGATGATGAGTGACTCTGTCACTCCCATCTTTTTGGCCTCATTGGCTTTATCGGCAATTCGGCTCCACATTTGCGGATTTATTTCTATTTTTCTTTGATTCATCCGCATTTGGGCATGTTTACTGATTGTCAATTTCTCAACGGCCGTTACTGCTGTTTGAAAGTGCTGTTGAAATCCTTGCTGGGCCGTTTGCCTTTTTCTCAAGGGTGTTTTCATCAGTGGTATCGCTTGAGCGGAATTAGTTTGAAAATCTAGTTTATTCATCGTTCCGCTCCTTAAGCGCCAGCTATTTTTATCAATTGCTCTCTTGATAATTTTGTGCCTGCTTCATCATTCACTTCGATTTGCAACTTACCATTACTCATTGATACGGAAGACACGATGGCCGACTGCTCACCGTTTTTCTCATCATTCCAGGTGACACTTTTTCCAATCAGTTCACTTGCTGTCGTCAGGCTATTTGAGCCTGTTCCCGTCTGCTTCATGGCTGAAATATTCGCCGGTTCAAGTTTAGTTCCATCTTCTAAAAGGAAATAAACTTTATCTCCTTTAAATTGAATTGAATCCACGATTCCTGTTCCTTCTTCAATTGCAAGGTTCTCATCACCCTCGTCAAGTTTATGCCATGTCACTTCTTGACCAACAAAGGAGTTATAGTTCATCAAACTATTTTGCTGATTGGATGCAAGCAACTCGTCCATTTTAGTTCCGATATTCATCATCTGTTCTAAAGATGAAAAAGTCGCCATTTGGGCTATGAACTCCGAATTGTCCATCGGGCTTGAAGGGTCTTGATTTTGCAGTTGAGTAAGCAACAACTTCAGGAAATCATCTTTTCCTAGATTATCCCCCGTTTTTCTTGTTTCGGTTTGATAGTTTGATAACATGAGTGATGTATCAATGGTCGTCATCTCTTCACCTACACTTCTAGATTTAACAGGGCTTCAGCAAATGAACCTATAAATTCACTTTCTGATTCTTCTTTACTTTCCTGCTTGCTTTCTTGGTGTTGTCTGCTTTGGTCCTCTGCATCTTTCTGGCTGAATTTCTCTGAATTGAAAGAGTTAAAGCTCTGTGCTATTTCAATTTTTTCAATTTGGATGTTCTGACCACTAAAGGCTTGCTTTAAACCTTGAACCTGTTTCTCCAGCATATCCTTTGCTTGTGCTGTAGTGGCTAAGATTCTTGCTGTCATCAGACCATCTTTTTGGATCAATTCAATTCTAAGTGAACCAAGGTGTTCAGGATTCAGTCTGATTAACAGCTTATTGACGCCATTCGTTCCTGAGAAATTTGATTTGTTCAGGATGGATTCAAATCGCTTGACGAATTCCTCTTGACTAACCGTCTGTCCATCTTTGGAAGCTGTCATAACCAGCTGTTCCAGTTTTGTGATTTGCCCCTGTACACTTGCACCTTGGTTAATAGCTTCATTTAAAACCTTTTCATTGCTAAGCGTTCCTGAATTTCCACTTTTCGTTAGAGTGAGCTTAAAGTGAGCTGACTTTACAATCTGTATTGGCAAACCCAGACCTTGCTTGTTTCCTTCTTTATCAGCCCCTACCATCCGAGAGAATGCATTCCTCACCGTTTCGAGAGATTTATTCTGCCCTTTGTCCACTAGAACTGAAAAATCAAGATCTCCACTTTTTTTCTGTTGCTCATTGGACACCCATTTTTCAAGCTTTCCGGTTATTCCATCAAGCACGTTCTTCATTTGCTTCTGGATGGATGCTTCGTCCTGTGTCATATCTTTAGTTTCTGATAGAAGTTCCTGAACTTTCACTAGCTTTAAAAGGTTTGCCGTTCCCTCTATTGGGAGCTGTTTCCACTCATCTTCACTTAACGATGCAAACTGTTTAAGGATTGTATATAGGTCCATGACATTAGCACCGAGAAGACTTTGAGCGTCGAGTGCCATCTCTTCCTGGTCACTATCTAAATCAAGTTCTTCGATACTTGTAAAAAATCTCTCTAGACTAGTTTTGTCATCACCGTTAAGAATTTGCAGTAGCTGTAAAAGTAACTCTCCCGAACCTGACGACTCGTTTATTAACAAGTCCTCAGCTGCTACTCCCCCTTCAAGATCACTTAAATTGGATTGTTTCAAGAAATCCACCAAATCCTTTAGTGTTGTGAGTTTTTCCTCCGAAAGAGTGATAGATTCTGCATCCAACGTCTTGTCCAAATCTGTCTCTACAGTCAATGCGGATTGAAGGGCGGATCCAAACTGGGCATTTGATCCTTGGCTCTGGTTGGGTTGTACTTTTTTATTCACTGATGCCAAAGGTAGCATCGAATTAATGGCCGAATTCACGTTTAAATCACCTCCTTTCATGCGACTTACGTACTAGACTCTGTTAGTTTCTTCGTTAATCTGACAGCATCTGCGGTAGGCATCTGCTCCAAGACCTTCGCTAATGTATCAGCTTTCATACTTGCCAAGATTTTCACGGCATCTTCATCGTTCATCTCCGTAATGATTGGCGCTGATTTTTTAGGAGCCATCGTTTCATATGTGCGTATGATGTCCTTGAATGCCCGTTTACTCCCATCCTGGCTTTCTTTAAGCTGATTCAATTGAGTTTGCAGTTGCTGTTTTTCTGCCTCAGCCTTTTCGACCGCTTGATCACGGGTGTCAATGATGCTTTCCAGTTTCTTTATCTCTTTTTCCTTGTCTTTAATTTCAGTCTCTAGTCTAGCCAATCTTTTTGAATCCTTACCAATCTCTTGTGCAGGTTTTACTTTTTCATCATCTTTTTCAAATAGTTCAATTAAGGGGATTTTCCCTGATAGCTCCTTAGCCTTTTCCATGACATTCACACCGGCTACAGTAAAAACGATCAATGCAACAGTCACCGCAAAAATCAAAGGGATAAAGATGACAAGAAACCATTGAAATTTACTTATTTTACTTTCTTCCAATTCATCCAATCCAGTTGGTTCTTCTTTTTTACGCATTCTATCACCTAACGCCCTTTACTTAAGAATTGCCTGATAGATATTTCATCCATTTGTCTATTCTCATCTTCCTTGATGATATCCAAGAATTTATGAAAATCGTTTTCTTTCATTTTCTCGTACTTCTTCACTTCAATATTTCTTTCCATTAATACTTCTTGCAGGACATTCATTTTATAACGAGCTTCTATGACTTCCTCCTGGCTAAGACTTATGAGCTTTTCAAGATTGTCCATAAACAGCTGGTGATGGCGAATTTCTTGAATGGACAAACCATTTCTCAACCTTTCCTCTTGAAATGCCAGTAAGTCCTCTTTTTTCTTCAAGAACTTATATAGTTTTCCAGCCACTTCTTCAAACTTTTTCAGCGCTGTATTATATTTAGATAGTGCATCTCTTTTTTCTTTTTCTTTTATGGTAAGGATCTTTTCGAACTTATATTGATAAATCATAGCTACTCACCTCTTTCCATCAAATCTACAAGGTTTCCTATACTTATATCTTTAGGCGCCTTTTCATGAGTGCCCTGCTTTAAAAATGAAATGATTTCCGGGTAGCGCTTTATGGAATTATCTATTTCCTTCGAAGATCCCCTTTTATAAGCTCCTATATTAATTAAATCTTCCGAATCCATATAAGTAGATAAGTTTGCACGTAGTTCTTCTGCCGACTTTTTGTGTCTTTCTCCAACGATGTTATTCATGACTCGGCTGATGCTCTTTAAAACATTAAGCGCGGGATACTGGCCCTTGTTAGCCAAATTACGGTCTAAGATGAAATGCCCGTCCAATATTCCCCTGACTGCATCGGCAATTGGTTCATTCATATCGTCTCCATCAACAAGAACTGTATAAAAGGCTGTGATAGATCCTAGTTGATTTGTTCCCGTTCTTTCTAAAAGTCTTGGAAGAATGGCGAATACCGATGGTGTATACCCTTTTGTCGTAGGTGGCTCACCGACAGCTAGTCCGATTTCCCTTTGGGCCATCGCCACCCTTGTGACAGAGTCCATCATCAACATTACATTCAATCCCTTATCCCGAAAGTATTCTGCAATTGCAGTTGCTGTCATTGCTCCTTTAATCCGCATCAACGCTGGCTGATCGGAAGTTGCCACCACCACAATGGAACGAGCCAATCCCTCTGGACCAAGATCCTTCTCAATGAACTCCCGAACCTCCCGACCACGTTCCCCAACAAGTCCAATAACATTTAAGTCAGCTGTCGTATTCCTGGCCACCATGCCTAGCAATGTACTTTTCCCTACTCCACTCCCAGCGAAAATCCCGACACGTTGCCCTTTTCCGACTGTTAGTAGACTATCTATCACCCTGACACCAACATCAATCGGTTCATCAATCGGTGGTCTTTCCATAGGATTGGGAGGATCTTGATCGACTGGTACCGTAGCTAGTCCCTTCGGAAGCAGGGAATGATCGATGGGAAAACCCAGAGGATCGACAACCTGGCCAATCAATCCGCTTCCCACTTTTATCTCAAGGCTACGCCCACTTCCTTCGACGATGCACCCTGGTGAAATATCACTCACAGCTGTAAATGGCATGAGAATAACCATTTCATCGCGGAAACCGACGACTTCAGCCAGTATCGGTTTTTTCTTTTTTTGAACACCGGTATAGATATAGCAAACGTCTCCAACAGAGCTTTCAGGGCCTTGAGATTCAATCATCAACCCTACGACACGCTTGACTCGGCCATAGTGTTTAAATGTATCGACTTCATCAATATAGGGTATGAGGTCTCTCGCTTTCATCTTTACTCCCCTTCCAACAGTTCGGATAGTTTTTCCTTAATTTCTAGTAGTTGACTATCGACACTTGCATCAATTCTTCCATTCTCCGACTCTATGATACAGCTGCCTTCATCCAATTCATCATCAGGATAAATATATAATTCCGTTTCTTTTGGAAAAATCGAAATCAGTTCATCCTTGTGAGAAAGAATCGATTGGTATCTGGACGGATGAATGTGCAGCTGAACTTCCCGGTATTCCCTTGCTTCTTTAATCGCTCCCTTAACGAGAGATAAGAATGTTTCTTCCTTAGCCTCCAATTGCTGTCCGATGATTTTTTTGGCTACGTTCAATGCTATATCTAGAATGACTGATTCAGAGGATTCAAGATGCTGCTGATAATCAACTTTTGATGCCTCCACCACTTCTTTAGCAAAAGCGATGTCCCCGGCCATCTCGTTATAGCCCTTTTGAAGTCCATCCTCAATGCCCTGTTGGTATCCTTCTTTTTGTGCTTGTTCAATGTATATTCTTTTTTCCTCTTTCTCCCAATAATCCTTTGCTTGTTGAATTTCTTCGACAATCGTTTCGGCTTGCTGCTTTGCTTCTATTAATATGGCATCCGCTTCTTGTATGGTTTGATTAAGAAATTCATTAGGTGGGAAGTGATTGGTGACTTGCCCCTCATCATTTTCTGTTACCTGGACATCAAATTGCCGGATTTTAATCGTGAATTTGTTACTTTCATCTTCCTTCGCCTGATGAGATTTAATAATTCTAGACAATAATATCATCCCCTCCGCCACGGGCGATTACAATTTCACCAGTTTCTTCAAGGCGGCGAATGACAGCAACGATTCTTGATTGTGCTTCTTCTACATCACGTAGACGAACAGGTCCCATATATTCCATTTCTTCCTCAAAGGTTTCGACCATCCGTTTGGACATATTGCGGAATACAATGTCTTTCACTTCCTCACTTGCCACTTTAAGTGCAAGTTTAAGATCTTCATTATCAGATTCCCGAACCACGCGTTGAATGGCTCTACCATCAAGGGTCACGATATCTTCAAAGACAAACATCCTCTTCTTGATTTCTTCTGCAAGTTCAGGGTCTTGAATTTCAAGAGCATCCAAAATGGTTCGTTCCGTGGAACGATCGACTCCGTTCAGGACATCTACCACAGCTTCGACACCACCGGTTTGTGTATAGTCCTGGGTAACGGTTGCAGAAAGTTTTCTTTCTAATATCTGTTCCACTTCATTAATAATCTCTGGCGAAGTGCTATCCATCAAAGCAATCCTTCTTGCAATGTCTGCCTGCACTTCTTGAGGCAGTTCTGATAAAATTTGTCCGGCCTGTGTTGGATCAAGATAAGATAAAATCAGGGCAATCGTCTGAGGGTGCTCGTTTTGAATAAAGTTCAATATTTGCCCTGGGTCTGCTTTACGAGCAAAGTCGAAAGGCCGAACTTGCAGGGATGAAGTTAAACGGTTAATGATGGCCGCAGCTTGATCGGTGCCTAACGCCTTTTCCAAAACCTGCTTCGCGTATCCTATCCCACCTTGCGAAATATAATCCTGTGCTAAAGCGATGTTATGAAATTCCTCTAAAATCTCTTCCTTATCGTGCGAGTCGACACTTCTAACTCCTGAAATCTCCAGAGTCAGCCTCTCGATTTCTTCTTCTGAAAGATGCTTATATACGGATGCAGAAACATCCGGGCCTAAGGAGATAAGGAGGATTGCCGCCTTTTGTTTACCTGTCAATCCACCCTTTTTCTTTCGATCTATCACTTGCATGGCCTCCTAATCTTCTGCTATCCAGCTTCTTAATAATTTTGCGAATTCATCTGGCTTCTCTTTAGCCAATTTTTCAAGCTGTTTCCTTTTTAAAGAGGCCTCCGATTCCGTCTCTTTATTTAAATCAGGAACTTCGAATTGGGCTTCCTCTTCTACTTCCTCGTAATACTCCTCTTCCAAATCCCGTTGACGTCTTGAACGGAAGAATAAGACTAATAGAATGATAATGACTAGCAATAGAACTCCACCAACAATATAAACCCATATCGGTAGTGAGGAAGCATTCTCCTCTTCTGAGATCTTCATTTTTCCATTAAAAGGTTGTACGGAAATGGCAATCTTCTGATTTAATTCATCATCTGTCAGTTCTTCCCCTACCGCTTTTTTATCTATCGTCGTTCGGATAATCGTACTTAGGATTTGTGTGATATCATCCACGCTCTGTTGAGATAATGAATTCGGATCATCAGCGGTAGGTGGTTCTACCATGACTTGAATGCCTAAATCCTTGACTTTATATGGACTTTCAACGATTTCTTTCTTGATTCGGTTCACTTCACTATTTATCGTTTCATCTGTTTTTTCATAATCGCCTGAACCTGTCGTACCTTCTACATAACTGGAACCCAATGAATCCGCGGAGTCTTCACTTTGGGGAATTCCCCCATTTTCAGCTGCGTCCCCGCTATAAGATTCGTTGATCCTTTGGGCTGAAATTTCTATTCCAGCCATATTTTCCTCATCCACCGGCTCCACAAGGTTCTCTTCCCGATTTTCTTGAGTAAAATCAATGTCGGTCGTAACGGAAACGGCCACTTTATCCCGCCCCATAATAGTTCCAAGCATATTTTGCACTTGTCTTTGTATATCTCGTTCTATTTCTTTTTTTATCTCATTTTGAGATTGAAAAGCAGAACCGAATGACGAATTTTCATTTTTAAGGTCATAATACTCAAAATCTTGATTCATGATGACGATATTATCTGTAGGAAGGTTGGGAACACTTTTCGAAACAAGATGATATAGGGAATTGACTTGACTCTCCTCGAACTTATAGCCCGATTTCGTATTCAATACAATCGATGCTGAAGCTTCACCGGCGGATTCGCTGACAAAGACTCCTTTATCAGGAAGCGTAATCATGACGCTAGCGTCCTCGACTCCATCAATTTTCTTTATTAAATTGGATAACTCTGTTTGCATCGTATCCAATTTAATTACATTAAACTCATTTTCAGTCATTCCCAATCCAGCTCCCTGGCTAAAGAATGAATAATCGATGCTACCAGACTCTGGTATTCCCTCAGCCGCTAGTTCGACTTTGAGCGTATCAACACTTTCTTGTGGTACTTTGATGGTTGTACCGTTATCCGCAATCTCGTTTTTTATTCCTTGACTGTCTAAATTTTCTTTTATGCTACCCGTCTCGGATGGTTTCAGATTGGAATATAACGGAACCAATGTCGTTCGGGTTGCGAAAAATGAGGCAACCATGACGATGATGATGACTAATGCCGTTGAACCAATCATTATCATCTTTTGTTTTCTACTTCTTGTACTCCAGTAACCAGTTATTTTATTTTTAAAGTTCACTAGTGCATCATTCATTTAAATCCCCCGGTCAGTCTATGAATTTATGAGAGGAGGCATTTTCCCCCTAGCCATTTTTCTCTCTTTATATGAGGTCTTTAAAATGAATGTTAAATGCTCATTCTCATCATTTCCTGGTAGGCTTCGACCACTTTATTCCGAACCTCTAACGTAGCCTGCATCGTAATGCTCGCCTTTTGTGAAGCAATCATCACATTATGAAGTTCCACGTCTTCTCCGTTAGCTAACTTAGCTGTAAGGCTGTCCGATGATACCTGGGCCTCGTTAACTTTATTCATAGTTTCTTTTAATACGGACGCAAAATCTTGTTGCGCTTCGTATGGTGTACTTGTGTTAGTCTGCTGACTTTTCCATGCTTTATCTATATTGCTTATGCTTGAAAGAGAAATCCCCTCCATAATGCACACGCTCCAATCAAAAATTATTTACCGATTTCTAATGCCTTCATCATCATTCCCTTTGATGCATTCAAAACAGTGACATTGGCTTCATAGGATCTAGTGACGCTCATTAAGTCGACCATTTCTCTCAGTGGATCCACGTTTGGCATCTCTACATATCCATCTTCATTTGCATCTGGGTGATCTGGATTGTAATCCAGTTCAAATGGTGTTTCATCTTTAACAATTCCTGATACTTTTACACCTGTACCCGTACCGTTCGTTTTTCCGGTTGCTGCATCTAGAAAACTTGCAAAACTTGCTTCCTTATTTTGCAGAACAACCGATTTTCTTGAATAAGGTTTCCATTGTCCCGACTCCGCATCAAATTCGGCTCTAGTCGTATCGGCATTAGCCATATTGGCAGAAATCACATCCATCCGAAGCCTTTGGGCAGTCAAAGCTGAGCCCGTCGTATTAATACTCTGAAAAATCCCCATTACTTCCCACCCCTAATCACTGATTCCAATGACTGGAATTTACCCGAAAGTCTATCCGTTACAGCATTATAATAAATTTGATTCGTAGCCAGGTCCGTCATTTCTTTATCGACATCCACACTGTTCCCGTTACTGTTATAATTCACATTGTTCTGTGTAACAATGGAAGAAGTCGCTTTGCCGTTTGATTTAAAGCTAAAGTGCCTGTCATCGGTACGATATGATTGAATAGCCGTATCAAGTTCTGTTCGAAAGGACTTTGTATTAGAAACATCTTTCGCCTTATAATTCGGCGTATCGGAATTAGCAATATTTTGCGAAATGACCTTTTGTTTCGTACTAGAAAAATTCAGAGCGTTTTCCAGTGATTGAAAGGTATTTGAAAATAACTCCATTTTGTCGCTCCCCTCTTTCTATCCAAGCAAATAATAACTTATGTGATAAATAAATCCATTATCTTAATATCCTTAATTTTAAAGAAACGCAAGAACGATGTCTATAATCAATATATAGACTTTAGACCTATTATAGTCGAAAAATGTCACAATTTGCTCAAATTTATAGCTTTTTTATTTAAATTTCTAGTCAATTGTGACGTTATATTACATTATTTTATGATTTTATCCATTTTTTATCTTTAAATACTTATTTATCATACAGAATCACAAACCCATATACCTGATACTTTAGAACTAATTAGTATAGAAACCATCAGGTATATATTGGTAATAGTTTAATGGTAATCTACATACTGCTTCAGCAAAGGGTGAATTAACGTGTAAAAAATCAGATTTTTTACAAATACTGACTCCCTAATTTTTTTAAAAGAATATAAAACTATTAAAGCATTCGACTTTTTTCCACATATTAAACTTCCCGGAAATTCCGATTAATAAATGCCTGAGATATAAAGTATTCTTAAAATTAATGAAGACAATCTTTTATTGACCATAGAGGACTGTCTATTCAGATAGCTATCACAGTATAATTACCCTTTATAAGGAAAATTATACTGTATTTTGGATAAACGATTCTTTATCCTCATACTGCCTATTAGAATTTGATTCCAATTACCCTATAATGGAAAACTTCATTATAAATTGAACCTCCTACATGTTCTTATAACTACTACCTTAGTTTTACCGGATGAAGGATATATTAAATAAGTGCAATTTATTATATATACGATTATATTTCGTACCTAACCCCAAAAAGGCACGATCTCTCACCCACTAAGAGATCGTGCCTTTTTGGTTAGATTGCTAGAAATCGAGATGCTAATTTTCTCCATCTACATTTAAAGATAAAAAAAGGATCCGGAATTAAATTCCCGAACCCTTTCCTTTGGTACTATCAGCTTTATATCTAGAGCTGAATTTTAGTTATTTTTAAGTTTTTCTAACTCGTTAAGGAATTTATCGTTCAATACTTTGATGTACGTCCCTTTCATTCCTAATGAACGTGATTCAATAACACCGGCACTTTCAAGTTTTCTAAGTGCATTTACGATTACTGAACGAGTAATACCAACTCTGTCTGCAATTTTAGATGCAACAAGTAATCCTTCGTTCCCTTTAAGTTCTTCGAATATATGTTCAATAGCTTCTAATTCACTGTAAGAAAGTGAAGATATAGCCATTTGAACGACTGCTTTACTACGTGCCTCTTCTTCAATCTCTTCTGATTTCTCACGAAGGATTTCCATTCCAACAACAGTGGCTCCATACTCCGCCAAGATTAAGTCGTCATCATGGAACTTATCTTGTAATCGAGCAAGAATCAATGTTCCTAAACGATCTCCCCCGCCCATGATAGGAACGATGGTAGTTAGGCCATTTGAAAACAACTCTTTATTCTCAATTGGGAAAGCTGTATATTCGCTTTCAATATCGAGGTTAGAAGATGTTTCTTGGATGTTGAATAGATTCTTTGTATACACTTCAGGGAATTGCTTATCTTCTAACATTTTATACATACGTTCATTTTCGATTTGTTGGCTTACTGCGATTCCAAGTAATTTTCCGCGACGGCTAACGACGAATACATTCGCTTCGATTACTTCACTTAAACTTTCTGCCATTTCTTTGAAATTAACTGCTTTTCCTGCTGCTTTTTGGAGCATTGCATTAATTTTTCTTGTTTTTGCTAATAAGTTCATCTGACTTGTTCCTCCTAAAAATACCATGGTTCACAATTGACTATGAAGTTGTATTTCCGTAATGTGATGTAATTTGCTTAGGCAATGAATATTGCCGCTGGTTCATTCTAAAGGATAAACTGGCTTAAGTCTTTATTACGGGCAATCGAGCCCAGCTTATCTTCGACATATTGAGGAGTGATTGTAATCTTCTCCATCGTAATGTCAGGAGCTTCGAAAGATAAGTCCTCTAGAAGACGCTCCAGGATTGTATGAAGGCGCCTTGCCCCAATATTATCTGTGTTTTGATTAACCTCGAAAGCCACTTCTGCTATCTTACTTACAGCTTCGTCAGAAAATTCAATTTCTATACCTTCTGTTTCTAATAAAGCTACATATTGCTTTAACAGAGCATTATCCGGCTCGTGTAAAATTTTCACAAAGTCTTCGACGGTCAATTTGTTTAATTCCACACGGATTGGAAAACGGCCCTGCAGCTCAGGAATAAGATCCGAGGGTTTAGCCGTATGGAAAGCCCCTGCTGCAATGAAGAGTACATGATCGGTTTTAACGGATCCGTATTTTGTTACAACTGTAGACCCTTCAACAATTGGAAGGATATCCCGTTGTACACCTTCTCTTGAAACGTCCGCTGAAGAACTTCCCGACTGTTTGCTAGCGATCTTATCAATTTCATCGATGAATATTATCCCATTTTGCTCTGCACCGTATACAGCATCCGATGTTACTTCATCCATGTCGATTAATTTTGCCGCTTCCTCATTGGTCAAGACAACTCGTGCTTCGCTTACTTTCAATTTACGCTTTTTATTTTTCTTGGGCATCAAGCTTCCCAAGGCATCCTGCATATTCATCCCCATTTGTTCCATTCCCGAACCTTGTAGCATATCAAACATGGATGCGGCCTGTTCTTCCACCTCAACTGTAATCATTTCATTCTCTAACTCGCCTTTAGCCAGCTGATTGGCCACAAGCTTTCTTTTTTGCTGAAGGCTTAAATCTTCTGAGTTGTCACTCGAATCCTGTTCAGCTTGATTCGTTCCTCCTCCGAAAAATGCTTCGAGAGGGTTTTTGAAATTGCTCTGTTTTTTATTAGATGGCACTAATAAATCAATTAAACGGCGATTGGCATTTTCCTCTGCCCGTTCTCTGACACTAACCATCTTTTCTTCCTTCACGAGGCGGACGGAAGTCTCCACTAAATCACGCACCATGGATTCTACATCACGGCCGACATAACCGACTTCCGTAAATTTCGTTGCTTCCACTTTCACAAAAGGAGCACCAACCAATTTAGCCATTCTCCGAGCAATTTCTGTTTTCCCAACACCAGTCGGTCCAATCATTAATATGTTTTTAGGAACGACTTCATCACGAAGTTGTTCTGAGAGTAAAGAACGACGATATCGATTACGCAATGCAACCGCTACTGCACGTTTTGCTTCACTCTGTCCTACAATATATTGATCCAGTTTCTCTACGATTTGCCTCGGTGTTAAATTAGTTTTCTTTGACATTGTGCGCTCCTCCTTACAACTCTTCCACGATTATATTCGTATTTGTAAATACACAAATTTCCGCTGCAATTTGTAAAGATGATTGGGCTATTTCCCTTGCCGATAGGTTTTCACTAGAAAAACGCTTTAAAGCCCTGCCTGCAGCTAGAGCATAATTTCCACCAGATCCTATGGCTAGAATCCCGTCGTCAGGTTCAATTACTTCTCCAGTACCGGAAACGAGAAGCAAATCTTGTTTATTCATGACAATTAACATTGCTTCCAGCTTTCTAAGCACATTATCACTCCGCCATTGCTTCGCCATTTCGACGGCTGCACGTTGAAGATTCCCATTGTATTCCTCAAGCTTGGCTTCAAACATTTCGAAAAGAGTGAATGCGTCTGCAACAGAACCTGCAAAACCTGCCAGGACATTCCCGTTAAAGATTTTCCTCACTTTTCTTGCCGTATGCTTCATCACTACTGAATTCCCTAAAGTAACCTGCCCATCACCGGACATGGCACATTCTCCTTTATGATGCACTGCAAATATCGTTGTCATAAAGTGTCCCCTTTCAACTTTTAAGCCCGCGGATGTGATGCATTGTAGACTTTTTTTAATTGGTCCTTTGTTACATGCGTATACACTTGCGTAGATGAAATTTTTGAATGTCCAAGCAGTTCCTGAACCGTACGTATATCTGCTCCGTTATTTAAAAGGTGAGTGGCAAATGAATGCCTCAACATATGGGGATGCAGATTTCCATCAGCGGCCGACTTTTTAATCAATTCATTTAATATATAACGGACCCCCCTAGGTGTAAGGGGTTCTCCACGAAAGTTAACAAATAAATAAGCATGCGCCTTAGCGTCAGACGATGTCATTTCCATCCTGGCTGTACGTATGTATAAATCTATCGCTTCCTGAGCATAACTGCCAACCGGGACATACCGATCTTTCTTCCCTTTTCCATGGATCAGTACGGTTCCAAGCGAGAGATCGATATCCTGTACTTTGATTTCACAGCACTCACTTACGCGAATGCCAGTAGCATACAGTAATTCCAGTAATGCAACGTTTCTTATTTCAATTGGGGTATCTTTCTTTAAAGAAGAAAACAACTGATTGACTTCTTCCTCATACAGAAAGCGAGGCAATCTCTGTTCCTTTTTGGGTAAAGATGCAAGGGAAAAAGGATTATCCTTGACTTCCCCTTCCCTCATTAGAAATTTATAAAAACTACGCAAACAAGATGTTTTTCTTGCTACAGTCCTCTTTGAAAGTTGTTTCTCATATAAATTCGTCAAATATAGCCGGACATCCATATATTCGACTGACGCGACATCGGTAATCCGTTGTTCGTTCAGGAATAAGAAAAATTCGTGAATATCCCGCTTGTAATTTTCAATCGTGTAGTGTGAACTATTTTTTTCTATTTGTAGATATTCAATGAAGGAAGATAACGCCTTATTTTGATTGATCATAGAAACACCTCGCAAAGGCTTATAAATAGTATCATACTTTAAAACAGCAGGCAAATAATTTTACAAACTTTTCACAAAGTTCTGAATTGTGTCTAAAGCGCGATTTGCATGTGCCTCATTTCGTTCCTTTTTCGACTTGATTCTGATTTCTAAATCTGGGAGGAGACCAAAATTCGCATTCATCGGCTGGAAGCTCTTCCCGTTAGTGGACGTAATATACCTTGCCATGCTCCCCATTGTCGTTTCAGCAGGGAAAACGATTGGTTCCATCCCTTGAACCAGTCTTGCTGCATTAATTCCGGCGACCAGTCCTGATGCGGCAGACTCCACATACCCTTCCACACCCGTCATCTGGCCGGCAAAGAATAAATCTTCCCGGTTTTTGAATTGATAGGTCGGCTTTAACACATTCGGAGAGTTGATGAATGTATTGCGGTGCATCACTCCATAACGGACAATTTCAGCATTCTCTAATCCTGGAATCAGCTGAAGTACCTCTTTTTGAGGTCCCCATTTTAAATGTGTCTGAAAACCAACAATGTTATAAAGGGTTCCAGCTGCATCATCTTGACGAAGTTGAACGACAGCAAATGGTCGTGTACCCGTTTTTGGATCTTCCAATCCAACCGGCTTCAACGGTCCGAATAGCATCGTCTTTTTCCCACGAGATGCCATTACTTCTATTGGCATGCACCCTTCGAAGAAGATTTCTTTTTCAAATTCCTTAAGTGGAACAGTTTCTGCAGAAATCAGCGCTTCATAAAACCGATCGAATTCTTCTTCGGTCATCGGACAGTTCAAGTAAGCAGCTTCCCCTTTATCATAGCGGGACTTTAAATAGACTTTATCCATATTGATGCTTTCTTTTTCAAGAATTGGAGCTGCAGCATCATAGAAATATAAATATTCTTCATCCATAATTTGCTTCAAGCTATCCGATAAAGATTGGCTAGTCAATGGACCCGTAGCTATGACGGTTGGACCCTCAGGAATCTCTGTCACTTCTTCATGGAACACGGTCACATTTGGATGATTTTTCACCCTCTCCGTTACAAGGTCAGCAAATTCGTGACGATCGACGGCTAATGCACCACCAGCAGGAACAGCACAAGTATCTGCTGCGGAAATAATAACGGAATCCAATGTTCGCATCTCTTCTTTTAAAACACCTACAGCATTTGTTAACGTATTTGCCCGAAGTGAATTGGAACAAACAAGTTCAGCGAATTTATCGGTATGGTGTGCAGGCGTTTGCTTAACCGGACGCATTTCGTACAAATCAACTTTTATTCCTCTTTTAGCTAATTGCCAAGCAGCTTCACTTCCTGCAAGCCCAGCACCAATTACACTTACTTTTGCTTCTTTCATATTTCGAACCTCCATGTATAGATATGATAAAACAGGAAGATTTATCATCAAAATTGTTTTTTACAAAATCTTCATTTTAACGATATGTTTATATGTATACCCCATCTTGCACATTCCTGCTGATGCACTTTTTAAGTATGTCTATTTGGATAAATGCCTTAAGTCGTGTTCTTACAGAAACAATAACTGGACACAAAGAGGAATTATAACTTTAAATGAAGGCACTTGTCCACTGAATTTTACAATACTTGAGCAAAATTAAAAAGTTTCATGCCTTTCCAATATATTCTGCGAGGAACATCCTTCTCTTTATCATGATATCATACCTTACCTAATATGAAGAAACTCAGCTCTACCCGAGTCAGTCCTTTTTTGGTGAACATGAAAAAGGTGGGCATGATTGCCCACCTTTCCTTAAGCTTGAGGTACCTCTTTGAAATCACAGTCCATACATTGTACTTGTACGCCTTTTTTAAGTTTTTTCTCAACAAGGGTACCTTCACATTTTGGACAATTACGCGGCAATGGCTTATCCCATGAAATGAAATCACACCCTGGATACGTATCGCATCCATAAAACAGGCGGCGTTTTTTACTTTTCCGCTCGATGATGTTTCCTTCTTTACATTTTGGGCACTTCACACCGATTTCCTTGACGATTGGTTTCGTGTTACGGCAGTCAGGAAAATTGCTGCATGCCATGAATTTTCCGTATCTCCCCATTTTGAAGACCATTCCATGACCGCATTCTTCACAATCCTCGCCAGCAGGTTCATCTTTAATTTCAATCTTTTCCATCTCGGCTTCTGCCTTGGCCAAATCAACAGCAAAATCCTTGTAGAAGTCATCAATGACATTAACCCATTCAACACTTCCAGCCTCTACACCATCAAACTCCTGTTCCATCTTGGCTGTGAATTCAGCATCCAGGATATATGGGAAGAATTCGCGAATTAGTTCAAGGACTATTTCACCAAGTTCGGTCGGGATAAATCGTTTGTTATCAAGCGTGACGTAACCCCTTTTTTGTATCGTATCCAAAGTAGGGGCATAAGTGGATGGCCGACCTATGCCTAATTCTTCCAGAGTTTTAACAAGACGTGCCTCTGTATAGCGGGGCGGCGGTTGCGTGAAATGCTGCTTAGGCTCAACATCTTTTGAAAAGAATTGATCACCTTTTTTCACATCAGGAAGGGTATTCTCCTTTTCCTCCACCGAGTCATCCGTTCCTTCAACATAGACCTTCATAAAACCAGGAAATTTAACTTTTGATCCATTTGCTCTGAATATGACATCTCCGTTATGTAAGTCGATGCTCATTGTATCCATAACAGCAGAAGACATTTGACTTGAAACGAAACGTTCCCAGATCAATTTATATAAACGGAATTGGTCTCTGGATAAAAATTCTTTCACTAAACCTGGTTCCCGCAGTGTGCTAGTCGGTCTCACTGCTTCATGGGCATCCTGGGCATTTGTCTGTTTTTTCTCTTTACGCTGTTCCGTCTGGACATACTCTTCACCATAACTAGTTGAGATGAAGTTATGCGCTTCGAGCTTAGCCACATCGGAAATCCGGGTTGAATCCGTTCTCATATAAGTAATCAGTCCGACTGTTCCTTCTTTTCCTAGCTCAATTCCTTCGTAAAGCTGCTGGGCAAGCATCATCGTTTTCTTGGCCCTGAAATTCAATTTACGCGCAGCTTCCTGTTGTAGGGAAGAAGTTGTGAATGGTGCAGCTGGATTACGTTTTCTTTCTTTTTTCGTCACGGTACCGATTGTAAATTCCCCACCGCTCAAAGAATCCAGAACCTTCTTCACGTCTTCTTCCGTATTCAATTCAGTACGTTCTCCCGCAAGGCTGAAAAAGGAACCCTCAAACTGTTCTTTTCCTTTTACAAAATCGGCCTTGATTGTCCAATACTCTTCAGGAACGAAGTCTTTGATTTCTTTTTCACGATCTATGATCATTCGGACTGCAACTGATTGAACCCGTCCGGCACTCAAGCCTTTTTTCACTTTTTTCCACAATAGAGGGGAAATATTGTACCCGACCAAACGATCCAATATCCTCCTTGCCTGCTGGGCATCAACCAATTGCATATTAATCGGTCTCGGAGATTTAAATGATTCTTTGATTGCTTCTTTCGTAATCTCATTGAATACGACACGGCAATCCGAGTTTATGTCGACGTCGAGGCTATGCGCTAAATGCCAGGCAATCGCTTCACCTTCTCTGTCGGGGTCAGCTGCGAGATAGATTTTTTTTGCTTTTTTTGCTGCTGTTTTCAATTCTTTTAAAACCGGGCCTTTGCCGCGGATTGTTATATATTTAGGTTCATAGCCATGTTCAACATCGACACCCGTTTGACTTTTAGGTAGATCGCGTACATGACCCATGGAAGCTTTAACTTTATATTTCTTTCCTAAGTATCGCTCTATCGTCTTTGCTTTTGCGGGCGATTCCACAATCACTAAGTAATCTGACATCCAATAAATCCTCCTCAAAGAGGTAATATAAATCTTCACTATTATTAATCATTCAAAAATCATTTGTCAACACCTCTTTACTTTTCCAATCCCGCTGATTCATCAGGATTTAGATATTTTGACAAGAGGTGCCTGTTGCAAAACTTATAACAGTTTTACAATTTTTTCAACCTTTTTGTCTAATATTTTATTCTATTCACCTAAAAAAGCACCTTTTTCGACAAAAATTGGAGGTTTCACCGTATATCTTCTATATTATATTGTTTTAATATTCCTCC
Organism: Peribacillus sp. NPDC097198; assembly: GCF_044762055.1. Lineage (NCBI taxonomy): Bacteria > Bacillati > Bacillota > Bacilli > Caryophanales > Bacillaceae > Peribacillus > Peribacillus sp. NPDC097198. The sequence goes on along the minus strand of NZ_JBIWDO010000003.1, from coordinate 257,245 downwards.
TCAATCTGTTCAGCTGTCAAAACTAATTTAGCTCCCTCTTGAATTAATTGATTAGTCCCCATTGATTCAAGACTGGTTATATTACCAGGAAGTGCAAATACGTCCCTTCCCTGGTCAAGTGCAGCCTGCGCTGTGATAAGCGAACCACTTCTCTGCTTTGCCTCTACCACGAAAATCCCCTGCGATAAACCACTGATGATTCTATTGCGGAGAGGGAACATCCAAGGTTCCGATCTCCTAGTCGGAGGGGTTTCCGAAAGAAGCAATCCCTTATCGATGATCACCCTTGCGAGTGGAATATTGATTTTCGGATAAATGTGCATTAATCCCCCTCCTAAAACCCCTATCGTATGTCCACCTTCGTTCAACGTGATTTTATGGGCAATCGCGTCAATTCCAACTGCCACTCCACTAATAATCACGAATTTTCTCTTTACGAGTGGCGTTAAAATCGTTTTTAAGGCCTCTAACCCGTACGAGGTTGGATTCCGTGTACCAACGACACCTATGGTATTCTTCTTAGCTAAAAGCTGTTTATTGCCTTTTAAATAAAGCACCCAGGGGGGATCGAAAATTTGTCTTAATAGATATGGATAGTCTTCATCAAAAATCGTCATACAGTGGATTTGATTATTTTCATATTGTTTCAGTTTTTCAATCGTATTGTAAGAATGCAAGTCTGCGAGAAAGAGTTGGAGTTTGTCGTTCGGGATGGTGAGAATTTCTTTCCATTCAGCATACGTTTTTGTAAAGAGGGTGGTGAGGGATGGGTCTGCAGCCAAGATCATTTTTATCGTTTTCCAGCCTGCACCACGACAATGATGAAGGTGGATTAGCTTTTCATTTCTGTTCAATTTGGAAGCACTCCTTTGAGGATTATTCAAAAGCAGGGGATGGTCGTATGGTTTGTCAAACGAAGATGTCATGGATACTTTCGAAGGGTACTTACTATAGAAGTGAAATAAAGGCCGACCAATATCAGGTCGGCCCATCTCTTATTAATGCGTTTTACAAGGTTCGTACATGCCTTTTTCTTTTAAGACGGATATCAAGGTTTCTCCCATGACCGATGGTGTTTCAGCAACTTTAATTCCACATTCATTCATGACGCGGATTTTTTCATCGGCTGTTCCTTTTCCTCCTGAAATAATTGCACCAGCATGTCCCATACGTTTTCCAGCTGGAGCCGTACGTCCTCCAATGAATCCAACAACCGGTTTCGTCATATTTTCCTTAACCCAAATGGCCGCTTCTTCTTCTGCTGTGCCACCGATTTCCCCTATCATGATTACCGCATGGGTTTCTGGATCTTCATTGAACGCTTTAAGCACATCAATGAAATCAGTCCCATTAACAGGGTCCCCACCAATGCCGACAGCTGATGATTGCCCAATACCTTCTTGTGATAATTGATGTACGGCTTCATAAGTCAGAGTACCAGAGCGAGAAACCACGCCAATATGGCCTTTTTTGTGGATATAGCCAGGCATTATCCCGATTTTGCATTCTTCCGGGGTAATCACACCCGGACAGTTAGGTCCAATTAAGCGTGTTTTTTTGCCTTCCATATACCGCTTGACCTTAACCATATCAAGGACTGGAATATGCTCGGTAATACAGATGACGAGATCAATCTCCGCGTCAACCGCTTCTAGAATTGCATCTGCTGCAAATGGAGCTGGTACATAGATAACCGATGCATTCGCCCCTGTTTCAGTGACAGCTTCGGAAACTGTATTATATACAGGTACCCCTTCCGCTTCTGTTCCACCTTTACCCGGAGTGACCCCTGCAACGATTTTCGTACCGTATTCTAACATCTGTTTTGTATGAAATAATGCTGTTGAGCCAGTGATTCCCTGAACGATCACTTTCGTATCTTTATTAATATAAACGCTCATTATGTTCCCCCCTGCCTATTATCCTACAAGTGATACTATTTTTTGCGCTCCGTCTGCCATGGATTCAGCAGCGGTGATATTTAGACCAGAATCTTTCAAAATACTTTTCCCTAAATCAACATTCGTTCCTTCTAAGCGAACAACGAGTGGAACATCCAGGCCTAGCTCTTTTGCAGCAGCTACGACGCCTGTCGCGATGATGTCACATTTCATGATTCCTCCGAAGATATTGACAAAGATGCCCTTTACTTTTTCATCGGACAGGATAATCTTGAAGGCCTCTTTCACCTTTTCCTCTGTAGCTCCGCCCCCGACGTCAAGGAAATTGGCTGGGTCGCCCATATAGTGTTTAATGATGTCCATTGTTGCCATTGCAAGCCCGGCGCCATTAACCATACAGCCAATATTTCCGTCAAGCGATATGTAACTAAGACCATGTTTTGATGCTTCAATTTCTTTAGCATCTTCTTCATCCAAATCACGGTACTCTGAAATATCTTTCTGACGGTATATTGCATTGTCATCAAAATTCAATTTAGCATCCAAGGCCATTACATTGCCATCCCCCGTCACGACTAACGGATTGATTTCGGCAATCGAACAATCTTTTTCTACGAATGCTGTATATAAGTTGATCATCAATTTAGATGCTTTATTTATTAATGGAGCTGGAATATTAATATTAAAAGCGATTCTACGTGCCTGGAAACCTGTTAAACCGACCACAGGGTCAATTACTTCCTTGAAGATTTTCTCGGGAGTTTTCTCAGCCACTTCTTCGATTTCCGTTCCGCCTTCTTCGGAGGCCATCAATACTACACTGTTCGTTGCACGGTCCAAGACCAGACCAATGTAATATTCCTTGGTGATATCGCAGCCTTCCTCGATAAGTAAACGCTTCACTTCTTTACCTGCAGGCCCTGTTTGATGGGTCACCAACGTTTTACCAAGAATCTCTTCTGCATATGTACGCGCTTCATCAAGATTCTTCGCAACCTTAACTCCGCCGGCTTTTCCGCGGCCACCCGCATGGATTTGAGCTTTGACGACAACAACATCTGTACCTAACTCCTTCGCCGCTTCAACTGCTTCATCAACAGTAAAGGCAACTCGGCCATTTGGAACAGATACCCCGTATTGTCTCAAAATCTCTTTCCCCTGATACTCATGGATATTCATTTCCCATCCTCCTTATCTACTAAAAAACAAAACTTAAATTTGGTGCGTGTTTTCTCTACCATATTACAACAAAATTCTCTTTCATGCATAATTTTCTTTATCGACTATGAAAAATAATTATTACAATATACCTAATTAACCTTCTATTATATGGAAGAAAATACATTATTCATTCATAGGCTCATTTTCAGGATGATCATTTTACACCTACAGACTTTTTTAATTAAACACCTTATTTAAAGCCATTTTTAGGAATTTCTTTGCTTCACTTTTATAAGATTTGCACCCTGATTTATTTTTTTGGACAAAAAAAATAAAAGCACGAAGCTTCTGCTTCATCCTTTTATCATTAGTTTACTATGTTTTTAATATAATAATTTTTTTCAGTACTTTTTATGGTTTCCTTCACAATCCGACCATTTTTTTAACCTGCCGAATAAAATTAGGGTTTTAACTTTTAGCATTCCGGTCCACCTTATAAACAAAAGCGAATACTTCGGCAACAGCTCCATATAATTCTTCCGGTATCGTTTGATTAATATCAAGCTGACCCAAAAGTTCCGTTAACGTTTCGTCCTTCTGTACAGGAATATTCAGTTCCTCTGCCTTTACCAGGATATTCTCTGCCGTCTTGCCTTTTCCCTTAGCCAACACGACAGGTGCCTGCGATGACTTTGCATCATACTTTAAGGCAATCGCTTCTTTCCGTTTTTCCTGTTTCATATCCGAATGTCCACCCCACTATAAGTTCCTGTCTCTGAAAAAGGAACAGTAGTCTGCCTCACACCCGTATTTCTTGTGCGTGTTGTGTCCTGAAATAAAACTCCTGATAACTTGTAATCCATCAATCGCAAATTATCCTTCAACACGTCCAGATAATTACTCGCCGCAGTTTCAATTGTTTGATTCTGCTCGTTGATGATAGTCACGTTGATGACGCGGTTTTGGATTTGCATGTCAATGATGGTTTCGTTAAGGTTCTCTAACTCTAAATAAAACAGGATACGACAGTAATCGGGATCGATCTTTCCATCCTTTGTTTTCCTTCCACTCCATTGCAACGTTAAATCCGTTTGGAACGAACCTAAGTTGAGAGGAAGGGTGAGCAATAAATTTTGCATGGGTCCGTTATCCTGTGAAAGAACCTGCTGAGCAGTGAGCCGATTCACTATTTGTTCAGCCATGTCTTTAATTGCTGGTGGATGCTGCTCATTCAACAATTTTAGGAGTAAAGGCTTGAGAGTTTCTAACTCCTCTGATAGCGCTTCCGATTCGCCTCCCGATAGATTAGCAAGAACATGCTCCAGTTGAAGCCCAAGCATTTTGGTCCATTCTTTCAGTTGTTGGGCTACAGCTGTCCCATTTGTAAAATCATTTGGTTGAAAACCTTCATCTATTAAATGGCTCAGCACTAGTTTCTCGGGATTGATAGCAACAGAGGGAGTTTCTGGAACTTGCTTAAAAGCCTGAAGTAGAAGATCCCCCACTTTCCCCTTCGACTCACCAACTTGCCCTACATCCTTATTTATTTGACTCAATAATTCATCGACTTCTAGATCGGCCGGGGTGATTTTACGATTGGCAGACACCTCGGAAAAAGCACGTTCAAGTAAATGTGAAGTAAGATTAAGGACTTCTTTTGTAAACACTGGAATTTGCCGGACCGTCTGTTGCATCCCCTGCCATTGGGTATCAGCCTTAGAGCTCTTTAATGATTCTGAGATTAACTCCGGCCCTTCATTTTCGCTTTGGATTCCATTCCGTTGAATCATAGGGATAGTCCCTGGTTCCCTTGCCGAGGAGCCTTTCCCAAAAGCACGTTCAAGCAGGTTTAGATTAAGTCCAGACCTTTCATTGGTTGCGATGCTTTTATACGGTATTACATCTTTTACATCTGAAGATGCCGTCGCTCCTATATCCGAACTCCCCCATAGTTTAATAAGGTTAGATTCCATATTCCCTTGTCCAAGCGTTCCATTTGCTAGTGCTTGCAGTCCTTGCTGTAGTTTATTAGCCGTTGGGGTCTTCATGGGTTCCGGCGCCCGCACCGATTCAGCAACTATGCTTCTCAGTAATTCCGTTTCAGTTATCCCACTTGGAATGAAACCAGTCTTTTGAAGCAAGGAAAAGGCTCCTGATTTCATATCTGGTGTCGACTTGGAATCAAGCCAAGTTGCAATAAGTCTGTGCAAACCAGTTTGTTGCAATTGATCTTGTTTAGTAATATGTAGGGACTCCAATACGGCTTTTAGCTGCACCAGCGTCTTTGTGTCAGATCCGCTTTCCTGTAATTGTTGTTGCAGACCACTTAGTAACTTATGAAAAGGTTCACCTTTTGCTAGTTCGGCCAATGCAAAAAATACCTCCTTAACAAAAGGTAGCTGCTGCGTAACCATCGTTTTAATAACGGAAAGTCCCGATTCAGTTGTACTTGCCGCTTTAACCCATTGCAATGCTGATGAGAAGAAATCTTTGGTGATGGGGAATTGATTTCTCAGTAAAAACTCGGCAAGCTTTGCAGACTCTGGTTCCGACTTAACACCAAGGTAAACAAGTAGCTGTGCCGCTGCTTCTTTTGTATTCGAGAGGTTCACATTCGGGGAATCAAGTACTTTCAAAACCACCTGTCCCTCATTTGGCTGCACTTGAAGCCAATATCTTTCCCCAACCTGTAGCGGGACGTCCAGGTGCGCAATCATTTTTTGTTGGCCAATCTGCACTTCAGCCGTTTGGTTCGGAAAGATCTTATTCACTTTTCCGAAAAGAATTTGCCCACTCTTTAGATTCGTGCTTCCTTGTATCTCAACGGGTGTAGAAACAGACTGACCATTTGTTATTGATTGCATCCCCTCATCCTCCTTTAATCCTTATTTCCTTGCCGAAATTTCCTTTACAGGTGCGAAACTTCTTCTGTGCCATGGTGTAAGCCCATGCTTATCGAGAGCTTCGAGGTGTTGGCTCGTACCATAGCCCATATGCTTTTCAAATCCATACTCCGGGTACTTTACCCCATATTCCTTCATCATCCTGTCACGTGTCACCTTAGCGACGATTGAAGCCGCAGATATGGTAATACTTCTAGCATCTCCTTTTATTAGCGAGAGCTGAGGAATGGGCATATCCAGTTCCATTGCATCAATCAATAAATGATCCGGCAATTCCGAAAGATTGTTCACCGCTGCCATCATGGCCTTTTTCGTAGCCTGATAGATATTGATTTCGTCGATTTCTTCGCTATGTACAATGCCTATCCCAATTGATATAGCCTCTTTATGAATCGCCTCATAAAATTGTTCCCTTTTGGACTCGGAAATTTTTTTCGAATCATTTAGCCCAGGCAAATAGAAAGTCTCTGGTAAAATAACCGCACTTGTCACTACCGGACCAGCCAAGGGCCCTCTTCCTACTTCATCTATACCGGCAAGAACCGAAAACCCTTGTTGGCGCAGCTCTCGCTCAAACTCTGACATTTTTAAGAAGGTATCCCTGATTTGTTGAGCTTTTTCGTAGGTTTTGTTCCATTTGCCGATTAAATCGGCGACTCCCTTGCGAGCATCCTCTCGGCATTCTTGCAAAAAAGGATCTTCCGGATTACTTATGGATTTTAATCTTGAAGAAATTTCGTTAATATTCATGGCTGTTTTCATTTTTATCACCCATCATTATAAGTATCGGCAGAAATGTTACATTCCTATAGTTCCATCAAAAATACGGAGCGGAAAAGAGACATCATTTAGGTTAAAACAACCTTCGATGCCTAAAGTCCCGCTCCGTGTTTATTCTCTTGTACAGCTTGGCCCAGACAGAGGTTAGTCGGGCGTGTTTTCTTGATCCTCTTTAGGCGGTAGCTCGAATGTGAGCGGGCCCATCTTTTCAGAACGGATCTCACGAACGACCAGTTCTGCGGTCTTATCGTAATCGATATACCCTCCAGAGGCTATACATCCTCTGAACTTCCCAACTGCATCGAAAAGTTCCAGCGTTTCTTGTGGGATAACATCAAGATTATATCGTGATTTCAACCGATCTGGATATTCTTTTTCCAAGAAGCGAAGACCATAGAGAGAGACTTCGTGCAAGTTTAAAATCGTATCCTTGATTGCTCCTGTCAAGGCCAATCTTAAACCGACTTCCTGATCCTCGAATTTAGGCCACAGAATCCCCGGTGTATCTAAAAGTTCGAGTTCCTTACCGAACTTTATCCATTGCTGGGCCTTCGTCACACCAGGCGTGTTGCCCGTTTTGGCAATGTTCTTCCTAGCAAGCCGATTGATCAGCGTCGATTTCCCGACATTCGGAATCCCGACGATCATCGCACGAATCGCACGCGGCTTGATTCCTCTTGACTCCATCCGATCATACTTCTCTTTCAAGAGCATTTTAGAAGTCGTCGTAATCTGATGCAGACCATTTCCCGCCTGTGAGTTAATAGCAATTGCCGTTTTACCTTGTGATTTATAATAATCAAGCCACTGATTGGTTTTTACCGGATCAGCCATATCGGCTTTATTCAACAAGATAAGCCTTGGTTTATGCTGGATAATCTCATCTATCATCGGATTCCGTGAAGATGCCGGGATACGTGCATCCACAAGTTCAAATATGATGTCCACCAGTTTTAATTTTTCTGTTACTTCCCGTCTCGCTTTGGCCATATGGCCAGGGAACCACTGTATTGTCAATGGAATCCACCTTTCTACTATTCCACCAATCGAAAGTCTTTGATTGGCCAGTAAACTAATTTAGTTTTGCCTAACACTTCCCGGTACGAAACAACCCCGATATGGCGGCTGTCCTTGCTGAAGCGACGATTATCTCCCAAAACAAATAAATGTCCTTCAGGCACCGTTTCTTGTTCAATGATATCACTTATTGTAAAAGGCTCGGTCAATGGTCCACCATCAATCAATTGCTTTTTATATTCATCCAAATATGGTTCGCCATATTCTTTTCCATCCACATAAAGTATATCATCTTTATATTCCACCTTTTCACCAGGAAGACCTATGACCCGTTTAACGTAATCCTTGCCTTCCGGCGCTTTAAAGACGATGATGTCGAATCTTTTTGGTTCACCCACTGAATAAGAGAATTTATTAACGAGCATACGGTCTGTATCCTTCAAAGTCGGCATCATGGAAAAGCCGTCCACATAGATTGGGGCCAAAAGGAAATAACGAATAAGCGTTACTAAAATGACCGCAATTAGGGCTGCCTTTATCCATTCCCACAATTCATTTTTCTTTTTCGCCATCCTTACCACCCTTTTAGAAAAGCATATCATCTAATCATTTTAACATGTTACGGACGCTATAGCGAGCAGGTTTAGGACCCTCTCACTTCTTTTCCGGATGGTTTAATCGATAAAAAAAGGAGCCTGTAAAACAGGCTCCTTTTTTTGTATACGATTTGGTTTCGCACCTTATGTGGATCATGGTAAACCCGCATAGAGAGATTCGAAGAATTAACGACGAATTTCTTTAATACGTGCTTTTTTACCACGAAGTTCGCGTAGGTAATAAAGTTTCGCACGACGGACTTTACCGTGACGGATAACTTCTAATTTCGCAATTTTTGGTGTGTGAACAGGGAAAGCACGTTCTACTCCAACGCCGTAAGAAATCTTACGTACTGTGAAAGTTTCACTAACTCCGCCGCCACGACGTTTGATTACAACGCCTTCAAACAACTGAATACGTTCGCGAGTTCCTTCAATAACCTTAACGTGTACACGTACTGTGTCACCAGGTCTGAATGATGGAAGATCTGTGCGAAGTTGTTCTTTTGTAATTTCGTTAATAAGATTTTGCATGAATTCCAACTCCTCCTGGACGCTCTTGCAAATACTGAATTGTTTTGCAGCGGAACATCGATATAAGACCGGACTTTTGCCCAAGTCACAAGGTCTATCCTACCATACAATATGCATTGATGCAATAGCGATCATTCTTCTTTTTGAATCTCTGACAGCAATTTTTTCTCAAGATCGGAAAGTTCATAGCTTTCAAGCAAATCAGGTCGTCTCTGCCATGTTCTCCGTAATGATTCTTTCATCCGCCACTCATCTATTTTTTTATGATTTCCGGATATGAGTGGATCCGGGACTTTCATGCCCCGGAAATCTGCAGGTCTAGTGTAATGAGGGTGCTCTAATAAACCAGAAGAATAGGAATCAAGAATCGGGGAATCAACATTTCCAAGAACACCCGGCAACAAGCGGACAACACTATCTATAATGACCATGGCCCCCAATTCTCCACCTGTAAGTACATAGTCGCCTATTGATATCTCATCTGTGACGATATGCTCCCTGATACGCTCATCATATCCTTCATAATGGCCGCATACGAAAATGAGATGTTCTTCCTTTGCAAGTTCCTCTGCTTTTTTCTGCGTGTAGCGCTCCCCCTGCGGGCAAAGGAGTACTACCCTAGGTTTTAGGTCACCTTGGCCTTTGATCGCTTCTACAGCATCAAAAATGGGCTGTGCCTTCAACACCATGCCTGCCCCACCGCCATATGGGTAATCATCAACAGTTGAATGTTTATTATCTGCGTAATCGCGGAAATTGGTCACTTGATAGCTGACAGCCTGCTTTTCTGCCGCCTTTTTTAACATAGACGAACCAAGCACTCCTTCGAACATTTCTGGAAAAAGAGAAAGTACATCGATTTTCATCAGTCCAATAGTCCTTCCATCGGCGTGATGATAACCTTTTTCTCCGAGATGTCGACCTCTTTTACAATCTGATCAATATACGGGATTAGAACATCCTTGCCTGCCGTCCTTTTAATGACCCAAACATCATTGGCACCTGGAGTCAATACCTCTACGATTTCTCCTATTTCCTCTTCTTCATCCGTGAAGACCTTACAGCCGATGATCTCGTGGAAGAAAAATTCCCCCTCATCCAGTTTGCCAAGCTGTGATTCCTTTATTCTCAAAATCCCGTTGCGGAAAGCTTCTACCTGACCGACGTTATAATAGTTTTCAAACGTCAATAGATTAAAGTTTTTATGAGTCCGGTGTGACCTGATTGTAAGCGGCAATGGTTTTTTCTCTGTTTCCCTGAACAAATACAGCGTATTGCCAACTTTGTACCGCTTCTCCGGGAAATCTGTTGATGAAATAACACGGACTTCTCCTAGAAGACCGTGCGTATTGACGATTTTACCTACATTAAACCAGTTTTCCATTCTTTCACCTCTAACGAATTTCCGAGACAATTCCATCTTTAATGACAATTGTCTTCGTTGTCATAAGATCGTCCCAATCTGCCCCGATTTCTACATCAATAATGCTTTGGACTTCCCGTTCCTTCAGTTCGCTTCCAATAGGAAGGATTTCCAACTGTTCCATTTGAAATTCAAGCAGTTTGATTTTTTCCTGCCTTTGGTTAATTTCTTTTTCAAAATGAGAACGAAGGCTGGCAGGCTGAAGGTTACGGGTCTTTTCAAGTTTTTTCAGTTCAAAACGAAGCTGTTCACTTTCTTTTTGAAGTTGTAGTCGTTTTGATTTGTACTTATCGAGGAGCTGATTCTTGCTGGATTCCGTTAATACTTGGTTAACGATTACGTTTTGGAGAATTTTCATTCCAGCGCCTCCTATTATCTATGATTTCTTATTTCGTTCAAAAAATATGTATGATAGGGTAATCTTTTGAAAAAATGAGGGTCATTCTCTTAAGTATAACGTAAAACGGTGAAAGATGTGTCTCAAAAGAATGAAAATTAGACCCCGAATCCATGAAATTGTAAGTAGACCCGGGATTGAACTTTTCTTGAAGTACAAAAAAAGGAGGGGATTAGCCCTCCTTATTCGGAAATCTCCAAATAGATTTTCTTCTGCTGTGAAGATCCTGCTGCATATACCACAGTTCGAATCGCCTTAGCAACACGCCCTTGTTTACCGATGACCTTGCCCATGTCTTCTTTATGAACGGAGAGGACATAAACAACCCGGTCGGCTTCTTCCTTCGAAGTTACAATAACCTCTTCCGGATGATCCACAAGTGCTGAAACAATCGTTTCAATTAAAGATTTCATCAACTAGCGTCGATTACTTGCTGTTTTTTGCAACATGGAATTTTTCCATGATGCCTTGAGTTGAGAATAAGTTGCGAACTGTATCAGATGGTTTAGCTCCATCTTGTAACCATTTAAGAGCAAGCTCTTCATTGATGTCAACTTTAGCTGGTTGAGTCACCGGGTTATAAGTTCCCACTACTTCGATGTAACGTCCGTCACGTGGTGAACGAGAATCTGCAACTACAATACGATAGAAAGGAGATTTTTTTGCTCCCATACGTTTTAAGCGAATTTTTACTGCCATTTTAAATAAGCACCTCCGAATAGTTTCACACAAGATAGTATAATATCAAATGTCTTGTATGTTTGTAAAGGTTTTTTTCTTAACAGGTGAAAAAAGTGTTTAAATAGGCGGTTTCAGCCTATTTTTATGCTCATTTCCCATAAAAAAAACTTACATGAACGGGAATTTAAATCCCTTTTTCTTTCCTTTTTGCATGCTTGTAACTTGTTTCATCATCTTTTTCATTTCTTCAAATTGCTTCAGTAGACGGTTCACTTCTTGGATCGATCTTCCGCTCCCTTTGGCAATCCGTTTCTTGCGGGATGCATTCATGGTTTCTGGATGTTCTTTCTCTTGCGTCGTCATTGAACGGATGATAGCCTCAACATGACCAATCTGTTTCTCATCGATCTGAAGGTTATCCATCCCTTTCATTTTATTCGCACCAGGAATCATCTTCAAAATATCATCAAGCGGTCCCATATTGCGCACTTGACCAAGCTGTTCAAGGAAATCATCAAAGGTAAAAGTAGCGGTACGCATCTTTTTCTCTAATTCTTTCGCTTTTTCTTCATCAACATTGGCTTGTGCTTTTTCGATAAGGGTCAATACATCGCCCATACCAAGGATTCTTGAAGCCATCCTTTCTGGATGGAATGCTTCAAGTGCATCCAATTTTTCGCCCATACCGACAAATTTAATCGGCGTGTCCGTAACGGAACGAATAGAAAGTGCCGCACCACCACGAGTATCCCCATCTAGCTTCGTTAATACGACTCCAGTTAGACCGAGCTGTTCATTGAAACTTTGAGCCACATTGACAGCATCCTGACCTGTCATCGCATCGACAACTAGGAAGATTTCATCCGGTTTGGTCAATTCCTTGATATCTTTCAGTTCGCCCATCAGATTTTCATCAACATGGAGGCGACCTGCGGTATCAATCAACACATAATCATGATGTTCTTCCTTCGCCTTTTCAATCGCCTGTTTCGCAATTTCTACAGGACTGACCTGATCACCTAGGGAAAAAACAGGCATGCTTAATTGTTTGCCAAGTGTTTCAAGCTGCTTAATCGCCGCCGGACGGTAAATATCAGCCGCAACCAGCAATGGCTTACGGTTGTATTTTTTTCTAAGAAGATTTGCCAGCTTTCCGGTAGTCGTCGTTTTACCTGCCCCTTGAAGACCTACCATCATAATGACAGTCGGTGGTTTGGAGGCAACGGCAATCTTACTCTGTTCGCCGCCCATCAGCTGAGTCAATTCTTCCTTAACTACTTTAATTACCTGTTGACCGGGGGTTAAGCTTTTTAGCACTTCCTGACCTACCGAACGCTCACTTACACGCTTCACAAATTCCTTCACGACTTTAAAGTTAACATCCGCTTCAAGCAGGGCCAAACGAACTTCACGCATCATTTCTTTAACGTCTGCTTCGTTGACCTTCCCTTTTCCACGGATTTTTTGCATCGTGTTCTGCAGTCGGTCGGCCAATCCTTCAAATGCCATATTGCCGCCTCCTAATCTAACTTCTCAAGCGCTGTAATTGCGTCAAGCAACTTTTCTTTAGAAAAGGATTCCTTCTCTAAAAGATCCTTCACATTCGCAATCCATTGGTTACGCTCTTGAAATTTTTGAAATAACAATAGCTTCGCTTCATATTCTTCGAGCATTGCTTCTGTTCTTTTTATATTATCATAGACTGCCTGCCTACTGACTTCGTATTCATTGGCAATCTCTCCAAGAGAGTAATCATCCAGATAGTAGAGGGCCATATAGCTCTGCTGCTTTTCCGTTAACAACGATTGGTAAAAGTCATACAAATAATTAATCCGCGTTGTCTTTTCAAGCATGTTAGCAAGCCTCCCTGCTGTTAAGTGAAAACCCTTTACAAGTTTATATTGTATAGTGTCGATTATTTCATGTCAAGCTAAACTCCTTACCACAAGATAAAAATCATCATTTTTTTCGTTTTCTCGCTTCAATCAGGCGCTTCATCTGCTCTTCGCGTTCCGATTCCGATAATTTATTTACAGGTTCCTTCTTGTGGTGGCGAGCTGGCACTGCTTTTACCTGCTCCTTTTTTTGCTCGATTTCTACAGGCTGCTTCTTTAATGCTTCGTCCTTACCAACTTTTTGGTTTACCTTTTTCAGTTTTGCGACTCTTTCGTTTTGCCTAGATGAAGTGGTTTCTGATTTTTCGCGACTTCCCGAATAGATACGCGAAACTCTGTGCCAACCAAACCTTCGGACCGCAATTTCGCAAAATAAAAGCAAGAATGCCGATAAAAGTAGCCAAGAACTAATACTTTGTTCTTGCCTAGACGTATTTTGCAATGGCCGGAATGCCTCAGATTCATCCTTCAACTCCTGACCACCCGAAACAGCCAATAATTCCTTAATAAGCGCTTTGTTTAGGCCTTGTTGCAGGTATTCCTCTGAATAGGGCACGGTGAAACCTGTTTGATATAGATTCGTACTTCCACCCTTGGTATCTTGTTTTATGCTGAGAAAATACATCCCTGATTGCTTAGGCATGATGACTTCGTATTTTCCCGGCGCGATGAGCTTCGTATTGACGTCTACTTCCTCACCTTTTTCAGACACTACATTTGCCGATACAGGAAGGTGATTTTGTGTGGACGATTCAAGGTTGATGACCGTTTCCTCCCCACCATTATCCTGTGTGAGCATATACGGCTCACTTTCGAACTTGGGCAGCGTGTTTGTGATCAATTGATTGAGAAATGTCCCCCACTTTCCCCAAGCAGGCCAATCGCCCGACCATTTCCCACTAATGTCCGAAGTGAAAGCTGCCGTCGTTCCTATTCCATATTGCCACTCGGCAAGGACGGGATCCTCTTTTTCACTGATCAGCGACTGTAATGCACGCTGCTTTGCAGTTGTCGCGATGTAGGCATTCATCTTAGGTACGCCATCCTTAAACAATCCGTTCCATTCCGGATTGTCCTTGATAGATGGATAAAATGGGGTATCCTCAATGTAAGTGCGGCTCGCCATGACGGTTTCCCTCGATAAAATGCTCGGAATAACGGAAGCATCCGTGACATCGTAATAGCGCCCCGCACCAAAGTCGGCCAAGTCCTCAAGTAGGTTCTTATCGGCATCATTTCCAATTGAAACGGTAGAGAGGGTTATGTTCTCTTCCTTTCCTTCTTCAATCAAGTCTTCATAATTACTTGAAGCGTTTGACTGTCCATCGGTCAACAAAATAATGTGCTTCCGCTGCAACCTTTCATCCCTTAACTTATCATAGGCCATTTCAAGCGAGCTGAAGATTTCAGTACCGCCACCTGAAGACAGTGTACGAATCTTCTCCACGACTTTTTCCTTATCCTTAAGTGGGGCTGCTTCGATGATTTCCCATGGTCGGTCATCGAAGGCAATGAATCCAAACGTATCCTTTTCACGCAAAAGTTCAACAGAGCGGGCAGCCGCTTCCTTTGCCAATGATAGCTTGTTTCCATCCATACTGCCTGATCGGTCGAGAACAATCATCAGTCCAAGAGATGGCATCTCTTTTTTTCCTTTGATGTCCATATCTACTGGAAGTAATCTCTCAATTGGTGTCTTGAAATACCCGCCGAGCCCGAAACTATTTTCTCCGCCGGTCATCACGAACCCATTACCGAAATCCTTAACGGACCGCTCTATCATTTTCATTTGAATTTCCGAGACTGAGGTGGCAGGAACATTATTAAACACAATCGATTGGTATTGTAAAAAGCCGGATAAAGTGGTCGGCAGTTTTTCCGGTATCGTCGATTCGACAATTAGCCCGCTGCCGTTCAAAATATTTTCAAGCCGTCCTGTTGACTCACCTTCGACAATCAATACTTTTGGTGTGCCTTTTACATTCGTGATTGCCTGCAATTGGTTATTTTCCGCAAATGTATCATTTTCAGCGATGATTTCGGCCTTATATACTTGTAGTCCAGTTTTCTCGGCTGTATGAGAAACAGAGAATAAATTAGTCCCTTCTTTTACACTCACTGCCTTTTTGATGATTTCCTGATCATTCAGTGAAATGCGGACAGTCGCTTTTTTCGCTGTATTGCTAAAGACCTCCAATGAAATCTCCGTTTTTTCGCCTTGATAGATAGATGGGGGAATCGTTACATTCTTCAGGGCGACATCTTCGCCAATCGATTCGATTAGTGGCACGATGTCGAGCTCAATATTTTTATTTGCAAGTAGTTTGGCCTCCTCCACACTGCTTCCCGACGTTTCATTGCCATCCGAAAAAAGGACGATTCTCCCACTTGAATAGCTCGGAATGAGCGAGGAAGCAAATTGAATGCCTGAATCCAATTGACTTGCCTCTTCTTCCACTTCACCGCTAAATTGGCTTATGGGCGTATGTTTTGTCGACAACGCCTGCTCAGCAACGGCACTGCCCCCAAAGGCTGCCACCGCAAAGGAGTCGTCTCTACCCATGGTTTCAACACTTTTCTCAATCCAAGCCAGCGACTTTGTGTCAGAGTCTTTGACACTTGCAGAACGATCGACTAAAAAAACAACCATCGATCCCTTGATAGGTTGTAGCAATTGCGGAACGCTCAGTGCCAATACAATGAGAAAAAAAATACATGACCGCAATATGGCCACAACGACCGTCTCTACATGCTTCGTTTGATTATGTGATTTTATCACATACATATAAATAAGCGCTGCACAGGGAAGCAGCAATAAAAAAACCAGGGGATAAGTAACATCAATGCCCACGTCGATATACCTCCCATTCGGCCATTAGTAGCAGAAGGGCCATACAAGTCAGCCAGTACCATAAGATATCCTGTTTTGTATCGCTTCCCCCTTCTTTCAACTCTGATGATTTCATATTCATCTTGAACGACGGAGCTGAATCGACTCTTTTTTCCCTTTCGTCCAATAAAACCGAAAAGTAAAATGCCTGTTCTCCCGCCATTGCTTCGTATATACCGGGCTTATTTGGCGCTCGAAAGCCCTCCTTTTGCAAATCAATGGAAAAGAGATTCGTTCCGGACTCTGTAAATATAGCCAATTTTCCCGTTTCCGTTCCAAGATTCAACCACTTTTCTTCACCAGGCTGATAGTAACCTAGAAAGTTCGACTGTTGGGTCAGCCATTGATAGGAATTATATAAAAATATAGGAAATCCAGGTTGTAACGGCCAATCGCTGTCCGCAACGGAGAAGTTCAGGGCAATGATCGGCTGTCCTTGGTGCGTACCTTTTTGAATGAGCGGTATACCCTCACTTGTAGTAACATGATGCCATTGCTTGCTGATCGGAGGGGATGCCGATTCAATATACACTTTGTCCATTTGTACGTAGTCCATGAGTGGGTCACCCGTTCCCTTTGGTTGACCTGTCAGTTTTTGTTTACCTTTTTCAGTGGCATTGATAAAAAGAAGCGGGTACGATCCAAGTTCCTCTAAGTCCACTCCTTCGGCAATCACGATTCCATCCATTTCGACTTTTTCTTTATCGTCAAGCTGGATGATATCAAGGCCAATCGTTTCGAGCCCATTAATCAAAAATGGATTCACATCCCCCACTGCATAGACTTTCTCATATACGGCCGTTTGGATGGCCGTCATTTCATTGTCCGCTGAATAGTCATCATCCACAATGATGGAGGCCGTATAATACGGTTTTTCTTTCAGAACCGGTATATCAATTATTTTCTCGCTGCTTGCTTTCACCATTATCCTTTTTGTGAATAGAACATCTTTTCCATTCGTTACTTGAAATTTCACCGTTTCATCCTGCTTCGTTTGATTTTCAATGACCGCCACCCCAGTAATGCCTCCTTCAGAGCTTGCCGTGCCAAATGAAAGCAAGGAGAGATTGCCAGTCAGGCTGCTGAAATTATGTACACCAATGGGAATGTCTTCCGATAACCCCCTAAGGTCCTCCTCCACAACCGCATCGGAGTATAAATGAATGACCGATTCTTTTCCAGCCGCTAGCGAGTCTGCCAGTTTCAATGCCTTATCAACATGCTCATGACTGTATGTTAGCTCCATTTCTTTTATTTGTTTTTTTAACTCAGCCCGGTTTGTTTCGTGATTGGCAAGTATCACAGGCTTTTGACCAGCATCTATGATTGTCACTTCTTGATCATCCACCGCTTGAAGCATCTCCCCCACTTCTTGCTTGGCTTTTTCAAACCGGGTGAGCTCCCCTTCTTTTGCACTCATCGAAGCCGATGTGTCGACAATTAGGATTAGGTGGTCGCCCGGAATGCCCTTTTGAAACCAAAAGGGTCGAACCAACGCGAACATGAGGAGGAGAAGTACGAGAAGTTGAAGCCAGAATAAGAGATTATGCTGTAATTTATGAAGCCATGGAGAAGCCTGCCATTCATTCAGCACCTGCTCCCATAATAAATTGGACGAAATCGTCGTTTTCTCATATTGCTTCCGGAAAAAATAAAACAGAATGACGGCTCCGATAAAAATGGACAATAGAAAAAAGAGTGGGTTTGAAATATGCATATCATCACCTCAATTCATTAGCCCGTGGCGTGGGAAGTCGTGAAATAAAATCGTTTGTATATCCGTTTCAGCAGATATGAGCATATAGCGGCTGCCAAGACTTTCACAGATAGCTTCAAGCTGCTCGTTATGGTGTGCTAGACGCCTTCGATAGTTGTCGATGAGGGTCGGATTAAGGCTAACATTGACCGCTGTTTCCATTTCACTATCCACAAACTTCAGGTCCCCATCATACATAGGTTGAAGTTCCTCTTTCCCCAGCAGTTGAATGAACCAGACTTCTTGTCTTGCCGAGCGTAGCTTTCTTAAAGTCGCCTCCACCTTTTTGATGGGCTCAAGACCATCCGAGATGATAATCGCAAGTTGCTGATTCCTCACCATCACTTTGCCAAGTTGCTCATAAAACTCCCCGCTTCTCTCCGTATCTTCCAATCCAGCTATCTCTCGAAAAACCCTTTTACGGTGAACCGCTCCTTTACGTCGAATAGGATAGGCTCCTTGATTACCGACGGGAACAAAATTCAGACGGTCTTCGCTTGCAAGGACAACAAAGCTCAATGAAGCGGCGAGCTTTCGCGCCTGTTCCCATTTTCCCGGGAGAGTTCGCATCGAAGAAGACATATCCAGGTAAACGGCAACGGATAACTCCTGTTCATCGAGGAACCTTTTTATATAATGCTTCTGGGTTCGGCCAAATACATTCCAATCGATTTGCCGGACATCGTCTCCCGGTTGATAGGCCCGAAAATCGGAGAACTCAAGCGAAGAACCAAACGCACTCGACCGTCTCGAACCTTTATGCATCCCTCGCTTCCTCGTTTTCACGAGCAATCTCTTTTTCTGTAGCCTTTCTAAAAAAGCATAAGCTACCATCAAACCGGTGTTCCTTTTCCTAATTTATACGCCGACTCAACGACTTCAGAAATAATGGAATCGATGAGAACCCCGTTTGCTTCCGCTTCAAAGTTGAGTATAATCCGATGCCTCAGCACAGGATAGGCCGTTTGCTTCAAGTCACCGGCAGAAACATGATAACGCCCGGCAAATAAAGCCCTTGCCTTTGCCATTTTGATCAAACTTTGCAACCCACGAGGTCCGCTTCCGAATTGAACGTATTGCCGGACAAGTTCCGGCGATTCCTCCACATTTGGATGAGTACTCGAAATAATCAAAACCGCGTAATCCAGCATCTCTTCTGAAATAAGGACCTCCTTTACTAGTTGCTGCAGTAACAAAACATCCTTGATGGAGGCAGCTTTTTCAATAGAAATGGTTTCCCTGCCTGTCGTTCGAAGGGCAATCTGCTTTAATTCCTGCTTTGATGGATAACGGACAAGAATCTTACAGATAAACCGGTCCATCTGGGCTTCGGGCAATGGATACGTCCCCTCCATATCGATTGGATTCTGGGTTGCAAGCACAAAGAAGGGCTGATCAAGCTGTTTCGTTTCCCCCATGACTGTTACAGTTCTCTCCCCCATTGCCTCTAAAAGCGAACTCTGTGTCTTCGGCGTCGCCCGATTGATTTCATCAGCTAAGACGATATGAGAAAAAAGAGGCCCCTCATGGAAGGTAAACTGCTGCCTTCCGTCCTCTCCAGGTTGCAATAACATGGTTCCCGTAATATCGGAAGGCATCAGATCTGGTGTAAACTGGATTCTAGAAAACTCTAAATCCAGGCATTCCGAAATCGTCCGAACGAGCATCGTCTTCCCAAGTCCCGGCAAGCCTTCAAGCAATACGTGGCCACCTGCAAAAATGCTCCATAAAACTTGATCGATCACGTCTTCCTGCCCAACTATAAAACGGGAGATTTCCTGCTTAACTCTCTCAATCATAGTCCCTGCTTCATTAAACTGCTGTTCTTTTTCCGTCATTTTCCCACTACCTTTCCGGATCAAGATTATTAAAATAATTCTTGACGATATCATTCAAATCAGAGGGTAGCCTAAGGCGATCCGTACTTTTGCGATAAGATTCCTCATACTGCTGATAGACCTCCTCATAATTCCGCAAGTTCCCCCTCAATACTGGACCCTCGGCCTCCTCCTTCTCGCCACTCCCTTCACCAAGTTTCCCATTGTCGGTTTCCATATTCTGCTTTCCATCGGTCTTTTCGGGAATCGTCAGCATTTCCCTCGACCCTTGTCCAGCACCCCCCTTCGTGCCTCCTTTTCCTCCGCCGGTTCCACTTGCTCCTTGTCCTTGTCCTTGTCCTTGTCCTTGTCCTTGACCCTGTCCTTGTCCTTTTTGGCTTCCGGGATTATTCCCAGAATTGGCGTTGGGCTGTCCATTAGGCGTAGAGGAGGGCTGACCTAGGGGCTGATTGGCGGGTTGGTTCCCTTGTGTTCCATCGCTGTTAGAAAAAGCTGTTTGAGAAGAAGGAATACCATCTTGACTCATTTTATTCTGAAGTTGGGATCCCGCTTGACGAACAGCTTGATTGGCTGATGCTAACTGCTTGGCAAGTTCTCCCGATTCCATCGCTTCCTCCAACTGCTGCATCAGTGCATCCAATTGTTCTTCCGTTAATGGACGATCCTGCTCTGTGTAGCTCTCTAGGGCCTGCTTCTGTTCCTTGGACAGCTCATCCCATCTTTCATTTAGTTCTTTCAGTTCTTTTTCGACCAGTCGCATGTCCTTTTGTTCAAGTGCCTTGGACAGCTCCGTAAGGCCGTTTTTTTTTGACTGATCCTTCCAGGTTTCCAGTGACTCTTGCTTTTCTCTTTGCTTCTTTTCTTTTAATTGCAGCTCGCTTGATTGTTTGGCGAGTGCCTCTAAGGCCTTCTCAGCCTCTTTCTCTAGCGCAACTTTCTCTTTTACATCTTTCAATGTCTTTTTGACATCAGGATCCTTTATTTCCTTCACTTTTTCATCAAGCTCTTTTTTGACCTCCTCGACAAGCTTCACTTCTTTTTCCGCCTGCCTGGCTTGATCCATTTTCTGATTTGGCAAAATTGCCAATAGGGAACCTCCTATCGCTAAACAAAGAGCTAGCGTCAGCCATTTCGGATGTACCCATACTTTCTTCCTTCTGAGGGCCTCCTCCTGATGGATTTTCATATGGTGGATAGCATCCCTGAGCTGGAGCGACTTAAGCTCACCAATCTCCCCTAAAAAAGCGAATCCCGTCACGACACGGTCATCAGGAACATACTGGTTAAACAGCAAAGCAGCCGTTTTATTACCGGGTTTTCCTTTAATGATTCTATAGACAAAAAAAGCAAGTAAACAGATGATTCCAATGAAAAAATAACGGAAAACGAAGGGAATGACTACTATACGTGCCATGAAAAATAGTAAAGTCGTCCATGCAGACACGGCAAGGAGTAAAAGTTGCCCCTCCCTCATCACATGCTGCATGAAAAGTTGCCGCTTAACGGGTTTAATCAACTTGAGAAACTGGAGTTCATCATGGATAAGATCTTTGTTCATCGTTTTGTCTTCATCCCCACGCGCAGCTTTTTAACGCTTAGAAGAACGGACCCGATTAGTAGAAGTGTGTAGCAAATCAAATGAGACGCCCAAAGCGGAAAATCAATCCCCGATAACTTCTGGATTTCCTCAGAGTAAGTCGGTTCAACAAAGCCGATTAATACGATTGGGGTATTTAGCATGGCCGCTAAGTAAGGCAATGGGTTAGTCGTTGGTGTGGTCACATTTACCTGATTCCCCACGGCCATGGTCGTGAATAGTAGGGTCAATAAAGCTGTGCCACCTACTAAAAACAATGTGATTCCATAAGTCGTGACCATCGCCGGAATGGTTTTTCGCACAAGTGTAGAAAAAAGCACCCCGATACTGCCATATACGATGACGGTGAAGACATTGAAGCCCAGCACCATCAAAAGCTGATTCGGCGAAATTCCGCCGAATAAAAAGACGATGCTATATAGCGGTAAACTGGCCACAACCAGTAATAGCAAGTAGGAAATGGATGAAATTAATTTCCCGAAAATGATGCCTGTCGAGCTTTGGGAAGTTGTCAATAAAATATTTAACGTCTGTCGCTCCCTCTCACTCGAGATGACCCCTGCCGTCAGTCCAGGTGTAATGAACAAGACCAAGGCCAGTTGGATAACGGATAGAAATATAAACATACTCCGGCTTGCATCCGGGTCAACGCGCCCGCCCATGCTACTAAGAGACTGAATAAAAATCATACCGATAACGATGGCACCAATCGCAAGAACATAGAATAATACACCTAAAAAACTTTTAAAAGAGCGAAAGCGTAGCTTAAACTCTTTATTCAAAACCGGATTCATCAGCCAGCTCTTCATGACAGTTCAACCCCTTTCGTGATTTCCATGAACACATCCTCCAGATCCGTCTCTATTTCCGAAAAAGAGACAATGGGCAAGTCTTGCAACATACAGGACTTCAGCAGCTGTTGTTGGGCCCCTGCATCTCCTTTGAATAGAAACTGAATCGTTTTTTCATCAACATGCGTATTGATCTGGCTAATATCCGGATTATCTTCTAGAAAAGCGATGGATCGCTCAATATCCTCATGAACCTTAATAATCAGGCTCTTTTCGCCCTGCAGCTTATGTTGGATTTCCGCGACCGACCCTTGTGCTTTCAATTTACCCTGATCGATGATGCCGAGCACATCACACATTTCCGCAAGTTCAGGTAAAATATGCGATGATATCAAAATCGTTTTACCCATATGTTTCAATTCCTTTAAAATCTCCCGCATTTCGACACGAGCCCTCGGGTCAAGCCCGGAAGCGGGTTCATCCAAAATAAGCACTTCGGGGTCGTGTATCAGACTCCTTGCAAGACAAAGCCGTTGCTTCATTCCCCGTGATAAAAGATCCACATAGGAATCCTTTTTATCCGATAAATTTACGAGCTCGAGCAGTTGTGGAATCAGTTTACTCCGTTCCGAAACGGGTATACCATAACTTGCTCCGTAAAAATCCAGGTACTCTTCAGCCTTCAATTGATCATACACACCAAAAAAGTCAGGCATATAACC
The DNA here is from genome assembly GCF_044762055.1 of Peribacillus sp. NPDC097198. NCBI lineage: Bacteria > Bacillati > Bacillota > Bacilli > Caryophanales > Bacillaceae > Peribacillus > Peribacillus sp. NPDC097198. Next base: position 234,363 of record NZ_JBIWDO010000003.1, on the reverse strand, counting down.
GATCTGGCTACGGACTTGTTTAGGTTCCTTCGATATATTGTAGCCATTGATATAAGCCGTCCCCGATGTTGGTGCAAGCAAGGTAGCCAAAATGGAAAAAGTCGTGGATTTCCCTGCCCCATTTTGACCGACAAAACCAAACACGGTTCCTTTGTCTATTTGCAAATCCAAGTGATCCAATGCGGTGAACGTGCCATACTGTTTAGTTAACTGTATAATTTCTATCATTTCTCCACCACTCCCTTCACAGTGATTTGTGGCATCCTTACACTCGGGTCATCATCATTATCTATCATGACTTTTATCTGGATGTTCCCTTGTTTTGATACATAGGATGATATATCCTTAGTCCCTTTGAAAGTAATTTCCCGTTCTCCCTTAGGTATCGATTCATACTTTTCAGTCGAAAAATTATAGAGTTCATACTTAACATCTTGTTTACTGAACTTAATCGTCATTTCTGACGCTTTGAATGTATCGTCCTTCATGATCTTTGGAACTGAACTGATATATTCATATTCTCCCCTTTCAAACCAATACGTACCATATCCTTCTTCTTCGCCAACTGAACCCCGGAGGGCATTCACAGACCCCGCGAACATTTCTTTTGACAATGTCACTTCCCCAGCCAAAATTGTTTTCGGACTGAATGTTTGGAAAATCAGATTATCTATATTTACTTTCGGTTTTTTCGATAGTCTAACGTCTACGATTGAATCGTCGGTTATACCGCCGATGACAGGTTCGGATTTTGTCGAGGCCCCTCCGAAATACGCCTCCGTCAGATAAAGAAGCTGATCCCTGCGCATTTTTTCAATATCGATTTTTTTTCCCATAGTTCCATTATTCCAAGAAGACGATGTCGTTCCATACGGTTTAAATAAGAAATCACTCTTTAACGCTTCATTTACCTTGATCTCTGCCCCCTTCTTCAACGTTCCGAGATTGATTCGTTCATTGCCGGTCAGGATCATTAATTCCTTAAGGTCATAAGGCGTCTCATTTTGAATCGTACCTGTCAAGGTCCTGTTTTCAACGGTCAAGTCATTTTTCAATTGACCTGCATTTTCTTTATAAACCTTTCCTATAAAGGACCTGGTAGACCAATATTCGACGTTTGGAAAGGTCAATTCCATATCGGTAGCTTTCTCTTCAAGCATTGGTGCTCTTTTCACGCTTCCACCTAATCCCTCCTGAGTCATTGGCATCGCAACTAACTCATTTTTCGGGAAAGTCAGGTTGTAATTGCCTCCTTTATTGGACAGGAGGACATTCGATTGGATGCCGATGATTTGGTCATCCTCAATTTGATAGATTCCCAATTGATTGAGTTGAGGTTTGGCAAGACGATCTTTCGCTCCGACGGCAAACGTTAGAATCGTCGTAATGCAGGCAATCAAAGGAATGATCCACCAAGCGTGCTCCCTTTTATCCATTTTCCTCAGAATAACAAATAAAATCGGTACAATGATCACAACGTAGACTAACAGCAACAATGCCAATTGAATCACGGATAAATTCGTATCATCAAAGTAACTATTGGGGTCATTCATTTCCCATCTTGCTTCGTCCATGAATTCACTTGAAGTGGAAAACGCATTCAACTCCACCTTCTTTAAAATCGCTTCAAACCACGTGCCGTATCCTTTCCAAGAGGCAAGTGGCTCATCTCCTAACGAAAAGGCCGTCTGGACAATCATCCCGTTTCCATATTGCTTTTTGACAACGGCCGGTGATGACCCGCTCTTCGCAATGATTTCTGTCCCTTTCTCCACTTCACCATTAAAGCCCGGCAATTGTTCAAAGGATGGTCGATCTTTTTTCTTTTCTGTAAGAAAGGATGAATCCATCTTGATTCCTTTATCCATCTTCATCGGTAAAAGGTTATACAGGGACCCGTATGATTGAGCGGCACTTGGTGATGACCCGGAAATCAATACACCACCAGAACGGATCCAACCCTTTAGTGCTTTCTGTTGTGCCTCATCCAAAGCGGCAATTGCAAATTCATCAATGATTAAATAATCTAACATTTCATAGCCAATTGACTGTTTAGGCAAATCTTCTTTTTCCAACTCGACCATCCTGGCTTGGAGGGATGGCAAGACTCTCAATTCCGTCAAACGATCGAAATTTTCACTTAATACTCCAATCAGGTCCTCGCTTTCATCAAAGAACTTAGGTGCCAGTACCTTCGGGCCGGAATAGTCTACTTCTTTACCATTCTTCCAATCTCCCTCATAGAGATAAATCGACTTCGCCAGTGCGGTCCCATTATAATTATAATTTTCGTCGGTATACCCTGGAAGTGAAACGGAATAGGTTTTCTTGCTTTCCTTTGGCAATTCCACTTTTAGAATTTGCGACCCTCCGAAATCGTAATCGGCCTGAAATTGAAAAATCAGCGTACCGCTGAAAGCCTCCCCCTTATTTTCGATATGTACGGTCATCGGCATGGCCTTGGCCCGAGTTATGTATCCATCAAACCCTGTTTCAATCGAGATTTTTATGTCCGTGTCCGCTGCTTTTGCTTGAACTGTATATGAATGTAAAAATAGGCCTAAAAATAATAAACAAGCAGCGATTCCCTTTAATTTTCTGAACAACCGAACTCCCCCTTTTTTTCTATACTCCTAATAGACGATTAGATCACGAAAAAGTATACAGTATTTATATAAAAAGTAAAAAAAATCAAAAAAACCGGAAGGGAAAATCCCTTCCGGCTAAAACTATCCACCTTTATACTTCTTCTTTATCAATGATATCGGCAAAGAGCCCATACACATATTTTTCAGCATCGAATTCTTGAAGATCGTCCATTTTTTCACCAAGTCCGACAAATTTCACGGGAATGGAAAGCTCATTTCGGATCGCTATGACAATTCCGCCTTTTGCTGTACCATCAAGCTTCGTTAAGACGATACCCGTTACATCTGTCGCTTCCTTGAACGTTTTCGCTTGAATGAGTGCATTTTGACCCGTCGTTGCATCAAGGGCAAGGAGCACTTCATGTGGTGCACCAGGCACTTCACGTTCAATTACACGCTTCACCTTTTCCAATTCCTTCATCAAATTCACTTTATTTTGCAGACGGCCTGCTGTATCACAAATCAGGATATCGGCTTTGCGTGCCTTAGCCGCTTGAACGGCATCGAACATAACAGCAGCAGGGTCAGATCCTTCTCCTTGTTTAATGACACTGACACCGACACGTTCTCCCCACACTTCGAGTTGCTCAATCGCTCCGGCGCGGAAAGTATCACCAGCCGCCAATACGACCGATTTGCCTTCTTCCTTAAACTTATGGGCAAGTTTACCGATTGTCGTTGTTTTACCTACACCGTTCACACCGACAAAGAGAATGACCGTCAGGCCGTCTTGTTGAATGTTCAAGCTGGATATTCCTTCTTCATCACCTTGGTAAATTTCAACAAGTTTTTCAGAAATGACAGATTGCACTTCTCTCGTATCAGAGATATTGCGCAGTTTCACTTCCATTTTTAATTGGTCGATTAATTCCATAACGGTATCGAAGCCTACATCAGCCTGGATGAGAATCTCCTCAAGTTCTTCGAAAAAGTCTTCATCCACTTTCCGGTAACGGGCAACGAGTTCATTAACCCTTCCGGTAAAGGAATTCCTCGTCTTCGTTAAACCTTGCTTAAACTTTTCCCCGATTGATATTTCGGATGTTGCTTTTTTTTCAACTTCTACTTCTACTTTTGTTTCTACAGCTGTTTCTTTTTCTTCTTGTGCCGTGAATTTTTCTTTTAGCTTCTTGAAGAAACTCATTGTCCCACTTCCTCTAATTCATGGATTTATATTTCAACAAAGTTCTCTGATTCCTCCATACGAACGGAAACTAATTTGGAAACACCTGACTCTTGCATCGTAATGCCATAGAGGACATCCGCTTCCTCCATCGTCCCTTTGCGATGGGTGATTACTATAAACTGAGTCTCTTGACTGAATTTCCTTAAAAATTGGCTGAAACGAACTACATTCGCTTCATCAAGTGCCGCCTCGACTTCATCGAGGATACAGAAAGGAACGGGCCGGACCTTTAAAATCGAGAATAAAAGAGCAATTGCAGTCAATGCTCGTTCTCCACCGGACAAGAGACTCAAGTTCTGTAGTTTTTTCCCCGGAGGCTGTGCGATGATATCTACTCCCGTATTCAATAAATCATTGGGATCTGTCAGTTTTAATTCAGCCCTGCCACCACCGAACAGTGATTTAAATACCTGTTCGAACTGTTCACGAATCGCATAGAATGTTTCTGAAAAGCGTCGTTTCATTTCCTCATCCATCTCGTCGATAACCTGGAATAAGGTATCCTTAGCCTGCTGCAGATCTTCTTTTTGACCGAGAAGGAACTCGTACCTTTCGGCTACACGGGCATACTCGTCTATTGCTCCTAAGTTGACCGTCCCCAATTCTTCAATGGCCAGCTTAATGAGCTTTACCTTTTTCTGAGCTTCTTCGATAGGTATCATTAATGGATACTTTTCTTTAGCCCCTTCATAGGATAATGTATATTCCTCGCGTAAATGATCCAGGCGGTTTTCCAGCGCCACATCAAGTCGGGTTAATTTGACCTCTTCATCCTTGACCACTTCAACGATACCTTTATAGAGACGACTTTCCTCTTTCAAAGCTATTTCGAGGGTTTCGAGATGAGTTTGCATTTCGGTCTTTTCCTGTTTTTTGGCGGAAATATTTTCAATGGCCGCATTCTTATCAAGCAATCTTTGTTGGGCCATGTCTTCAAGCGTTTCTTCCCCACTCGAACTGTCCGTCATTTCATTTGTTAAAAGCCCCAAGTCATCCTTGTTTTCAGTTAAGGTGCTGGTCTCTTTTGCCAAGTCCGCCTCAAGCCGTTCCATTTTTTCTCTTTGATTTTGAAGCTGACCGCGTTTTGAGGCCAATGTTACCCTTAACTCGCTCGTTTCTTCGGCAAGACTTTCCTTTGATGATTGCTGTGATTGTTTTTGTTCTGTCATTTCCGCTATAAGGCGGTCAAGCCCATCGATTTCCACTTTACAGGATTTCAACAGTTCTTCCAATTCTTCGAGCCTTGCTTTCTTTTGCTGTTGCTCTTCTAAATAGGAGTTTTTATCCAAATCATAAAGGTGTAGGCGATCATTCACATTTCTTTCTTGTAGCTCGACTTCACGAAGTTCACCTTTCAGGGATTGCTCCTGTAATCGTAGCATTTCACCAGTTTTTCTCGTTTGTTCAAGCGTTTGCTCTTGAACACCGACATCCACCTTCAGCTGTTTTACCTGTTTTTCAAGCTGGTTCGTTTTTAATTCCATCCCGGCTAGCTTCTCATGTAATTCTTCAAGCTCGGTTTTCCGGGATAGTAGTGAAGTCGATTTTTGTTTAATCGTTCCACCCGTCATCGAACCACCAGGGTTGACGACATCCCCTTCAAGCGTAACAAAGCGAAAACGGTGCTGCACCATTTTTGCCAGTTCGTTGGCTCCTTTTAAGTCCTTTGTGATAATGACGGTTCCTAGCAGGTTTGCCGCGATGGAAGCATGTCTTTCATCATATTGGATCAACGAGGAACCTGTCCCGACAAAAGCAGGGTGATTCTTCAGCATCGATAGCTGGTTCGATGAAATCTCTCTTCCTTTGATGACAGATAAGGGCAGGAAAGTCGCCCGTCCAAACCTGTTTTTCTTCAAGAAGGAAATGGCTTCACGGGCATGTTCTTCTCTCTCCACAACCACATGTTGCATCGCCCCACCTAGTGCTGTTTCGATGGCGGTTTCATATTCCTTTGGGACCTTGATCAGTTCCGCCACTGCACCTTCAATGCCTTTTAGAGTACCTTTTGCTTTTAGGACTTCCTTAACACCTTGAAAGAAGCCTGCATAGTCCTCTTCCATCTCTTCAAGCAGTTCCTTTCGGGATTTTGCCTGTTGAAGGAATTGATAGGCCTTATATAGGGTCGTTTCCTGTTTTTGATACGTATCTTTTGCCGTTTGTAGCTTATTCTGTTGATTTCGGAAAGAAGTGACATGGTCTTCAAGCTGCTTGCTCAGTTTTTCCATACGCTTGGAGTATTCCGACTTTTTAGCAGTGATTTCCGTTCTCTCGGTAAGGAATTTTTCATTTTCGTGATCCAGTTTGGAATTTTTATGTTCCTGCTGCGTGAGTTGCTGCAGAAGGTAATGCTTTTCATTTTTGGCGGCAGCCTGCTTGTTCAGCCACTCGATATAGTCACTTTTCTTCACTTCTATCAGGGCTTCAATGTCGGTATTGAATAGACCTAAGCTTTTTTGTTTTTCATGTAAAAGCTCTTGAAGCTGTTTTACTTCAGAACTCAATGCATGCAGAACTTCCGTTTCTCTTTCCTTTTGTAAAGAAAGACGTTCAACGGCTGCCTTGCCCTCTATAATCGCTTTTTCAAGCTGTGATTTATTTTGTGCCGCATTCTTTTTCCGTTCTTTCAATACTTCTTTACGACCCTCAAGCTTCTCAAGCTCTTCGCTGGCGTTCAATAGCACTTCTTGAAGCTCGTTAATCGATGTTTCGAGTCCGGCAATGCTTCCTCGAACCTCTTTAAGATGCTCTTCACGTTCATGAAGCCTTCCAGCCAATTGTCGCTCCATCTCATTGTGTTTCCCAAGTTCCTGGGTAAGACTTTCCCATTTTTCATTAAGTTCTTCAATTTCAAAAACGGTCAAAGCCACTTCGATTTTTTCAAGTTCCTCTTTCTTATCCAAATATTCTTTGGCCAGGGAAGATTGAATTTTCAAGGGTTCCACTTGACCTTCTAGTTCATGAAGGATGTCATGAATCCTGTTGAGATTATCTTGTGTTTCCGTCAGTTTTGATTCCGCTTTTCTTTTTCTTGTTTTATACTTCAAGACACCAGCGGCCTCTTCAAAAATAACTCGTCTTTCTTCTGCTTTGCTGCTAAGGATTTCTTCCACTTTCCCTTGGCTGATAATGGAAAATGCTTCGCGTCCAAGTCCTGAATCCATAAATAATTCAATGATATCTTTCAGGCGGCATCCTTGATTATTAATGAAGAATTCGCTTTCACCCGATCGATATACCCTTCTTGTCACACTAACTTCATGAAAGTCAATTGGAAGGGTGTTGGTCTCATTATCCAAAGTCAAGGAAACCTCTGCAAAATTCAAGGCCTTTCTTGTGTCACTTCCTGAGAAGATGATATCTTCCATTTTTGCTCCACGCAGTGATTTTGCGGATTGCTCTCCAAGAACCCAACGGACTGCATCAGTCACATTGCTTTTACCACTACCGTTCGGTCCAACCACTGCCGTGACACCAGGTACAAATTCAATCGAAATTTTATCTGCGAAAGATTTGAATCCTACAACGTCCAAGCGTTTGAGGAACATGACCTTTCCCCCTCTACTGTTCAACTATCTTGTTGAGTTTTTTTCTTTAAAACGGCCAATGCGTGTTCGGCGGCATGTTGCTCTGCCTCTTTTTTCGATTTTCCCACACCAGTTCCTAGATCTTCCCCATTCAAAGAAACCGTCGAAACGAACTCTCTATTATGGGCCGGTCCTTTTTCCTGCAGTATTTTGTATTGCAGAACCCCAATTGCATCCCGTTGGATAAGCTCTTGGAGCTGGCTCTTATAATCCATCACATGAGAAAAAGCACCCTCGTCTATCTTCGGAAACACGACATTTTTCAAGAACTGCACAACCGGCTCTAATCCTTGGTCAAGATATAAAGCGCCGATATAGGCTTCAAATACATCTGCAAGCATGGCAGGGCGTTCTCTACCGCCTGTCATTTCTTCCCCTTTACCAAGCAATACATATTCCCCATAAGAGAGGCTGTTGGCAAAGTCGACTAGTGACGGCTCACAGACAATGGCTGCCCTTAATTTCGTAAGCTCTCCTTCACTCATCATCGGGTATTTCTGATACAGATATTTCGAGATTGTCAGTTCAAGTACTGCGTCTCCTAGAAATTCTAGCCTTTCATTATCTTCGTAAGGCTTGCGGCGATGCTCATTCACATAAGATGAATGTGTAAAAGCTTTTTTCAACAAATTTTCATCTTCAAAATGAAAACCCAGATTGTCCTGTAACTCTTTAAATTTATTATCCTTACTTAATGGTTTACGATTATTTACGTTCCTACGCATCACAAAAACCCTCCACTACGGTTCAAAAACAAATTTTTCCTACATATAAAAAGAAACCTGGCAGGAATTCCTGTCAAGCTTTCCTATGTACCATCATACAGTATAATCCGCTTAAAGAAAAATAGCCAGCAGCGTTGATGCTTGACACATGGAACTTAATCGGAACTGCACGTATTCGTTCAAGCCTGTTATTTTCCAGACCCTTACATTACAAGAGAAAGCCCCGTTAAAAAACGGAGCTTTTAATCAAAAGACATTAACATTACATAGTGCTTTTTATGTAATTCACAGCATCACCCACTGTGGCGATTTTTTCAGCGTCATCGTCCGAAATTTCCATATCAAATTCGTCTTCAAACTCCATGACTAGTTCGACTACATCTAGGGAATCGGCACCAAGATCTTCTTTGAATGAAGCTTCAAGCTTTACTTCTGATTCTTCAACGTTCAAGCGATCTACAACGATTTTCGTTACTCTTTCTAATACATCTGCCAATATGTTCACCTCCCCTCAAGACATTATAAATTATATTTCAAAAAAATCAAACCTAAACTTACATCACCATACCGCCATCAATATGAAGGGTTTGACCCGTCATATAGCTGCTTGCCTCTGAAGCGAGAAACGTGGCAACTGATGCAATATCCTTTGGGTCACCGAAGCGGGCTAAAGGTATTTGTGACAGCATCGCTTTTTGCACGTCTTCCGTCAGTTCACCAGTCATATCCGTGGAGATGAAACCTGGAGCGATCGCATTGACCGTGATCCCTCTTGATGCAAGCTCCTTGGCAGTGGACTTTGTCAAGCCAATCACGCCTGCCTTGGCTGCAACATAGTTTGCCTGCCCCGCATTCCCCATCACACCGACGATGGAAGCCATATTGATGATTTTGCCGCTACGTTGCTTCATCATTTGTCTTGTGACTGCCTTTGTGCAAAGGAAGACACCTTTTAAATTCGTATCGATTACCGAATCCCATTCTTCTTCCTTCATCCGCATCAATAAATTATCACGGGTAATTCCAGCATTATTGACTAAAATGTCGACCCGGCCAAATTGTTCAATGACCTCTTTAATCATGCCTGTTACTGATTCACTATCTGATACATCGCATTGAACGGCAAATGCTTTTCGCCCAAGTGCCTTGATTTCATCGACCACTTCATTAGCTTTTGTTTCGCTTCCAGCATAATTGACAGCTACGTCCGCTCCCTGCCGTGCGAGTTCCAATGCCACTTCCCTGCCGATACCGCGGGAAGCACCAGTTACTAGTGCCTTCTTACCTTCAAGAATCATGCTAGTTCCCCTTTCAATGCTTCGACCGTTTTATGTAGGGTTTCTGTATTCGATACTGAGTGAATATTGACGGATCGGTCGATTTTTTTAATCAATCCTCCCAGCACCTTGCCTGGTCCCACTTCAATGAACGTGTCCACGCCTAATTCAAGCAGCTTTTTGACACTATCTTCCCAAAGAACTGGTGAATACAATTGTTCAATTAATTTATCTTTAATCTCAGATGGTTCTGTGATAGGCTCGCCCGTTACGTTTGAAATCACCGGAATGGGTGCCTGTCGGAAACTCACTTCATCAAGTACCTTTTGAAGTTGTTCAGCCGCAGGTTTCATTAATTCAGAATGAAACGGCCCGCTTACATCAAGAGGGAGAGCACGTTTTGCTCCGCTTTCCTTCGCTTTTGCGCTCGCAAGCTTGACGCCTTCTGCCGTTCCGGAAATGACGATTTGCCCCGGACAGTTAATGTTAGCCAGCTGAACGGATTCACCTGCATCAGTAATATCAGCCGTTACAAGAGCGAGTGCTGTACGGTCCATTCCCAGAATTGCGGCCATCGAGCCTTGGCCATTCGGAACAGCGGCCTCCATGAATTGACCACGTTTTCTAACAGTATAGACAGCATCCTCAAAAGAAATTGCACCTGAGGCTACCAATGCCGTATATTCCCCTAAACTATGTCCTGCAGTGTAATCAGGCTGGATGCCCGCTTCCGCCAAGGCATTGAACAAGGCATAACTTGTAGTCAATAGCGCAGGTTGAGCATTATAGGTTACCGTTAATTCCTGCTGAGTGCCATTGAATATAAGCTCGGATAGCGCAAAATCCAGTTTTTCATCCGCCGTTTGAAAAATTTTCCGTGCTTGCTCATTTACCTCAAATAAGTCTAAACCCATCCCTATTGACTGTGAACCTTGTCCTGGAAAGACAAAAGCAATCTTACCCATCCCAAACTCCCCTATCTCTATATTTATTGGACTTTTTCTATCGTCTTCGCAATGGTCGGAATCACATCATGACTCACCATATCCCGGGTCTGACGGATCGCGTTATAAATCGCATTTGCGTCGGAAGAACCGTGTGCCTTGATGACAGGTGCCTTCAAACCGAATAATCCAGCCCCACCATATTCCGAGTAATCCATTTGATTTTTAATGCCTTTTAGTTCCGGTTTCACTAGTGCTGCGGCAATCTTACTCTTCATATTGCTCATCAACGCGGATTTTAACATATGAAAGACACTCATGGCTGTTCCCTCAAGCGTTTTCAGCACCATATTTCCTGTAAAGCCATCCGTCACAACTACATCTGCCGGACCGTTCAGAAGATCCCTGGCCTCTACATTCCCTATAAAGGAGATGTCCGATGATTGCTGAAGGAGCGTGAAAGCCTGCTTCGTCAGCTCGTTCCCTTTTTTCTCTTCAGTCCCAATATTTAAAAGGCCCACACGCGGTTTTTCAATTCCACGCACCTTTTGGGCATATACGGAACCCATTATGGCAAATTGAAGCAGGTGCTCCGGTTTCGCTTCTGCATTCGCTCCCACATCAAGAAAAACAAAACCTTTACCATCTATTGTCGGCAAGGTTGGGGACAATGCTGGACGTTCGATTCCTTCGATTCTCCCGACAACGAACAAGCCGGCTGCCATCAAAGCACCTGTATTTCCTGAAGATATGCATGCATCCGCTTCTCCATCGGCCACTTGGCGGGCTGCTAATACCATCGATGCATTCTTCTTGCGACGGACCGCACGAACAGGTTCATCGGTACTTAGTATCTTTTCTTCCGTATGTATGATCTTGATCCGTTCATTTTTCGTTAAGAACTGGTTGATTTCGCCTTCGTTCCCTACTAAGGTTATTTCCACATCGGGAAAGGCCTCGACTGCTTTCATGGCTCCTAATACCTGTGCCTTTGGAGCATTGTCTCCACCCATTGCATCTAGCGTTATTTTCATGAACGTTCATCCTTTTCTAAGCAAGTTAAGAGCGATACATTTCGAACTCACCTTTGAATACCATTTCATTTCCTACGTAGCTTCTGACTTCCACTACGGAACGATCTGCTTGATACTCCACCTTTTTAACTTTCGCTTTAGCTACCACTCTTTCATTTTCCTTGACGGAACGAGTAAATAGAATGGATGCTTTTGCCGTTAAGGCCAGTTCATCATTGATGACCGCCACCGCCAATGAATTAGCTTGAGCAAAAAGGTGATGACCCCTTGCGATTCCATTGCGCTTAAAAACATGCTCTTTTTTTATATCTAAAATAGAAATTGCATTTTCATCTAAATTCAAATCTATTACTTCCCCAATGATTTCATCCAATGGCAATGCCCTTATTTCGTCACTGAATTTCTTCTCGGCTACGTTTTTTATACGTTCACGAAGCTCCGGTATTGATAATTCAAGACGATCGAGCCTAATTGTCTGGACGCTCACCGAGTACTTTTCAGCCAGCTCCTCATCCGTTACAAAAGGATTCTGTTTAATCGTTTCGATTAATAATTGCTGGCGTTCCTTCTTATTTCTTCGCATTTGAAGGTCACCATCCATAGTATTATGACTAGGTACTAATAGTAGTATATATATTTTAAAAACAGATTGCAAGATTTTGTGGAAATTCTCACAATCTGTTTTACTGTTTCATTCAATCAAGAAGATCAGTCAAGCTTTTCTCCTGTCAATACGCCTGTACCTTCCAAATGTGACCGGAGCGATGCGTATTCTGGTGCATGCCAAAAACTATTTGAGGCTATCAATTTCGCAGCATCTTCCCTTGCAACTTCCAGCGTCCGGTAATCATGGACCATGTCCGCCACTTTGAACTCGGGAAGCCCGCTTTGTTTTTTACCGAAAAAGTCCCCTGGACCTCGAAGCTCCAAATCCTTCTCGGAAAGGACAAATCCATCATTCGTCTCTGTCATGATCTTCATCCGCTCTTTCCCGACTTCCGTTTTCGGATCGGCAAGCAGGATGCAAAAAGACTGGTTGCTCCCCCTCCCCACTCGGCCACGTAACTGATGCAGCTGGGAAAGACCAAATCGTTCAGCATCATAAATGACCATCACCGTGGCATTGGGTACATTCACCCCAACTTCGACAACTGTGGTGGAAACAAGGATTTGCGCTTCGTTGGAACTGAATTCCTGCATCACTTCATCTTTTTCATCCGCAGGCAAACGCCCATGCATGAGCCCCACCTTATAACGATTCACGAAGTATTGCGTAAGCATGGCATGGACATCGAGAACATTTTGCAAGGAGTCAAGTTTTTCCGATTCCTCGATCAATGGGCAGATGACATATGCTTGTCTGCCTTTTTGAAGTTCCTTTTCTACAAAGGAGAGGATTCTATCGAGCATTTGGTGTTTCGCCCAATACGTTTCGATGGCTTTCCGTCCAGCCGGCATTTCGTCGATTGTGGAAACGTCCATCTCGCCGAACACTGTAATGGCGAGTGTACGGGGAATCGGTGTCGCCGTCATGAAAAGGACATCGGGATTTCCTCCCTTTTCACGCAGGACGCGTCGTTGTTCCACACCAAACCGATGTTGTTCATCCGTTATAACCAAACCGAGGTCCTTGAAGTTCACCTCGTCCTGAATCAGTGCGTGGGTTCCAATCAAAAGATCAAGTTCCCCTAATTCAAGTTTCTCCAATAATTCTCTACGCTTCTTCCCTTTTACCGAGGAGGTCAATAAAGCCACCTTTACTCCGACTGGTTCTAACATGGCGGTCAATGATTGAGTATGCTGCTCAGCCAGAATTTCAGTCGGGACCATTAGCGCTCCTTGGAAACCGGCCGATATGGTCGCATATAGGCAAATCGCGGCCACTACCGTTTTTCCTGAGCCTACATCTCCTTGTAAAAGCCGGTTCATACGGTAAGGCGATTCCATGTCAGTCAGGATTTCCTCGACAACCCTGTTCTGGGCAGTCGTTAATGGAAACGGGAGGGTATCAATGAATCCCTTCACCTGCTGCCTATCAAATTCTTGTCCAGTCCCTCTTGACTGTTCGCGCTGTATTTTACGAAGTGCCTGCATTTTCAGCTGAAACAGCAAAAACTCCTCATATACAAAACGACGGCGGGCTTGCTTAACATCAACTGCCGATATAGGAAAGTGCATCATGCGAAGCGCATCTTTACGTGGCATCAACTTATAGGTTGTCAGCAGCTGTGGTGGGAGGTTTTCCTCAATCATATTTCCATATTGGGAAAAACCATTCGTGATATGGCGACGCATACCTTTTACCGTAATGCTCCCCTTGACGGAATACACGGGTTCGAATTCCTTTTCCCGGCTATGATCTCCAACATGGCATTCCGAACCAGTGATGGTTTGGCGATGACGATCCCATTTACCTGTCACTGTCACGGTTTCCCCAATTGTAAGTTTTGATTTCAAATAAGGCTGATTGAAAAATATAACCGTAATTAAATATCTTCCAGTCAACAACTTAATCGTTAGCCTGGACTTCTTCTTCCCAAAATAGCCCAAGGTCGGCACTGTATGAATTTTCCCTTCTACAGTGACGCGTTCCTCATGTTCAACCGTTTCTAAGTCCCTTAACCGGTAGTCTTCATAGCGATAGGGAAGATGCTCTAGAAGATCATTGACGGTATGGATCTCCATTTCCTGCATCGCAGCAGCTGTCTCTCCCCCAATGCCCTTAACTGCCGTAATTGGTTCCTGTAAGCTGTTGCTCACTTGTTACTTAACGGCAAGCCAAAGATCTTCGCTTCCAACTTCCGTCCAGTCGGTGTGGCCGCTAATCCTCCTTGTGCAGTTTCCCTTAAGGCCGATGGCATCGCCTGTCCGATTTTGTACATGGCATCGATTACTTCGTCGCACGGAATTCGGCTTGTAATACCTGCTAACGCCATATCAGCTGCCACCATGGCGTTAGCTGCCCCCATCGCATTCCGCTTCACACAAGGCACTTCTACGAGCCCAGCAACAGGGTCACAAACCAGACCAAGCATGTTCTTTAATGTAATCGCCATGGCGTGGGCACTTTGAGATGGCGTTCCACCAGCCATTTCAACGATGGCGGCCGCGGCCATCCCTGATGCTGAACCCACTTCCGCCTGGCAACCTCCTGCGGCCCCAGAAATCGAAGCATTATTAGCAACAACGAAACCAAATGCCCCTGCAGTGAAGAGGAATTCAATTTTTTGTTCCCGATTTGGCTTTAATTTATTCTGCAAAGCGAACAAAGTTCCTGGGACAACGCCTGCCGATCCAGCAGTTGGCGTCGCACATATCGTCCCCATCGCTGCATTCACTTCATTTGTTGCCACAGCTTTACTGACCGCATCCAACAAAAGTTCACCCGATAATGAGTTTCCCGTTTTAATATAATTCTGAAGAAGCACGGCGTCCCCACCTGTCAAACCCGAAACGGAACGGACTCCTTGGAGCCCTTTTTCAACGGCCTGTTCCATGACGTCAAGGTTTACACCCATCCGGTGGATGATTTGGTCCCGGGTTTTACCCGACACCTCCATTTCCTGTTCGATCATGAGCGTCGAAATTTTCACTTGCTTTGCTTCTGCCAATTCTACTAGTTCTGCTACATTTCGAAACATGTCCTCTTTCCCTCCTTAATGAAAACGGTTGCCTCAAGTAACTCAGTCGACAATCCTTGCGACCTTGGTGATATGAGGCAATTTCGAAATTTCATCGATGACTTGCTCTTCTATATTCACATCCACTTCGATGGTCATAAGTGCCATCTTTCCCTTTTCTTTTCGTGATACTTCCATCTGTCCTATATTAATTTGATGCTTGGCCAAAACGTTAGAGACATTGGCAATAGCTCCGAAACGGTCATCATGAACGACAAGTATGGCTGGGTTGTGACCCGAAAGCCTTAATTTGAATTCATTCAATTCGATTATTTCGATTTTGCCACCTCCAATCGATATCCCAACGAGCTCCAGTTCATCCGCATCATCACCAACCGTTATCTTCACAGTATTCGGGTGTTCCGGAACGGCCTCTTCTTCTTGGAAGGCAATGTCCATGTTCTTTTGACGGGCTATATCAAGAGATTCTTTGATTCTCTCATCAAAAGTATCAAAATCAAGTAGTCCCCCTACAATGGCCACATCCGTCCCATGACCTTTATGGGTCTTTGCAAAAGACCCATAAAAAGAAATACGGGCCCATTTCGGTTCTTTGTTGAATAGATTCCTTGCCACCCTGCCTATTCTCGCAGCTCCGGCTGTATGTGAGCTCGAAGGTCCAATCATAACGGGACCGATAATATCAAATACACTCCTATATTTCACGTTCTATTCCTCCTTCATTACGCGCTGGACTTTAAGAACCTAAAGAAAAACGCTAGAGGTTATCTTCTGATTGGTCACAGTTCCTGCATGCATGCTGTTTTATAACCTTTAGTCCGCAAAAATAAACTGCATAGCCTAATGACCTATGCAGTTTATTACTTTTTATCGAGACTTCTATATCACATCTATTAAAGGGAAAAAGACGATCAGGTGATCTTACCCAAGTAGATGGTTTAGTTTATTCAATTGAGAAAATGAAAGCATATAACGGCTGTTTACCGTTATGGACTTCAACTTCAACATCTTCAAATGTTTCTTCACAAAACGCGACAAGCTCATCCACTTCTTCTGAAGTTGCATCTTCACCATAAAGAATGGTCAAGATCTCGGAATCTTCGTCAATCATTTTGGATAAAAGATCCTTTGCAGCCTGAGCCTTGTCTTTATTTTTCACTTTGATGGTGCCTTCATCAATACCCATGAAGTCGCCCTTCTCGATTGAAAGACCATCAATGCTTGTATTCCTTACAGCATATGTGATTTGACCTGTTTTAACATGAGAAAGAGCATCGGTCATCACCTTTTGGTTCTCTGTAATATCCAATGAAGGGTTGAAAGCAAGCAATGCTGCCATTCCCTGCGGTACAGTTTTGGCAGGAACGACCATCACGTTATCCCCAAGGACATCAGCAGCTTGATTGGCAGCCATAATAATATTTTTATTATTAGGCAGAATGATTACTTTTTCTGCATGGGCTTCTTCAACTGCTTTCACAATGTCTTCAGTACTAGGATTCATCGTTTGTCCGCCTTCAATGACTGATTTTGCACCGATGCTTTTGAAAAGCTCGCTGATACCGGCACCCATCGCCACAGAAACGACACCATATTTATCCTTGGCTTTCGGTTTTGTTTGAAGTGGCGTTTTAGTTTCGCCGACTATAGCTGTATGCTGTTCACGCATATTATCAACTTTCAACTTAATAAGACTACCGTATGTCTGACCATAATTAAGGCAATTACCAGGTTGTTCAGAGTGAATATGTACTTTAACTATTTCATCATCAGAGATGACTAATAATGAATCTCCAAATTCACTTAAATCATTCCGGAACTTCTCTTCATTGAACGATTGGGCAGCTGGCTTATCCTTTTCCAACCGGACCATGAATTCCGTACAATAACCAAACACGATATCTTCCGTATTAATGTGTCCTTGTACGTTAATGTGATGTTCAGCACTCACCATATCATCCATGCTTGGGCCATTGGCTGAACGAACGGGTAAAGCTTCACCCTTCAATTCTGCTAGGAATCCTTCATAAACGAAAACCAACCCTTGTCCACCGCTATCGACCACACCGACTTCTTTCAATACAGGAAGTAAATCAGGTGTCCTTTTTAAAGATGCATTTGCCTCAGTGACAATATCCTCCATTACCTGGATAAGGTCCTGATGCTTGGCAGCAGATGAAACCGCTTGCTTGGCTGCATCCTTCGCGACTGTTAAAATGGTGCCTTCAACAGGCTTCATAACGGCTTTATAAGCGGTTTGTACACCCGCCTCAAAAGCATGGGCGAATTCTTCACTATTGATGACCGCTTTATTTTCGATAGATTTTGCAAAACCACGGAAAAGCTGTGAAAGGATTACTCCAGAATTACCTCGAGCCCCCATCAATAGACCTCTTGAAAGAGAAGTACCCACTTTTCCGATATGTTCTTGTACATTATTTTGTACTTCCTTAGCGCCGGAAGTCATAGATAAATTCATATTTGTTCCTGTATCTCCATCTGGAACCGGGAAAACGTTCAATGCATCGACCATTTGGGCGTTGGCTGCTAAATGATTAGCTCCCTGGATGATCATTTCAGCAAAGCGCTTTCCATTTAAACTTGTAATTGACACAAAACTTTCCTCCTATACTTAAGGGTTCGTAACACGAACTCCCTGTACAAAAATGTTTACAGAATCTACAGCTAATCCAACAGTTTTGTCCAGAGTGTATTTTACCTTTGATTGCACATTATGTGCAACTTCCGAGATTTTCGTTCCATAACTAACGATAATATACATATCGATATGAACTTCTTCCTCATCTTGTCGGACTATTACACCCTTAGTAAAGTTTTCTTTTCTTAGTATTTCGGCAATGCCGTCTTTAAATTGTTTTTTGGAAGCCATTCCTATTATTCCGTAGCAATCAATAGCAGCACCACCGGCTACAGTAGCGATTACATCATTAGAGATATCAATTTGTCCATATTTCGTTTGTAATTCGATAGACATTTTCTTTTTCCCTCCCAAAACTAACTCAACTAAAGACATTTTACTATAATGTCTATTGTTTTAAAAGTAAATGTCATACGGTACTTAATATAATTCAATTTTAAAGGGGGTATGTCAAGGTTTTTTTCTTGAAAGTAATTAACTGAAGTATTGCATTCTCACGGTAGGTGTGATAAATTATTAAAGTATTTCACAAAGACTTAAGACAACTTCGTAAACTTAAGCTTGTTGTAGTTAGGAGGGAATTTGACATGGCACGTAAATGTGTAATCACTGGAAGAAAAACCCGTTCTGGTAACAGCCGCTCTCACGCAATGAACGCTAGCAAGCGTACATTCGGCGCTAACCTTCAAAAAGTACGTATTTTAGTTGACGGTAAACCTAAACGTGTATACGTTTCTGCAAGAGCTCTTAAATCGGGCAAAGTAGAACGCGTATAATGTTACGGCATCCTCTAAGGATGCCTTTTTATTTGAAAATGGCTGCCGCTTTTATAATGGGTGATGATTGGACAATCTGATTCTTTCAGAAAGATCATCACTCATTAAAAGCCTGTCCAACCTATCGTTTCTTTTTATTGTCCCCAGCCAAACCAAAAAATAACACCCCCTTTATAGAAGGTGTCACGTAAATATGTTTTATTAGCCTTTTTTAAACGCTCCGAGCATGGCCCTTACCAAACTGCCCAGAACTTTTGGCAATTTAATTGTATAAAATTTCATAATGCCCCTCCTCTTTACATCCCACAAATTTAAGATGAAGTGGAACTTTTCTATTACAACATAAGCTTTTAAGCGGATATAGGATGAAAAGTATATCCGAATCTGCTCTAAGCATGAATTTTAATCTCTGCTTCTTATCACCATTAATATGCCTTCCTCAAATGAAACATTCCCACAATCAGAAATTAGTTCATTGCTGACACAGAGTGTGGAGCCCAATTCAAGCTTTGCATCAACAAGTGGATACTTAAACCCCAAGAGTGTAATGCCGGTGATTTCTTCGGTTACCGGAAGCAGGGAAATATACTTCCTCTCTTCATCCAAGGTCAAGGGGTAGGATCCTGGCGTCTTCACGGTTAAGCTATTCTGACAATCGACTATATACATATCAATATCCTTGTGATAAGGCAGGATGCTATCTTTCTGCAATAATTGGATATTGCCGAGAAAATGGTCCAGCCGCCCTCCTGTTGCACCTAGAATATGTATTTCATTTGGCTGCTGCTCCATTGCCCATTTAAATGCAATTTCCAAATCGGTTTCATCCTTCTCAGGAGGGTAAAGATGAATATTCTCCATCCTTTTTTGAATCTTAGACCATTCCTCTTCGGATACGGAATCGAAATCGCCAAACCCACACTGAGGAACAATGTCATTTTCAAGTAAGGACCAAACACCTCGATCGACCCCAACCCACAAGTCAGTACTCTCTTTATAAGTCGTTAAATCAGGCCACAAATCCTTTGGGCCTCCAGCCATAATGCTTATTTTCATATTCCGCCACCCTATTCTTAAGATTCTTTACATGTCTGATTGTTTTAAAAAAGCCGATCATCATCGTAGTATAGATACGATAATGTCGGCTTTCTCTCTTTTTAATTTCCACGAATTCTCTGAATCGCTGCCTGGCGATCTTCCTGGTTATATATGGCTGACCCGGCGACAAGTACCGTTGCTCCCCGTTCAATACAAACTTTGGCCGTTTCTTCATTTACCCCGCCATCTACTTCAATTTCAAGATTGGGATTGTACAAATCAGCCATCGCCTTCACTTCGGAAATTTTTGGCAGTACAGAAGCGATGAACTTTTGCCCCCCAAATCCTGGATTGACGGTCATCAATAAAACCATATCTATATCTTCGATAATCGGTTGAATCACGGATGCTGGAGTGGCCGGATTGAGGACTACCCCCGCTTTAACACCAAAGGACTTTATCAATTGAATCGTGCGGTGTAGGTGCGTACACGCTTCTACATGGACAGTGATATAGTCGGCCCCTGCTTTGGCAAACGCCTCGATATAGGCATCTGGACGTTCAATCATCAAATGGACGTCTAGAGGGAGTTTCGTCACCGGTCTGATAGCATCGACAATCAATGAACCAATTGTGATGTTAGGCACGAAATGGCCATCCATAACGTCTACATGGATATAGTCGGCCCCTCCCCTCTCAACATCCAAGATTTCTTCTCCCAGCTTTGCGAAATCAGCTGATAATATGGATGGTGCAATTTTAACCATACTAATACCTCGGCTTTCTATCTCTTATTTCCTCTAAAAATTGCATATAATGTTCGTACCTATATTGTGGGATTACCCCGGTTTCTACCGCTTCTTTCACAGCGCACTTCGGTTCCTTGTCATGGAGGCAGGCCCTGAACTTGCAGTCCTCACCAAGCTTATGCATCTCAGGAAAACAATACGATAGACGTTCTGCTTCCATTTCCGTGAATTCAAGTGAACTGAATCCAGGCGTATCCGCGACGAGGCCAGTGCCCATGTGAATCAGTTCCACATGACGTGTGGTATGCTTTCCGCGTCCCAAATGAGATGAAATGTCGTCTGTCTTTAGGGCCAAGCTCGGGTTTATCGCATTCAACAACGAGGATTTCCCCACTCCGGATTGACCGGCAAACACACTGGTTTTCCCTTCTATTAAAGGAATAAGCTGATTGACGCCTCCTGTGGTTATCGAAGAAGTTTCCAGCACTGTATAGCCTAACTTCTGATAGTCCTTGATATGCTGAGACAATTTCTCTTTTTTATCTTCCGTTACCAAGTCCATTTTGGTCACGACAATAATGGGCTCGATCTCATTATGTTCAATGAGGACCAGGAATCGATCAAGCAGAGCTGGACTGAACTCGGGTTCGACTGCTGAAAAAACAAGAATGGCCTGATCGACATTCGCTATCGGTGGACGAACCAATTCATTCTTTCGTGGCTTGACCTCCGTTACCGTTCCGTCCGTCTTATTATCAGCCTGATATACAACGTAATCACCAACAAGGGGCGTTACCTTATTTTTACGAAAAACGCCTCGACCCCGGCATTGGAATACTTCTTCTCCATCTAAAACATAATAAAAGCCGCTTAAGGCTTTAATGATTTTTCCTTCGGGCATAGCCACACTCCTAATTTGATTAAATTCATTCCGGATAAGTGATGGTTTTTTCCTTTATCACCTGTCCGTCACGCATGACTTTATATCCGGCTTTCTTATCTTTGGACACCAAGAATTTGATCTCTTTTTCTTCAGTTTCCAAGAGCGAAAAAGTATCATAGGGCTCTGTCATGCTATTATTGATGTCTTCAATGAAGATTTGAACTTGCTGTGGTTTACCGGGCTCTACAGGGTCATATTCGATCGTGATTTCCTCTGTCACCGTCTTTGGTGGAATCTCTTCTTTCCCTTTTGAAAGGACCACGCTTACCGTACTTCCCTTGTCCACTTTAGTAGATGGTGCAGGTTCCTGCGAAATAACAAGTCCCTCGGCCACTGAGTCCGTATACACCTTTTTTTCGACGGCAATTTTTATTCCACTTTCATTGGAGTAATCATTCAAAGCCGTCTCATTGAAACCCGTTAGGTTCTTTAATGTTAATCGATCGGCACCCTTACTGACCATGAGTTCGAGCTCCGTTTCCGAAGCAATGACTTCAAAGCCTCCTGAAGGATCTTGATCAATGATCGTCCCCGGCTCGCTTTCATCAAATACCTCTGTCACTGCAACGTCCTTGAAGCCCATCTTATTGAGCATACTCTCGATATCATCATACTTTCTTCCTTCATAGCTAGACAATGTAATCGTTTCTTTACCAATGCTTTGATAGATATCTATTTTAGCGCCTTCTTTGACCAGCTTACCTTCTTTAGGGTTGGTCTTGATGACGAGACCTTTTTCGACCTCTTCATCATTAATCTCAATCGTGTCCCCCGTGACAAGTCCTAATTCCACCAAGGTAGAAATGGCATCATCCAGCTCTTCCCCTTTTAAGTCAGGGACGGTCACTTCTTTAGTGCCAAGCATGGATGGAAAAACGGTAATGGATAAAATGGCAACCACCGCTAAAACCAAAAAGATGGTAACTAAAATCGCGGGCCATTTTATGCGCCGATTACTTTTTTGCTTCGATTTCGTTTTTTGTTTTTTCTGTTTCTTTTTAAGCTTAGTCGTTGTAGCTGGCTCATCACTTTGTTCATCTTGTTCAACTACGCTCGCATTTTTTTCCGGTCCTCTTATGATTGTCTCATCTATACTTGACAGCTGGTCATTCGTGATGATGGGGATGGCTTTTGTTGCATCATGATCTTCCGGAATGACAAAAGGCAATTCATTTAAGCGCTCTGGATCAAGCGAAGTTCGAATGTCATCTTCCATTGAATCGACGCTTTCATAACGATAATATGAATCTTTTGCCGTTGCTTTTAGAATAATATTTTCCACACTTTGCGGTATATCAGGATTCCAACGCTTTGGCGATGGGGTTTCCGACTGGAGATGCTTTAACGCAATGGAAACTGCAGATTCACCTGAAAAAGGGAGCCTGCCAGTTAAAATCTCAAACATCACGATACCCAGAGAATAGATATCCGATTTCTTATTGGCCATACCGCCTCTTGCCTGTTCTGGAGACAAGTAATGAACAGAACCTAAAACTGCATTTGTCTGGGTTATATTCGTGGCACTTAGAGCAAGGGCAATTCCAAAATCAGTGATTTTAACGGTTCCTTCTTTATCAATCAGGATATTCTGAGGCTTGATGTCCCTATGGATGATTCCGTTATGGTGGGCATGGGAGATGGCAGCCGTAATTTGCTTCATGATATCTAAGGCTTTTTCAACCGGAATTGGATAGTATTTTTGTATGTATTGCTTTAAAGTAAACCCGTCCACATATTCCATGACGATATAGTAGATATCATTTTCTTCTCCGACATCATAGATACTGACAATATTCGGATGGGCAAGACTCGTTGCTGATTGCGCTTCCCGATTAAAGCGTTTAATGAATTCATCGTCATTATTAAAATCCATCCTCAGGATCTTCAAGGCAACATCACGGTCCAAAATCATATCTCTTGCAAGGTAAACATTCGCCATACCGCCACCACCGACCATCTCGATCAGTTTATAACGGCCGTTGATCCTTCTACCAATCAACATTGAGTTCACCTGCTTTCGCTTTCATCAATAAATTGAACAAGCACAAGGGTGATATTATCTTCTCCACCATAGTTATTGGCCATTTCTATTAACGACTGTGCCTTTTCTTCAAGTGAATGTCCATTGTTAACCATTTCTTCGAGTTCCACTTCACTTACTTTATTCGTTAAGCCATCAGAGCAAAGCAAAAGCATATCCTGCTCTTCGAAAATGACTGTCGTAATGTCCATTTCCACTTGCAGTTCAGTGCCCAATGCACGCAACAACACATTTTTCCTTGGATGATGCTCAGCGTCTTCCTTCGTGATCTGACCAGAACGAACCAGCTCATTAACAAGCGAATGGTCTTCCGTGACCTGCTTGAATCCGCTTTCGTTATACAAATAACACCGGCTGTCCCCGATGTTTGCGATGGTTGCAAATTTATCTGTGCATATTGCCGCAACAATGGTTGTACCCATGCCCTTACATTCCAGGTTCGCTTCGGCATGTTCAAAAAGCAATTGATTGACAAGGAGGATCTGTGTTTCCAACCAATTTTCAGCATCATTTGCCGTCTCAATACCACTTGACTCTTCCCATCTTTCCTTCAAAAGGTCAATCGTCATCCCACTCGCTACATCCCCGGCACGGTGGCCGCCCATGCCATCTGCAACGATGGCAAGGCGTACGCCTTCCGGATTACTAAAAACTCCCCCATTATCTTCATTATGTTGGCGGACTTTCCCACGGTCAGTCTTGAATATTGCCCTCATAGGGTCACCTCGTCTCTTCTTTACGCTCCTTAGCCCGAAGCTGGCCACAGGCTGCGTCAATGTCACTGCCTTGTTCTCTTCGAATTGTTACATTAATGCCACGTTTTTTCAATGTTTTTTCAAACTCAAAAATCTTATCCCGAGGTGTACGTACATAGTTGCGTTCCGGTACATAGTTAACCGGAATTAAATTGACATGGCACTTGATGTCTTCTATTAAATCGGCCAGTTCTTCAGCGTGCTCTACTGAGTCATTTTCTCCACCGAATAGACCATATTCAAAGCTGACACGGCGTCCTGTTTTTTCCGTGTAGTATTTGATGGCTTCAATCAAGTCAGGAAGCTTATAAGCCTTATTTATCGGCATCAATTTACTTCTCAACTCAGTGTTCGGCGCGTGAAGTGATACAGCAAAATTGATTTGCATGCTTTCTTCGGCAAATTTATAGATTTTAGGAATGATCCCACTAGTCGAAACGGTGATATGGCGAGCACCGATGTTCAACCCTTTTTCATGGTTGATATTTTTAAGGAAAGACATCATATTATCATAGTTATCGAATGGTTCGCCGATTCCCATGATAACGACCGAGCTAACGCGTTCTTCAACTTCATCAAGTGCTTGTTGGACCTTGACGACCTGGGCAACGATTTCCCCTGATTCAAGATTACGTTTTAAACCACCAAGCGTCGATGCACAGAATGTGCAACCGATTCTACAGCCTACCTGTGTCGTTACACAGATGGAATTCCCATATTCATGGCGCATTAATACGGTTTCAATTGAGTACCCATCATGCAATTCAAATAAGAACTTCATCGTTCCATCATTGGATGTTTGTTGGATCAATGTCTTTAACGTCGTGAAAGTGAATTGATCTTCCAATTTATCACGCAATGTCTTAGATAGGTTAGACATATCCTCAAAACTTGAAACGCGTTTTTTATAAAGCCAGTCATAAACTTGGTCCGCACGGAAAGCTTTCTCACCGTTTTCAACCAACCATTCTTTAATTTGATGAAGCTCCAACGAATAAATCGATGGTTTTTCTGGTGTTGTGTCTTTTCTCACTCTTGATGATTTCGTAATCTCTGCCATTACAGCACCTTCTTTCTAAAACTCGCAATAAAGAAACCGTCACTGCTAAAATATTGCGGGAACACTTGCAAGGTATGACCTTCAACAAATGGTTGAACACTTTCGGGCATTCTTTCAGACAATGTTGTATCGCTTTCGAACTCCGGATGTTGTTCCAAGAACGTCGCTGCTACTCTGTCATTTTCTTCTTTGTCCACTGTGCATGTACTATATACTAACTGTCCACCTTGTTTCAGGAGCGGAGCAGCTGCTTCCAATAATTGTTTCTGTATGTTTGAAAGTTTCATTATATCATTATTTGTTTTTGTATACTTCACATCAGGCTTACGACGCATGACGCCTAATCCGGAGCAAGGAGCATCTATCAGGATTCTGTCAAACCCTTCTTTATTGAAGTGTTCCTGAACGTGTCTGCTATCTAAGACCTGCGTCTTAATGTTGTTCCTTAACTTTAGTCGCTCTGCCTGTTCCTTGATGAGCTTAACTTTATGTTCATGAAGGTCAAGAGCATATACCTGCCCCGTCGTCAGACCTTCGGCAATATGCATTGACTTGCCTCCTGGCGCTGCGCAACAGTCCAAAACTGCATCGTTATCATGTGCACCAAGCGCATGGGCGACCAGCATCGAACTTTCGTCCTGAATGGAAAGAAGACCTAATTTATAGCTTTCGGAATGTGCCAGGTTCCCTTTGTAACTGATAATGGATTCCGGCACGAATTCACTGGCTTCCACATCATATCCCTCTTCAGTCAAAATACTGATTAATTCACTGCGGGAAATCTGTTTCAAGTTAACTCGTCCCGTCTGTAACGGAGCCATTAAGTTAATTTCACACATTTCCTTTGTTTTCTCATACCCATATTGCTCAACCCAACGGTTTATCAACCATAATGGATGACTCACTTCAATTGATAGGCGTTCACGGTCGTCCTTGATATCATCAAAAGATGCAACACCATTTCTTTGGATATTGCGGAGCACCCCATTGACCATTGACTGCGTTCCTTTATGCCCGCGTTTTTTCGATATCTCGACAGCTTCGAAAATAATCGCATGATCTGGCACTTTATCTAAATAAACCATTTGGTATACGGAAAGCCTAAGAAGGTTAATGACCCAGCTTTGCGTTTTTTTAGGATTTTTTATATATGGCTGTAGATAGTAATCCAATGTCATCTTCCGCTGGATCGTTCCGTAGCTGATTTCTGTTAACAATCCACTATCCACTGCAGACAATTGATGCTTTTTAATCAAATTATTAAGTAACAGGTTGCTATAAGATTGATTTTTCTCTACAGATTCCAAGATGTCGAGAGCAATATCGCGTACTCCCTTTTTAGTTTGTGTCATTAGTTTCTCCTAACTTTATACCTGCTTTAATGAATGAACCCGCACCAATCAAGTAATTCTTCGCTGGCATTTTTTTCTTACCTGATGGTTGTAGTTCGGTGATGAGAATCGCCGTTTCATTTCCAGTCGCCACGACCATTCCTTCATCAAGCACCTCAATGATCGTTCCGGGGCTTGTTTGAGCGTTCCCTTTAACTTTCTTTGTCTGCCAGATTTTCAGGACAGACCCGTTTACGAGTGTATAGGCAACAGGCCAAGGATTCAAGCCGCGGACATGATTATAGATGATCTCTCCCGTTTTCGACCAGTCGATTTTTTCCTCTGTTCGTTTAATGTTGGGAGCAAAAGTTGCCTTTTCCTCGTCTTGCTTAATTGGGGATAGCTCACCATTCAATAACTTCGGCAATGTGTCCGCAAGTAAATCCGCACCGACCTTACTCAACTTATCATGCATCGTACCGACATTATCTAGTTCTTCAATGACCACTTCTGCCTGAGTTAAAATATCTCCGGCATCTAATTTCTCAGCCATATACATGATGGTGATTCCCGTCTTTTCTTTACCTTGTATGATGGAGTAGTGAATAGGCGCTCCGCCACGTAGTTCAGGTAGTAAAGAGGCATGTACATTAATACAGCCAAATTTAGGAGCTTCCAATAACTCATTAGGAAGAATTTGTCCGAATGCCGCCGTCACCACTAAGTCCGGTTTTAAACGGATGATCTTTTCCAATTCTTCTTTTTCACGGATTTTCTCTGGCTGGTAAACGGGTATCCCTTGTTTGATTGCTTCAACTTTAACCGGTGGTGGAGTCAAGACTCTTTTCCTGCCAACCGGACGATCCGGCTGAGTGACGACAGCAATCACTTCATACCCCTCGTCAATGATTCGCTTAAGCACCGGTACTGAAAAGTCCGGCGTCCCCATAAAAATAATTTTTGTCATTTTTCTTCAAACCTTTCTAACTCTTCCTCTGTAATATATCGGGACACTTTACTTGTAAATAGCACCCCTTGCAAATGATCCATTTCATGCTGGATGGCCCTAGCCAGGAAACCTTCAGCTTCTATTTCGAAAAAATTCCCCTTCCTGTCCTGTGCACGCACTTTGACACGGTATGGACGGGACACTTCCCCATATAGGTCTGGAAAACTTAGACAGCCTTCAACGCCTGTCTGTTCTCCCTCGACTTCCAGCACTTCCGGATTGATCAATTCAATGACACCTGATCCTTCCTCTATCTCTACGACGGCGACTTGTTTTTTCACGCCCACTTGTGGGGCTGCAAGACCTACTCCATCCGCTTCAACCATCGTTTCGTACATATTATTTAACAGCTTTGCCAATTTTTTATCAAAACTTGTTATTTTAGCGCATTTTTGTTGTAAAATTTTTTCAGGAAACATGACAATCGGTAAAATAGTCAAAGCGAAAAGTACCCTCCTAATATAAAAAACAAAACTTACTATATAAAAACGCAAGCCTGAACAGCTCGCGATATCATAACAACTACATCATAATCTGCGGATTTAAATCAATGGAAATCTGCAGGTGATTTTGGGCCGTTTCCTTTTGATAATGCTCCAAAAGCGTTCGTAAATGGTGATAAAGCTCCGGCTCTCGTTTGTATTTTATCAGACATTGGTATCGATATCTATTGTTGATTCGACTAATTGGGGAGGCGACCGGCCCGAGGACGATAGAATCCTTATGCAGTCGCGAACTCAGGAAATTAGTAATCTTATCCGTCACACTCACGGTTTTCATCAAGTCCTCATGAGAAACCGTTACGAGGATTACATAATAATAAGGAGGATAATGGGCTTGCCTCCGGATGTACATCTCCCTTTCATAAAATGCATCGTAATCCTGCATAGCGGAAAGCTCTATACTGTAATGCTCAGGCGTATAGGTTTGGATCACCACTTCACCAGGAAGTGTATGTCGCCCTGCCCTTCCGCTGACTTGCGTCAATAGCTGGAATGTCTTTTCCGAAGAACGGAAATCAGGCAAATGCAGCATCGTATCGGCTGAAAGCACGCCAACCAACGTAATATTCGGGAAATCAAGGCCCTTGGCAATCATTTGGGTTCCAAGCAGTATATCCGCTTTTCCTTCACCGAATGCATTCAGCAGCCGCTCATGTGATCCCTTCCTACTCGTCGTATCGACATCCATCCGAATTACTCTTGCATCAGGGAGGATCTTGGCAAGTTCTTCCTCCACCTTCTGTGTACCCGTTCCAAAGAATCGGATATGGTCACTCTCACACTCGGGACACACAGAAGGCATCCCTTCCTCAAACCCGCAATAATGGCATTTCATTATATCATTAAAGCGATGGTAAGTGAGGGAAATATCACAATTTGGACAGTTGATCACCAATCCACAACTACGGCACATGACAAAGGAGGAATGCCCACGCTTATTTAACATCAGTACCGTCTGCTGTCCCTTTTCGAGCCGATCTTGCAACTTCGTAAATAGCAGTTCGGAAAACATTGAGCGGTTTCCCGATCTTAGTTCTTCCCTCATATCCACGATATCGACTGCAGGCATAGCATTTTTATTCATCCGCTTACTGAGGGTCAATAACTGATAGACATTTTTCTTGGCACGGGCAAAGGATTCTAGGGTAGGGGTGGCACTTCCGAGGATGACAGGGCATTGATAGGATTTCGCTCGTTCAATCGCAACATCCCTTGCATGATAACGCGGATTTTCTTCTTGCTTGTAACTCGCCTCATGCTCTTCATCAATGATGACGATCCCAAGATTCTCAAATGGAGCAAAAACGGCCGACCGTGCCCCTACCACTACTTTTACTTCTTTACGATGAATTTTCCTCCACTCATCATATTTTTCTCCAACGGATAAACCACTATGCATGACCGCAACCTGCTCGCCAAAGCGTTCTTTAAACCGTTTCACCGTTTGGGGAGTCAAAGAAATTTCCGGAACCAACATGATGGCTTCCTTCCCTTTCTCCATAACCGAAGCGATGGCCTGTAAATACACTTCTGTCTTCCCACTTCCCGTTACACCATATAAAAGGAAAACGTCATGTTCGTCCTGTTTAATCTTCTCCTGAATGGGCCCAAGCGCGGCAGCCTGCTCATCTGTTAATGTGAAGGGATTGGATTTATTAAATACACGGTTTTCATAAGGGTCGCGGTATACTTCTTGTTCCAGTTCGACCAATGCCCCTTTTGCCACAAGGGACTTCACCGTCCCACTAGAAGCATTAACCAATTCAAGAAGCTCCTTAAGCGGTATCGGGTCTGGGTGTTCAATGAAATATTGGATGAGCTCCTGCTGTTTTCTTGCATTTCCAGATAGCGACGAACCCATTTCTTTCAATTCCATTGGAGATACTAACGGTTTTATAACCCGTACCGTCTTTTTATTGAGACGGTTTTTCACAAAATACACTAACTCTAAATTGCCTTTTTGCAACTCTTTTTGAAGAAGGGAAGCATGTTCCCCTTCTATCGCATCTTTCCATGATAGCGAATCATGCTTGCCAAAAAGAGCTTGTATCATCGTGGACAGCTGGGCCTTTTTACCGTCTACGATATTGATGACTTTTTCATATTTTGCTTTCATTGCTGCCGGTAGCATCGCTTGCAGCGCCGAAATTTTGAAACACATGGCCTCTTTCGTCAACCAGTCACCAAGTTGCAGCAATTCATCATTTAAAACAGGCTCCAAATCCATCAGTTCTTTAATATGGCGGAGCTTAGCAAATTCACTTTTATCTTTTAGCCCCGTTACGAATCCCTGCACCATTCTGGGACCAAACGGAACAATGACTCGCATGCCAGGTTTAATGACCTGGATCCATTTCTTAGGAATTCGATAATCGAATTCCCTATCCGTTTGTTTTGCAGGTACATCCACTATGACGGATGCAATATCCATTAGACATCAATCCTTTTGCATGCAGGATACTTCTGCCAAAATACTTTTGGCGATATCCGCTTTACTCATTTTTGGAAGTTCGATGGAACGCCCATCCTTATTAAAGATCGTAACAATATTTGTATCCGTGCCGAAGCCTGCACCCGATACCGTAACATTATTGGCTACGATCATATCGGCATTCTTCTTCACCAATTTCCCTTTTGCATACTCTTCCACATTATTCGTTTCGGCTGCAAAACCGACTAAGAGCTGATGAGTCTTATTCTTGCCCAATTCCATAAGAATGTCCTTTGTCCGTTCAAATTCAATCACATTTTCACCAGGCTGTTTTTTCATTTTCTGTTCATGATAGAATTTGGGTTTATAGTCGGCAACCGCAGCCGTCATAATTACCACATCACTCGAGTCAAATTGCTCAAACACCGCTTCATACATATCTGCGGCTGATTCGACGGGAATGACCTTCACCTTCGAAGGCGGAGCCAAACTCACGGGCCCGGTGACCAAGGTCACATCGGCTCCCTGATTGGCTGCCTGCTCGGCAATGGCATAGCCCATCTTGCCACTAGAATGGTTCGTCACGAAGCGTACAGGATCGATTGCTTCACGGGTAGGCCCCGCTGTGATTAAGAATTTCTTACCCTTAAGTGGTTTCAAGCCAACTTCCCCAAAGTATTCTTGTAGATGTTGTACAATCGTTTCCGGTTCTTCCAGTCTTCCCTTTCCTACATAGCCGCAAGCCAAATACCCTTCACCGGGCTCTATGAATTGATAACCAAACGTACGAAGCGTCTCCATATTCTTCTGCACAGCCGGATGAGCGTACATATGGACATTCATAGCCGGAGCTACCCAAACAGGGGCCTCCGTTGCAAGCAACGTGGTTGTGATCATATCATCCGCGATGCCATTGGCTATCTTGCCAATAACATTCGCTGTGGCAGGCGCCACCAGGACAATATCCGCCCAATCAGCAAGGTCGATATGGGCAATGACCGAGGAATCTTTTTCATCAAATGTATCGGTATAAACATCATGTCTTGAAAGTGCCTGAAAGGTAAGAGGCGTCACGAATTGGCGCGCCGAGGCACTCATGATCACCTTAACGTGAGCCCCTGCCTGCGTCAGTTTACTGGTCAGGGCTGCAGCCTTATATACAGCAATTCCGCCAGTGACACAAAGTAGAACCTTTTTATCGATAAGCATGCAAATTTCCCCTAACTATACATTCTATTATTAACTAATTATGAAGGTTTACAGGTAAAATTTCATTATATATGCGCAAGAACCTTGGTAAGTGTCAATAAAGTCCATAACCGCTTTTTGGATTGCTGTTTGTTTGCTCCTATCCAAAATCAAAACAAACAGGCCTGACACACCTTTGCCGCAGGAAGGAAGCAAGTTCCAAAAGTAACGCATCCTGTTTGCTGTTAGGGTGTCAGGCCCGATAGGTCAAGCTTAAGTGTTCAATTATTTTACTTCAGATGAATTATCATATGATAATTTACCAGAATAGATTTCTTCAAGGGCACGACCGACTGATTTGTGAGAAACTGGTTTAGCAATCATGCAGTTATCTTTAATTTGCATTTCTCTAGCACGCTTGGCTGCAACAGATACAAGTGAGTATTTTGAATCGATTTTCAGTAATAATGAATCAATAGATGGATATAACATAGTTTATTCCGCCTCCAACATTTTTTTATAAAGAACAGCAACTCTTTCCCGACGGCAATGTTCGGCAATTACAATTGCATTAATTCTAGCACAAGCAGCATCTACATGGTCATTTTCAACGACGTAATCATACAGATCCATAAGCTCTATTTCCTCTTTAGCCACCTTCATGCGCCCTTTGATCGCTTCCTCCGTCTCGGTACCACGGGTTACGATCCGACTTTCAAGTTCACTCAAGCTTGGCGGGGCAAGGAAAATGAATAGGCCTTCAGGAAACTTTTCCCGAACCTGCCTAGCTCCTTGTACTTCGATTTCAAGAAAAACATCTTTTCCGGAATCAATCGTTTCTCGGACATAATCAACAGGTGTTCCATAATAATTGCCGACGAACTCCGCATATTCCAGGAGCTTTCCTTCTTCAATCAACGCTTCGAAATCCTCACGCTTTTTAAAGAAATAATCTACCCCATCCACCTCACCTTGCCGTGGAAGTCGTGTCGTCATAGAAATTGAATACTCGAATGCCGTACCCGGCTGAGAAAAGATTGCCTTTCTTACGGTACCCTTACCCACACCTGATGGGCCGGACAAAACAATTAATAAACCTTTTTCTCTCATAATCTTTCAGTTACCCCTCTTCTACGCTATCATCTCGATCTTGAAGCCTTGCTGCAACCGTTTCCGGTTGAACGGCGGATAAGATGACATGGTCGCTGTCTGTAATAATAACGGCCCTTGTTCTTCTGCCGTATGTAGCATCTATTAATGATCCGCGATCACGGGCATCCTGGATAATCCTTTTTATTGGAGCAGATTCAGGACTTACAATGGATACGATCCGATTTGCGGAAACGATATTACCAAAACCAATATTAATGAGCTTAATTGACATTTTTGTCCCCCATTCATATTCTATTGTCGCCTTGACAGGGTTATCATAAACCGATTATTCGATATTTTGAACCTGTTCCTTCAATTTTTCAAGCAGGCTTTTCATTTCAACCACTTCTTTTGTAATGACTGAGTCATTTGCCTTTGAACCGATCGTATTGACTTCCCTGTTCATCTCTTGAACGAGAAAATCCAATTTCCTCCCAATCGGTTGGCCTTGCTTAAGGGTATCCGAAAACTGTTGCACATGGCTATCGAGCCTAGTCAATTCTTCATTTATATCACATTTATCCGCAAATATGGCCGCCTCTGTGACAATGCGACTATCTTCAATCATGCCATCAGTCAACTCGGAAAGCTTTATTGTCAGTCGATCCTTATATTGCTTTACAACAGAAGGCGCATAGGTTTTAACCCCCGCTACAATCTCAGCAAACTTCTTTAACTGACTTTGCAAATCACTGGCAAGCCCCTGTCCTTCCTGAACACGCATTTGTGTCAGGTTTTCTAGGGCACCCTTTACTGATTCCATAAGCAACTTTTCCAAATCACTAGGAATGGTCGCTACTTCTTCCATCAAGAAAATCGATTCGAGTTGCAGTATATCTTGAAGCGAAATGGAACCGCCAAGGTTATATTTCCCCTTCACTGCATCCATCAGGCTTACATATTGATCTGCAAGATTCCAATCGATATCAACATTTTTAGAAACCAGGCTTTTCCCTTCGACCGTTATGAAGAGTTCCACCCGTCCCCTTCTTATGTATTCACTCGCCATTTTTTTCACTTTTTCTTCCAGAACCAACAGCTGGCGCGGCATTCGAATCGTATATTCGCAGAAACGATGGTTGACGGTCTTGATTTCTGCAAAGACCTTGACCTGTTCGTTTTGTGATTCTCCTCTTCCATAGCCCGTCATACTGGTAACCATGTCTCCACTTCCAATCAAACATAATGTAGTAACTTGGTATGTTCATTCAATCTATATCAGCTTTTTCACGTCATGATCAGTATAAATAAAAGGTTCTAAAAATAAAAAGGTAATAGAGAAAGACTCTATCACCTAAAAGATTATATCATATTTTATTGTGCTTTTCTTGCTAAAAAGGTTCCCGCCAGTAAAAAAGTTGGGATTGATGACATTCCTACCACTAATAGCCAATCCCTGCCCGAAATCGGAACGGTGTGAAAGATTGCCTGTAGCGGCTGTACATACATGACAGCAAGCATCAACAACAGGGAAGAGAGCACTGCTCCCACTAAATACAGATTGCCAAACGGATTTCTTGAGAAAATGGACTTTTCACTCCGACAGTCAAAAACATGGATCAACTGGGCAAATACAAGGGTCGCAAATGCGATGGTCTGTGCATATGCAAGATTATCAGGATTCGCACGATATACCACATAAAAGGCAATTAACGTCGAGATCCCAATTAAAAAACCACGTGAGAGGATTTTCCAGCCTAGTCCCCTCCCAAAAACCCCTTCATTAGCATTTCTCGGATTCCTTTTCATCACATCTTCTTCAGGATCATCGAGACCCAAAGCCATCGCCGGAAGTCCGTCCGTCACCAAGTTGACGAATAGGATTTGAATGGGAATCAATGGTAAAGGTAAGGCACAAAGCATGGCGAAAAACATGACAAGAATTTCACCAACATTCGATGCCAACAAATACCGGATAAACTTCCGAATGTTTTCATAGATGTTCCTTCCTTCTTTAATAGCCGATTTAATCGTGGCGAAATTATCATCGACCAAAATCAAGGAAGAAGCCTCCTTTGCGACGTCTGTACCCGTGATGCCCATTGATATACCGATATCGGCCGACTTTATTGCCGGAGCGTCATTGACGCCATCCCCCGTCATCGCAACAACATGTCCTTTATTCTGTAAAGCCTTCACGATTTTCAACTTATGTTCCGGGGAAACACGGGCGAACACAGACACTCCTTCAACGATTTCTTCGAGCTCGTCAACTTCCATCGCCGATAATTGATGACCTTCGAGTACACGGTCTTTCCCTCTTAAAATACCAAGATCTTTAGCAATAGCCCTGGCTGTTATAACATGGTCGCCCGTTATCATGACCGTTTTAATTCCCGCATCCCGGCATTCCTTCACTGCTTGTTTCACTTCAGGACGAGGTGGGTCTATCATGCCCTGCAGCCCCATGAAGGTCAAATTCCGTTCGGCCTCTGTCTCATGGAGTAGAATGGTTCCCTTTGAAAGTGGTTTGTAACCCACTGCAATCATCCGAAGTGCACTTGATGCAAGCTCATTCATTTTCAGTTGAACCCGTTCCTTGTTTTCCCGATTTAGCGGGTCCGTTCTACCGTCCACTAAAATCGTATCACTCTGGGCTAGCAAAACATCTGGTGCCCCTTTTACTACGACAAAATGGTTTTCTTTATCATCCTTGACTACAACACTCATCATCTTCCTTTCAGAATCGAATGGAAACTCCCTCACGATCGTGAACTGGTTTGACAAATGCTCCCTCGTCAAACCCGCCTTCATCGCCGCTACTACCATCGCGCCTTCTGTCGGATCTCCGTCAAGAATATATCCTTTACCTCTCTCATTTACCTCGGCTTTGTTGCAAAGAATCCCAAATGTCACCATTTGGAGGAGAGCCTTTTCATTTTTTGGAGCGACCGAAACTCCTCCTGAAGAAAACTCCCCAGTCGGATGATATCCTGTCCCACTTACATCCCATGTCTTCCCGCCACTCCAAATTTTCGTAACCGTCATTTTATTCTGGGTCAATGTTCCAGTTTTGTCGGAACATATCACCGTGGCACATCCAAGCGTTTCAACCGCAGGCAACTTCCTAACAATGGCCTTTTGTTTAATCATCCGTTGAACGCCAAGAGACAAGGCTACTGTCACAATGGCAGGCAAGCCTTCCGGGATGGCCGCAACAGCCAAGGAAACACCGGCTAAAAACATGGTATAAAGATCATGCCCTTGAAGGACACCCGTTAATACGACGACTCCAGTTAAGATCAACGCGGTAATGATTAAGATTTTTCCCAATTGTTCCAATCGTCGTTGTAGTGGCGTTTCCTTGGTTTCTGCTGTTTGAAGAAGGTCCGCTATCTTCCCCATTGCTGTGTCCATTCCTGTCGCGACAACAATTCCAATACCATTTCCTCTAGTGACCATCGTTCCCATGAACGCCATATTTTCCTGATCCCCGATGCTTTCCGCCTCGCCCATTAATGGATCGGAGCATTTCACGGCTGGAATGGACTCGCCAGTTAGAGCTGATTCTTCAATTTCAAGGCTGGAATGGTCGACGATCCGTAAATCTGCCCCTATTCGGTCCCCGCTTGCAAATTTCAAGATATCCCCTACTACCACTTCCCTTGAAGGGATCTTCAGCCATTGCCCGTTCCTTAATGCCTGAACCTGTGGGGCTGTCATTTCCTTTAAGGCATCCAATGATTTTTCAGCCTTACGTTCTTGAAAAAACCCAAGTACCCCATTTAAAAAAACAATGGCAATGATGGCAATCGCGTCGATATATTCACCCAAGATGCCAGAGACCAAGGTTGCCGCAAGCAAGACAATGACCATAAAATCTTTAAATTGAGCGAAGAACAGTAAAATGGCAGATTGCTTTTCCCCTTCTTTCAGTTCATTGAATCCTTGCTTGTTCAGCCTGTCCTTTACTTCTTTCTCATTCAAACCAGCTTTCACGTCCGTTTGAAGCGCCTTCTCCATTTCTTGCTTATTCATTTCCTTGAACTCCATCGAGTATCACACATCCCTTTGAATAGAATGAAATAGGCCCCAGTATACATGCTCAAAACAGGCACTTAGCGTTGCTCACCCTCATCCGCCTGCATACTAAACTACATAAAACAACTGCTCTTCTTCCATGATTATTCAGACTCGTCCAAAAAAATGCTATAATTAATCTGAAATTGCACAAACGGATTATCCGACCTACCGATGGATTAATGAATGTCAGGAATAGACTCATTCCCATGTTTATTCCAGTAATATAGGCAACCATTTTAAAACGGCTATTGAAAGAGCCTTATAGAAAATCTTATGTAAAGGAAGTAAAATGAATGTCATTCGATGGATTATTCACGAAAGCGATAACGGAAGAAATCGCTTCTTTATTAAAAGGCGGGCGCATCAATAAAGTGCATCAGCCCTATAAAAACGAAATCATACTGGTGGTTCGGGCTGGAGGTAAAAATCAAAAGCTACTATTATCTGCACACCCGAGCTATTCAAGGGTACAGCTGACAGAAGAAAGCTATGAAAATCCGAAAGAGGCACCAATGTTCTGCATGCTGCTCAGGAAGCATCTGGAAGGATATACAATCGAGGACATCTATCAACATGAGCTAGATCGGATGATCATCCTCGAAGTGAAAGGTAGAAATGAACTGGGCGATGTTTCCCAGAAACAGCTAATCATCGAAATTATGGGTCGTCACAGCAATATCATCTTAGTTGATAAAGAGCGGAATATGATTTTAGACAGCATCAAACATGTATCACACGCTGTGAACAGCCACCGGGCGATATTACCTGGCCAGGAATACATTCTCCCCCCAGAACAGGAGAAGCAAAATCCATTTGACTCCACTGACGATGATATAAGGAAATCGCTGGACTTTAATGCTGGAAAGCTTGACCGTCAGCTAGTAGCCCATTTCTCAGGAGTTTCACCCCTAGTGGCTAAAGAGGCCGTTTACCGTGCTGGTTTGGCGAACAGTTCGACACTTCCACCTGCTTTCTCTAGCCTCATAAAAGAGATTGCAGATCGAGAGTATGTCCCGACCATCAAACAAGATGGCAGTAAAGAAGTTTTCTATATGCTTTCCCTGAATCACCTGACGGGTAAAGAAAGGTCATTTCCATCCTTAAGCGAGATGCTTGACCGCTATTACTTCGGGAAAGCCGAACGGGACCGCGTCAAGCAAAAGGGCCAGGATATAGAACGCTTCATTACGAATGAAATAGAAAAAAACTCAAAAAAAATCGGCAAATTGGAACGTACGCTAAAGGAAACGGAACGCGGGGAACAATACCAACTGTTCGGTGAATTGCTGACAGCCAACTTATATCAAATGAAAAAAGGCATGAAGGAAATCGAGGTCATCAATTATTACAATGAAGATCAAGAGACTGTCGTTATCCCGCTTAATCCATTAAAAAACCCATCTGATAATGCACAGAAGTACTTTTCAAAGTATCAAAAGTCCAAAAATGCGGTCGTTGTCGTCCAAGAGCAAATCGAAAAAGCCCAACTGGAATTGGCTTACTTTGAAGCCTTGCATCAGCAATTGCAGTCTGCCTCACCAAAAGATATCGAGGAAATACGCGAAGAACTACAAGAAGAAGGCTACATCCGCCAGAAAAAGAAAAAGGGCATGAAAAAACCTGCCAATGCCAAACCGCAGCTTGAGACTTATTACAGTAGTGATGGAGACCTCATATTTGTCGGGAAAAATAATAAGCAAAATGATTACTTGACGAATAAATTTGCCCGTCGTGATGAAATCTGGCTTCATACGAAGGATATTCCCGGCTCACATGTCGTGATTCGGAATGAATCACCAAGTGAAAATACGATAAAGGAAGCTGCCGCTTTAGCTGCATTCTTCAGCAAAGCCAAGCAATCAAGTTCGGTGCCTGTCGATTTCACCCATGTTCGCCATGTGAAGAAACCAAATGGATCGAAACCTGGGTTTGTCATCTATGAACAACAGCAAACCGTTTATGTTACCCCTGATGCCGATACGGTCATTTCTTTAAAAGAAGCGACACACGTAAAAGGATAAGTATTAATAAAAACAATACCCTGTGAACTGCACCCCGCTTGTTAGACATGACCTAACAAGCGGGGTGCAGTTTTTATTTTGGTTGAAGCATCATCTTAGAGATGGTAAAAGTGAAGAATATACTAATAGAAATCGTAAAGAGAAGGGCCCTTTTGATCTCATGAAAAAACGATGCCTTGAATGTCACCAGGTCGAAAGTCTTGTTAAATAGTAAAAACAAAAAATAAATACATATTTTAGAAATCAAGATGGAATAAATACCTATTCAAAGATCTATGCTTCTCTAGTCCATCATTTGTAAAGCACTGAAGGTTTGATTTTTTCAACCAAATCCGTAAAAACTATGGTAATATAGTTCCTGTTGTAAAAGGGAGGAATTATTTCAATGAAAAAAATATGGAGTATGAGTCTTTTGTTGGTGGTTTTACTATTGACTGCCTGTTCAGGTGAGGAACAAACTGTTTCAACTGAGAAAGGTTCTTCTACCAATACAAAAGCTGAACAAAAAGATAAAAAAGAAGCGAAAGTAGAAATAATGCAAGAAACATTCGGTGCTTGGAAAGATTCTATTGATTCTGTTTGGGTGAACTATTCTGCCGAAGTGAAAAATACCGGAAATGCCCCTGCTTCGTTAAGTGATATCCAAATTAATTTTGAAGGGGAAGACGGAAGCGTCCTTGGTACGGCCAGTATGATAACGGCTACACCTGATGTCATCATGCCAGGTGAAACGGCGTATATTGGTGAATCCACTATTTTAGATTCTGTGAAAGACCCTAAATTGGTCAATAAAGCGTATTCTAATATAGATTTCGATACAACAGATGAGGAACCAGCCTATTTAAAAACGGAAAATGTTAAGTTGAACGCTTTGAGCGGTGATTTTTCAGATAATCCTTATTCTGTCACAGGGAATGTGATAAATGACGGGGATGAAAAAGCGGATGACATTCGTTTGGCATCTGGTTTATATGATGGAGAAGGGAAATTGGTAGGCGTATTGAATGGTTCATTAGATATTGGGTTGAATGCAGGTGGAAAAACGGCATTCGAACTGAACTATCCAGAACTTCCAGCTACCGTCAAAGGAAAAGCGAAAGAAGTAAAAACTGTTGCTTACAGTTGGAAGTGGTAATTTAATAGTATAAAAAAGTGATAACTAGAATGTTTCCACATGAAACAAACTTTGGTACACCGCTTATATTAGTGGTGTGCTTTTTTATGTTAATACGAACCCTGATAACCCTCCTTTTACTTCCACCATAGCCAAAACTGCAATGGCATAGTATATGTGTCATGGGGGTACGGTACCAAAAAAGTATAAACAGCACCCCATATTCAGTAGAGAATACGTGGTGCTGTTTAAGCGTACCTATCAAACATCAACCCATTAGCTCTATTTATGCAGAAATCCAGGCGGAGTCTTCGGGATTTTCACGCCATTTTTTTAGCTTTTCCAGTTCCCCTGCAGTAATATAGCCTTTTTCATTAGCCACTTTAATCAATGAGGAATAATCACTTAAGGAGTAGTTCGTAATGTTTTCAGCAGTAAACTTTTCTTTTCCCTTTTCTAATTCGTATGTAAAGATGGAAACGACCCCAAGGACCTCGCATCCTGCTTTTCTAAGAGCGTCTACTGCCGTGATGACGCTACCGCCTGTAGATATTAAATCTTCAACGACAACCACTTTTTGACCTGACAAAGCACGCCCCTCAATTTGATTGCCCTTTCCGTGTTCCTTCGCTTTCGAGCGGACATAACACATCGACAAATCCATTTTATCACTCACCCAAGCGGCATGCGGTATTCCAGCCGTGGCGGTGCCAGCGATTAGCTCAGTATCCGGGAAGTTCTGTTCAATCAATCCTTTCAATCCCTCGGCGATTTCATTCCGAACCGCTGGATAGGAAAGGGTTAAACGATTATCGCAATAAATGGGTGACTTGATTCCAGATGCCCACGTGAATGGTTCATTTGGCTGTAGGAATACCGCTTTGATTTCTAAAAGTCGTTCTGCAATTAATTGGTTTAACATCGAATTCCCTCCCAAGATGCCTTCATGTCTAAATATGTTTGTAATGGATCTTTTGCAGATGTGATTGCTCTACCTACCACGATTGCATCGGACCCTATGATCCTTGCCTGCTCAGGAGTTGCTATTCTGTGTTGATCATGTGTTGGTCCACCTGCATTACGGATACCTGGCGTGACCGTCATAAATTGGTCGCTGATATGTTCATGGATTCTTCTTACTTCATGCGTCGAGCAGACAACACCATCAAGGCCGGCCTGGCCTGAGAGCTTTGCATAGTGCAGTACTGCATCTTCAAGTGTTCCGTTGATGTTTTGTTCGAGATTCATTTGTTCCTGTGACGTACTTGTCAATTGGGTCACCCCTATGCATAATGGGCGTTTTTTTCCGGTAGCCGTTCCACTATCAAGGCCTTCAAGTGCCGCTTCCATCATTCTGCTTCCGCCGGCCGCATGGACATTCACCATATCCACATTCAATGTAGCAAGCCCCCTCATTGCCATTTTGACCGTATTAGGGATATCATGAAGCTTCAAATCTAGAAAAATATCATGCCCTTGTTCTTTTACAAATGAAATGATTCCCGGTCCGTTCTGATAAAACAACTCCATCCCGACTTTAACTGCTAGTTTCTCCGATTGAAAATGTTGTAAAAATTGCTTCGTTTGAATCAGGCTAGGAAAATCAAGCGCGATTATTAACGATTGCTTCATTCTGCTTCCAACTCCTTCCGGTACATTGCGAAATATGCTCAAATCCTAACTCATCCAATAATTTGGGCAATTCTTCAATAATCGTCGGGCACACAAAGGGATCCACAAAGTTTGCTGTTCCCACCGCAACTGCGCTTGCACCTGCATAGAAAAATTCAATGACATCCTCCGCAGAAGAGATGCCGCCCATACCAATGATTGGAATCGAAACTTGCTGACTCACTTCATAAATCATCCTAAGTGCGACTGGTTTAATGGCAGGACCAGACAATCCACCAGTCTTGTTTGAAAGGATCGGCTGACCCGTTTTTAAATCCAACCGCATGCCGACTAGCGTATTGATCATTGTCAGACCGTCGGCCCCTCCCTCTTCAACCGCTGTGGCCATGGCTACAATATCGCTGACATTGGGAGAAAGCTTCACATAAACAGGGACCGAGGAAACTTCCTTTACTGCCTTAGTTACTTCCTTTGCAACTTCGGGAATCGTCCCAAAAGCGATGCCGCCTTCTTTCACATTCGGGCAGGAGATATTCAATTCAAGTGCCACGACATTCTCTGCCTTGCTTATGTCCCGGGCAACTTTCACATAATCGGCTATATGGGATCCGGCAATGTTTGCGATGATCGGCACATCATATTTATCGAGCCACGCCAATTCTTCACTGATGACTTTATCCAGACCCGGGTTTTGCAATCCGATTGCATTCAGCATCCCTGAGGAGGTTTCAGCGACACGCGGTGTCGGATTGCCAAAACGAGGCTCTGGTGTGGTCGCTTTAATCATGATGGCTCCCAATATATCCAAATCAAAGAACTGGCTGTATTCACGCCCGAATCCAAAACAGCCCGAAGCTGGCATGACCGGATTTTTTAAGTGTAAACCGGGTAGTTCTACCGATAATCTGCTCATAGTACCACCTCTCCTGAACGAAATACGGGTCCGTCACTGCATACCTTCTTATAACTAAAGCCTTCCGGATCGTCTGCAGTGTGACATACGCAGGCAAAACAAGCACCGATGCCACACCCCATCCTTTCCTCTAGCGATAGATAAAGTTTCTTGTCGCTATACCCCGCTTCCAACGCCTTCAACATCGGCGTTGGCCCGCAGGAAAAGACCGTTTCAAATTCCGCACCCAGCTTCTCGATTACCGTCGTAACGAATCCTTTTGTCCCATATGATCCATCTACCGTTGCAATATATGTCTCTCCTAATTCACTAAACTCTTCTTCATAAAAAACGGCAGCCATCGTTTGGAAACCAAGCACATGAATAACCCGAACGCCTCTGGCAACCAGCATTTTTGAGAGCTGGAACAGGGGAGGGACGCCTATCCCCCCACCGACCAACAATGCAATCTCCCCAGCTTTCGCTTCATCAACCGGAAAGCCGTTGCCAAGTGGGCCGAGAATATCTACCCCTTCCATCTGCTTCCGCTGGGACAATAATGTTGTTCCCTTCCCTTCAGCCCGGTAAATCATCGTGAATTCCTTTTTACTTTTATTGTAAGAAGAAATCGAAATCGGGCGTCTTAGCAGCGGCTCGGTACCTTCCGTCGGTTTAATTTGGACAAATTGCCCCGGCTGCTTCATTTCAGAAACTAACTCACCTTGTAGGGTTAGCTCAAAGATAGATGGAGCCAGCTCTTTATGTGTCAACACCTTCATTGTTTCCTTCTTGATCATGTATAGCTCACCTCACGACTTTTTTTCGTCTTTCCCATGGCTTCCGTCGAGAATGTCATGGATTCGATCACTCTTAAAATGGCTTCTGCTGTATCCAATGATGTCAAGCAGGTAACTCCATTTTCAACCGATTCACGTCGAATCCTGAACCCATCCCGCTCCGGTTGCTTCCCTTTTGTCAATGTATTGATGACGAACTGGGCTTCGCCATGACGGATGACATCCAACAGATTCCTGCCTTCTTCTCCGATTTTTCCTACGACAGCAGTTGGGATGCCCGACTCTTCCAGCATATTCGCCGTTCCACTTGTGGCAATTAGCTTGAAGCCGATGTTATGGAAGCGTCTGGCTAATTGAAGTGCTTCCTGCTTATCTTTATCCGATATGGTTAACAAGACCGTTCCATGGCTTTGTATGGTAAAGCCGGAAGCGACAAGTCCTTTGTATAGGGCCTTTTCAAGTGTACTATCTTTCCCCATGA
Source organism: Peribacillus sp. NPDC097198 (assembly GCF_044762055.1). Classification (NCBI taxonomy): domain Bacteria; kingdom Bacillati; phylum Bacillota; class Bacilli; order Caryophanales; family Bacillaceae; genus Peribacillus; species Peribacillus sp. NPDC097198. The sequence continues at coordinate 190,726 of NZ_JBIWDO010000003.1, read as the reverse complement.
CTTCCCCAGTCGATTTCATTTCAGGCCCGAGTGATATGTCCACTCCTCTCAATTTAGCAAAAGAGAAGACAGGCACTTTTACATAGACCCCGGTTTGTTCGGGAACCATTCCTGACTGATACCCGTGACTTTCAAGGCTTTGTCCCAGAATCACCTTTGTTGCGAGGTTCGCCATGGGTACATTTGTGATTTTACTTAAGAATGGTACCGTACGACTTGAACGTGGATTCACTTCAATGACATACACTTCGTCATTACTGATGACATATTGGATGTTCAGCAAACCAATGATTTTCAATCCTTTTGCCAATCTGGTGGTGTAATCGATGATCACTTCTTTTTGCTTATCCGTCAGGCTTTGGGGCGGATAGACGGCAATCGAATCGCCCGAATGAACCCCTGCCCGTTCGATATGTTCCATGATTCCAGGGATGACCACGGTCTTGCCATCCGAAATGCCGTCGACCTCCACTTCTTTACCCGTTAGATACCGATCGATCAGTACCGGGTGTTCCGGATTGATTTTCACCGCATTTTTCATGTAATGCAGCAACTCTTCTTGTTTGTAGACAATTTCCATCGCCCTTCCTCCGAGTACATAGGAAGGCCTTACTAAAACCGGGTATCCGATATCTTCAGCAATGATGATCGCTTCTTCGACGGACGTGGCCGTTTTCCCTTTAGGCTGTGGAATGCCCATTTCTTGGAGCGCTGTCTCAAATTTGTTTCGATTCTCCGCACGGTCCAGGTCTTCTAAAGAGGTACCGAGTATTTTTACACCCCGATGAACTAATCCCTCTGCAAGATTGATGGCGGTCTGCCCGCCAAATTGGACGATGACCCCTTCTGGTTTCTCCAAGTCGATGACATGCATCACATCTTCAAGTGTCAACGGCTCGAAGTAAAGCTTATCGGAAATACTGAAATCTGTTGATACCGTTTCAGGATTATTATTGATGATGATTGCTTCATAGCCCGCTTCCTTAATGGCCCACACGGAATGTACGGTCGCATAGTCGAACTCTACACCTTGACCAATTCGGATCGGACCAGACCCCAGTACGATGACGCTTTTTTTATCCGTTACCACCGATTCGTTTTCCTCTTCATACGTTCCGTAAAAATACGGCGTTTCTGATTCGAATTCTGCGGCACAAGTATCAACCATTTTATAGACTGGTATGATTCCATGCTGTTTTCGATATTCATATACATTGATTTCAGCGACTTCCCAGATTTCCGAAATGGTTTTGTCGGAAAAGCCAAGCTCTTTAGCCTTCTGCAGGACTTCCGTGTCATAAATATGAGTACGTAACTCTTGTTCAAAGTCGATGATTTTCTTCAGTTTATGAAGGAAGAATAAATCGATTTGACTCCATTCGTGAATGGTTTCAATCGTTTTTCCTCTTCTTAATGCCTCACCGATATAGAATAACCGTTCATCTCCCGCTTTCCGGATTCTTTTTTCAATTAATTCATCATTGAAATTCTCACTCAACTCGAGGTGAAATACCCCGGCTTCAAGGGAACGAACAGCTTTAAGTATCGATTCCTCGAATGTTCGGCCAATCGCCATGACTTCTCCAGTTGCTTTCATTTGCGTGCCGAGTCTACGGTTGGCACTTTCAAATTTATCGAACGGCCACCGAGGGATTTTCGTGACGACATAATCTAGCGCCGGTTCGAAGCTGGCATACGTTTTGCCCGTAACAGGGTTCATCATTTCATCTAGCGTCAAACCGACTGCAATCTTAGCCGCAAGTTTGGCTATCGGGTATCCTGTCGCTTTCGATGCGAGTGCCGATGAACGGCTTACCCGTGGATTGACTTCAATCACATAGTATTGGTAGCTATCTGGGTCAAGGGCCAGCTGAACATTACAACCACCCTCGATTTTCAAGGCACGAATGATTTTCAATGAAGTGTTCCTAAGCATTTGGTACTCTCGGTCACTTAGCGTTTGACTTGGTGCCGCAACAATCGAATCACCTGTATGTACACCGACTGGATCGAAGTTCTCCATATTACATACGACTATCGCATTATCATTGGAGTCTCGCATCACTTCATATTCCACTTCTTTAAAACCGGCAATGCTCTTCTCAAGAAGGCATTGATGGACAGGGCTGCTTTTCAAGCCGCCTTCAACAATCTCAATCAATTGCTCTTCGTCTTCACAGATCCCGCCTCCTGTTCCCCCCAATGTGAACGCGGGGCGAACGATGACTGGATAGCCGACTCGTTCCACGAACGCATAGGCCTCATCTAAATTATGTATAATGTCGCTATCCGGAACCGGCTCATCGAGTTCATTCATTAACGTGCGGAACAAATCCCTATCTTCCGCTTGTTGAATGGCAGAAAGTTTCGTGCCCAGAATCTGGACATTGCATTCTTCCAATATCCCCGCATTGGCCAATTCTACGGCCATATTCAATCCCGTCTGTCCGCCCAAAGTCGGAAGCAAGGCATCCGGACGCTCTTTGCGGATGATTTTACTAACAAATTCCAGGGTGATCGGTTCGATATAAACCGCATCAGCCATTTCACTGTCGGTCATGATCGTCGCGGGGTTTGAGTTGATCAGAATTACCCGGTAGCCCTCTTCTTTTAATGCGATGCATGCTTGAGTTCCTGCATAATCGAACTCAGCGGCCTGGCCGATTACGATTGGACCAGAACCAATAACTAAGATGCTTTTTATATCTGTGCGTTTTGGCATGTTTCTTCCCCCTTTGTAGTGGCAACTTCAATGTTCCGTAAAAATTCATCGAAAAGATAATTGGCGTCTTCCGGTCCTGGTGACGCCTCCGGATGGTACTGAACCGTAAAGGCCGGGTAATGTTTATGGCGTAAACCTTCGATGGTATCATCATTCAAGGCAGTATGTGTAACGGTAAGGTCGGTATGTTCGATTGAATCCGTTTCGACTGTGTAACCGTGATTTTGCGAAGTAATGGACACTTTTCCCGTACGAAGATCCTTTACTGGATGGTTGGATCCGCGATGACCGAATTTTAGTTTGTCTGTATCTGCCCCGTTTGCAAGCGCGAACAGCTGATGGCCCAGGCAAATTCCGAATAGTGGGACTTCTTTCTGGATTGTCCGAATCATTTCTAACGTTTCCCGAACGCTTTTTGGGTCTCCAGGTCCATTGGACAGCATCACTCCATCCGGATGATAGTTCATGATCTCCTGTGCCGTGATGTTATAAGGAACGACCACGACGTCACACCCACGTTTCGTCAACTCTCGTAAAATACCATGCTTCATTCCGTAGTCGACTAGAACCACTCGCGGTCCCCTACCTGGACTTGAGTAGGCCGTTTTAGTAGATACCTGTTTCACTTGAGTGGTCGGGAGTACCGTTGCTTTAAGCTGGGCAATAACCTCATCGGCCTTCTTATTCATATTACAGAGCGCCCCTTTAAGAGCACCTGTCTTTCTGATGATCCTTGTCAGCTTTCTCGTGTCAATCCCGGAGATTCCAGGGATATTCTTCATTTTCAAATAGTCATCAAGTGATAATTGGTTGCGCCAGTTAGAAGGAAATTCTGCAGTTTCCTTCACGACGAATCCCGCTATGGCTGGATTGATCGATTCAAAATCGTCTCGGTTGATTCCATAGTTCCCAATTAGCGGATATGTCAAAGTAACAATTTGACCACAATAAGATGGATCAGATAAAATTTCTTGATAGCCTGTCATCCCTGTGTTAAATACGACTTCCCCGATTTTCTCCACGTCTCCACCGAATGCTTTGCCAATGAAAACCGTACCATCTTCTAAAATAAGCTGTCTTTTCATCCCTGAACACGTCCTTTTTCCCAAGCTAACTTTCCTTCTGAAATCGTCATGACCGGCCACCCCTGACATTTCTTGTCATGGAAAGGTGTATTTTTTCCCTTTGAAGCGAATTCTTCTTTATTGATCACCTGTTTTGCATTCAAATCGATTAACGTGATATCCGCCACAGCTCCTTCTTTTAGTTGGCCGAATGGAAGCGAGAAGCAATCAGCTGGTTTGATGGTCAGGAAGTCTACCAACTGTTTCAGAGTGATGATTTCTTTTTTGACCAATTCCGTATAAAGCAGCGGGAAGGCCGTTTCTAGACCTACAATTCCGAATGGAGCAAGCTGCATGCTTTGCTCTTTTTCCTCGACGCTATGAGGGGCATGGTCTGTTGCGATGAAATCGATGGTTCCATCAAGCAAGCCTTCAATTAAAGCATCACGATCTTCGCGTCCCCTTAAAGGAGGGTTCATTTTATAATTCGTATCAAGCCCTGGTATATCATCTTCTGAAAGTAATAGATGATGTGGGGTCACTTCCGCAGTGACTTTGATACCGGCACGTTTAGCGTCTCTTACGGTTCTTACCGATTCTTTCGTTGATATATGGCAGACGTGGTAATGGCAGCCTGCCGCTTCCGCAAGCAATATGTCACGGGCAATATGTACAGCTTCGCATACAGAAGGAATTCCATTGATTCCATTTTCTTTGGAGAATCTCCCCTCATGAACGGAGCCTTTATTGATTAAGCTATTATCTTCACAATGGGCGACCACAGCCATATCAATGGCAGCTGCCCGCTTCATCGCTTCAAGCATCATTCCTGCCTCCTGAATGCCAACACCATCATCCGTAAAGGCGAATGCCCCTGTCTTCTTCAGTGCTGAAAAATCAGTCAGCTCCTTGCCAGCTTCTCTAATCGTGATCGAAGCATAGGGCAACACGCGAACATGTGCCGTTTCTTCAATTTTTTTATTCAACGCCCCAAGGTGCTCCACAGTATCAGGTACAGGTCTTGTATTGGGCATGGCTGCTACTGTCGTAAAGCCACCTCTGGCCGCCGCCAAGGTTCCCGTTTCAATGGTTTCTTTATGTTCTCCCCCCGGCTCACGTAAATGTACATGAAGATCTATGAATCCTGCTGTAACAAGCAGCCCATCAGCATCTACTACTTTACTATCTTCCGTAGCCAGGTCCTCCCCTATTTTCGTGATGAACCTTCCCTCTATTTCTATATCTGCTTTCTTGAATTGATTTTGATTATCTAGCAATACTCCATTTTTGATGACAGTTTTCATGAGTGTTTCCTCCCTTATTTTTTTCAAGCACATTTTTTAACACAGCCATTCTGATAAAAACGCCATTTTGCATTTGTTTAAAGATTCTTGAGCGGCTGCATTCGACCAAATCACTGTCAATCTCAACTCCGCGGTTAATGGGGGCTGGATGCATGATGATGGCACATGGTTTCATCGTTTTTTCACGAATCTTATTCAAGCCAAACCTTTTCAAATACTCTCCATTTTCCACGTCATATTTATCACTATGCCTTTCATGTTGAATTCGGAGCAACATGACCACATCCGCTGTCGCTACAGCTTGATCGATATCTTCGTATTTCGCCAATCCATTGTTTACGTCAAACCATTCGGGAGGACCTGAGAATACAACTTCTGCACCTAGGCGAGTGAGTGCGTCTGCATTGGATTTAGCCACACGGCTATGCCTCACATCCCCAATAATCGAAATTTTCAGACCTTTAAAACTAGTAAACTCTTGCTTTATCGTCAATAAATCGAGCAGAGACTGTGTCGGATGATTTCCGCAACCATCACCCGCATTGATGATGGGGATATGTAATTTGCCTCTCAACTCATCAAAGTAGTTGTCCTGCTCATGACGGATGATGAGGGCTTTGACTCCAATGGATTCAAATGTTTTCGCTGTGTCGTATAAGGTTTCTCCTTTTAACACGGATGATGTTCCCGCATCAAAAGGAATGACCTCAAGTCCTAATTTCCTTTCAGCCATTTCAAAACTTGATTTGGTTCGCGTGCTTGGCTCAAAGAACAGATTGGCGACCATCGTCTGCTGCATAGGCATCCAGTTCGTTCCATTGGCAAACCCCTCTGCCTCGTATAAGATCGTTTCGATTTCAGTTAAAGATAGCTCATTCATCGTCAATAATTTTTTCATCATTCCTGCTCCTTTCACAATCTTTTTTTGTGATGCGGGGCATAAAAAAAGCCCCGTCATTTAAGGACAGGGTGAAGGTCATAAAGACTTGGAGTACTCGGGAAATTCCCCATTTCCTTTCCTCTTCCGTCTTTACTGCAACACCCTTCTAAGTCTCTCTGGACTTCTTTTAAAAGGTGATTTATTTAATGTTTATTTTTCAAAGATGTTTCCGGTCACTTTTTCTCTGTCCGGCAATACCAAGTTAAGTACAATCCCCACTATTGCTGATAGCGCCATTCCGGATAAAGAAACATTTGCGGATAATTGTACGAATGCTCCACCAATCCCAATTACTAAGATGACCGAAGCAATCATCAAATTACGTTTTTTATCAAAATCCACTTTATTATCAATCAACATCCTTAAACCGCTTGAAGCGATGATACCAAAGAGAAGAATGGAAATCCCCCCCATGACGGCCGTTGGTATTGATCCGATCACCGCTGAAATCTTCCCGTTGAAACCGAAGATCATAGCAGTCAAAGCCGCACCACCGATGATGTAGACGCTAAATGCCTTTGTCATCGTCAGGACCCCGATATTTTCTCCATACGATGTAAGTGGCGGTCCCCCGATAATGGAACCGATCATGATGCCTGCGCCGTCACCAAGGATGGATCGATGTAAACCCGGCTTTTCCAAAAAGTTTCTACCTACCACTTTACTTAATACCATTTGGTGTCCGATATGTTCAGATAAGGTGACGATGGCGACCGGGACCATGATGGCGATGACTTCCCATGAAAAGGTGGGTGTATAGGTTATTCCAGGAATCATGAATTCCGGCATTTCCCACCATTTTGCCGTTTCAATCGGTCCATAATCGATAATGCCTGCAATTGCCGAGCAGCCATATCCGACTATGATCCCCATCAATATTGGAATCAGGTTAAGGAAGCCTTTAAATAACACGTTACAGATAATCGTAGCTGCCAAGGTGATGAGTGCTATGATGATGTAAGTAACGCTGTACTTGTCTTGCGGATCATACATGGCCATGTCAACTGCTGTCCCAGCGAGGCTCAGCCCGATTACTATAATGACGGGACCGACGACCACCGGTGGCAATAGAACCATCAACCAGCGTAAACCGACTTTATGAATGACCAACGCCACTATTCCATATATGAGTCCTGCTACAAAACAGCCGATCATGGCCGCTTCCGGTCCACCAAGTGACTTGGCCGCGATTATGGGTGCTATGAAAGCAAATGATGAACCAAGATAAGCAGGGATTTGGCCTCTCGTAATCAATAAGTATGATAATGTCCCTACCCCACTGGAAACCAATGCTACTGCAGGGCTCAGACCGACCAGGAATGGCACTAGCACCGTTGAACCAAACATCGCAAACAGGTGCTGGATGCTTAATGTCACCCATTGACCAAACCTTGGTACGTCTTCCACGTCGAGGATGATGTCTTTTATTTCGTCTTCCATTTCTTTTCCCCCTATGAACATTGCATCTAAGCCACAAAAAAAACCCTCTTTGCAGCATATACAAAGAGGGTTTCACGGATGGGCCTGCCCTATACCTGTCAGGCTAAGGTCCCTTTCCATTTCACTCCCTTTGCCGGCCTCTCTGGACCGTTTTTAAAAGGGCAATATTTAATTTATCATTTCGCTAGTATGGTGACTTGATCGAGCTCGTCAACTTCCGTTAAAGTGACCGTAATCTTCTCGGATTGTGAAGTTGGAATATTTTTACCGACATAATCGGCACGGATTGGAAGTTCCCTATGGCCTCTATCAACTAATACAGCAAGTTGGATTTGCGAAGGTCTTCCCATATCCACCAAAGCATCCATAGCAGCTCTTACGGTTCTTCCCGTAAATAGTACATCGTCCACTAAGATGATTTTCTTATCAGTTATTGGGACCGGAATGTCCGAGCCTTTTACAACCGGTTCACCATCGTTCGTCTTTTTCGATAAATCATCACGATAAAGCGTTATGTCTAATTCACCTAATTGAATTACTTTATTTTCTATTTCACCGATGCGCTTGGCAAGTCGATCAGCAAGGAAGATCCCCCGGGTCCTAATCCCGATTAAGACACAATCCTCAATCCCTTTATTCTTTTCAATAATCTCATGTGCAATTCTCGTCAAGGCTCTGCTGATGGCCTTTTCATCGAGCACGATTGCTTTCTCATTCAAATGGACCACCTCAATTTCTTTTGAACTGTGAGAGCTCTCCTTCAACAAAAAATCCTCACACCAAGAAGGTGTGAGGATTTTTCTACAAAAGGGTATATGTTCCCCTTTTGCTATCCGTTTCCTTCTCAGTCTCTCTGGACTGTGTTAAAGGTTCTCATTAAGTTAATATAATACTATCTCATAAAAATAGTCTTGTCAAATACTACTTCTACGTAGTTGTTCGATTAGCTCCGTAAATTCTTTAGGAGCTGGCGCTTCAAACTCCATATATTCATTCGTCCGTGGATGAACAAAACCAAGAAGACCTGCGTGTAACGCTTGTCCGTCCAATTTCAACGTCTTTTTAGGACCATATTTAGGATCTCCCGCAAGAGGGAATCCAATATATTTCATATGAACACGGATTTGATGGGTCCGTCCTGTTTCAAGCTGACACTCTACTAATGTAAACGCGGTGAAACGTTCAACCACACGGAAATGAGTTACCGCATTTTTAGAGTTTGAATCCGTAACCGTCATGCTCTGACGGTCTTTTTTATCACGGCCTATCGGGGCATCAACCGTTCCGAAATCATGGGGAATCACTCCATGGACCACAGCTTGATACTTACGGGTTACTGTTTTATCAACAAGTTGCTGAACAAGTTTCTCGTGTGCCATGTCATTTTTCGCAACCATCAATAAACCTGATGTATCCTTATCAATACGGTGGACAATACCTGGACGCATAACGCCATTGATTCCAGAAAGATCCTTACAATGGGCCATCAACCCATTAACAAGAGTACCTGTTACATGCCCCGGTGCAGGGTGGACAACCATACCACTCGGTTTATTGACAACCAGTACGTCTTCATCTTCGTAATAGATATCCAAATCCATTTCTTCAGCGACTGCATCCAACTCCACAAGTTCCGGAATCAGCACTTCAATTTCGTCACCTATGCTACATTTATAATTGGACTTAATGGCAGCCCCGTTCACTAACACATGATCATCTTTGATCCATTGTGCAACTTGAGTGCGTGACCATTCCTCATTTAAAGTAGATAGAGCCTTGTCAATCCTTGTACCTTTTAGTGTTTCGTCGATGCTGTATAGCTTTTTATCCATTATCTTTCTCCTTAGCGTTTTTTTCTTCCAAGAACATGTGAATCACGAGCAGCACGACACCAATCGAAAGGGCGGCATCGGCAATATTAAATACCGGGAAACTATAGCTGAAAATATAAGTATGGACAAAGTCGACTACTTCCTGGCGAGCAACACGGTCAATGAAGTTTCCTATTGCCCCACCTAGCATAAGACCTAGGGAAACTCCAAGCAGACGGCTGTTCTTCGCCATTTTCTGAATATAATAGACGACTCCAATAATGACAGCGATGGTGATGATGTAGAAAAACCACATTTGACCTTGTAGAATTCCCCATGCTGCCCCACGGTTACGATGCGAGGTAATATATAGAAGGTTTTCAATAATTTCAATGCTTTCTCCGTACTCCATTTTTTTCACAATCATCCATTTTGTCAGCTGATCGAAAGCTATGACCAAAAGGGCAATTAAGTAATAAAACACATTTCTTCCCCCAAACTAATCAAATCTTCACTTTTGAATTGTAGCATAAACTAGAAATAATGACTAATACCAAAAGCATTACATCTAGCAGTTGGTGAAGAATATTAGAATAGAAAGGAACTTTATTCCGGTCTTTATTCAAATGCGCTCTCATTTCAAATAAAAAACCGGCTCCCATATTAACTGGGAACCGGTCGTTCTAAAATGATTAATTCGTATAATGCTCTTTCACGACTGTTGCACAGCGTGGGCAAAGTGTTGGATGTTCTTCCACTTGACCTACATCTTGAGAAACATTCCAGCAACGTTCACAAGTTTCTCCTTCTGCTTTAGTTACCAGGATGGCCATATCCTCAAGTTTGACAGCTTCGGATGGGGCACTGGCCACATCGCCCGCGATATCAAATTCGGATACGATGAATAACTGTTCAAAGCTCTCCTCGATACTATCAAGAAGATTCCTTGTCTCTTCGTTTACATAAACGGTCACTTTTGCGTTCAGTGATTTCCCGATTACTTTTTGGTTACGTGCTTCTTCCAATGCTTTCAGGACATTATCACGAACATGCATGAATGCCGTCCATTTTTCCTCAATCGCTTCGGCATTATCCACAGAGATTTCCTCAGGCATCAATGTCAACTGTACACTCTCTTCCGTTACACCCGGAATGAACGTCCATACTTCATCCGCAGTATGAGACAGGATTGGAGACACTAATTTCGTTAAGCTGATTAAGGACTCATAAAGGACAGTTTGGATTGCTAAACGGTCTTTCCCGTTTGGCGCTTCACAATAAAGAATGTCTTTAGCATAATCAAGATAGAACGAACTTAAATCCTGCGTACAGAAATTGTTGACCATATTATAAATGGTAGCAAATTCATAATTTTCATAGCCTTGTTTTGATTGAGTGATCAGCTTATTCAATCTTACTAGCATATATTGATCCACTTCACGCAAATCTTCTACCGCCACTTTATCCGTTTCCGGATTAAAGCCATCCAGATTTCCTAGTAGGAAGCGGAATGTATTACGGATTTTACGATACACTTCGGAAACTTGTTTTAAGATAGGATCTGAAACCCGAACGTCAGATTGATAATCAACAGAAGCAACCCAAAGACGTAAAATATCAGCACCAAGCTGGTTCATAACTTTAGATGGAAGGACCACGTTACCAATAGATTTACTCATTTTACGTCCTTCGCCGTCTAATGCGAACCCATGGCTAAGTACACCTTTATATGGTGCTTTTCCTGTCACGGCAACACCTGTTGAAAGTGATGAGTTGAACCAACCGCGATATTGATCGGACCCTTCAAGATAAAGGTCAGCCGGACGTTGAAGTTCTTCTCTTTCTTCAAGAACCGCTTGATGGGAAGAACCGGAGTCGAACCATACATCCATGATATCCGTTTCTTTAGTGAAGATACCGTTTGGACTTCCTTCATGTGTAAAGCCTTGTGGTAGAAGATCTTTTGCTTCTTTTTCAAACCAGATATTTGAACCGTGCTCACGGAATAATTCTGAAATATGATTGATTGTTTCGTCCGTGATGATTGGTTCGCCATTTTCTGCGTAAAATACTGGAATTGGCACACCCCATGCACGTTGTCGAGAGATACACCAATCTCCTCGGTCACGGACCATATTGAATAGGCGTGTTTCACCCCATGCCGGTACCCATTTCGTTTCTTCGACTGCCTTCAGCAAATCATCACGGAAGTCCTTGATTGAAGCGAACCACTGTGCAGTTGCACGGAAGATCGTCGGCTTCTTCGTCCGCCAGTCATGTGGGAATGAATGTGTGATGAATGTAAGATTCAACAGGGCTCCCACTTCAGTTAATTTTTCGGAAATCGCTTTATTTGCTTTATCATAGAATAATCCAGCAAACTCCCCTGCTTCTTCAGTCATGACACCTTTTTCATCGACTGGGCAAAGAACATCCAAGCCATATTTCTGACCGATGATAAAGTCATCTTCCCCGTGTCCTGGAGCTGTATGAACACAACCTGTTCCAGCTTCAGTCGTTACATGCTCACCTAACATCACTAGTGATTCACGATCATATAGAGGATGCTTCGCTACAGCACGATCCAACTCACTGCCTTTTACCGTTTTCACGATAGTTGGGTTTTCCCATCCAAGCGTTTCTTTAACAGATTCCAATAAGGCTTCTGCCACTAAGTATTTTTCATTTTCCACTGCAACAACCACATAATTCAATTGTGGATGTAGGGAAATTCCAAGGTTGGCCGGAATCGTCCATGGTGTTGTCGTCCAAATGATGATTTTTACACCTTCATCAATGACACCTTTACCATCAGTCACTTCAAATGCTACATAGATTGAAGCCGAACGTTTATCTTGGTATTCAATCTCCGCTTCAGCAAGAGCCGATTCACTCGAAGGGGACCAGTAAACAGGTTTCTTCCCTTTATAGATATAGCCTTTTTTCGCCATTTCACCAAAAACCTTGATCTGTTGTGCTTCATATTCAGGCTTTAACGTAATATAAGGATTATCCCAATCCCCGCGAACACCAATCCGCTTGAATTGCTCACGTTGATTGTTAATCTGTACGTATGCATATTCTTCACATAGCTTTCTGAATTCAGCGACGCTCATTTCTTTACGGTTCACGCCTTTTTTAGTCAAAGCCGTTTCAATTGGGAGACCGTGCGTATCCCAGCCTGGAACATACGGTGCATGGTAACCGCTCATGGACTTAAAACGGACGATGAAATCTTTTAAAACTTTATTCAAGGCATGACCCATATGGATATCACCGTTTGCATATGGAGGTCCATCATGTAAAATGAATAACGGTCGCCCTTCAGTGTGCTCTTGCACTTTTTTATAGATATCCATCTCTTTCCACTTTTCCTGAATTTCAGGCTCGCGCTTCGGAAGGTTGCCCCTCATTGGAAATTCAGTTTTAGGCATTAATAAAGTATCTTTATATTCCATTATAAAATTCCTCCATCCATCTATCCATAACTTCATTTGAGTTGATTGACCCGATTCGCAGACAAAATAAAAAGCCTTCTCATCCCTGAAAAAGGGACGAGAAAGCTTTGCTTCCCGCGGTACCACCCTGGTTAGAAAGATTCACAAAACGGCTGAATCCTTTCCTCTCGAGCATTCGTAACGTGAATGATACGCATCGTTTACTTGCTGCATAAGCAGGTTCAATTCAGAACTCAAGGGTGATGTTCAATTCCTTCTCTTATCCCGGGCTTACACCGTCCCCGGGTCGCTACATATAAGGATATGAGGAATTTACTGTCCCTGTCATCGTCTAATGTCATCATGAATAGTATTGTTAAAAAATTATATGCGAAAAAAGTGCTTGAAGTCAAGGAAACGTTTAATTTTCCTCATCTACTCCATCATTTAATTCTATTTCAGATGCATCCACTTCGTATTCAAGCAGATGATCCCAGTCGTCATTATCCAACAAATCGAGCTGTGCTCCGACAAGCATTTTAAAGCGAGTACGGAAAACCTTCGATTGTTTTTTCAAGTCTTCTATATCCATCGCTATTTTTCTTGCTTTCACAAGCGACTCATTGACAATCCGATCAGCATTCTTTTCTGCTTCCTTGATGATCAGTTTGGCTTCTTTTTGGGCATTGCGCTTTAATTCTTCTGCAGCTTCCTGCGCGACAATGATAGACTTATTAAGCGTGCCCTCGATAGTCGTGAAATGACCTAAACGATCGAACGTCTCGTTCAATTTTTCTTCCATTTCTTTCTTTTCTCTTAGAATCAATTCATAATCTTTAATGACTTGGTCTAGAAATTCGTTAACCTCATCTTCATCATACCCTCGAAATACTTTACTAAATTCCTTGTTATGTATATCTATCGGGGTTAAGGGCATTGTTGCACCTCCAGAACAATTTCTACTCTATTACATTAAAACTCTATATTCGACAAAAAATATGTGAATCCTGCTAACAACTAAATTATTTTTTCCTACCTAATGAGATTCTCCACTTATCCTTTTTCGTTTTCCCATCGATTGAAGTGATTTTACATCGACCGAAACCCCTGATGGATAGAGTATCCCCCTCACGGCATTCTTCAGAAACGCTCTCCGTTTGCTTGAAATTAACCTTGGTTTTCCCCGACGATATCAACGTCTGGGCTTTTTGCCGGGAAATATTCAAAACAGCAGAAAGTACGCTATCAAGCCTTAATGAGCTAACGGTACTGACCTGCTCTTCCCAGTTGTCCTTCACCACAAGGATATCCTCAATCGGAATCCTTTTAATGGTTACGGAAGCATTGCCTATCTTATCCAGGTTTCCCGTAAGGTATGAATCCATTTCCCCTGTTGCAATAAATTGGACTTGCTCCTCTGTCACTATAATATCACCGAATTTTTCACGTTTTACCCCCAGTGACATCAAGGTTCCAAGTATTTGCCTGTGTTCAAGTGTAACAAATTTTTTTGGATAGGAGATATCATATAAGGAGATATTGAAATCAGATGATTCAGGAGAGTAGTAATCAGGATAAATGAGGGCACGTTTCCGTTCAACGAAATCACTCCCGCCGTGAAATTGCAGTAGCACATCCTGTTTGTTTCCTAATAGGGATGTGAGGATTTCCTGCTGACGCGGATCCAGAAAGTCAGAAAGTTTAGGAGCATAAGAATCTCTAACCTGGTCAATCCAATTCATTGCCTGGTCGATAAATTCCTTTTCCTCCGGCCTGAAATGTTGATATATACTCATGTAGAATGCATGCTCCTTACATATGGATAAATGGTTGTACACAAGAATGAATCGTAACATACACCTTCGTTACTACTACACAGCCAAGAATTCACCTAGCTGTGTAGTTACTGGCCATTCTATTATTTCACGTCTTTAGTATGAACTACAAATCATCCGAATAAGCTTTGTAGATAAAAAATCCCATAATTCTTCGCAAAATTTAAAACCAACAAGGCTACAAGTGGTGATATGTCGATCATGCCGAGTGGTGGGATGAATTTTCTGAACGGTTCTAAATATGGTTCGCAAATCTTTACCAGGAATTGGCCAATCGATGTTTCCCGGGCATTAGGGAACCAAGACATTAATATGTAAACAATTAATGCCATTGAATAAATTTCAACTAAATAATATAAACCTTGAAGCACTAGAGCCATTAACCATTACCACCTCGCTTCTTCGTACTCCTTATCCACTTCAAAACCGGTAATATTACCGGAAACATCAACGTTATCCGGAGTACACAAGAATATGTCTGTACCGATTTTTTGGATATCCCCACTGATTGCATATACAGTGCCGCTTAAAAAGTCGATAATCCGCTTTCCTTGGTCATGCGGGATTCGCTGAAGATTCACAACGACTGCACGACGGTTTTTCAAATGGTCAGCGACATCCTGAGCTTCTGCATAAGCACGAGGCTCCAATAATACTACTTTAGAAGATTTTTGCACGCTTTGCAAACTTACTATATTTTGATTTGGATTATTTCCTGTAGAAGCAGGTGGGGTCTGCTGTTTTGCAGGCTTTACCGCTTTACGCTCCATCTCCTCTTCCTCCACCACTTCGTCCTTATATTCATACTCATCATCCAGCGCGAAATAGGATTTAAACTTTGATACGAATGACATCTTTTACGTACCTCCTTATAATTCTTCGCCTACCAGTGCAGTACCAATCCGAATCATGGTAGAACCTTCCTCGATGGCAATCATAAAATCATTGGACATGCCCATGGATAATTCCGAGCATGGAGCATGAGTCAATTCCGCTTTTTGAATTTCCAGTTGGAGGTTTTTTAATGTACGGAAGCAACCTCGGAGTACCTGTTCGTCCTCTGTAAAAGGTGCCATTGTCATCAACCCAACGACCTTCACCTTGTCAAAAGCCCCTAGTTCTTTAATAAATTCAAGCGTCGACTCTGGATTCAGACCGTGTTTAGACTCTTCACCAGAAACATTGACCTGCACTAAACAGTTTATCGGCTCTTTTGAACGTTTTTGTATTTCTTCTGCCAACGATATACGATCCAAAGAATGAATATAAGCAACTTTATCAATGACATTCTTAACCTTACGTGTCTGCATGGAACCGATATAATGCCAGTTCGGTGTATCCTTCAACACTTCATATTTATTCAATAAACCTTGATCGCGATTTTCACCTAAATCAGTGACACCGGCTTCCAATGCCTCTTTTGCCCTCTCGATGGAAACATATTTTGTAACCCCGATTAATTTGACATCTTCCCGATGCCTGCCACTATTTTTACACGCTTCATTTATTTTTTCTTCGATGTTTTTTAGATTTTCTGCAACTTTCATCGCTTTTCAAGATCCTCCTTCCAACCAATAAAGCTCATCAACCTACCACTTTTCCCATTATCCCGGCGATGGGAAAAAAATAAATCCTCATCACAGCTTGTACAATATGAAGTCACAGCAATCTGCTCCCTCGGGATTCCAGATTTCTCCATGATCATGGCGTTCAGTTCTTTAAGATCTAGTTGATATTGTCCTTCACTAATTAAATTATAGGGCTTCTCGTCATTTTCTTCCAGCAAATTCCGCACTAAATCTATGACTTTATCATCTACAACATAACATTTCGAACAAATAGAGGGCCCAACTACGGCAAATATTTCTGATGGTTTTATACCTTCATGTATCCACGCCTCTACCATATTGTGCGCAATGCCATTAACGGTTCCCTTCCAGCCGGCATGTGCCACCCCAACCATTCCATGTGTAGGAGCATAAAAATATAAAGGCACACAATCCGCATAACAAAGGGTCAGTAGGACATTTTTATCTCTCGTATAAAAACCGTCTGTCGCCCTAAAACCAGAAAGATAGTCAGTGGCGCCTTTCCCACAATCCCGAGTCGTTACTTGCTGGATATGAGTTTCATGAGTCTGCTCGGCCCCTACCCAATGATTAAGCGGAAAAGATAGTTTTTCAGCAAGAATTCGGCGGTTTGCCTGTACATCCCCTATCTTGTCCCCAACATGAAAGCCGGTATTCAATGATGTAAAGCAGCCAGAACTGACTCCTCCGTTTTTCGTTGTAAAGCCCGCCACAAGCTGGAGATTTTGTTGTCTCCAGCTATCAACAAGCAAATATTGATCTTCGACTAAAACAAAAGGTTCTTTCATGCTTTCATTCCTCTTTATTTTTAGTTTAGTGTATCATAAATATCCTTCTAATACCCTCTAAAGGTACCCCTATAACCGTTCATCTTTCAGCTCTGTTTGAAATATCGTCTGATGTTCGACAAGGATGACATCCGCCCCAATTTTTTTTATTTTTCGCCAAGGAATCACGATATCTTGCTCCCTCCCAAAAAAACCCATTAGCCTGGTACTATTCGAAACAATGATTGCTTCAATCATTCCCGTCCCCGTATTGATTTCTAAGTCTGTCATATTCCCCAATTTCTTTCCATCTGCTATATTGACGATATCCTTAATTTGAAATTCAGAAATTCTAGTCACGCCATTCAGCTCCTCCTGAAATGTGTTTCTCCAGATAAAAAACCTTTTTTTATGTATATGACTGGTTTTGTTCAAGAATGAAGGAATCGGGAAATAAAGGTCTTTATGCAGTGGCTTGAGCAAACTAAAAAAAAGCCGCTACGGCTAGGTTGCTGATTGGCGGGCAAGAGAATCATCCCTTACCCGCTTCAGTCAACTGTTACTCGTGCTCAGCTTTTACTGTTGAATGTTTTTATTCATTTGCTTGATTGCCGCTTTTTCCAAGCGGGAGACTTGAGCTTGTGAAATGCCGATTTCCTCGGCTACCTCCATTTGGGTCTTCCCTTGGAAAAATCGTTTACGAAGGATCATTTTTTCACGGTCATTCAACCGTCTCATCCCTTCGTTTATGGCTATCTCATCAATCCAGGTACTATCCTTATTTTTTTCATCACTTAATTGGTCGAGTACATAAATCGGATCCCCGCCATCATTATAAATCGGTTCGAAAAGGGATACTGGATCTTGGATTGCATCTAACGCGAAAACAATTTCTTCGTGCGGTAATCCTAACACTTTGGCGATTTCTTCAGCTGTGGGCTCACGTAGAGTCTGGCTGATAAGTTTTTCCTTAACCTGCAATGCTTTATAAGCAATGTCCCTTAAAGACCGGGAAACACGTATTGGATTATTATCACGAAGATACCTTCTGATTTCTCCAATAATCATTGGTACAGCATACGTTGAAAACTTTACGTTCTGACCCAAGTCAAAATTATCTATCGATTTCATCAACCCTATACAGCCTACCTGAAATAGATCATCTACATATTCTCCTCGATTGTTAAAGCGTTGAATGACGCTCAAAACGAGTCGAAGATTCCCGTTTACCAGTTTCTCTCTTGCTGAAAGCTCGCCACCTTGCAATTCTTTAAAGAGTTTTCTCATTTCATCATTTTTCAAAACCGGTAATTTCGATGTATCCACACCGCAGATTTCAACCTTATTACGAGACAAAATTCTTCCCTCCTCACAGGAGTGCTGTACAAAAAACAGTATTTCCGCGGGAGGGAAAAATATGCATAGGGTATTTTTGAAAAATCAAAACATCTCTTCATCCAAGCACAAGAAAGTACGGTCTCAAAAGCTTTATACTCGAAATATTTTTTTACACCATTTTATTAAATTCTTTTCTTAGCCGTTTAATAATTCTTTTCTCCAACCTTGAAATATAGGATTGGGAAATCCCGAGCATATCCGCAACATCCTTTTGCGTCTTTTCTTCTCCGCCAGCAAGTCCAAATCGAAGTTCCATTATTTGTTTTTCACGATCAGAGAGCTGCGTCAGGGCTTTCGTCAGTAGCTTCCGATCCACATTCGCCTCTAGATCCTTAGTGATGATGTCGTCATCAGTCCCCAGAACATCTGAGAGCAGGAGTTCATTTCCATCCCAATCGATATTCAAGGGCTCATCAAAAGAAACTTCCGAACGGATTTTATTATTTCTCCTTAAATACATTAATATTTCATTCTCGATGCATCTCGAAGCATATGTAGCAAGTTTGATTTTTTTCTCGGGATTGAATGTATTGACTGCCTTAATCAAGCCAATGGTCCCAATGCTAATTAAATCTTCGATATTGATTCCCGTATTCTCAAATTTCCTTGCAATATAGACGACAAGCCTTAGATTCCTCTCGATTAAGATAGAGCGGGCAGCTTCATCGCCTTTTGGTAACTTATTGATCAATATTGCCTCTTCTTCTTTTGAAAGTGGGGGCGGGAGCGCCTCACTTCCTCCTATATAAAATATTTCGTCCGTCTTCAATCCGAGCTTGAACAAGAGTTTGTACCAAAAATAGGTGAGCCGAAGAATAAATTTCTTCAAAATAATTCTCCCTTCTAAAATAGACGAATTGTGGAGCCAAATTTGAAAGAGCAAAATGTTATGAGGCATTTTTCACCGGAATCCCGGTTAACATTTTTGGATGGACGATAGATTGATAGCTATTGTCCGCAGAAAGTTGTTGAAAAGTAAACGACACAAGGCCCTGCTTGACTTGATACTCGTTTTCCCCTTGGGATATTTTAATGAAGTCCGGCTTGATGGCCGTTAGCAATTGATGTTCATGCCCCACCACTTTATATGGAATTACGCGCATACGGCCCGTCCATGTATATTCAGGCTGTTCTTCCTGTCGGACCAGGATGTCCGGATTCTTGAACAATTCAACCATATCCGAAGGGATTCCAGCTTCATCTCCAGAAAGTGAAATGATCATAACAGGCGAACGGGTTATTGGATCATATAATTGATTCCCACTGTCAACAAGCCCCTGAAAAGTCCCTTCAAACTCTGATACTTTCACCGTGACTGACACCAGTTGCTCATGCGTTAGTTTTGCCATCTCCATTCCTTCTAGAGTACGCTTGGAAAATTGCCAGGCAAGCGGGAAGCCCACCATCACAAAAATCCAGCTGACGGGGTCACCAAAACGATTGATTCCGGCATATTGACCAGGGTTTTTGGAAACGATTTGATATTCGAATAGATAGTGAAGGCCAAGGAGGATCCCACCTGATAAAAACGTGACAAAGTATAAAGTGGCTAATGACTTCAGGAAAAGGTTGAATCTGATGAACCCAAAGGTGGCCAGGACCATAAAAAGAGAAAATGCGATTTTCATATAAAATTGGTCAGCCATTGCGTAAAAAGGGGTAAATGCCAATACGATGATTAGAGAACCTATCAGCCCGCCGGCACAAACCCGCCAAAGGGCGACCCGCCGTTTGAGAATGATTGCAGTCCAATATAAGAGGAGGCAGTCAAATAACCAATTCAATAACCAAATCACATCTAAATATAAGGTCAAACACTCACCCCTCCTTTTAGAATCTAACCTTCTACTAGCAAAAAGTATAACGCACCTGATAATAGAAAGTGTGTCACTTTTTGTACAGGAAACTTAAGAGTTTTTCAGTCTTTTTTAGCCTTTTTGTAGAAAAACAGCTATTGATTTTTTCAAGACTGCTTCATACCAGTTACGCTCCCTCATTTAAAGCTGTCGATTTATGGGTTGTAGAAGATAGAATTTCTTTCAGCTTCTCTTCTCAGAGTTCCATTGTTATAAAGGACCATCTCCAAATTCAAGTTGGAAATCCATTATCCATTCCAGCCGCCTTTACGTCCTTTCATGAATTTTATGGATCAGGGCATAGCCCAACGGTTCAAACAGGTGGAGAGCAGCTCTTAGGGCCTTAAAAGTCCATATGGCGATTAACCAGTAATAATCAATCGAAACATCTTTCCGAAAAAAGCAAAAAAAGGGCCGCTCCCATAGGGAACGACCTTTTCTCTTTCAGATTAACGCCTTCTATTACGATTGCGTAGGAAGGTTGGAATATCCAAAGCTTCCTCACCTTGTCCTTGATTATTATTCCTTGTAGGCTGTTCGTTCACTTCTTCTCTCTTCACTTCACGATTTACACTAGGTGTAGGCGCTTGTGTTTGAGGTCTCGTTTGCTGTTGTTGCTGTCCAAGTGTAGAACGACCCGGAGCTCGCATAGACGTTTCAGCTTCGGTAAATCCCGTCGCAATAACTGTAACAACAATTTCGTCCTTTAAGTTTTCATTGATGACAGAACCGAAAATCATATTTACCTCTTGATCAGAAGCGGTGGCCACAATATCGGCTGCCTCTTGGACCTCGAATAAACTTAGGTTCGTTCCACCAGTAATATTCAATAGAACCCCTTGAGCCCCATCGATGGACGTTTCAAGCAACGGACTGGAGATCGCTTTTTTAGCTGCTTCAGCGGCGCGGTTTTCTCCAGAGGAGATCCCGATACCCATCAGGGCCGATCCACGATTTGACATGATGGTCTTAACATCGGCAAAATCCAAATTAATAAGACCAGGAACAGCGATCAAATCTGAAATCCCCTGTACCCCTTGACGAAGGACATTATCCGCTTCACGGAATGCTTCAAGCATAGGTGTGCTTTTATCAACAATTTCAAGAAGTCGGTCATTCGGAATGACGATAAGCGTATCGACCGATTCTTTCATGGAGGCAATGCCACCTTGCGCCTGGGTTGCACGTTTGCGTCCTTCAAACGTGAAAGGACGTGTAACGACACCAACTGTCAGTGCACCAAGATCTTTAGCAATACCCGCGATAACTGGGGCAGCACCCGTACCAGTTCCGCCGCCCATTCCAGCCGTTACGAAAACCATATCAGCGCCTTTTAGCGCTTCTTCGATTTGTTCTTTACTTTCTTCTGCCGCTTTTTTACCTACCTCAGGATTCGCACCAGCACCCAATCCTCTAGTAAGCTTACCGCCGATTTGCATTTTAACTTCTGCTTTTGATAAATTAAGTGCCTGCGCATCAGTATTGACAGAAATAAATTCGACACCTTGTACACCATGTTCGATCATTCTGTTTACCGCATTGTTACCGCCGCCGCCAACACCTATAACCTTTATCGTTGCTAATTGTTCTAAATTAGAATCAAACTCCAACATGACAATCCTCCTATTTTGACGAAATTCCCGATTTTTTGTTTTTATTCAAAAAAGTAACCCAAGATTTTTTTGAATTTCGATTCACCTTTTTCACCTTGTTTTTTAGCCGTGTTCTCTTTATGTTTCTGAGAGGACTTCTGGCTCCGCTGGTCATTATTCTCTTGTGCCTGACCAGCTGGTACAGGAGTTTTATTTGTGGTGTTCTTTTGCATTCTCTCTTTCTTGCACGCATGTTTAATTAGACCGACAGCTGTCGTATATTGCGGTTCTCTGACACCAATATAATTTGGTTCGGCTGTCCTGACACGATTTTGGAATACATACTGAGCAAGTTCCAGTACTCCTGGCATCTTAACGGCCCCACCGGTCAATACGAACCCTCCCGGTACTTCCTGAAAACCAAGTCTTCTCAAATCATCTTGTATTAACTCGAAAATTTCGGTCAACCTCGCCTCAATTATATCTGAGAGCATCAGCTGGTTACATGGTTGTTGCTGGTCGCTGCCGATGATTGGTATCTGGAATACTTCGTCTTCTGACGCATCATCATAAAAGGCATGGCCATGCTTAATTTTAATTTTTTCAGCTTCCTCCATGGTAGTCCTTAGTACAATGGAGAGATCCTTTGTAAGCGTCTCCCCGCCTATTGGAATCACGGAAGTATATTGTAGATAGCCTTGCTCGAAAATCGCTAGAGTGGTAGAACCTCCCCCAATATCGACAAGCGCTACTCCAAGTTCCTTTTCATCCTTCGATAAAACCAGCCCACCTGCTGCCAATGGTTGAAGGGCAATATCCGTTATTTCTAACCCTGCTCGTTCCACACACCGCAAGGAATTATGTAAAATTGTCCGCAGACCTGTTATTAATATGCCTCTCATTTCCAGACGGACGCCAATCATGCCCCTTGGATCGCTAATTTCATCCAACTCATCAACTTTATAATGAATCGGCACCACATCGATAATTTCCCGGTCCGATGGTATGGTAATTAACTCAGCGGCTTCTCTAACACGGAATACATCGTGTTCATTAATCTCTTTATTTTCACTAGATACGGCTACTACCCCATGGCAAGGCTGAAGCGTTACGTGGTTCCCACTGATACCGACGATCACTTTTTTGATTTCCATTCCTATCATTCGTTCAGCTTGCTCTACGGCCTTTTGAATGGATTGGACTGTTTCATCTATATCGACGATGGAGCCTTTCTTTAGCCCTTCTGATTTTACATTTCCTACGCCTATGATATTTAATGTGTCATTGACCATTTCCCCAATGATTACTTTTACACTGGATGTACCGATGTCAAGACTTACGTAGATTTCATTGCTGTTCATTCCATGGCACCTCCTTCAGTTTATACATATATTAGTAGAATAGCATTATCCTATCAAAAGACCTATTCATTTTAGAATAACAGACCTAATTACAACTCGCTAATATTATAATAAAGTGTCATCTCGTATTATTAAGAGAAAACTCGTAGGTTTACAATCTTTATAATAGTTATCGTTCGTCTCTTGGTATCTAAATGTCTTACCTAAACTTAATACTGACTTAATCTATTCGGCATTTATACCGCAATTCCCTCTAATAATATAGATTTTTTCCATTTTTTTCAGAAAAAAATCTCTTATCCAACTGTGCCCTTTGAATTTCACCCGTATTTTGAAAGTTTCACACGTAAATACAAAGATTCCAGCTAAATACAAGTCTACACCAAGATGTACACCTAGAAAAGTCAAACTTGCAGATAAAACTATTATTAAATAAGAATACAACGGCCAATACCACATCTTCACGGGAAGTTTGAAACGTCCCCGCAACTCCCCACATTAAAAATTCCGCATGCAACAAAGACTACAAAATGAATATCAGGTCCAACTAAAATCCATGGATTTTAGCACTCAAGAGAATCAACCAGTTGGGGCATGGTCCCCTATCCCATTAAAGGCGGAGAAGGCCCCATATATGTATAGTTCTTGGAGTCTCATTTTTACTGGCACTATCAGCAAAATCACTGCAGACCCACATTATCCACTTCCATTTTTAGTTAAAAACGGATTACATTCGGTCATCCTGTACTTGCCTTTTCTATGTTGGTCAAACACTTATTCTTTTCCGAAAATGTACGCTAACTTTAGTTCAATCATTGTTGTTAAAGCAACGGATTCACTCCGACTCGTCTTCCTTTTGTTCAGACTCATCAAAGGCTTTAAAGTAGGAACCGACCTCTAGATCGATGACTCCCTTTACCTCGGGATCCAATTGGCTGATAATGGATGGATAGTGTATCATTTTCTCAGATAGAGTACGACTTGTCGCACTAACTTCAAATCCATCATTCATGTACATAACAATATGGTATTTATCCGTTTTAGTCGGGTCATGGTGAATTTCGGAAATAGCATTTTGTATGGCCACAGGAAGCTTGTCCAGTTCCTCCAAAAGTAACTTTAATGCTTTACCCTCTTTGAAACCAATTAAAACAGGGGCAAATACTGGATTTTCACCACTCTCTAACTCTTTTAGGATGTAACCATTTTCCAATATCGGAGCGAATTTACCATTCATGGATAAATAGGCAATTCTAGTATGCTCAGAAACCGTTATTTTAACGGAATTAGGAAAAACAGGTACAACACTGGCACTTTTTATATCCGGATTTTTTTTTATGTTGGCGGCAGTCTCTCCCGTGTCAACTTTCCAGATGCTTCGGTCTTTCTTGATGTTACTTAATTTAATAATTTGCTTAGAAGTAATATACTGGTTTCCCTCTACCTTTATGGACTTCACATAGCTTAGCGGGGATAAAAAATATAATACACAAGCAACCAAAATGAAAAAAAGGGAAAGCAAAAGAACAAGTCGTCTATTTGCTTTGCTCTTTCTAATTTGCTTTAGCTTAGGAATGCGGTCCTCAATGGAAACGATTTTCCCCTTTTCCACCTATTTCACCTCTTCCTAAAATGGATGATTGGTGACACTCACCAAAAAATAAGAAATAGAATTTTTCAAGTAACACATTATACCACAATATTTGGATATAAAGAATGAATATCCTATTGTTTTCTCCCGATGATTTCTACTTCTGTTTCCAATTCAATTTCATACTTGCTATATACCGTATCCTTCGCGTGTTGAATCAGAGCTTCCACGTCTGCCGCACTTCCATTACCAGTGTTGACGATGAAGTTTCCATGCATAGGGGAAATTTGGGCCCCGCCTATCGAATGCCCCTTAAGGCCAGCATCCTCCACTAACCTTCCTGCATGTCTTGGCAGCGGATTCCTGAAAATACTTCCAGCACATGGCAAGTTATATGGTTGGGTATCTTTACGATAGTTTTTGTTATTCTGCATTCTCTCGACGATTTCACTTCGGTTACCCTCTTCTAATTGAAAGATGGCCTCCAGCACGATACCAGGTTTTTTCTTTTGAAGGAGAGATGTTCGATACGAAAACTCCATTTCCTCCTTAGAAAGCCAAGCCAAGGTTCCATCTTCAAATAGGACATGCACTTGCTTAAGGATGGCACTCATATCCGAATCGTGTGCACCTGCATTCATATACACAGCACCACCAACGGAACCTGGAATTCCACTGGCAAACTCCAGCCCGGCATATCCCTTTTTACTAATCTTCACTGATAAACTTACAAGGGAAACACCAGCTCCAGCCTTCACTTCCGTCCCATTGATTTCAAGATGATCCAGACCTTTACCTAACTTCAGTACCACACCTTCGATTCCATCATCGCTGACAAGGAGGTTTGAACCTCTTCCTATTGCTCTCCATGGCAAATTATTATCTTTGATGACCTTCATCGCTTTTTCAATATTTTCAATGGAGGATGGCTCGATGAATAGATCCGCGGGTCCACCAATTTTCATTGTCGTATGATTAGCAAGTGGCTCATGTTCCAATATCTTGCCGATTTGCATGTCGGTTAATTGTTGTATCGCTTTATCCATGATTAACCTCCTTGTGCACCTAGATTTTAACATTATAAGTTTCATTTCCCCACCGTAATGAGGCCTCTAATTATGCAATATCAAAAACACTATTTTGTTTAACTTGAAAATGAGCAAGAGTAAGCGCCTCTTCGGTCGAACCCTCTTATACTATAGTCTAAACAAGGCCGTATTGCCAATATTTATTGTAGATATCCCCACATTCCTCTTTGGTAATATTTAAGCACCATTTCATTTTTTTCAAAATCTTCTCATACGGGGCCTTGCAAATCACCGGCCACCATTCCAATCCATCCATTCCACCAAAAAAGAAGCCCGATTTTATGACGGGCTTCCTCTTTAAGAAATGTATATCATCTTGCTTTAAAACCTTGAATACCGACTGATATTCAGCAGTACGCCAATGGCCATCAACATGAGTGTCAGGGAGGAGCCACCATAACTTAATAGGGGCAAGGTGATACCGGTAACCGGCATTAAACCAGTGACCACGCCAATATTGATCATGACTTGAATAGCTACCATTGCAATGATCCCGACCGCTACCAGGCTACCATATAAGTCTGGCGCACCAAGGGCGATTCGTATCCCACGCCATAGCATGAGAGCGAATAATAAAATCACAAGTGAACCTCCAATGAACCCTAATTCTTCAGATAGTATCGCGAATATAAAGTCGGTTTGCGGTTCTGGTAAATAGAAAAACTTTTGACGACTTTGTCCTAATCCGAGGCCGAACAACCCACCGGGGCCGATTGCATAAAATGATTGGATCATTTGAAATCCACTTCCGAGCGGGTCTTCCCAAGGATCGAGGAAGGAGGTAATCCGCTTTATCCTATATGGGGCCGATAAAATAAGGCCGACAAAACCAGCTACTCCGAGTAGGGCTAGGCCAACAAAATGGCTGATTCTCGCACCTGAAATAAAAATCATCACGATACATGTTCCCACCATCACTGTTCCTGTACCGAGATCAGGCTGTAACATGATAAGCCCAAATGCTAAAAATACAATGCCCAACGATGGCATCATCCCTTTTTTAAAGGAAGTGATCAGTTTTTGTCTTTCCGATAAGAACTTAGCTAAAAAAGCAATCATCGCTAACTTCATGAATTCGGACGGCTGTACGGAGAAAGCTCCCACACCAATCCAACTCCGGGACCCGTTTCTTGCCATCCCGATACCTGGTACCAAAACGGCCACCAGTAAGATGAAGCAGATAATAATTAGCAATTTGGCCCAAGTGCGCCATGTCCAGTAATCGACATTCATGATAAAAAACATGGCTACGACACCTACACAGGCAAACAGCAACTGTCTTTTAGCAAAATAAAAGGAGTCATCGAATTTATAGTCTGCCCAAATTGCACTGGCGCTGTAAACCATAACTAAACCAATTGTCAAAAGGCTTAAGGTGACGATAATGAGAATAAGATCAGGATTGGATTTTTTTAATGGCACGGACATCCACCTCTAGGAAGTTTTTCGAGCCTGTACGAATATAAAACACTACCTGATATGCCACTTTTTTAGCGGCACTTAAGTCAAAAAAAAAGCGATAACGGCTCATTATCGCTTTTTTTTCAAGGTGTCAACGTAGAAGCAGGTTCACTTCCTTCTGCGAAAGCTCTTACTTAAGTTTATGCACAGCCTCCATAAACATGTCTCCTCTTTGTTCAAAAGTTTTATATTGATCCCAGCTTGCACAAGCAGGAGAGAGGAGGATGCAGTCGCCTTCATTCGATAAATCAAAAGCAACAGGTACGGCCTTTACTACATTATCGACACGTTTTATATGGGTTATTCCTAATTCTTTAGCTATCCGTTCAATTTTCTCTGCCGTTTCACCAAATGTGATGACCGCTTTGACGTGTTTCATAGCCGGTTTCAACTCGTCGAATTCATTACCTCGGTCCAATCCGCCAGCCAACAAAATAACCGGTTCAGTGAATGAAGTAAGCGCCTTGGATGCTGCAAGGATATTCGTCGCTTTGGAATCATTATAGAATTTACGTTTTTCAATCGTTGCAACATATTGCAGACGGTGCTCCACACCGCCGAAAGTCGTCAAAACGGTATGAATGGCCTCATTAGACACACCTTTCAATTTCACTGCAGAAATAGCAGCCAGCACATTTTCCAAGTTGTGTATTCCCGGGAGGGCAATATCCGAAACGGCAATCACTTTTTCACCGCGAAAATACACCGCTCCGTCTTCTACATAGGCCCCATTCTCATGCTTCACTTCTGTAGAAAATGGTACAAGTTCTGCCTTCGTCTTCTTGGTCATGTTTTTAACATCCACTTGATCTGCATTGAAAATCATGAAATCAGAAGCCGTTTGATTTCTTGCAATCGCCGCTTTTGCCTCAGCATATTCTTGTTTGGAACTATGATAATCCAAATGGGCATCATACAAATTCGTCACGATTGAGATTTCTGGCCGGAATTCTTCAATTCCCATCAATTGGAAGGATGACAATTCAATGACGATCGTATCTGCAGCTGTTGCCTTTTCAGCAACACCGGATGCTACCGTTCCAATATTTCCAGCAATAAGTGGTGACTTCTTACCAGCTTGCATCATTTCGAATATTAACGTAGTAGTGGTCGTTTTCCCATTTGTACCCGTGATTCCCAAAAATGGTGCTTCACTGATTTGGTAAGCGAGTTCTACCTCTGTGATGACCGGAATGCCTTTCTCCAATGCACCCTTAACAAGCGGGTTGCTATAAGGAATGCCTGGGTTCTTCACAATGAATTCGAATCCCTCATCCAATAGCTCAATCGGGTGGCTGCCACAAATGACTTTTATCCCTTGTTCAAGAAGCCCTTGTGCTTCCGGATTTTCCGATAGTGGCTTCATATCATTGACTGTTACGAACGCACCTAATTTATGTAGAAGCGAAGCTGCCGTGACTCCGCTTTTTGCCAAACCTAATACCAAAACTTTTTTCTCTGAGTATTTTTCTGTCTCTTTCAATTTATATCCACACCTCTAAATAGATTCCGAGTACCGCACACAATAATCCAACTGTCCAAAACGTCACGACCACGCGCCATTCAGACCAGCCAGAAAGCTCATAATGATGATGAAGCGGGCTCATTTTAAAAATACGCTTACCTCTAAGCTTAAACGATCCTACTTGTAAAATGACGGATAGAGTTTCAATGACGAAGACTCCACCAATAATGACCAACAGCAATTCAAGTTTGGTTAATAGAGCAATCGTAGCAATCGCTCCCCCTAAGGCTAGCGATCCTGTATCCCCCATAAACACCTTTGCTGGGTGGGCATTAAAGACTAGAAAGCCTAAGACTGCGCCGACGATTGCCACTGAGAATATCGCCACGTCGTATTGTGACTGGCTCCAAGCAAGTATGGCAAAAGCACCGAAAGCAATCGCGGACGTTCCTGAAACGAGACCATCCAATCCATCAGTCAAATTGACGGCATTAGAAAAACCTACCAACCAGAAAATCACGATAATTAGGTACGCCCAACCAAAATTAATGGAAAAATCAGTACCTGGAATCGTCAATTCAGGGTTGAAGCCGTCAGTCTGTTTGAAAACGAAGTAAAAAATGACGGATATCACGATTTGGCCTAGAAGTTTTTGCTTTGAAGTCAAGCCTAGGTTCCGTTTCATGACGACTTTGATAAAATCATCCAAGAACCCTAGTAAACCAAATCCTAAGGTAACGAATAATAATAAGTACGTTTCAGTGGATGGTTCTGAAAATTTAAATGTCATAACTAATGTGGCGATGGTGACTGATAATAGAATCACCAATCCGCCCATAGTAGGCGTTCCTGTCTTCTTTAGATGGGATTGTGGGCCTTCCTCCCTGATACTTTGCCCAAATTTCAGCCTTCTTAAAAACGGTATGAAGATTGGTGATAGAAGAACCGTTACTAAAAATGCCATCAAAATTGTATAAAAAATTACTTGTTCCAACATTCCTACTCCCTCATTCCTAACACAATTCAAATATACATTATCCTTGTTGCTATTTCTTTGTTTGGCGGGCGTGAATTAATTTGCACCCAATTTTGTTTGAATTGCTTTTTCTGCTTCTTCACGATCATCAAAGTGAAGGATGGCATCTCCGACCAATTGGTAAGTTTCATGCCCTTTTCCTGCAATTAAAATGACGTCTCCCGCTTCGGCTTTTGAAACGGCATACTCAATCGCTTCTCTTCGGTCCACTATCACCGTATATTCTTCTCCTTCAACTCCCGCTTCCATATCACGAAGGATTTGCAATGCATCCTCGCTGCGCGGATTGTCGGAAGTGAAAATAGGGTCAGTTGCCAATCTGCAGGCAATCGCTGCCATGATGGGCCGTTTTGTCTTATCCCGATCCCCACCACAACCTATAATCACGAAAATTTTACTTTTTGCAAACTCCCCTACGGTCTTCAAGACATTTTCAAGACTATCTGGTGTATGCGCATAATCAACTATGACGGGGAAATCCTGATTCGCCATAATAAGCTCAAAACGACCAGTAACACCCTTTATTGATTCAATTGATGCTATGGTCTCATCTAGATTAATTCCCCCACACAAAGCCGCGCCAATGGCAGCAAGGACGTTATAAACGCTGAATTTCCCAATTAACTGCAACTTAACGTTACGTATATCCCTGCCAGCTGTTAAAGTGAATGTCGTGCCTTGAGCGCCAATCCGTATATCACTCGCCCTAATGTCAGCATCTTTATCAATTCCGTATGTAACAACTGTAGCGGCAGTCGCCTTAATAAAATCGGCTGTTGCTTCATCATCCGCATTTAGGACTGCATATTTAGGGCGATTTTCCAATTGCGCATTGCCCAGCTGGGAAAATAACAATGATTTCGCATGTTTATATCGCTCCATCGTTTTATGGAAATCTAAATGATCTTGCGTTAAGTTAGTGAATACTGCTATATCATAGTCACATCCATGAACACGGCCAAGTTCAAGAGCATGCGAAGAGACCTCCATGATGGCCGTTGAGACACCAGCTTCAGCCATATCATGAAAAGCCTTCTGAAGCGTGACACTGTCTGGCGTCGTATTCTTCGTTTCAAATACTTTATCGACGATTTTTGTATACATCGTACCGATCAAGCCCGTTTTTTTCTTTTGATCTTCGTAAATCTTTTCAAGCAAATGGCTTGTGGTCGTTTTTCCGTTCGTACCGGTGATTCCTATCAGGTTCATCCTTTGGGTTGGGTGACCGTAAAATGCATCAGCGAGAACGGCCATGGCCCTACTTGAGTCACGGACAACAATCACAGGTACATTTAAGTTAAGCTGTCGTTCAGCAATGACAGCTGCAGCGCCATTTTCTACGGCTGATTGGGCAAAATCATGACCATCCACTGTATAACCTTTTATGCAAACGAATAAACTTCCGTCTTTAACTTTACGGTTATCATTTTCAATGGAGGTAATCTCCGGATTTTCTCCTTCATGCGCATCCAAGGAGTGTAAATAAGTTAGTAATGCGTGAAGCTTCATTTTTCCATCCCTCTCAACTTAATTTGAGGATTAATTATATGTGATTAGTTTTGGCTTGTCGAGAAACCAGCTTTTATTATACGGGGTTTAATCGACTCCGTAAACAAAGCGGCTGATTTTTTTCAGCCGCTTTTCACTATTCTTATTTTATACTTATTCTGTTTGTTCGCCAAGATAAATTCTAATTGTTGAACCTTCTTTTAATTTCACTCCTGCATCAGGAGCTTGTTTTATGACTTTATCCCCCTTACCGGCCATGTCTATCTTAAGGTCCAGAAGTTGGGTTTGTAACTCTTTTTTGCTCATTCCAACAACATTTGGTACCTCGATCATCACCGGATCGGTCCAGACTTTTTCTTTTTCAATCTGGTTTTTCCTCGGTTTGACACCCATCGCCCTTAGTGAATCCTCCATGATGTTCCCAACAATCGGGGCAGCGACCACACCACCAAATTGAACGGTCCCTTTCGGATTATCCACAGCGATATACACGACGATTTGGGGATCATCCGCTGGGGCGACACCAATAAATGAGAGTATATAATTATTGTCTAAATATCTCCCGTTCTCGGCTTTTTGGGCTGTTCCTGTTTTCCCCCCGACCCGATACGATTCCACGAAAGCTCCCTTACCGCTTCCTTTTGCCACAACGGATTCAAGTGCTTCCCGAACTTTCTTCGAGGTTTCTTCGGAAATCACCTTTTTTTTTGCCTGTGGGGTTTTCCGCATGACCACTTCCCCCGTTTTCGGGTCGACCAATTCTTTTGCAATATAAGGGGTATATAGTGTCCCTCCATTCACAGCTGCCGATACAGCCGTGACCTGCTGGATGGGCGTGACGGCAACACCTTGTCCAAAAGCCGTGGTTGCCTGTTCAACGGGACCAACACGATCCATATTGAACATGATCCCCCTACCTTCCCCAGATAAATCAATGCCCGTTTTTTGACCGAAACCAAAATCATTTATATATTGGAACAATTTATCTTTACCAAGCCGGTTCCCTAGCTCAACGAAACCCGGGTTGCATGAGTTTTCTACGACTTCCAGAAAAGTTTGGTCACCATGACCTCCGCTTTTCCAGCAATGCAATGTAGAACCTGCAACCTCCACATGGCCGGGATCATAAAAATGGTCGTTTTGTAGATTCACCTTTCCTTCCTCTAGAGCAGCGGCAAGGGTGATGATTTTAAAAGTTGAACCTGGCTCATAAATGCTCCATACCGGCAAGTTACGGTTATATACTTCTGCAGGTACATCTTGGAATTTCGCTGGATCGAAGGTGGGCCTGCTTGACATGGCCAGTATTTCGCCCGTCTTCGGATCCATTGCAATGGCTATGAGTCCATCTGGATCATAAGTGGCCTCCGCATTATCCAGTTCCCGTTCCACAATGGTCTGAATTCGGCTATCAATCGTCAGTTTCAAATTATCTCCGTCTACTGGAGCCTTGAAATCATCCGCCATATTCTCAAGTCTTTTCCCTTTTGCATCCGAATAAAATTTCACAAACCCTCTTTCTCCATTAAGTTCCTTATCATACGATAGTTCGATTCCCATCAATCCCTGGTTATCCGAGCCTGTGAACCCCAGTACATGTGATAAGTACTCACCGAATGGGTAATGCCGCTTGGAGTCTTCCGCGATATATATACCTTTTATGCCGAGGGCCTTGATTTCCTTTGCCTTTTCATGAGAAATTTTCCTTCCCTCGGGAATCCTGGCGCTCATCGCCGGTTTGGTTAACCATTCAAAGGCTTTCTCCTTCGTGATATTCAATATGGAAGCTAGCTGTTCAGAGGTTTCACTTGGATTCTCTATTTGTCGTGGGATGACATATACTGTCGGTGCTGAGATGTTCGTTGCCAACTCGACTCCATTTCGATCCAATATTTCACCACGTTTGGCTTCAAAGGGGATATTCCTACTCCACGAATCCTTAGCTAAGCTTGTCAAATCATTTCCTAGATAAAACTGAACGATCCCTAGGCGAATGTCAATGATAAAAAAGACGACTAATCCTATTGCCAATGCGATTGCGAGCCGTTTTCGGACGGTAACATTTGAAACACGCAAAAACAGGCACCTCCATTTCATACATGCTCAATATATATGCTTGTCTACTTGGTGGTAGAATAAAAACATGCAAGAAAAAGAGTGACCCATATGAGCCACTCTTTTTCTTGCATGCTTATTTTACTCTACAGTCGTCTCTTTTGTTGGCGAATCCTTCGGTGGCTTTTCCGGCTGCCTTAATTCGACTTTGAAAGAGTCTCCTTCTTTAACCTTTGTGCCACCTTTAGGACTCTGTTTACCCACATATCCTGTGCCTGACGTATTCAGATTAAGCTTGGCAATGCTAGCTACCTTCATAACATCACGCAGTGACCAACCAGCCATGTCCGGAACCTTCATTGCCCCTTCAGAACGGAGAATAATTTTTTCCCCTTGAAGAAGGGAACTACCCGATTTAGGGGATTGGTCGAGAACTTTCCGTCCCGTTCCGATTACTTCCACTTCATATCCTAACTCCTCGAGTTCTTTAACGGACGAATTAATAGGTTGATCCGTATAGTCTTCAATCTTGTTAGTTTCCTGCTTTTTCAAATCGGATGGCTTTATGTTTAAATACATGAGGCTGTTTTGCATGACCGGGTTAAATATTTCAGAAAGAGGATCAGCTCCTACATAGGAAACACCTAATTTCGGTTGTTTGACAGCCACATATACGACAAGTTGCGGGTCATCGGCTGGAGCCATTCCCAAGAAGGAAAAGAAATAGTTGTCCTTACCTTCAAGATATCGACCAGTCGGCCCAGGAATCTGCGCAGTCCCCGTTTTTCCGGCTACGTCATACCCATCGATCGCGTACTTCTTGCCCGTTCCTTTTTTTGCCGAGACGACCGTTTCTAAATATTCACGAACTTGTTTTGCCGTCTCTGCCGAAATCGGTTCCCCCGCCACTTTCGGTTTGGTCGTTTTCAACACTTTTCCGGTATCTTGATTGGAAATACTTTTAATGACATAGGGTTGCATCATCTTTCCGTCATTAGCTACCGCTGAAGCCGCTTGTATCTGTTGGATTGGTGTGACCGTTGTCCCTTGCCCAAACGCGGTAGTGACTTTTTCCATTTTATACTTATATTGAATCTTGCCTGTAATCTCATTCGGCAGATCTATTCCCGTCTTTTTATCAAAGCCAAACTTCGTCAAATAGTCGCGGAATGTATCCGCACCTATTTTATCCATGGCTAAGGTTGCAAAAGCGACATTGGAAGACCGTTGAACCCCTTCAAGAAAGGACATGGTCTTGCCTGGCTCGATCCCGCTATGGTCGCCTATGGAACCTGTTGCAGCCTTGTATCTACCTGTTGTAAAACTATCGTTGGGATTAAAGACCCCTTCTTCTACAGCCGCTGCTAGAGTAAATGTTTTAAAGGTGGATCCGGGTTCATAGGTTTCTTCAATGGCCAGGTTGCGCCAAGTATCCGTAAGCCCTTCCTTCGTCGTCGGATGGAATGTCGGCCTTTGGCCCATCGCCAATATTTCGCCTGTTTTAGGATTGGAAACGATGGCGATGATTTGTTCCGGTTTATATTTCCCCTGGACTTTATTCATGGAATCTTCCAGGAATGTTTGTATTTTCTTATCGATTGTGAGCGAAACATTATTCCCATTATGGGGAGCTGATACCTTTTCCTCCGCCCCTGGCAAGATCAATCCCCAAAAGTCACTTTCATAGGTCAGCTTTCCATCCGTTTCCTGCAATTCTTTATTAAGGTACTTTTCGATACCGAATTTCCCTGTCATCTCTTCTGTTTCTTCATCCTTTTCTACATATCCAATCAAATGAGAAGCAAAGACCCCATTTGGATAGAAGCGTTTGTTCGTTCTTCCAAACGTGATTCCTGGCAACTCTAATTTTTCGATTTTCTGTTTGGTGTCCTGCGTCAAGTCTTTTCCAGCACTCCCAAACTCCACTTGATACGCCCCTTTTTTTGATAGGCGTTCATAAATGGCCTGTTCATCCATATCTATATATTTAGCAAGCTTACTCGCGGTCATTTCTGGGTCTTTCACCCGTTCGCTTTCTTTTTCGCTCAAGATGGCACGTAAGATATAGGAGGAAGTATCCACAGCGATGACGTCTCCCTTAGTATCTAGAATACTGCCACGTTTCGCTTCAATAACCTGCTCTTTCTCATATTTCTTATCGATTTTTGAAGCAAGTACCTCTCCCCCGGCTGTACCCGTCACACCAATATATAAAAAGCGGCAGATTAATACAAAGAAGAGCAGGCTGAATACGAAGAATAATCCAGCTGCTCCAAGCTTCATATTTTTTTGTTTCTGCATCAGTTCTGCACAACCTTCACGTTATTATCATCCAATCCAAGGCCTAATTTGGCAGCGATTGCCCAAATGCGCTCATATCTACTAAGTTCGTCGACCTGCACCATTAAATCATCATTCAATTTACCTTGTTCTTCAATGGTCGCTTCAACCTGTTGGATTTCTTTATTCGTTTCATAAATGGCAGCTTGATTGGAAACTATCTTCACACACGCAAAGGTAATCATGATAGCAATGGCGCATAGTAATAACACTTCACCAATCGATATTTTCGCTTTACGGATGACAACAGTTTGCTGGGATTGTTGCTGTTGATCTTCATATTGCTTTTCTTGTATTTTTTTTGCTATGGCACTCATTCATGCTCCCCCTTACTGTTTTTTTCTGTAGTTTACTGTTTTTCGGCAATCCTTAATTTCGCCGAGCGTGATCGGTTATTACCTTCCAGCTCTTCTTCCGAAGGTAAAATCGGTTTTCTTGTAATTAATTTCAGAGTCGGTTTGAATTCATCAGGGATGATCGGTAGGCCATGCGGAAGATCTGGTAGGGCGCTGGCTTTTTTAAATACCGTCTTACATATCCGATCTTCCAATGAATGGAAAGTGATGACAGATATTCTTCCCTCGGGATTCAACATGGATATCGCTTGTTCAAGGGAATCCTCAAATACGCCCAATTCATCATTTACAGCGATTCTGATTGCCTGGAATACTCGTTTCGCAGGGTGTCCACCTTTACGTCGGGCCGGGGCAGGAATTCCTTCTTTAATTAATTCCACTAACTCAAATGTCGTTTCAATCGGTTTTATTTCACGGGCCGCTTCTATTTTCCGGGCAATTTGCTTGGAGAATTTCTCTTCCCCATACTGGAAGAAAATCCTGAGCAAGTCATGGTAAGACCATGAATTCACCACATCATAAGCTGAAGTCGCCGCACTTTGATCCATCCTCATATCCAGTGGAGCATCGTGATTGTAGCTGAATCCACGTTCAGGTGTATCTAGTTGTGGAGAGGACACACCTAAATCATAAAGGATCCCATCTACCTTATTGACTCCACGAGCATTCAACTCTTCTTGAAGATATTTAAAATTATTAGGAACAAGTACGACACGGTCCCCATAGCTTTCTAATTTAGCTTTAGCATTCTGAATCGCCGTTTCATCCTGATCAAAAGCATACAATCTGCCTTTGTCAGAGAGCTGTGACAGCAAGTATTCGCTGTGACCTGCTCCTCCTAAAGTACAATCTACATAAATTCCATCAGGTTTGATGTTCAAGCCATCAACCGTCTCTTTTAATAACACTGTTGTATGTTGAAACATGTTAGACATCCTTCCAATCGGTAATTGAGTCACTCTATTCGAGGGCAGCCTTAAATTTCAAAGCCAATCATATTTTCTGCTATCTCAGCGAAAGAATCCTCTGAAGCTGAAAAATAGTTTTCCCAAAGGGATTTGCTCCAAATCTCAATTCGATTGGTAACACCAAGAATTACACATTCTTTTTCCAATTGGCCATATGAAGTAAGCGGCGTGGGAATATTAATTCGCCCTTGCTTATCAATTTCGCATTCTGTTGCAGCGGAAAAGAAAAAACGGGTAAAGGCACGAGCGTCTTTTTTGGTTATGGGCAGGGCTTTCAGCTTCTCTTCCAATAGCTTCCACTCATTCATAGGATAACCAAATAGGCATTGATCGAGTCCGCGGGTAAGCACAAATTGTTCCCCTAGGTTGTCCCTGAATTTCACCGGGACAATCAGACGGCCTTTTATATCGATGTTATGATGGTACTCTCCCATGAACATACCCACTACCCCCACATTCTAATCTCAATGTACCACATTCCCCCACCTTTCTCCACTTGTTTTTACTTTCGCCTTTATTGTAAAAATCCCCTTCTTTTACATAGAAGTTTATTTAGCCAATATTCTTATCGAAAACCTCTCTTCTTCTCGAATGGGCACAAACTAAGAGAGTGTTCCTCTTTTCCTGTCGAAAGTTTTCGGAAAACAAAAAGAAGACAGGCGAATCACCTGTCTTTAATCTTCTTTATATCCTCCACTTTTCTCCACCGCGGAGACCTTACAAGTAAATCAGTTTATGCTGGTTATTAAACTGATAGTCCAGTTTCATGATTTCCTTTATAAAATCGGGTCCATATTGATTCAAGTAATAAAAAACATTCCAGGTTCTCTCTTGGGGAGATTCCAAAGGATACAGCGAATTGGCGATACGTTCGTATTTTTTCAAGACGAACGAGTGACGTTCTTTCGTCCGTTCCCCAATCTTACCGTTCATGAATGCTAGTTGTTTCTGGATGAATTCAATATTTTTATTTAGAATCGGTTCAAGCCCCTTATCCAA
The DNA here is from genome assembly GCF_044762055.1 of Peribacillus sp. NPDC097198. Taxonomy (NCBI): domain Bacteria; kingdom Bacillati; phylum Bacillota; class Bacilli; order Caryophanales; family Bacillaceae; genus Peribacillus; species Peribacillus sp. NPDC097198. The sequence goes on along the minus strand of NZ_JBIWDO010000003.1, from coordinate 152,742 downwards.
TGAAACAGCATGCATCGATAACTTTTGATGGTTCTCTTCAAGTTGGGATTTCATCGTCTGGAATAAGTGATCGACCGTTTCATCTTTCACAGAATCGAGATAACGCTGTACGGTTCTTCCCGTCCCTTCGGTTAGCACTGTCTTCAACGTTATTTCCGTTTCATCCAAGTCCGTCTGGATACCCCGCTCAACGATAGTTATATTCAATCTTGGGATGATGGGTGGCATCTTCATAGCAAATAGTTCAAATGCTCGTTTCAATTCTGCCCAATAGGCAATTTCACCCGGTCCAGAAATGAAGGCTAGAACGGGAAAGAGCATTTCCTGCATGAGTGGGCGCGTAACAACATTATTACTTAATTGCTCTGGATGGGTTTTCGCCATTTGCAAGAGTTCCTGCTCCGAGAAAGAGAGCTCACCATTTCTGGCAGTGAACTTGCCCTCCGACCGTTTAAGTAAGCAGCGATCTTTTTTGGCAGTATCGTAATAAAACAGATTGGCTGGCTGTTCTCCCATTTCAATCATTTTGGAATAACCTTGTTCTTGCATGAAGGTTTGTTGCTTTCCAACCTCTTCTGCAATCTTTTCGCTTTTTCCTATCAACGACTCAAAAAAGCCTGTTTCTAAATTTCTAAGGGCTGGATCTCCTGCGTCAACAAGCAAGAGGCCATATTCTTGGAACCATTCGTGAATCAAACGAGCAAAAAAGTCGACGAATGTATTCGATTGCTTAACGGTTTCCTTCATATCCATAAGGAGTTTATTCGTAAAGGCGGTTTCGCCATATGTTTCAATGATTTCTTCGAACCATTGCTCCATCTTTTTTTCATCGATTTCTATATCTGTGATCATGGTCTTGAAAGGCTGATAAGAAGGATAAGATTTTTTATCCGGTTTACCATTTTTCATGACATACACATGGTTGACCTCAGCTAGGTCATGATCTTCACCAGCTATCCAAAACACAGGAATGACCGGTTTTCCCAGTGACTTCCTTTGTTCTAGTGCAAGCTTGATGATTGAAATCACTTTATGTATCGTATAAAGGGGACCAGACAACAAGCCCGCCTGCTGTCCTCCAACGACAACGACCGAATCATCACGTCGTAATTCTTCAATGTTTTTATTAACAGCCTCACTGCTTGAAAAACGAGACATATATGTCTGTATGTAATTCGATAATGCTTCTCGTGAAAAAGTCCTGTTCATCAGCTCTTGATATCTATTGCGATAGATGTCCGGGTTGGACAAGTCATAGTGAAAATAATCTTCCGTTTCAAGCTCGCCCTGTAAATAGTCCGATGCGAAACGGTTTAATGATGGTAACGCGAGATCTTTCATCTCCATGTATGTTCTCCCTTTCTCTGCAACTACAATTCTTTTTAGAGTATAACATTCTGTTTTAAGAAAACAAAAAATGTTGCCCAGGAGCAGAAAATTGATGCTTTGCCATTCATTATGCAGTAAAGATTCTAGTAATTCTCGTAATAAATCCTATAGAAAATAAAAGAAGGTACGCGCAAAAAAAGAATGCGAAGTTCACTCTCCAAAATCCTTTCAATACTTTTTGAAAAATGATTTCTCCTTTAACTTGATAATGGACAAGAACAACAACGAATGCATTGGCTATCATGATGAGCATGATCACCCAAAAAATATGTATGTCCCAAATTGTCACGATTAAATAATGGACCGATAATACAAAAAACAAAGTACTCATATCCATGGCAAATTGAACGGAACGCTTATGGTTCCTTGTAAATTGCTTGGCACTAATAAAAAATATGACATAACCTATAAATGGAAGTGTAATGAAAATCGCGGCAAGACTTGAAACAAAGTTTGGCATACCCTCATCCCCCTTGGAACTCTTTTCCTTTGATCATTGCATAAAGAGAAGACGTTAAACATGCCTTTTTCTCTTTTCGTATTGCCTCCGAAATGATATAACCTAAGATTGCGTCGATTTCCGTTTTTCTTCCAAGTTCAATATCTTTCAGCATGGAAGATCTATTTTCTGAGGTCTTCGAACACACGGATTTTACGTGGTTAAAAGATTCCTCTGCATCTGGTAATTCCAGTACAGACGATATTTCAGCAAATAGTTCCTGGAATAATCGGTAATAATACGGATTACTGATCAAACGCCCATTTTCCACTTCCAATAACGCGGTCAGAGGGTTGATTACAGCGTTAACGATTAACTTGTCCATTAGCATGGCATGGTAGTCCTCACACTTACGGAATGGAAAGTAGTCGTTGTTCGCATCCAGAAATGGAAGTACATTCAAGTCCCCCCTGAAAGACGCAACTCTGGTTATACCAAACCCGGTATGTTCCACTGTATTCGGGTCGAGCTTCAACGCCCCATGTTCCACCACACCAACACAAACGGTCGCTGACTTCAACTCCTTTAAATAAGAAATGTGCCCATAGCCGTTCTGCAAAAACAACAAAGGTACATCCATCCCCTCGATCACTGGCAGGACTTGCGGTATATGATACTGTTTAACCGCGACTAGGATTATCTCTTCTCCCCTTATTCCACTTTCGATTGCGTTGGATGTTATATTTCTTTTCCTGGTCACTCCATTCACGATGCAACGGAGACCCTCACTATTAATACATGATGCCTGTTCCTCTGTACGTGTATAAATCGTTACACTGTGCCTCTCACTTAAATAAGAGGCGAATAACAATCCAACGGAGCCGCCTCCAATTACGCCGATTTTCATATTACCCTTCCTAACTTTTCTCATATACTGACTATTTTAACACATTTTCTTTTTTCACTACCTTGCTTTTTCCATATCAAGGGGGACCAACAAAATGCTACAAACAAATCGTTATCACCATTTCCGTCTTTCAACAGCTAATTGCACAAAAACACAAAAACATAGAGAAGTATAAATACGCCAGCCATGGGTATAACTCCTTCTTCACGAGCTAAATTAATGGTATATTATATATGAAAAGTCGTGGATTCCTTAAAGTTTTTAAACACAAACGAATGATACCCTATCTTTATTCTTTGATGATCGATATAAAGAAAAGGAAAGGGATAATGATCAAACGGCTTGTTAGACTCGATTTAGTGAGGAAAGGTTTTAATGGTGACTGTAGTTAGGGTTACTTGTTGATTTAAAAGCATGACGGGAGTAGTTTATCAGAATGAGGGGGAGTTTTATATGGAATACAAGGTGGAACGGTTACTTGTGAATTTTAAGACGCTTGAGGAGTTCAAGAAGTTCAAGGAATATGGGATGCAAGAATTATCCATGCTCGATGATTTAGAGGGGAATATCATTGAGAACGACAGTCAATCGCCTTTCTACGGCATCTTTTATGGTGACATGTTGGTTGCTAGAATGAGCCTATACAAAAAAGATGCTAAATTCGACCGATATTTTGATAAAACAAAAGACTTTCTTGTCCTCTGGAAGCTCGAAGTTCTTCCCAACTACCAAAACAAAGGGTACGGCAAAGCTTTAGTCGACTTCGCCAAAAGCTTTAATATGCCAATCAAAACGAATTCCAGGGTACACTCCCAAGCGTTCTGGGAAAAGATGGGCTTCTCTCCCGCATCCTATGAAATGGATCGTGACTACGGAGAAAATCCTTTGATTTGGACCCCCATTGAAAAACAAGATGAAATCATAGATACACAAGAATAAATGAAAAATGCGGGCGGATTTTTTCCACCCGCATTTTTCATTTATTTACCCTTTCCAAGTTACCGTTCTTATCCATTTGAAAACTCACCTTTGGATTTAACTTTTCATCTTCTAGGACACTGAGTTTTCTAGCCCGCTCCATAATTTGCATGAGAGCCCGATAATCTTCTTCCACTACTCTTAAATTATCCCGTAATAACTCATTCTCTTCCCGCAGCCTTTCATTTTCCTGTTCAAGATTATAAGAATGCCGGGCATTCCTTTCCATTTCTTCCCTATCAATTTTAAAGGTTTCATCCACCTTCGTTAAATATGAAATAACGTCTTGGAGAGGAGTAGATGGCGATGATGGCAATTCCCTTTTCCACTCAGCTGCTACCTCTTGTTCGTTCGGGACTTCTTCATTCTCAACAGCTTCCCCTTCGAAACCATTATCCCGCATGGCCTGTTCTTTTCTCTGCTTTTTAGCCAACTCAATTCCTGACTTATATTGCTTTCTGACAAAAGAATTCCAACGAAAACCGCAGGCTGCAGACGTTCTTGTTAACTGTTTCCCCACCTCTTCAAATGCCTTCAGTTGCGTACTGCCTTCCCTAATATGCCTTAGCACCACTTCAGCCAACAATAAATCCTCGTCCTGTGTCCATGCATCTTGTCTCGCAATCGTCATCTCTCTACCTCCAAGCAAGTTTTACTTCATGATATGCACTTGATAGGAAAGATAGACGGAATATAGAAGCGATAAAGATTTATTTTTTTTTATTAAAAAAACGGCTGACCGCGTCATGATGGGCTTCCGTTGCCCATAGTTTGGAACATTCACGGATTTCCGCATCCATTCTTTCTTTCAGGCCTCCATCTTCCCATTTCTTAACCAGTATTCTTTTATAAGCCATTAAAACCCCGGGTTCATGGCGTAGGAAATGTTGGGGAAATCTTTCCCAGTCTTCCATATCAATTATCTCGTCTATGAAACCAAATTCCTTTGCATCCTCGGAGCTATGTACTTTAGCATCAAGCAGTAACTTCATCGCTTTTTGTTCCGGAAGTTTTTCAAACAAGAGTGACGCTGCCCCCCAGCCTGTTGTTATCCCTAGCGTTCCCTGAACAAACCCTAACTTTATCCCCTTTTTCGCCAATCTGAAATCACAAGCCGTGGCAATTTCACACCCGCCTCCGACAGCGCTTCCGTTGAGTAGGGCAATTGTAGGTTTCGGAAAGATCGCCAGTTCATACAGTACTTTCCCCATCCTCGATAGCATGGCAAAAGCCTCTTCCTCTGTATAAAGATTTTGAAATTCACTTAAATCGCCCCCCGAGCAGAAAGCCTGTGAGCCCTCTCCCGTCAAGAGTAATACTTTGACATCCTTATCACTAGCCGCTTGTGATAAAGCTATTCCTAGTTCATCCATCAACTGAAAATTAACCGCATTTCTTTTCTCAGGTCTATTAAATGAAATCTTCAAGTATCCTTTTGCATTCTTTTCAACGATTAATGTGTTATACACGTGAACACCTTCTCCATGTCTCTATTTATTCTAAATATTCAATTAAATTAATTTGTAAAAAAAGCGCAGAGATTTATCTCTGCGCTTTGATTAGCGTGTTGCATAATCAAGAAAGCAATGCTTTCGAGTAGGTCAAGAAATTATTTTGCGACAACTTCTTTTCCTTTATATGTTCCACATTCTTTACACACGTGATGTGAAAGAGTCATTCCACCACAGCTCGGGCATTCTACCATACCAGGTACTTGAAGCTTGAAGTGCGTACGACGTTTTCTTTTTGCAGTTTTCGACGTTCTTCTAAAAGGTACAGCCATTATTCCCACCTCCTTAAAAAATATAAAAAAGCTGGAAAAATCGGATTAGCGATTTTTCGTTCCAATTAAGATTCTTTATTGTTGTCAAAAAAGTCGGCAAGCTTTGCAAATCTAGGATCAACCTTATGTTTAGTTTCTTCTTCAGAAATAACAGCCCAGTCTTTCCCGGATTGAGGAGCAGCTTCATTAGGATCGACATCCTCACAAAAAACCTGCATCGGAATTTCTAGCAATAAATTTTCTTTAATTACCGGTATAAGATCTACAACATCGCCTTCCACCACAGTAACGTCTTCTCCGTAGAAATGATCGCCATCTGCTTTTAAAAGAAAGGTTTCCTTTGTATCAATATCAATCGGATATTTCACGTCTACCAGTGTACGGGAACAAGGTAATGTTAATTCACCTGTAAGATGTAAGTGAAAAGTAATCTCGGTCGAGTTGATATCAGCTCTTCCTGTTACTCTAATTGGAGAAACGTCGCGTATTTGCTTGTCTCTTTCCTTAATGTCTAAGACATCCACCAATTCATCTAACTGCAAATTTTTGTCCCGAATTTTTTGAAGTTGACTAATTGTCCATTTCATATGAAATCACCTCAAGGCAACAAAAATAATTATAGCTTTCAATTATAAGTTTGTCAATATTTTTTCTTTACACTATAATGTAGTCATCCTAACTGATTTGCCAAGTTTAAAATCATTTCAAACAAAAAATCAGGACGAAACATTCTAGTTCTCTTACTTGAAATACTATTTTAGCACTAAGTTGGAAAAATACAAAGTTTTTCTCTGAGGTGATTGAATGAAATCTTGCGGTTTAGTAGTCGAATATAATCCATTTCATAATGGCCATGCACTCCATGCCAGAGAAAGCAGACAAAAGACAGAGTCGGATATAGTAGTTGCTGTGATGAGCGGACCGTTTTTACAGCGAGGTGAACCGGCGCTTGTCAGTAAGTGGTCACGAACGGAAATGGCCCTACTGGGTGGCATTGACCTTGTCATTGAACTTCCCTATTCCTTTGCTGTCCAAAAAGCGGAACTATTCGCGAAAGGTTCCATATCCCTTCTCGAATATTTGGGCTGTGACTCCTTCTGTTTCGGCAGTGAAGATGGCCGAATCGAACCCTTCATCGAGGCCCATGGCATTCTATCTGAAAATGCCGAAACATATAACGAAACTCTTAAATCTTTGATGGAAAAGGGAAACAGTTACCCTGCAAGTGCATCAAAGGCATTCCAAGCGATAAGCAAGAACACGGAGATGTTGGATTTAACAAAGCCAAATAATATCCTTGGTAAAGAGTATGTTAGTACGGCCCTATCCAATGGATTCTCGATTGAACCCTATACGATACAACGGGTGGCCGCTGGCTACCATGATGTCCAGCTATCTTCAAGCCCCATCGCGAGCGCAACAGGGATCCGCAAGGCGCTACTAGAACAAAAACAGGAATTAGAGGCAGTGGGGACTTATATCCCCCCTTCAACCTTGCATGGGCTTCAACATTACCTAGCCACCTATCATGCTTTACATGAATGGAATATGTATTGGCCTTTATTGAAGTATCGGATTCTCGCATCCTCCCTGACAGAGTTGGCCGACATCTATGAAATAGAGGAAGGAATCGAGTATCGGATGAAGGAAATGGCAAAGGAAGCTATGAACTTTCATGACTTCATAACCGCCATGAAAACAAAACGCTATACCTGGACCCGAATTCAACGGATGTGTGTCCATATTTTGACCCATACGTTAAAAGAAGATATGATTCATGCCGAGCAACCTTCTTATATCAGGTTGCTTGGGATGAATCGTAGGGGGCAAGCTCACCTTCGAAAAGTAAAAAAAGAGTTGCCGGTCCCGCTCATATCCAGGCTTTCAGCCTATCAAGATCATCATATCGATACGGACATGCGAGCTGCACAGGTATATGCAATGGGGCTACGCGAACCTTATCAAACGGCGCTAATGAAGAGGGAGTTTGAAGCTCCAATCATAAAAACCAATTCGTTGGACACATGAAAGGCAGATCCTCTCCCTATCACACAAAAAAGCGCAAAACAGTTAGACTGCTTGCGCTTTTTTTCATTTTTTCGTTTCCTTGATCTTGGATAAATACTCTAATGCGTCATCAAAACTATCCACGGGGATGATTTTCATTTTCGTTTTAATGTCCTTCGCTGCTATCATCGCCTCTTCATAGTTCGACCCTGACGCGCCATTTTCATTAGGGGCAAAAAAGATTTCGGCTCCGGAATTATCAGCTGCGACAATCTTCTGCTGGATTCCGCCGATTGGACCAACCGTCCCATCATCCGTTATGGTTCCTGTCCCCGCTATATCGTAGCCTTTTGTAATATCCCCCTCTGTTAATTGGTTGTAAATTTCAAGGGAGAACATCAATCCAGCTGAGGGCCCACCAATTTGATCCGTATCGATCGTAACGGTCGGCTTCGTGATAACCTTACGATAATCATCAAGGGAGATGCCTATTCCTACCCTACTGGAATCATCCTTAAATGTTTTTAAAGGAATCGTGACCTTTTTCTCTTCACCTTCCCTTTTAAACACCAAATCAATCTCGTCTCCAGCTTTCTTACCATTGATATAGTCCATGAACTCTTGGGCTGACTTGAATCTCACACGATCGACTTGTATAATCTGATCTCCCGCCTTCAATTCCTTCGCTGCCGGCATTTCTTCGAGTACATCCAGAACATATACACCTAAGTATTGATAATCTACCTCTTTGCCCGCTTTATCATAAGCAATCTTAATTGCGTTATTTTTAGACCCGTCCATTAAATGCAACTGCCTGACATTATATTCTTCGTCTGTTTCATCTTGACTACGAATCGAGGTCTCCGGATAAATTTCCTGGTACTTACTCCACTTAGCTAATAAATAGGAGTAAATATTCGCCTTCCCCATCCTTACGGTAGTCAACATGAAGCTCCCTTGCTCTTCGTCCGCACCCGATACTTGAATAATCGGCTCCAATTCTTTAGCCATTCCTGGTTTCGTCACATAATATGGGAGAGAATATAGCGCCGAGGCTATAAGGAGTATAGCGGCCACCAGGATAGTGCGTACAAACATTTTACGATTCATCTACATAAGACTCCTTCCAAGCACTGATACTTTGCTTAATCTGATCTACCTTATCCCTAGCAGCATCTTCTCCAATACTAATTATTTCCTGTATATTTGTAAATGCCTTTGAACTGTATTTTTCCACTCTTGGTCGGATCATGACATCCGAGGCAACTACTCTACTTTCGACCAATTCCATTTGCAAGATGTCGAGACTCTGCATGATAACGTCATATATCGAATTTATTTCTACGTCCTGTTTCACATGTGCAACATCCACAGCAATGATAATATCCGCTCCCATTTCCTTTACGACCGAAACCGGGACCCTATCAATTACCCCTCCATCGACAAGGAGTCGATCTCCAATTTTCTCAGGAACGAAAATTCCCGGGACCGAGATACTGGCTCTTACCGCAGGGGCTAGCGGTCCTTCACGAAATACGACCTTTTCCCCCGTCCTGATATCCGTGGCAACAACAGCCACCGGTATATCCAAATCTTCAAGATTCTTGCCGTATGTGAAAACCCGGATTAAATCCTTCGTTCGTTTACCTGAAATAAAGCCCATTTTTGGTATCGTAAAATCCAAGTAATATTTACGTTTAAATGCTCGCGAAAGTGTATAAAGCCTCTCAATATCTGAACCCGCGCCATAAAAGGTAGCCACCATCGCTCCCATGCTGCTTCCGGCGATCATATCTATTGGAATGCCTTCTTTTTGCAACACCTTAATTACCCCAATATGTGCAAAACCTCTCGCTCCCCCCGACCCGAGTGCTAACCCGATCTTTGGATGCGGCATAAAAATCTCCCCTCACTATAAAAGTTCAATTCTTTTCAAAATCGTACTCATACAAAGTTATGGTCTTAAACAGTTTTATAGAAGCATATTGTTTATATTGACAGTAAAACAAGCCAAACAACAGAAGATTCAGATAACTTACCGAAGCATATAGCCTTTCACTGTATCTATTATCTACATTTTATCATGTTTTACCAGTAGACCCTACGCTATTCGTAACCCTTTTAGGAGGAGGCTCAGAACTTGCTTAAATCAAAATCTAAAACAATAGTATTAGCCATCACGGTTACCATGATGGCAGTTGGCTTAGTCATCTTCCCCCAGGAATCCTTTGACGCTTCTAAAGGTGGATTAAATATGTGGTGGAAAATTGTTTTTCCCTCCCTCCTTCCTTTCTTGATTTTTTCGGAGTTATTAATTAGCTTTGGCGTAGTCAAGTTCATCGGTGTGATACTCGAACCTTTCATGCGACCCTTATTCCGCGTACCCGGTGTTGGAGGGTTTGTATGGGCTATGGGGCTTGCATCAGGTTTTCCGGCAGGAGCCAAATTCACGGTAAGGCTCCGTCAAGAGAAACAAGTCAGCCAAATTGAAGCGGAAAGACTCGTTTGCTTCACTAATTCATCCAACCCTCTGTTCCTATTCGTTGCAGTTGCCGTAGGATTTTTCCACAATCCCCACTTGGGCATCATCCTGGCACTTGCCCATTATTTAGGCAATCTGTGTGTAGGGATTTTGATGCGCTTTTATCGGAGAAAAGAGGAAAAGGGGAAATTCCAGCCCAAAAGCACAGCTAAACTGCCTTCCATCAGACAAGCCTTTAGTCAAATGCACCGCACACGCTTAAAAGAAACCCGGCCGTTTGGAACGTTGCTTGGTGATGCCGTTCTATCCTCCATTCAAACGCTCCTTATGATAGGTGGATTCATCATCCTATTTTCTGTTGTCAATCGACTTTTATTTCATATGAATATAACCAGCCTGCTTGCGACAGGAATCGGAGGGATATTGCATCTCATGAAATTTCCCGATTCTTTAAGCCTTCCATTCATCTCAGGCATGTTTGAAATGACTCTTGGATCTAAATTAACCAGCAAGATAGAAAATGCGAGCCTCCTGCAACAGACAATCATGACTAGTTTCATCCTTGCTTTCAATGGATTTAGCATTCAAGCCCAAGTGGCCAGTATCATCGCAACGACCGATATTCGTTTTATGCCATTTTTCCTGGCCAGAATTGCACATGGCTTCTTTGCCGCCATTTTTACCGTTATACTCTGGGAACCCTTCTATAGAGGCACTGATTACAATGGAAATGTAATTAATGATTTCCCGGTCAATGGATTTACAGGAGAACGTGCACATTCTCTTTACCAATACATGTTGGATTTTGGTCCGCTTCTCACACTCGCTTTTCTCATGATTTACATCATCTTATTCGCTAAACGTCTCATCAGCGACTTTCATAAATAAAAAAGAGCACAGTCCACAAAGCGGGCCATGCTCTCTTTCCTATGCTTTTTGTTCTTCGTACTTTTGTGTCAAAGCTTTCTGAACAACAGGCGGTACTAATTCTGTTATATCCCCACCATATTTCGCGACCTCTTTTACGATACTGGAACTTAAGAATGAATATTGATTTTTCGTCATGATGAAAAATGACTCAATATTGTTGTTCAAAAATCTATTCATCGAGGTTCCTTGCATCTCATATTCAAAATCTGAAGTCGCCCTCAAGCCCCTGATAATTGCATTGGCGGAAACGCTTTCAGCATAATCGACCGTCAATCCCTGGTAGGAATCCACCTTAACATTCGGCATATGAGCCGTTGCTTCAGTGATTAACTTCAATCTCTCTTCTACAGTAAACAGTGAATGTTTTGCTGAATTGTTCACAACAACTACATAGACCTCATCAAATACGTTAGCTCCCCTTTGAATGATATCAAGATGGCCAAAAGTAATCGGATCAAAACTTCCCGGACAAATCGCTATTTTCGACATTCATCGTTCCCCCTATTCGTGTACGTTCCCCCACTGATAAATCGTTACCGCAATACTCCCATATACTTCTTTTCTCTTGATTGTAAAGTCGCCAATTTGTTCTGGCAACGAAACATCATCGCCATGCTCACAAACAATATACCCCATATCGCTGAGCAAGCGGTTTTTATGTATCTCTTCCAATAAATCCACGAGCTTTTGCTTTTTATAAGGTGGATCAAGAAAAATCAAATCAAAGATCATTTCTCTTTTCACCAACGCCTTTAAAGCACGTTCTGAATCATTTTTATAAACCTCAGCACAGTCCGTGAATTTACATAATTCCAAGTTCGCCTTGACAGTTTGGTTAGCTTTAAAATCGCGGTCTACAAAGATAGCTCGATCCATCCCCCTGCTCAAGGACTCGATTCCCAATCCACCACTGCCGGCAAACAAGTCTAAAACAATCCCGCCCTCAAAATAAGGACCAATCATGTTAAAAATGGATTCCTTGACTTTATCCGTAGTCGGCCGGGTTCCTGTACCCGGTACAGCCTTAAGTGGTCTTCCTTTGCAACTTCCGGAAACGACCCTCATCATTCTCACCACATTTTATGACAAATTTCTGTTACTTTCCTATCCTAACATATTAGAAATTACTAGCCAATAACAAAAGCCAAATACACCCGTTTAAGCGAGAACAATTTAAATACATTCCCCCTTTAAATAAAAAGGGCATATCCTCCTCATTAAAATCTCTAATAGTTTGAATAGATAAGCTGATTTTGGTCATAATGAAAATAACAACATGACTTATTAAGTGTTGTTGCCAACCGCGGAGAAGGCTTACGTTTCCCCATAAGTCTTCCTCCGGTTTCTCCTCTCCCTTTGCCTTCTGGTCCTTAATTAGACATAGAAGGACCCTGCATGAAAGTGCAGGGTTTTTTTTATGAAACTGCCGTTATCATGGGCTTTTAGAACCGATTCAGCTTTAAGTTGGCTCTTCTCTTTTACGGGATAAAATGATAAAGTAATGAAAGATAAGTTAGTGAGGAGAGGTTTAATTGATTCAACGTTTTATAGAACTTGGACAAGGTTATTCAGATATATATGAACTGATCGAGGTAGGGCGCAATCAGCAACACCGTGTAGCTAGGATGCTGGCCATGCATACTACGCTTGATGATAAAAAGGTAACTTCATTGGTTATCGTCATGCAACCAACAGATCCGGGAAAATTCCAACCTCTATATATTTGCCGTGAGGGGATCCCAAACCCTCATTTTACCGCCAATAAACGATATCAACTATTTGAAGATCTGGCTAAAGAACTAGACAGACCAATTATAGAAATAGATGTGAAGTCTTCAAAACTTTTCGCCGAAATAGAATTGTACTATCAGCACTTGATAGGTATTTTGCGTATGAATAGATACCTACCGCCATTGGGCTGAAGAGATGAAAAAAAGTGCTGACTCCTCGAGTCAGCACTTTTTAGATACCCATTTTATAATCGTATTCCTTAGCCTTATCCGGTTTAGAATTTTCGAATTCCATTTTAAGGAAAGGTTTATAAGAAAGATCAACCTTTTTGACAAAGGAGTAATTATTCAGCTTTTCAACCAATGGTTCAACTTCATCCATGTTCGTATAAAGGACGACATATTTCAGCTTCTTTGAAACGTAATGGATATTTCCAAACTTCCTAAGCATTTTGGCTTGTTTTAATGTATGTAAATAGACGATAATTCCTTGTCTTGCTCCAAGCATATCAATAACTCCCTTTTATAAAGGCTTTAACTAATTTTAGCATAGCAGAATCCTTTCTTTCAACCAAGAAAAATGATTATAAACAAAATTCTCTTACTATTATGAATCATTTCGGGGTCATGAGTAAAAGGGGATAAAAACCATTGAGTGACTAAGAAGTAATGATTGTCCAGACTGTATCTTGCTCGTGAGTGAAATGAACATTTGCCGAAAAAAAAAGCCTGGTGAAATGTCCAGGCTTTCATCATCTTATGCAGAACAACCACAGCTTCCACCTGTTCCGCAACTTCCTGACGAGCAGCCGCCTGAAGATACGAAAAATGGATTTCCTGCAGGTGTTTTCACTTGTTCCGAAACAGCATGGCCGATTAAGCCACTAATTTCATCTAGGATACTCTGCAATTCCGTTTCTGCCATCTTGAACTCAGCAATGGTAGGGTGCATATCCATATCCCGTTTTGCCTCTCGGGTCTCCATATTGATGCGCTTATAGTCCGGATGATACTTACCGAACCTTTGTACATCTTCAAAAAGATCCTTTAGAGAAGTAAACTTGGAGATTTTTGTTTGCGCCTCTTTATCGCTTTGTAATTTATATAAACTAAGAAGATAATTTTCCCCTATATCAGAATGAAGGATCGTTTCTGCTAATCCGTCTGCATGTTGTAAAATATCAACAATTTCCATAGTAGCAAGCATAAATAAGCTCACCTCCACCATCATTTTACCATTTATTCTTTTCATATGCCATTGCTATGATTACATAGTGGACGTGATATGTACTTCGATCTCTTTATTCAGACCCGTTTTTTGACCCGAGTCATTCAATATCTCCAGCCTGATCTTATGCGCGCCATGTGGAATATCTTTTAGGATAAAGGCTGCCGTATGCTTATTGATTCTCTTTTTATCATCTAAAAGGACAGAAACAGTGGCCAACTGTTTTGAAGTATCTCCTGAAAAACTATAGTCGTTCAGGTAACATTCCACATATACAGAGTTTCCTTTGACAAAAGTCTTCACTTTAAAATCCTCATCCATCGTTTGGGCGCTTTGTACAGTGGTGGCAGCCTTAAGGTCAGAAACACTAGCAGCCGAGACATTTTTGGGTTCAGGGATTTTCTTTCCACAACCTGTTGCTGCCATCAGCACTGTTAGAACTATAATCATTCTCTTCATGACATCGTCCCCCTTTTGTCAATATTATTTGCCAAAAGGAGTAATTTACTCTTTTTTTCTTCATTCGCTTGGTACATTCATCGCTTGAAACATATGGAGCATCATCGAAGCAACCTGAACACTATCGGAGAATTTAGAGATTCGATGGGGAATTGATTTTTCAAAAAAGTACTTTGCTTCTGTTTCAAATTTATCCAACTCATGGGGATTACGCATTAACCTTTTATACCAAGCAGGCTGAATCCTTAAATACTTTTTCATATCCTCATTAGTCTGGATGAAGTCATACACATTTTGACGCATGGAATCCTTCCTCCCTCCCGCTACTTAATCCTTGTTAAATAAAAATGGATTACTTCTCTGCTCAGGTGCTTTTGGCGGAGGAGTGGAGTCCCCGCCCGATTTATTTCCCTGGAAAGCCGATAGCACACCTTGAATGGCTCCAATTGCTTGGTTGGCACTTGAAATATATTGTTGTATTTGTCCGATATCCATGTTTTTAACGGCACTCATGACCGTACCCAGTAACTCAGAGCTCTGCTCTCCCTTTTCTGTGGCGGTTACCACCGGTTCATTCTTCCCTACAGAAGCTTGCACACTGTCCTCAGCCTGCCAGCGTGGATGATCTTCACCGAGTAGGTACCATTCTTCAAAAAGCTCCTGCCATGTTGCTTGCTTATTTCTCACTTCATTCACTAAATATGGATGCACCTTGACAAACTCCCTAAATCCATCAATGGAGGGGCGTTTTTTTTTTGCCATTACTCTTCACCTCACACTAAGACATCGCCTATTTTACGATATGCCTCTATGTATGAAAAAGTGCATGGATCTTATTCATTCATCCGGCTACATATAGTATAATATTGGAAAAAAGGGATGTTTTTTATGAGTATAGAAGCACTTGTCGAGGATTTCAAGAACTTGGCAATCACGGCCGATGAAGCAGATCTACGCGTATTATCAGGAATCATCTCCAGCCTGAAGGAGAAAAGAAAAAATGAAAAATACTCCTATATCTCCAATCTCCTTAAGCTTAAAAAACAGGTTAGCCACGACGGCACATCTCTTTCGATGGTGATGCCTATCACCCCTTTATCCCATAATGAATTGAACATCACTCACGGAGGAATCATCGCCACACTAATTGACTCAGCAATGGGCACTCTTGCCGGCTCGACAGTCCCAAAGGGTTATGCTACTTTGACAACGGACATTCAGGTACGATATGTAAAACCTGCTATCGGTGAACAGTTGACTTGTACGTGTAACATTATGCATACAGGCAATAAAACCATCATTCTTGAAGGAAAGGTTTATCGAGATGACGGATTACTTTGTGCCGTTTCCACTGGTAGTTTTTTCATCGTGAATATGAAAGGACAATAAAACGGATCCCAGAAGGATCCGTTTTATTTCTTCGCAATAAAGTTCTGTGTGTAATACTTTTTATAAACCCCTACACCTAAATCGGTAAACTCTTCACTCAACATCGTTTCCCGATGACCCTCGCTATTCAGCCAGCCTTCCATAACAGCCGCTGCGTCCACATAATTTGCTGCAATATTTTCGCCTGCCGCACTATACTGGATATTCCCCGCTTTTAATCGGTCAGCTAAATCCCCTTTGGTTTCAGAGACTTGTGTTTCTTCCTGAGTGCCTTTCATCTCTTGGCTATTAAGGTAAGCAATCTTTGCAATTGAATCATTCCAATTTAATGGCTTCAAATCAAACCTACTACGCATGATATTCGCAATATCAAATATTTGCCGTTCATTCCCTACTCTCACATTAGTCCATTCCTCTTCGGAAAGATCCTTAACAGGCACTAGCGAACCATGATAGGTCAGCTCATATGGCTGCTGTTTTAAAAGAGTGGAATCATCCAAAAACCGGACACTCGAAACGGTTCCAGAAAACTTATCTAAATACAACTGAACATGAATATCCCCAAGTTCTATCAATGGTCTCATATTCATATCCTCTTCAGACAATTCGAAACGGTAGACGCTATCGCCAGCCTCTATATCAACCGTTGGTTCTATATATAAGCTAGAATAGATAGCATCAATGGATTGGCCGATTTTAAAAGGGGAAATATTCACATTGTCCCCGATTCCGTATGCAGAAACGACTTTCCCATTTTCCATGGCCAATTGAAAATAGTCATTATAATCTTTATTATATATCCACCAATCATATCCATATGCGGACATATCAATTCGATCCGGTTCACCGAATTCCTTTTTGACCTCTTTTATATTCTTCCCAATTGTAATCGCTAATCCTTCTTTAGCCATTACTTCATCTTTCTCCATATGCGGATTCTTTTCATTTATCGTATCGTTAGGATTAACATCTTTGTTTCCATCTATGAGAGGATTCAGCTTTTCCTCCAGACCGATATTCGTATAAATGCCGATTATGAAAAAAACAATACTTAACAGCAACACCTTTCCGAACCTGCGCAGAGGACACACCCTCTCTCTATGCTTATGTATCTAATACTAGCTTTCTTTCCTGATTATAACATTGTTCCATCATAATTTTCTATTTAACGATAGATTACATCATTTTTTAATTTTGCAAAAATGGAACTTTTGTGAATCATAAAAATACAATGTCGAGTTCATTGCAACTTCCATCATTTCATACTATTATAAAATATAGGATAAAATGGTATATTATAAATATGCTTGGGGAATTTTCGTTACTTTCACTACATAATATTTTCCTTGTATGTCATTTTAATTCCCAAATGCAAAAATAGGAGGTACTACTCGTGAAATTTGAAAGCTTTGGAATTGAGAACATCACAGCCGACTTAAACCGATTAGATGACCTAATGCCGGAATACGGTTTAATACGTGCCGAACAATGGGACTATGAGAGAGTAAGTTATGACCGTAAATTCGAATTGAGAGAAGGCACTTTTTATCTGCGTATACTAGGCTATGCCGTCGAAGGTGATGTGGGGGCTCATAGGGCCACAATGAAACTAATGGTTCCACTTTTAGGAAAACACTATTATCCACATGGCATTGAATATGGAGAAGGAGAGTTCTTCCCCCCTTCATTAGTGAAACAGTGTGAAAAAATCCTGGCTCAGGTTAAAGAGGAACTTACACAATTTAATGGACTGTAAAAGTGACTGGAAACTGAACAAACAGAAGAGAGGAATCTCTGAACACCCCTCTTTTCTTGTATCAAAAAGGCCTGATGTTTTTACACATCAGGCCTTTTTTAGTTTTATGATCCAAGAATCGCTTTAATCAGTGATGTTGTCTCTCCACCGTGATAAATGACATATAGTAAAAGATAAACGGCCAAACCAGTGATTCCAGTGAAAAACCAAATAATGCTAGTCGTAGGACCGATTTTTCTATGAATCGCATACTTACCTTTTAAACCTGTTGTCAGCATAATGATTCCAAGTACTGCCCCGGTAGTCGCAAGTGTGATATGGAAAATCAAAAAGATCGTGTAATAAATTTTAATATCATCCGGTCCTCCGAAAGATGTATTACCAACGAAAATCGTACGAGAAAGGTAGATAGTGAAGAAAATTATCGCAAAAATCGCGGCCACTATCATGGTCTTTTTATGTGTCTCTGTTCTGCGCTGTTTAATTTGGTACCAGCCTATTGCAACCGTGATTGAACTTAATACAATGAAAGCTGTGCTAATTGTTGGAAGAATCGGTAAAGACATAAGATGTAGTCCTCTCTATATTTATTAATCATCTATTATTCTATAAGAGGTATTCATAAAATTCAATAAAAGCAAGCAAACTTAACACAATGCTCACTTTTATCAAAAAACCAAGTCAAATAACTAGCCTTTCCTTCGGTTTCATGTTTAGCCTATATTTTGAAGTAAGAATACCGGAAACCCCTAACAAGGCAAATGAAAGACTTGTCCACTCAGTAGACAAGTCTTTCACGAAATGATCATTCTACAGTCTGGAAATCTGTAGGAATAGGGTCAATTTCGCTTTCACCGCCATTCTCCTTCTTGAACCAAGCAAAGAAAATGACACCTAAAACATATCCTAAAACGATTTCTTGAATGACCTTCATCAATACTCCACCTAGCTGTTGGTCTTCAAGCAAAGGCAGCCCATTAAACATTTCTGGACCACTGAGCGTCAGGCCTGACAATGCCGATGCAGGCACGCACAGTTCCATGGCACTAGCCCAAGATTCAGCATTAGTGAACGTATCATACATTGGATAATCGGCAAAAATGATCAATGCACACGCAGGGGTCATTAAAATGCCACTACCAAAAATATATGCTACTTTTTTAACCCCCGAAAGGCTTTCATATTCAGGAAGCTGATTAACCAAAGGAAACCACATCAAAACAGCTGTCACAAATAAAATCACCGTATAGCCTGCATGGACCAACATGCCAGTT
Source organism: Peribacillus sp. NPDC097198 (assembly GCF_044762055.1). Lineage (NCBI taxonomy): Bacteria > Bacillati > Bacillota > Bacilli > Caryophanales > Bacillaceae > Peribacillus > Peribacillus sp. NPDC097198. The sequence goes on along the minus strand of NZ_JBIWDO010000003.1, from coordinate 133,991 downwards.
TTGATGAAATCGAATACCAATGGGATATGATACAGCGAAAAAAGAACATTAAATAGCATAAGTGCAAAGAGAGGCTTCGTGAAGAAGCGAAACAGCGACTTCATTCCCCTTATATCTATTAAAGATCTCCACACCCATGTGGGTATCGCAATGATAAATAAGGGAGGTATCACCAAGTAAAGCAGTGCCATTTGAAACATATGTGCACTGAACATGATATGACTGAGCAAATCGATAGGCGACCCCTTGACCACATAAAGAAGAATCATGGCCATTAAGAAATAGACTACCTGTTTCAAGGGAACCGGTGAACTATCCTCAAATCTATTCCTGTACTTTGTCACCATCAAAAAATAGCCAATGGTAATAAGTACGAGGACGGCAAAGTAAAATGGACTCCATAAAGCACGAAAGCCAAAAATATCAATAGACATAAAATCACCTCGTTCGTAAACTTTTTTCCATTACTATCCTTCTATTATACCTAAAATAAACCGCAGTAACAAATATAGATAAACCTGGATTTTACTGGGCGATAATTATAAGAAAACCGGCTATTTTAAAAATAGCCGGTCCCTATCTATCATATCCAGACAATCGTGATAAAAGCTAGCACTGTAATCAACCCGACTGCAAGGCCGGAAAAGAGAAACAATGTAATAGTGCCATGACCTTTATGCTTCATATGCATAAAATAATAAAGCTGGAAAATGACTTGTATAACTGCCAGCAATAAAATGACTGGCTTAATGAACCAATGTGAAAAACCTTCTATTCCTACAGCGGCAAATGCCACTAAAGTTAAGAAAATCATAAGACTAAAAGTAATTACTTGATGCTTCATCTCTTCAGCATTTTTCTTACGACGATATTTTAAATCGACATTCGGGTTTGCTGAATTTGACTGTTCATTCGCCATCAGTTATCCCACCATTCCCATTAAATATACGACTGTAAAGATAAATACCCAAACAACGTCAATGAAATGCCAGTAAAGACTTGCCACATAAAATTTAGGGGCATTATATAAATTCAAACCCCTTTTCGCATTTCGGAGCATCAGGGATATGAACCACATTAAACCGAAGGCAACGTGTCCTCCATGAAATCCGACTAACGTATAGAACGCCGAACCGAATGCACTACTAGTAAAAGTATGCTTAAATTCATGAACATAGTGGTTAAATTCATAAATCTCAAGACCGAGGAAACCAAAACCTAATGCCACAGTGATAACGATCCAAGCTTGCATTTGTTTAAAATGATTATTTTTCATGTGATACATTGCGTACACGCTTGTTAATGAACTAGTCAGCAAAAGCATGGTCGCAACAAACGTAAGAGGTAATTCGAATAGATCTTTTGCCAGTGCTGCATTTTCATTAGGAACTTTATCCTTTAATGCAAGATACGTAGCAAAAAGTGAAGCGAATAATACCGTCTCTCCACCAAGAAACAACCAGAATCCTAAATATTTATTTTTACCTTCTAAAGTCGCTTTCTCAGGAGAAGCAGGCCAAGTAGCATCCGTGAATTTTTCATCTGCTTGCATTATGCCTTAACCTCCTTATCATCATCATCCATAAGGTCTTCTTTATGAATATGATATCCATGGTCGTCTTTGACAGAACGTATGAACATGGAACCAAATGTAATCAAAAGCCCGATTATGATTACAGGCAAGGTCCAATTTTTATCATCCATATTATATAAAGCACCAAATGCGGCTACAAATAAACCGAATGACATTACTACAGGAAGGATAGAATTATTAGGCATATGAATATCACCAAGTGGCTCTGCTGGCGTCATTTCCTTTTTACCTTCCATTTTCTCGACCCAATATGGATCTAACCCGCGGACAAGCGGAAGTTGCTTGAAATTGTAGAATGGCGGCGGTGATGGGATGGCCCATTCAAGAGTACGGCCATCTCCCCAAGGATCATTGCCGACCTTGACGTTTTTAACAGACGTAATGATAACATTTATGACTAAAACGATGACAGCAAATGCCATTAGGAAAGCCCCTACTGTACTAATCATATTTCCTGTATTAAGTCCTTGGTTATCCAAGAATGTGAATACACGACGTGGCATCCCCATTAGACCAAGGAAATGTTGAATAAAGAATGTTAAATGGAAACCAATCAAGAAAGTCCAAAAAGTGATTTTCCCTAAGCCTTCATTTAACATCGTTCCAAACATTTTCGGCCAATAGAACGTAATCCCCGCCAATAAACCCAATACAACCCCACCGACGATTACATAGTGGAAATGGGCAACGACGAAATAGCTATCATGAAACTGGTAATCAGCTGGTGCAGCTGCATTCATGATACCTGTCACGCCACCCATTGTGAAGGAAGGGATAAAGGCGACGGCATAAAGCATTGGAACCGTGAATTTCACACTTCCGCCCCACATCGTGAAGATCCAGTTGAAAATCTTAATACCGGTAGGTACCGCAATTGCCATAGTGGCAACGGCAAAGATTGCATTTGCAATAGGTCCTAAACCAGTGGTGAACATATGATGTGCCCATACCATGAAACCTAAGAAACCAATTAAGACGGTTGCAAACACCATGGATGAATAACCGAATAATCTTTTTCTCGAAAAAGTTGCAAAGATTTCAGAGAATATACCAAAAGCAGGCAAGATCAAGATATACACTTCCGGGTGACCGAATATCCAGAATAAATGCTCCCAAATAATCGTATTACCCCCGGCTGCCACATCGAAGAAGTTGGCTCCGAACATCCTGTCAAACATCATTAATACTAGCCCAACAGTAAGTGGTGGGAAGGCAAATAATATTAATGCAGAAACAACAAATGTTGACCATGTAAATAGTGGCATACGCATATAGGTCATTCCTGGCGTACGCATATTGATTATGGTCACAAGGAAGTTAATCCCTGCAATTAAGGTTCCCAAACCGGAAATCTGTAGTCCCAGTACATAAAAATCAATACCATGCCCTTCAGAGTGAAGGGATAAAGATGCATAAGATGTCCAGCCTGCATCAGGGGCTCCACCTAAAAACCATGAAAGATTTAAAAAGATACCCCCGAAGAAAAACAACCAGAAACCTAATGAGTTTAAAAATGGGAACGCAACATCACGTGCCCCAATTTGTAGCGGCACAACCGCGTTCATTACCGCAAATACCAACGGCATGGCCGCCAGGAAAATCATCGTCGTGCCGTGCATGGTCAATATTTCGTTATAAAACCCGGCACTTACAAAATCATTATTCGGGATTGCCAGCTGGATACGGATGAACATTGCTTCCAAACCGCCGATCACAAAGAATAATCCGCCTGCAATTAGATATAAAATGGCGATTTTCTTATGGTCTACCGTAGTTAGGTAATCCCAAATCGTAGCGCCAAAACCTTTTTTATTAGCGTGCGTACTCACGATTTAACCTCCTTAATCAATGTTCTATTTTTCTTCCACCTTGAGCTCTAAAAGGTAAGCTGTCAGTGCATTAATTTCTGAATCAGAAAGCTCGCCGTAAGTACCGGTCATTGTGTTACCCGGTTTATACTTTTCAGGATTTTTGATCCATTTTTTCACGTTTTCTTCCGTGTGATCCAATACTCCCGCCACTCGTTCACGTTCGCCGAATGTAGCCAGGTTTGGAGCTTGACGGGCTGCTTCAGGTCTACTGTCATTTGGGGTAACCGCATGACATCCGATACAGCTTTTATTGAAGACCTCTTCCCCTTGCTTAGCAACATCCCCTTTTGCCACAGGTGCTTTTGCAGTCTTCATATCTTTAGTCCAAGCTTCGAAGTCAGCTTTTGATTTCGTAACGACCTTAAAATCCATCAATGCATGGGATGGCCCGCAAAGCTCAGCACATTTCCCATAGAATAAATCGTTAGAATTTTCTGCCTTTTCGCTATCGAATTCTAAGAAAAATGAATTGACTCCATCAGTGTTCGTATCCATTTTCCCTCCGGCAGCCGGAATCCAAAATGAATGTTTAACATCTGAAGCTGTCAAATTGAAATAAACTTTCTGATCAGTCGGAACGACCAAATCCTGACTGGTAATTACACCTAGGTCTGGATATTCAAATTCCCACCAATAAAGGTTTGCCCTAACGTTGACCACCAAAGCATCCTTCGTTTTTCCATCTTTATCTTTCTTATCCATTGCACTAGTGTCAGCTAAGTCAAAAGTGGTAACGACAGTCGGAACAGCCAGAACAATCAAAAGAAGGATAGGAATAACAGTCCAAATAATTTCGAGTTTGTGACTTCCTTCAATTTGTTTCGGTATTGTCTCGTCGCCTTTCTTTCGGCGGAAGCGGAATAAAACTACAACGAATAAAATGATTACTACAATAATCACCAGTACCATGATTAATGTGCTCAATACCAGTAAATCAAACTGTGTTTGCGCAACATCGCCAGCTGGCTTCAGCGTGGATAGGAATGGTTCACCGCAGCCCGAAAGGACAAGTCCTACTATACCCAGCAAAGCAATTAGGCGCCATTTGTGCAGCCTTTTTTTCATAGCTTCAGAAACCCCTCTTTCATCAAAATTTTCTCACAAAATTCAAAATGGGCGCTATTGCGAATATTCTCTCTATGTCAATTTCTTTAAAAGAAAGAATCCCTAAACTAAGGATTACTCTAGTGAATCAAACCGCTCTAAGGATGGAATCTCATGATGTTTTTCTGAATAATATGTATAGCGGTCAGTGTCCAATTTATTATCAAGTAAGGTGCAGCCCATTAACAAACGGGCTACAACCCTATGATGTATACTAAGTTTAAATAAGTGTAACGATAACCATCGCTACAAATAATATAGTCATATAATTAAGCGAATATACAAACATGGAAGTTGCCCACTTAATATCATCTTTCTTTTTATACCCCTTCAATCCCAAAATAAGCCAGCCGGTACTTAATAGTGCGGCCAAGACAACTAATGGAGTGCCTAAGGGAGTTAAAAAGAATGGAATGAACATTAAAGCAATGATCCATACTATAATTGATTTTTTTGCCCTTTTAAAGCCTTTTACAACAGGAAGCATTGGAACCCCAGCTGCCCGATATTCCTCAACCCGCCTCATTGCAAGGGCGTAAAAATGTGGGGGCTGCCAAAGGAACATGATAGCGAATAAAACCCACGCAATCACATCAAGGTTTGGATCGATCGCTGCCCATCCAATCAGGGGTGGGACCGCTCCCGAGATACTGCCTATTATGGTATTCGAAACAAATCTTCTTTTGAAAATCATCGTATAAAGAACCACATAGGCGAATACGCCAAACGCCCCAATCAATAGCGTCGTCATATTAGTCAAGGCAAGTAAAATAAGTCCTGTAATAATCAGTCCAAAACTTAGGAACAACACCCTGGAAGGTTGTGCTTTTCCAGTTACAGTAGGACGGTTTTTGGTTCGTTCCATCAAATGATCGATATCCCGATCATAGTAATTATTAAAACTGCAAGATCCAGCCATGATAAGAGCCGAGCCTGCAAGAGTATAGAACACCACATCAAGATTACTAAAAAAGCTAAGTCCTGCAAAGTGAATCGCTAACCACACCCCAGTAAAAGCCGTGATTATATTTGAATTGACAATCCCCACTTTAATAAGTGCCAGAAAGTCTTTCCAGGCTGTAGTTTTTGGTATATCCGATTGAAGGGTGTCTTTACTGTCCTTCAAGACAGCTTCTGACATACCCCTTGTTTCTGACATTTGTTTTCCTCCTTTGAATCACTCAAAAACATGCAAAAGTAAAAGGTAGCACACTTAGTACATAACTATAAATCATTATTTCATACTTTTCTATATTTGTAACCAAGGAAGCGCAAACAAAAAGTAAATAATTTACTTTTTGCCTATATCATTGAAAATTTAAGAAACCATTCAAAGCAACTATACTATATAGTGTTCATCCATAACAGTAAAAATTAGTAAAATCATTTCTTCAATATATTAAAACACATTTTTGGAAGCTTTTGTGAAATTTTTTCGAATAATTTTTGACCAAATTGTGTCGAGTTATTTTTCGATGAAAATACTGTAAACATCATGAATTTCACTTAAATCGCCATGTGGCGATCATTATGGAAATATCCTACATATTCCCCCATTTCACTCTTTTTTACCATCCCCACTTCTTCAATTTTTATCAAATTCCCTTCTGAGTTTCAATCCATATTGATGGTAGCATTTAGGGATGCACTTTTTTTCGAACTTGTAAAATCATACTATTTTGTGTAATATCGAGGAGGTTCTACAAATATTTATCAATTACATTATGATATGATAATATGGTATGGATTTAATAAAACTAACTAATATGACTCCAAGAAAAAGGTGGGACTACTGGTGAAATCGTCACTTAAATGGTTTGCTGTTTTAACTACGATTGTAATGCTCTTTATCTTAATAGGGGGAGCCTTAGTCACAAAGACCGATTCCGGCATGGGCTGTGGTAGATCATGGCCATTATGTAATGGTCAATTAATCCCCGAAAAAATTACGTTCGCATTGGTTATTGAACTCTCCCATCGGGTTGTCTCAGGTGTAGGCGGATTCATGGTCCTGCTTTTATCAGTTATGTCTTGGCGAAAAATAGGTCATATTCGCGAAGCCCGCTTTCTATCGATTCTTTCATTCGGCTTCCTAGTTCTTCAAGGATTAATAGGAGCTGCTGCAGTTCTTTGGTCTCAATCTGATTTTGTTTTGGCTCTCCACTTTGGTATTTCCCTTATATCCTTTGCTTCCGTATTTTTATTAACCCTATTGATTTTCGAAGTGGACAAGAAGTTTGAGGCTGATAAACTGATTGTTGACAAAAGAATGGGATTTCACATTACCGGCATTTTGATTTTTTGTTTACTGGTCGTATATACCGGTGCTCTCGTAAGACATACTGAATCTAGTCTTATATGTAAAGATTGGCCTCTATGTGGGAATGGAACCTTCCTACCTACTAACACCTATGAATGGATACAAATGGGTCATAGGGCGATAGCAGGGATGATTTTCTTATGGGTTTCCTACGCTACCTTTTTGGCACATAAACACTATAAACATCAACGGGTCATATATGGTGGTTGGAATGCAGCATTCATTTTAGTCTTTTTACAAGTAACCGCCGGAGCTTTCATTATCTTTTCTAAACAAAATCTATACATTGCATTGGCACATGCTTTATTTATAGCCTGTTTTTTCGGGGTGATGAGCTATTTGCTTCTTCTCACTACAAGAAGCAAGAAAAACGCATTACTTATTGAAAAGGAGAATCAAGTTTCTTCTATTAATGAACGAGATGAGGGAATTGTATCACCGACCATTCCTGCCAGATGACGTCTGACTTTTCAAACAATAACAGGTATACAAAAAGCCATCATTCAAAATGATGGCTTTTTGTATACCTGTTAAAAGGATAGCCTGAAAGAGGGCACTCCAGATGTTATCCCATCCGTGCGCCCTCTTTCAAAGCTAGTCTCTGACTCTCTTAGAGTTACTTAGTTATTTCAATCAATAGATCACCTGTACTGATGGCTTCTCCGTCTTTAACATAAATGTCTTTAATTGTACCAGAGAAAGGTGCTTGTACAGTTGTTTCCATTTTCATGGCTTCTGTAATGATCAGGTGATCACCCTGCTTGACTTGATCGCCTTTTTCGACGACAACGCGGATGACCGTACCAGGCATCGTAGCCCCAATATGTTCTTTATTTTTGGTGTCAGCCTTGATTTTGGTTTGCACGGACGATTTAATATTCTCATCCTTGATGATGACTTCACGAGATTGACCATTCAATTCAAAATACACAACCCGTGTGCCATCAGGCAATGGCTGTCCAATTGACACTAATTTAACGATAAGGGTTTTCCCCTTTTCTATTTCGACTTCGATTTCTTCTCCTAATCTCATGCCATATAAGAAAGTGGCTGTGTCTAGGTTGGATACATCGCCGAATAACTCTTTCGTTTTATTATAATCCAAGAATACTTTAGGATATAGGGCATATGCAAGCACATCGAAGTCTGTGACAGGACGTCCCACTTCTCGGAACAACTCTTCTCTTAATGCATCAAAATCTACAGCTTCCAGTAGTTCACCTGGTCTAACTGTAATCGGTTTTTTCCCTTTCAGGATAACTTCCTGAAGTTCCTTTGGAAAACCTCCCGTTGGTTGTCCCAAGTACCCCTCGAATAATTCAATAACGGAATCAGGAAAATCAATGGCTTGACCCTTTGTAAGGACATCCTCTTCCGAAAGGCTATTTTGTACCATGAATAAGGCCATGTCGCCTACAACTTTTGAAGATGGTGTCACTTTAACGATATCTCCGAACATGACATTGACGCGTCGATACATTTCCTTCACTTCATGCCAACGATCTCCAAGACCTACTGCTTTAGCCTGCTGTTGTAGATTACTATACTGTCCACCTGGCATTTCATGCTTATAAACTTCCGTGTGGGGTGCATTCATGCCACTTTCGAAGTCTTTATAGAACTTCCGTACCTCTCCCCAATACTCTCCTAGACGTTCAAGTGAATCCACTTCAAGTTTAGGCTGTCTACCCGATCCCTCCAGTGCATAATGAAGGGTTTGAATACTTGGCTGCGAAGTTAAGCCTGCAAGCGAGCCAATCGCCGTATCCACAATATCCACTCCTGCTTCAATGGCTTTTGAGTACGTAAAGATACCATTTCCGCTCGTATCATGCGAATGCAAATGAATAGGTAGAGAAGTCGTTTCCTTCAATTCCGATACAAGACGGTAAGCCGCATCCGGTTTCAAAAGACCTGCCATATCTTTGATAGCTAGAATATGAGCACCTGCATGCTCCAATTCCTTCGCCATGTTTTTATAGTATTCTATATTATATTTGCTGCGCGATGAATCATTCAAATCACCTGTGTAACAAATGGCCGCTTCGGCAATTTTACCAGATTGGCGGACAGCATCAATAGCCACTTCCATCCCTTTTACCCAGTTTAAGCTGTCGAAGATCCGGAAGACATCAATACCCGCCGCCGCTGATTTCTCAACGAATTCCTGTATGACATTGTCGGGATAGTTTTTATAACCCACTGCATTGGAAGCTCTTAAAAGCATTTGTAACAGGACATTAGGCGCTTTTTTCCTGAAACTTAACAAACGCTCCCATGGATCTTCTTTCAAGAAGCGATAGGCTACATCAAACGTTGCCCCGCCCCACATTTCCATGGAAAATAGGTTTGGAAGTAATTTTGCCGTAGGCTCTGCAATGTCCAGTATATCCTTTGATCTAATTCTTGTAGCCAATAATGATTGATGTGCATCACGGAAAGTCGTATCCGTAATTAATACTTCTTTCTGTTCCTTAATCCAGTTAACCAGGCCTTCTGCTCCTCGTTCGTCTAGAATATTCTTCGTACCTGGAGTAAGCGGCAGATTCTTGACATCTGGAATCGGTGCTGGGTCAAAGACCGGTTTTTTCTTCGTTTCCACACCTGGAAAACCATTCACCGTTACATTGCCGATATATGAAAGCATTTTTGTTCCACGGTCTTTTCTGACTGGGAAGTTAAACAATTCAGGCGTTGAATCGATAAATGAAGTATCGTACTCGCCCGTAATGAAATTCTTATGTTTGACAACATTCTCAAGGAATGGGATGTTTGTTTTAATTCCTCGAATCCTAAATTCCTTCAGGTTACGCACCATTTTGGAAGCAGCCTGCTCAAATGATAGTGCATGTGTTGAAAGCTTGACTAGCAAGGAATCATAATATGGGGTAATCACTGCACCTTGGAATCCATTACCTGCATCCAAACGTACGCCAAATCCTCCACCCGAACGGTAAACCATCATTTTTCCAGTGTCAGGCATAAAATTATTCAACGGATCTTCGGTTGTCACCCTTGATTGGATTGCATACCCATTTGTTTTAATGCCCGCTTGTTCTGGAATGGCGATCTTTTTACCATGTAGTTCATGGCCTTCGGCAATCATGATTTGCGATTGAACAATATCGATTCCTGTAATCATTTCGGTAATTGTATGCTCTACCTGAACCCTTGGATTGACTTCAATGAAATAAAATTCACCATTTGCCACAAGGAACTCCACTGTCCCAGCATTGACATAGTCAATATTTTTGGCCAATTTGACTGCAGCCTCGCAAATCTCTTCTCTAAGGCTCTCCGGAAGCGAAACTGAAGGAGCAACTTCAACGACTTTTTGATGACGTCTTTGCACCGAGCAGTCACGTTCATATAAATGAACGGTATTACCATGAGAATCTGCCAAGATTTGAACTTCGATATGCTTTGGATTTTTAATGTATCTCTCTACGTATACTTCATCATTCCCAAAGGCTGCTTTCGCTTCAGATTTACAGCGATTGTATGCTTCTTCGGTTTCTTCAAGTTTTTCGACAATACGCATGCCGCGTCCGCCTCCACCAAGTGAGGCTTTTATAATAATGGGGAAGCCATACTTCTTACCGAATTCTTTTACTTCTTCCACGCTTGTTACTGGTCCATCACTGCCTGGAATGACCGGAATACCAGCCAGTTCAGCTTGTGTTCTAGCTTTTACCTTGTCCCCAAACATATCTAAATGCCTTGATTCAGGTCCGATGAAGATAATTCCCTCTTCTTCGCAACGTTTAGCAAAATCTATATTTTCTGAAAGGAAGCCATAACCAGGATGAATAGCGTCAACTCCACTCATTTTGGCAATCGCAATAATCCCTTCAATATCCAAATATGCATCGATTGGCTTTTTACCTTCACCAACCAGATATGCTTCATCAGCCTTATAGCGGTGATAGGATCCGTAATCTTCCTTGGAATAGATTGCAACTGTACAAATGTCTAATTCCGTACATGCCCGAAAAATTCGAATCGCAATTTCCCCGCGATTTGCCGCAAGTACCTTTTCTATACGTTTAACCATTGCTACCACCCTAATCAATATGTATTTTTATAAATATATAGAAAAAAAGTGTGAGAGATATCACAACTTTTCATTCTCCATTAATAGAGATAACTTAAACGTCCATTTCATTAAGTGAATAATGAAAAAGAATAAAGCGAAATTTTTAAATAATTACTATTATTATGATATACCAACTTTTCGTACTTTTCACTTTAATAAGTAATTAATATAACCATAATACTAAAATAAACTGAATACAATAAAAAAATAAAAAATTCTTTCGTTTATATTTAAAAGTGTTTTTCAATCCACTTTTTGTCTTAGTGCCATTGGATCAGCAACCGTATTCAAGTTTTGTATAATATTAAATGTTGTGAATGAATTTGATACATCATTACTAATATAAAAACATAAAAAGGAATAAACAAAGAATGTTCCGTCCTATTAGTATAACACTTTCAAAATAAGTATAACCTATTCATTTGATTATGTATACAAATAAAAAACTCAAACAATCATCGAGATTTGTTTGAGTTAGTATGTGCTATATATTATTTTTTTAATGATGCTTCATGTAATACTGACAATTCTCTTTCGAGTGTCTCTAAAAGAGATTTGCCTTCCAATTCCTCTATTAGGTCTAATCGTACAGCAAAATCAATTTCCCGTGATAGACCAAACATTTGAGTATCCAGTACCTCTTCATATAAAGGACATTGAGGCATAGTGAGATTCTCCATTTGAACTTTTATCAATTTTAGAATCTTGTCAGCATCTGCCTTTAATAAAGCAAAAGCTTTTTCTCGATGATTGACAAGCATTTCAGATGCCATGTTAAATCCCCCCGCTCAGAGCGATTAAATCTTATCTTTAAATTCTACCTTTAGTTGTCTTAAAAAGCAAGGATATTGACAAACTAAATGAATAACGAAACCTGGAAGAATTGTGCCGATGCATGCTCGATAATGTGACAATTCTCCTGTAATTGATTATAATTGTACATGTATGTGAGCAAAGGAAGGAATGAGATATTTGGAATCCATCGTGTTTATTAACGGAAATGTGAAATATCCTCTTACAATAGACCCTGGAGTATGGATCTTCGATGACCGTAAAATTGAGATTGATACATATTTCAGTGAAGAAAGAGTACAGATCAATGAACTAGAAGATTATACTAAGAAAGCTTCTAGACATTGGCAAAAAGAAATTCAAGAGGGAGCGGTTCTACCCCCTACAATAAAAACAGAACGGAAATTCGAGAAACAACGATTGCTTGAAGGTTCTTTTGGCATTCTGTTTGAACCTTTTTTAAAAAATGCCGAACCCGCTGATGATGCAACCGAAGTTATCGTTACTTCAGAAGGCAAAGAATTGGCGTTTCCGCTAGAAGATGCCATGAAATTTTTCATCGGGTTTTCAAAGGATGGACAACCACTTAAAGTGTCTGAAGGTGGTCCCATGGAAATTTATTTTGGTGATGGAAGTAATATCGACAATCCAATCAAGTATGTCACGTCTTTTACAGTCAAATAAGCTCGCCAATAGCGATACTCCAGAAAATGGCAGGGGATTTTCCCCGTGCCATTTTTTTATTTATAAAAGCGTTGCAGCAAGCTGTGCCAATGTAGATCTTTCCCCTTTTATCAGCTTGACATGCCCAGCAATCCGCTCCGTCTTGAATTTTTCGACTACATACGTCAAGCCATTATTATATTCATCTAAATATGGATGATCAATTTGTTCTGGATCTCCCATCAACACGATTTTGCTTCGTTCCCCTACCCTTGTTAAGATAGTCTTTACCTCATGTTTCGTCAGATTCTGTGCTTCATCAATGATGATGAATTGATCCGGTATGCTCCTTCCCCTGATATACGTCAGGGCTTCTACTTCAATCGAACTCATCCCTGCTAGAATGGCATCCAATTCTCCTGGTTTCTTGGTATTGAACAAGTATTGCAGATTATCGAATATAGGCTGCATCCACGGCTTCAATTTTTCTTCCTTTTCTCCAGGCAGATAACCAATATCTTTACCGACCGGTACAATTGGCCTTGCGACAAGAAGCTTCTTATAATGGGCTAAATCCTCTGTTTGCAACAAGCCTGTTGCCAAAGCAAGCAACGTTTTCCCAGTGCCCGCCTTACCAATTAGTGTCACAAGCTGTACATCTGAACGAAGCAACAAATCCAAAGCCATCGTTTGTTGAACATTCCTAGGCTTAATTCCCCAAATATGTTCCCCTTCATACATCAACTTCTTAACAGTCTTACAGTTTTCATTGATGATCCCAATCGCCGAGGCTGAGCTTCCTAATGTATCCTTCATGAGGAGAAATTGATTGGGATAGTATTGATCTTCTGACAACTCTTCAAGTTCTAGATAACTTTTTTCATAAAATTTATTTAGGTTGTCAATTGAAACAAATATCTCTTTATATCCACCATAGACATGGTCCAATTCAACGACACGGTCATTTAAAAAGTCTTCTGCCTCAAGTCCGATAGCATCTGCCTTTACACGCACTAGTGTATCTTTGCTAACGAGGATGACCGTCTTTCCCTCTTCCTTCGTCTCTTCTTCCAATGACAAATTTTTAGCAACCGCCAATATTCGATTATCATTTGTTTTCTCGACAAAAATTTCCTGTAGTTCATGAAAAGAACGATGATTAAGTTCTATTCGTAAACTTCCTCCATTATGAAGCGGGATACTCTGGTGTAGTTTCCCTTTTTCCCGAAAATGATCAATTAATTTCGAAACCTGCCTTGCATTCCTTCCGATTTCATCCATATACCTTTTCTTAGAATCCAATTCTTCTAATACAACTGCTGGAATGACGATTTCATTAACCCCGAATGAATAAATGGAATACGGATCCTGCAACAGGACATTCGTATCTAAAACATAGATTTTGTCCAATATGACGCCTCCTGCCTGCTCTTTATCGGATATACCTAACAATGACTGCTCTTAGCAGTTATGTAGCGGACGAGACTGTTGATAAAATATATGTCCCTTTGTATAAAGATAGAAGAACAATTACAGACTATAAAGAAATCTTCCTTGATATAAAGATGCCAAATACACAATATGATCAATGAATTCTACGAGAAAAAAGGAGACGGAACTCTTGCGCAAACAAATTTTTTCATTGGCTGCACTCTTACTGATGTCAGGTTGTTCGACGGATCATGCAAGTGACGATTCAAAAGACCAGGCTAAAAACGGCTTAACCCAAGTTCATAACTCGACCATTCAGGAAAGCGATCGCAGGACCGGACAAGAAACATCCAAAAGGCTAACGAATCTGGCTCAATCAGTACCTGAAGTGAATGATGCCACCGCAGTTGTAATTGGGAAATACGCCCTGGTGGGGATTGATATCGACGCGGACATCGAACGCTCACAAGTCGGAACCGTTAAATACTCGGTTGGAGAGACATTAAAGAATGATCCTCATGGTGCCTATGCGATTGTCGTAGCCGATCCAGATTTAAATGCACGAATCAAAGAAGTTGCAGCAGACATTAAAAATGGCGAACCAGTAAGGGGGATATTAAATGAGTTGGCAGATATCACAAGCAGAGTCATACCTGAGGTACCTGGTGACACCTTGACACCTACCCCTGCAAAGGTTACGGATGATCAAGGGAACTCGCCCCATAATCAAGATGACAGAAAACAATTAGAAAAAGAACAAAACGAACAGTCCAATCATCATAAAGATTAACCTTTTCACCCCGTCGAATCTTCTTCGGGTTTTTTCTTATGTACAATTGCAAATCCCACACGGGAGACTTGTACTTTATCCTCGTTTTGGCATGAAATTATTGGTATACTTAAACACATACTGAAATCGAAGTGAGGTTCAATAATTATGAAGGTAAAATGCGTAATATGCGATCAAATCGAAGACATACCAGATGATAGTCCAGAAGCTAAGAAGCTACGTAACCGTCCTATACATACCTACATGTGCGATATATGTAAACAACGCATTGAAGAACGTACGAATGAACGGATTGCCACAGGCAATTTCCATCTCTACCGCACGATAAAAAAAGAAGATGAATGGTAAATCGTTCAATCGGATACTCCTGATTGGTCTGTTCAATGGATTATTACTTGGCTTTATAACGAAATGGATTGAAGTGTCCTCAGGAATAAAAGTGTATCAGCTTTTATTGAACGTGGATTTCATTCCTATTTTTGGGGAAATCCCTTGGAATGAAGCATGGCTATTTTCTTTTCATTTATTTATATCAATCTTCCTTACTTATGGCTATGCCTATATGATTCAAAAAAGAAAGATTGTGAAGCGATTTGCCTTTGCTAATTTATTCATCATTCCTGCCATCCTGCTTTATTTTCCATTGGCTTTCCTTTCTAAAGCCATGGTTATTCCTTCTTTTGACTTGTTCACATTCTTATTGTGGGCACTTGCACATTTTATTTATTCTCTGTTCCTTCCATTGTCCATACAAAAATAACCGTGCGGAAAACCGCACGGTCATTTTTGTATTACTCGATATTTTTATACTTATCTGGCTCAAGTTGTATCTGATCCAACATGATATCAATTAATTCAATCGGGAAACGTTGCTTTTTCATTTCGTCTCCTACTTTATATTCAACAAAATAAAAAGGTTCTGTTTTTGTAACGGAATCAATCCTCACCTGGTGGTCGTTCTGAAGCATCTGCATAAAAAACATTTCTGTTTCTCGTGCGGCTGTATCATCGGGCCTTTCATCACAAACAACTCTTATCGTCAGCCAATTGTATAAAGCATCTTGTAATGATTTCATAGCTCACTCAAGCCTGTTCTTCTTTTTTCGAATTATGAAGACGAATCTTATAAATTCCAAGGACAAGAGATGCTATGACTAACGCTTCCCCCATTGGGAGAAACACAGCGAAGAAAGAAAGAAGGGTACATCCAAGTGCCATTACCGCATAGATAATCACATTTTTGAGCAAAGGTAGCTTTTTGGCGAAACCTAGCTGATAGACAAGGATGCATAATCCAAAGATTGTTAAATACAAATACCACATTCCCGCTTCAGGGTTCTCATCCACTCTGTACAACGCTGCAAAAAATGATAATCGCTCTTGGATATCCAATCTTTACTCCTCCTCTAGCTAATTATTTTTCTTCAACAGCCACTTTTTTTCTTTTAGCTGCTCTTTCACGTTCGTTTTTATCAAGAATTTTCTTACGAAGACGGATTGATTCAGGAGTTACCTCACAATACTCATCATCGTTCAAATATTCAAGTGCTTCTTCAAGAGACATGATTCTTGGTTTCTTCATTGAAGAAGTTTGATCCTTATTTGCTGAACGCATGTTTGTCATTTGTTTTGCTTTAACGATATTAACCGTTAAATCTGCATCACGATTATGTTCGCCGACAATCATACCTTCATAAATGTCAGTACCTGGTTCAACAAAAATGACACCACGGTCTTCTACTTGCATAGTACCGTATTGTGTTGTTTTTCCTGATTCCATAGATACTAATACACCTTGACGTCTTCCGCCAACTTGGCCTTGTGCCATTGGTTGGTAGCTGTCAAATGAATGGTTCATGATACCGTAACCACGAGTGATTGTTAAGAACTCAGTAGAATAACCGATAAGTCCACGGGCTGGAATCGTGAATAGTAAACGAACTTGACCGCTTCCGCTATTGACCATGTCTAACAATTCGCCTTTACGTGCACCCATGGATTCCATGATAGCACCAGTATGCTCTTCTGGAACATCGATTTGAACACGTTCAACTGGCTCGCAACGTACGCCATCAATAAGACGAACGATAACTTCCGGTTTCGAAACTTGAAGCTCATAGCCTTCACGTCTCATGTTTTCAATCAGGATAGAAAGGTGAAGCTCTCCACGACCAGAAACAATCCATACGTCCGGAGAATCAGTATTTTCTACTCTTAAGCTTACATCTGTTTGCAATTGGCTTTTCAAACGCTCTTCGATTTTACGAGCCGTTACGAATTTACCTTCACGTCCTGCGAATGGGCTGTTGTTTACAAGGAAAGTCATTTGTAATGTTGGCTCATCGATACGTAGGATTGGAAGCGCATCAGGATGCTCTACTGGGCAAACCGTTTCACCGACGTTGATATCTTCCATACCGGAAACGGCGATTAGGTCACCAGCAACAGCTTCCTGGATTTCAACTTTTTTCAAGCCGATATAACCAAAGATTTTCGTTACACGGAATTGCTTAACTGATCCATCAAGCTTCATCAATGAAACTTGTTGTCCTACGTGCATTTTTCCGCGGAATACACGACCAACACCGATACGTCCTACATAGTCGTTGTAATCAAGTAAAGCCACTTGGAATTGCAGTGGTTCTTCTGAGTTATCGACTGGAGCAGGAATCGTTTCGATAATTGTTTCGAATAATGGAGTCATGTCTTTTTCTTGTTTAGTAGGATCTGAATCCAAGCTTGCTGTTCCAGCAATACCTGAAGTGAAGACTACTGGGAAGTCTAATTGTTCTTCTTCAGCGCCAAGTTCGATGAACAAGTCGATAACTTCGTCGACAACTTCATCTGGACGAGCAGAGTCTTTATCAATTTTATTCACGACAACGATAGGCGTGATTTTTTGTTCCAAAGCTTTTTTCAACACGAAACGTGTTTGAGGCATACAACCTTCATAAGCATCGACAACAAGTAAAACGCCATCGACCATTTTCATGATCCGTTCTACTTCACCACCAAAGTCAGCATGACCAGGTGTATCCAAGATATTAATTCTTGTGTCTTGATATTGAACTGCTGTATTTTTCGCAAGAATCGTAATTCCGCGTTCTTTTTCAATAGCATTAGAATCCATCGCACGTTCTTCAACGTGTTCGTTTTCACGGAAAGTACCAGATTGCTTAAGCAACTGATCCACTAAAGTTGTTTTACCATGATCGACGTGGGCAATGATGGCTATATTACGAATATTTTCTCTTAATTTCAAAAAATTCACTCCTAAAAAAATTTGGTGTTTAACGTATCACTAGTATTAACTTACATATTATATCACAAACATGGTAGAAACAAATAACGAAATTATGTACAATAGAATTATTAGGGGTGATTTTAATGAATATTAAATGGAATTTCTTAATTTTAGCGATACTGGCTACAGCAAGTATTGGCTCCATTGGCATCTTTATCGCGATAAAGAGCATACTCGGAATAGTAGCTGCAATCGTTGTGCTATGCGGAATAATGGGGTATGGCTTCTCTCAAAAGAAAAAACTGCGTGAAGCAGGAAAGTTATAAATAAAAAAACTCGCTGCTGATAGCGAGTTTTTTTATTTATTACTTTATACTCCGAAAATTTATTTTCCATTAAAGGTTTTTCCTGCATATCGTTCACTACTTTCTTGAATTATCCGACAAGTATCGTTCGAACACTTCCTTATGTAGACCAGGTTTAGAAACAAAAAGAGAATCTCCTGATAGGAAGTTCAATTCCTCCCCTTTAATGTTGGTCACTTCCCCACCAACCTCTTCAATAAGTAACGCCCCTCCAGCAAAGTCCCATGGCATAAGGCGCATCGTTATATAAGCATCCAGGCGTCCAGCAGCTACGAAAGCAAGTTCCAGTGCAGCTGATCCGTATGATCGTGTTCCCCTGACATCACGGACAAGCGGGGAAAGGATGTTTGGATCGATTCGGCGGTTTTCCGTTACCCAACTCGCATTCATCGATAGAATGGATGTACTGACAGAACCTTCTTCTAACGGGGCAAGCCTTTGTTCATTCATAAAAGCTCCCTGCCCTTTAACAGCATGGTATAATTCATCATGCACAACATCATAGACCATGCCGATTTTCCCGATGCCATCCTGGTATACACCGAGAGAAATGGCAAAATTCCGCTGTTGGTGGATAAAGTTCAATGTACCATCGATGGGATCAATAATCCACACCGTCCCCTTTAAATCCTTTATCTGATTCCCCATACCCTCTTCTCCAAAAATACGATGGTCAGGAAATGTTTCATTTATATGTTCAACAAAGAATTTTTCTATTGCCTTATCCATATTCGTTACCAAATCATTGGGATTCGTTTTTTCCTCGATATTCAGCTTGGTTTCAAAGGACGCCCGAAGCTTGACCCCCGCTTCCCTCATCCATACCTTCGCATATGTATCCATTTCTTTAACCGATGCCATCATAATATCCCGTCCTTTGTCATCAAAACTACATTAAATAGATATTCTAAAGAGTAATGCAAATATACCATGACTTCAAGTTTTTAACATCTTCATATTTTAAGCTTTTTAAAAATTTAAAATTCAATCCACTTAAATGAACAGTCCACCACATCAAGACTTCTATCCTTTATTCCTCAATAGAAATATTCAAATCCGCTATTGGGAACACTTCAGGTATATAATGAAAAACGGACACATTATTTTCTAAAAAAATAAGTGTCCGTTCAACTATTATAGATTTCATTATCCATTTAATTCATATGCTCCTTATTGATCTTTACAACTATTCATTTACAAAGCCTTAAGCTTTAGCAACTCCAAACGGATACGCTCTAATCTTTGCTTGCATAGTGACCTCATCTGATCGTTTTCTTCACTGATTGCTTCAAAAAGGGTTGCTAATTCATAGTCCATTTCCATTCTTAACACTGCAGCTCTATGTCTTTCTACTTCTTTAGCTTTTAATGCTTGGTTCATGACTTGTTTCATAATTAACATTCTCCCTTCATCAATAAACTTAATTTTCAGAATTTAATTTTATTTTATCATATGTCTTCCACCAACAAATAGCAACTAATTTGTGTTCTTACCCATCAATTTATTTGAAATCAAGTTACAAAACGCTATTTTCGAAATTACCTTATACTTATGCTACAATATGTGCAGATATTTACGGTAGGAGAGATAAATGATGAAATTATTAAGTTTCACTTCTGATGATTTTAACGTATTTAAAATTGATGGATTAGAACCGCGAATGGAAGCTTTAAAAGAAAAGATACAACCTAAGCTTCATGCATTGGGCGAACATTTTTCACATCAGCTATCTATCATGACTGGTGAAGAAATGTTTCCTCATGTAGCAAGGCATGCCAGACGGAAAGTGAACCCTCCTAACGATACATGGGTTGCTTTTGCCGCTAATAGCCGGGGCTATAAAATGATGCCCCATTTTCAGATAGGTTTATGGGAGACACATTTGTTCATATGGTACGCCGTCATTTATGAGGCCCCCAATAAGGTAGAAATAGGACAGCATCTTGAGAAAAACATTAACCGGTTAAAAGAAAATATCCCTTCTGACTACGTTTGGTCAATGGACCACACAAAGCCTGAAGTCATTCCACATGAAGGGCTTTCTAGTGAAGATTTACACTCCATGTTTTCCCGTTTGCAAACGGTCAAGAAGGCCGAGATCCTTTGCGGAATACAAATCCCCCGCGAAGAGGCCATTCAATTAAAAGAAGATGAATTCATCCAAATCATTCAAGATGCGTTTGAACATCTTTTACCCCTATATCAATTAAAATAAACGCTTATGTCGTAATATGACGTATATCTACAAAATATAGACAAAACGATGGAAGCACGGAGGTGCCTTTATAGGTACCTCCGTGCTTTTATTTTTGAACCAATATTTTACTTGCGCTGATGAGCTCGGTGATGTGTTCCTCTTTTCCCGTTTCAAAGCATTCTATGACCTTGCTTCCGACGATGACCCCATCACAGGATTGAATCGCATTCCTTACATGCTCGGGCGTTGAGATGCCAAACCCGGCAAGAACCGGGACAGGGCTCAGTTCTTTTACCTGTTTAAGATATTCACCGACATCGCCCCCGAAGGTATCACGGGTACCCGTGATACCCTTTACCGTAACTGCGTAGATAAAGCCTTCAGCTCCTGCTGTAATCTCCGTGATTCGATCCCTTGAAGACGTGAGGGTCACAAGTCGAATCAGTGTGATACCCGCTGTTTTGATGGATGAAAACACCGTTTCTTCCTCAATCGGCAAATCAGGAATGATACATCCTGCTATTCCAGCATGAAGGCAATCCTCTATAAACTCCTTTAGACCATATGCCATGATGGAATTGGTGTACCCCATTAGTATAATCGGGATATTCACATCGTTTTTGATTTCCGTTACCTTTTTCAAAATATCCTTCAAAGTCGTGCCCTTCTCCAAAGAACGAATCCCTGCCTGTTGAATAACCGGCCCATCAGCAACTGGATCGGAAAAGGGTATGCCCAATTCAACAGCGGTTGCCCCGTTTTTTTCTAGGAACATCAGCTGGCTTTTTAATCGATCCAAACCTCCATCGCCTGCCATGATATAGGGGATGAACGCCTTTTCTCCCTTGTTTACACAATCTTGCATCACTTTCGTTAACTTATTCATGATCGCTGCCCCCTAAAATGGATTGGACTTGTTCAACATCTTTGTCACCACGACCAGAGAGACAAATGACCAACCCTGTCCCTTTTTCCATTTCTTTAGCCAGTTTTAACCCATAAGAAAGGGCATGAGAGCTTTCTAAAGCTGGAATAATCCCTTCTTCCCTTGAAAGCAATACAAGGGCATCCAAGGCTTCCTGATCAGTAACGGAAGTATATGTGACCCGATTCGTATCCTTTAGGTAACTGTGTTCCGGTCCTACTCCGGGATAATCCAACCCCGCTGAGACCGAATGGGCCTCCTGGATTTGGCCGTCTTCGTTTTGCAAGACATACATGAATGCCCCGTGAAGCACGCCGGGCCTTCCCTTAGTCAAACTTGAAGCATGTAATGGTGTATGGAGACCATGACCTGCAGCTTCTACTCCATATAACTTCACCGTTTCATCCTCTATGAAAGGGTAAAACATGCCCATTGCATTACTGCCACCCCCAATACAAGCGACCACTGCATCAGGAAGCCCATTTACCAAGTCTGAATACTGGCGCTTTGTTTCATTGCCAATGACGCTTTGATAATCGCGAACAATGACGGGAAACGGATGTGGACCGAGGACAGAACCCATAATGTAGTGAGTGTCCTCTACATTTGCAACCCAGTATCGTAATGCTTCATTTACTGCATCCTTCAAAGTGGAGCTCCCTTGTGTAACGGAAACAACCTTTGCCCCTAACAATTCCATTCTGAATACGTTCAATTTCTGCCTTCTGATATCTTCTGCACCCATGAAGATGATGCATTCGAGCTTCAATAAAGCACAGACTGTCGCCGTCGCTACGCCATGCTGTCCTGCACCTGTTTCGGCTATGACCTTTTTTTTGCCCATTTTTTGAGTCAATAAAGCCTGGCCTATCGTATTATTTATTTTGTGGGCACCTGTATGGTTCAAATCCTCACGTTTCAGGTAGATATCGGCACCACCTGCAAGTTTCGTCAGGTTCTCAGCAAAATAAAGAGGTGTTTCCCGACCAACGTATTGAGTCAGGTAATAGGATAGCTGCTTTTGGAAATCCGGATCATTTTTTGATTGTTCATAGACCTCTTCAAGTTCAGTGATTGCAGCCATCAAGGTTTCAGGGACAAAACGGCCACCATATGCCCCGAAGTGTCCAGTTTGGTCAGGTTGTATATACGTACTCATCTATTCATTCCTCTTCTCCTGTATATTTTTTGCCTTCCTTATAAATGCCTTTATTTTTGTTGCGTCCTTCACCCCATCAATCTCCACACCACTAGCGACATCAACCCCGAATGGGGATACGGCCAAAATCGCTTTATCCACATTATCCGGATTTAAGCCACCTGCAAGAATAACCTTGTCCAGTGGAAGCTTGGCTTTTTGGAGCATATCCCAATCTAATGTCATTCCTTTTCCCGAGGAACCTTTCGGCAAATCGACCAGAAGATACTCAGCGGGATAATCGTTAAGGTTTTCAAGGTCCTCTTCTGAATGTATGGCGAATGCCTTAATGACAGGTAGCGGCATCCTTTCGGCAAAACTAGTAGACTCGTTTCCGTGCAGCTGAATATAATCCAATCCAGCGATGCCAGCCGTCCTAATCACATCCCGTTCGGCCTGATTAGAAAACACCCCTACTTTTTTCACATGTCCAGGAAGGTTTCGTCCAATTTCACGCACCACCTCAGGTTGGACTTTCCGGCTGCTTTCTGCAAAAATGAACCCGATGAAATCAGCACCTGCCCCTACAGCCGATTGGACATCCTCCAATGTTTTCAATCCACAAATTTTGACGAACATATTTATCTCCTTACCTCTTAAAAGTTCACTTGAAGTTCATTCATCGTATCCGAAAGGTTGGTGGAAGTCATCAAGGTTTCACCCACTAAAATCCCCCTGGCACCCGCTTTTTTCACACGCAGGACATCTGCTTTCGTTTTGATTCCACTTTCACTGATAATCATATGAATGTTCGGATCAAGCAGTTTCGCAAGCCGTTCCGTTACAGCCAGGTCCACTTCGAATGTTTTTAAATTTCTATTGTTGATCCCAATCAATTCTGCTCCGAGGTCCACCGCCTGTTTTAGCTCTGATTCATCATGGACTTCAGTTAATACTTCGAGCCCTTTACTTTTTGCATATTGATACAACTCATGTAGGCGCTCTTTCGAAAGAGCTGCCACAATTAAAAGAATAATGGTCGCACCTGCATGGTAGGCCCGGTCAATCTGGATTTCATCAATGATGAAGTCCTTACAGAGTCTAGGGATTTTGACAAGTTGGCTCACGTTTCGTAAATCATCGATCGTTCCTTTAAAGAAAGACTCGTCCGTCAAAACGGATATGGCAGCAGCTCCCCCTTTTTCATAAGATAGGGCTTGATTGTTGGGGTCAACATCCATGTTTATCTTACCCTTTGACGGAGAAGCACGTTTTATTTCTGCTATAACCGAAATGGAGGCGGCTGTTTTCAAAGATTCCACTAGCGATGGCCTTGTTGAACGGACCGCCTCCGACTGTGGAAAGCCGCTTCCTTCTTTATAATGGGCAACCTCCACTTTTTTCCTTTCAATGATTTTCGTTAAAATATTTTCCATTTACATTACCACCTTATTACGGTTGCCATAGGCAATTAAATTTTCTAATTTCGCAAGAGCTGAACCGCTGTCCAGGCTATCTTTGGCCAGAGAAATGCCCTTTTTAATTGTGGGCGCCGTTCCATGGGCGAATAATCCCAGCCCTGCGTTCAACAAAACGGTATCCCGGTAAGCCCCTTTCTCTCCTTTTAAGACACGTAGCATAATATCAGCATTTTCCTTAGCGTCTCCTCCACGAATTTCCTCATTTCCGTAGATGGGCAAATCCACTTCTTCCGGATTCAGGGTAAAGGGGATGATGTCCCCTTCTTCCAAAAGGACGAGAGAATTTTCTCCCTGTAGACTTGCTTCATCCATAGAACCTGCTCCATGGATGACAACCGCACGTTTTCTGCCTAATTTGTGGAGCACCTCGGCAAATAGCTCAAGCATATCCCGACGGTTAATTCCCAATAGTTGCGTTTCGAGTTGAACTGGATTTGTTAATGGACCTAAATAATTAAAGACAGTTGGGATCTTCAATTCTTTTCTCACTTTCATAATCCGGGCGCTGTTTGGATGGAGTGACGGCGCAAACAAGAAAGTGATGCCGTTTTCCTCCAGCAGTTCTTTCACCATTCCAGGTTCAAGGTATAAATTGACCCCTAGCTCTTCCAAAACATCCGCACTTCCCGTCTTACTCGAAATGCTACGATTTCCATGTTTGGCAACCTTTACTCCGGCACCGGCCAGAACAAATGCAGAAGTAGTACTGATGTTGAAGCTTTGTGAGCCATCTCCACCTGTCCCGCAATTATCCATCACGTTTAAACTAGTCGAATGTACACTTCTTGCTTTTTTTCGCATGACCCTGACCAGACTGGCGATTTCTCCCGCCGTTTCTCCTTTTGCTTTTAATGCTATAAGAAAAGCCGCCATCTCGCTTTCTGTAATATCTGTAGAAAATAACGCTTGGGCTGCTCTACTCATCTCATCTTCCGTCAATGTTTGACGCTCTGCTAACTTCACTAAATACTCCTTCACAACTGACTCCCCCACTCGTTTTAAAATTATAAAATGGATTGTTCCTTCTCTAATTGATATGCATCCGCAATCTTATAAAATTCATGTAACAGTTCTTTGCCAATCTTTGTTCCAATTGATTCAGGGTGAAATTGGAGACCATACAGCGGATAATCCCGGTGTTTCAATGCCATGATCTCTCCATCGTCCAACGCATTCGCCGTAACTAGTAACTCAGGAGGCACGCTTTCCCTCTCAACTACCAGGGAATGGTAACGCATCACTGGGAATCGATGTTCCTGATTAACAAAAACCCCCGTCCCATCATGCTCAATAACCGATGTCTTTCCATGCATGATTACTTGTGCTCCAACCACTTTCGCACCAAAAGTTGCGCCAATCGCCTGATGACCAAGACAGATTCCCAAGATAGGAAGCTTCTTATAAAAGGAACGAATGATTTCCATACTCATTCCCGCATCTTCAGGTCGTCCTGGACCTGGGGAGATGATGATTGCCGTTGGGTTCATGTCCTCAATTTCAGCAATGGTGATTTCATCGTTCCTTTTCACAATCAAATCTTTCTCGACTTCTCCTAAATATTGATACAAGTTGTAAGTAAATGAATCATAGTTATCAAGCAACAAAATCATTTTTTATTTACCTCCATCAACGCCCGAGCTTTATTCTGTGTTTCCTCATATTCGGTTTTCGGATCCGAGTCATATACAATTCCCGCTCCGGCCTGTACGTAGGCATGCCCCTCTTTGATAATCATCGTCCGTATGGCAAGGGCCATATCCAGGTCACCTCCGAAACCAATAAATCCAATTGATCCTGAATAGACGCCTCGCTTACAGTTTTCAAGTCCGTTGATCAATTCCATGGCCCTGATTTTTGGGGCACCAGATACAGTCCCAGCAGGCTGACAGACCGTTAAAGCATCTAAACTCGTAAATTCCTCCCTAAGCTTGCCGCTAATCTTGGAGGCAATATGCATCACATGCTGATATCTCTGAATTTCCATTTCTTCCGTAAGATGAATCGAACCAATTTCACAAACCCGCCCGAGATCGTTTCTTCCCAAGTCTACAAGCATCCTATGTTCAGCCAATTCCTTCTCGTCCATCAGTAAGCTTTTTTCTAACCCCTTATCTTCCTCAACCGTTTTTCCCCTAGGTCGTGTACCCGCGATGGGATTCACATGCACCATACCGGCTGAAACACTGATTAAGCTTTCCGGCGAAGAACCCAGAATGGTGTATTCTCCAAACTCAATATAGAACATGTATGGTGATGGATTGGCTAAGCGAAGTCGTCGATATGCATCGAACGGCTCTCCATCAAAGTCAGCCTGGAACCTTTGTGATAACACGATTTGGAACACTTCACCCGCTACAATCGCTTCCTTGGCTTCAAGCACCATTTTCTCGAACTCCACCTGACTGAAGTTCGAATCGAATTCCAAAAATTCCGACGATAATTCTTGTGACGGTTTACTCGGTTGATTGATTTTCTCCTTCATATCCGCTAAACTTTTTTTTCCATCGTCTTCGGCAGTCAAAAGATGAATCTTTTGCAGGACATGGTCGAATATGTACAATTCCTTAAAGAATAGAAAATGGGCATCTGGCATCTGAAGTGGATCAGGGGGTACATCACCAATCTTTTCAAATAAACGAATAACATCATACCCCAGGTACCCGACTGCACCCCCATTAAATGGGGGAATATTCACCGGGATACCCTCAAGTTCAACCAACAGTTGATCCTTCAGGAACTCGATGATGTTCGCTTCCTTCACTTCCTCTTCCCCGGATACAAAATCCTTGACGTGAACTTGATTGGCTAATGAAGTGACCTCCAAATAAGGATTGGACCCTAGATAGGAATAGCGACCATTATCATGATGTGAATTTGAGCTTTCGAGCAGGAATTTTTTCTTATCATTTAATTTGCGAAATATGGAGATTGGTGTGTGAATATCCCCTTCTATTGTTTCCATTTTAAAATGAAGTTTCTTTTTCTCATTCAAAGAATTCATGAACAATCCCTCCCTTTATGTCAATTACGTTATACGTTTATTTTTTCTCCCGCCGTCAGAATAGGAGGTGGAGCCTATCTTTTTAATCCTTCGTCACAACATTGTCAGAAATGGAACATATAAAAAAATCCCCTGCAAACACAAATATTGTGCTTGCAGAGGACGGAATACCGCGGTGCCACCTCAAGTTGGAAAAATCACTCTTTTTCCCTCTTACAGCAGGATATATCCTGCACACCCTTTAACGGAGGCAACCGGGTTTCCCTACTTCATTTCAAGAAACCACTCATAAGTCCATTCATCTTCCTACTTCGTACCGGTTTTCAGCTGATCCGGCTCTCTGTGACGATGCTAAAGAAAGATTACTACTCTTAATCAAAGATTTAATTATCCATTTTAGAAAAACGCAAAAAAGCCCCTCATCCAAAGGACGAGGAACCCGTGGTACCACCTTAATTAGCTATAATAGCTCACTTTACGGCACAAAAAACATTACATGCCTGTCTCCATTAACGATGAGATAATCGCCAAAGCCTACTCCGTCATCCGTTTCGGTTTGGGGCTCGGAAGTCCATTCGCTTAAACTTGTTCACCAGTTTTCAGCAACCACTGGCTCTCTACAGAACAATATTAAGGTACTATTCTTCGTCACTGCCTTTATCTTTTCTTGTTTATTATGTTAAAACATAATTTGCAGGAAGTCAATAAAGTTTTCTAACAATTGAAAATTTTATTTCATTTTAATCCAATCACCATCTGCAAGAGCTTTCGCTTTCTTAATAACATGATAGGCAGAATACGTGCTGGCCGATTCGAATTCGTCCGTATACCTCTTTTCATCCGCCTTACCGGGGACAATCACCTTAAAACGGCGATAGGCATTCATGAATGCTTCTTTTTCAATTTTACTTTCATAAGCTTTCTCGACTGCTTCAAAAAATTTAATGACGTCGACGATTTCTTCCGTTGACCAATCAAGATCCATAGGATATTGATAATCCATACTTATTCACTCCTTCTAGTTAAATCCTGTTGAATGGGTAACTTTCTCACTCAGCCCACTTTGAGCGAATGGCCTCCGCCTCACTGATGATACGTTTGAATAGCTGGGCCGTCGTTGGTACATCATGGATCATCCCCATGACCTGTCCTGCCCAAGCGTAGCCTTCGTCCTCGATTCCATCATGAATATACCTTTGGTTTGCTTCTCCGCTTATGTAATCCTTCAATTGCTCGTATCCACCGTTTTCTTTTTCAATTTCAAGAATCTTATCCGTCCAGCTATTAGAAATGACGCGGGCAGGAGCACCAATTGAACGCTTAATGACAACGGTATCATTTTCTGTTCCGGAAACCAAGGCATTTTTATATAATTCATGGGCATGGACGCATTCCTCGACAGCAATGAATCTTGTACCCATCTCGATACCTTCGGCTCCAAGGGCCAATGCAGCCATTAACCCACGTCCATCCCCGAATCCACCTGAAGCGATTACGGGAATGCGCACGGAGTCAACCACTTGCGGTATCAATACGGATGTACCGATATCATCCCTTCCTAAATGACCTCCGCCTTCCTGCCCGACCACCATCACAGCATCCGCACCCAATTGTTCGGCTTTGACGGCCTGCCTCTTTGCGGCAACTAGCACAAGCTTCTTTACAGGCGTATCTTTAAGAAATTCTAGAAATGGAGCAGGGTTGCCACCAGTTACCGAGACAATGGCAATTCCTTCTTTCATCGCTGCCTCAAGCATATGTTCATAGGGCCTGCCATGCTGACCAATGGCGAAATTGACGCCAAAAGGCTTATCCGTCATAGCTTTTGTCTTTCGGATTTCCTGAACCAATTGATCCGGGTCATTCAACGACATGGCCGTTACCTGTCCCAAACCCCCAGCATTCGAAACCGCTGCAGCCAATTCCGCATAGGCAAGGTGTGCCAATCCCCCTTGCACAATTGGATACTGTATCCCCAATAAATCAGTCACGCGAGTTTTCCATTTCAAGAACATCTTCCCCCTTGTCCATTCTTTAATACTCTACACGAATCATTATGGCAAATACTGTTTATTTATTCAAATCATAAACTCACCTATATCAGGAAGTTCATTCAACAATCGCTAATACATTTCATTTGCCTAGTTTCATAGATTCTTTCGCCTTAGCTTGCTATTTTAGGGTTTAAAAGTATAACTAGGCATTTATTGTTAGACATGCTATAATTCTTTTGTTTTATGTCTACCCATAATTCGCAGCCCGATTTAATAGAGGCTGACACGCAGAATAATATACTGCAGTAAATGGAGTATTTTTATATATTATATTGAAAAGGGGCTACAAGAATTTGTCACAGAATGAAACACCCTTATATACTGCTTTGTTACAGCACTCAAAAAAGAATCCTGTTCAATTCCATATTCCAGGTCATAAAAAGGGGAAAGGGATGGATCCCGATTTTCGTGATTTCATCGGGGAAAATGCCTTATCGATAGATTTGATCAATATTGCCCCACTTGATGACCTCCATCAGCCAAAAGGAATAATCAAAAAAGCTCAAGACCTAGCAGCTGAGGCTTTCGGGGCTGACCATACATTCTTTTCGGTACAAGGAACAAGCGGTGCAATCATGACGATGGTCATGTCGGTCTGCGGACCCGGAGATAAAATCATCGTTCCGAGGAACGTACATAAATCCGTTATGTCAGCCATCGTATTTTCCGGTGCCGTTCCCATTTTCATTAATCCTGAAATCGATAAAGACCTGGGAATCTCCCATGGAATAACTATAGAAGCCGTTGAAAAAACACTAAAGGAACACAGCGATGCCAAAGGACTTTTGGTAATCAACCCGACTTACTTCGGCATTTCGGCAGACTTGCAGAGTATAGTGGAGTTGGCACATACTTACCATATGCCGGTGCTCGTTGACGAAGCACATGGGGTCCATATTCATTTTCATGAAGAACTGCCACTATCCGCCATGCAAGCTGGAGCCGATATGGCAGCTACGAGTGTTCATAAACTTGGAGGTTCGATGACGGGCAGTTCCGTTTTAAATGTAAAGGACGGACTGGTTTCCGCAAATCGGGTCCAGGCAATTTTAAGCATGCTCACAACGACCTCGACATCCTATATCCTTCTTGCATCACTTGATACAGCCAGAAGGCAACTAGCAACGAACGGAAGGGAAATGATCGATGGTGCAATAAGGCTTGCTGAATATGCAAGGAACGCAATCAATGAAATTCCTTATTTATATTGTGTAGGGAAAGAAATATTGGCGAGTAAAGCTGCCTTTAGTTATGATCCGACAAAATTAATCATTTCTATTAAAGAATTGGACATTACCGGATATGACGTGGAGAAGTGGTTGCGTGAGAAACATAATATCGAGGTGGAGCTCTCTGATTTATATAATATCCTTTGTTTGATCACCCCAGGGGATTCCATAACGGAAGTGGATATATTAATCAATGCCCTTAAAGACTTATCGGAAGAATTTAAGGAGTGGGCAGCCGATCATGGAAGAATCGAAGTCCTGCTTCCCGATACTCCGCCACTTGCCCTATCGCCAAGAGAGGCCTTCTATGCGGAAACCGAGGTGGTGCCTATAGAGGAATCCGTAGGAAAGATCAGTGCAGAATTCATTATGGTCTATCCCCCTGGGATCCCGATTTTCATACCGGGCGAACTGATCACCGAGGACAACATTGCCTATATCCAGAAAAATATCGAGGTGGGCCTTCCCGTCCAAGGTCCTGAGGATCCAGAAATTAAATACTTACGGATCATTAAACATTAAAGAAACGGTAAAAACCAGAGCAATCAGACATACGCTCTGGTTTTTACTCGTCGTTTACAATCATAATCGTTCCTTAATTGGGTCTTCCCTCATGGAAAAAGGGCGTCCAGGTTATATTTCCTGGAACACCCTCAAAATCTATTATCAGTCAATGTTGTATGTCCTATTCCTTAGAGGCAGCTGTATCACAGCTGTGGCAGTTGTGATTATGTGTATAAAGTACACTTACTTTTTCATCTTCAAAATGATCAATCGTGCTGTTGCAAGTTTGACAAACGATAGTTCCCATTTTTACAACCCCTTCCTCTATATTGTATGCATGAAACGATTAATGTAACCGCTTTATTTCATTATAATATAGCACATTTAATATTTCAAGCTATAAAGTATGTCATATATAGATTTTTCCAATTCGTTATTTCATAAATTCCAATATTAGAAATTCCCCATTGTTTTCATTGGCTTCAGGAAAACAAGTCCTGATTAGCGTTGCTATTCCCCCCTGATTTGTAGACCGCATATCATCGTCAGAAAAACAGAAGTACCCATCTGTACCGTTGCCTGGTTCAGCGTATCCCTGAGCGGGTCCAAACATACGATATCAAAAGCCCTCACCTTGTCATGGCTTCCGGCAAGAAATACAGCTTCCAGCAATTCCCCCGGATGCATCCCACCAGTAGTCGCTGCTGGAACACCAGGAGCAAACGCCATGTCGAGAACATCCATATCAATCGTCACGTAAATCATATCCACTTGATCATTTAAATGAGCTAATGCCTCTTTTATCACCTGTTCAAGACCTTGCTTCCTGGCTAATCGTAAAGGGACATACCTGACTCCTTTCTTCTTTGCATAGTCAATTAAATCCCTGGTGTTATAAAACCCATGCAAGCCAATATTGTGGATATGCTTTCCCTCGACAATGCCCGCTTCAATCAACTGACGCATGGGTGTACCATTAGTAGGACCGTTTTCTGAAGGATCCCGCAAATCAAGATGCGTATCGAATTGCAGGATACCTATTTTACTATCAGGATAGATTTGCTTCATTCCTTTCACCAGCATGGCTGTTGTAGAATGATCACCGCCAATTCCACCAATCAAGGAATTCCGGTACATATCGTGAACAGCAGCGGATGTCTCCCTAATCGACTGATGACAAAGGCTGATATCCGTTCCATGCATGGGTGCATCACCTAAATCCCATACCTGCATCCCAGAGAAATCCACATCATAATCCATGTTATAGGTAGAAAAGCCTTTCCATGAACGACGAAAATAATCAGGGAACTCCGATGCTCCCGATGGGCTGATGGATGACCTGGATAGTGGGGCCCCAAAAAAGACACAATCCGGTTCATCCATATCTCCTGCCATTCTCTGCTCATCAATTGTCCGAATCCACTGGTGGACCTTTGCTGGGTGGGCTGCCGGGAATGCTTCCTTCCTCCAAGTAAAAGTTGCCGGTTGAAGATGAACGTCACTCAACAAGCGCTCCCCCTTTCACAACGACTCTTCCTTTTTTTATGACGGTATCTGTGTGATTGACTCCATAAAAATACTGAAGTTTCGCAAAGTGATCTACGTCAAAAATCGTGATGTCCGCCTTTTTGCCGACTTCGATGCTCCCGATTTCCTCAGCACGATCAATGGCATGGGCTGCATTGATTGTGACGGCCGTTATCGCTTCAGCAGGACTCATCCCCATCTTCATACAAGCAAGATTCATCATGAAAGGTAGAGATACCGTCGGCGAAGAACCCGGATTACAATCCGTGGAAAGGGCGACCGGTACACCTAGATCAATCATCTTTCTGGCATCGGCGAATTTTTTCATTAAGAAATAGGCTGTTCCCGGTAGTAAAACACCAACCACCCCCGCTTTTGCCATCTTCTTCATCCCCGTAATCGATGCTTCTAGCAAATGATCTGCTGAAATGGCCCCTAATTCAGCCGCAAGCTCCGCTCCTTCATACGGCTCGATTTCATCCGCATGAATTTTAGCCTTCAGTCCGAATTTCTTTCCGGCCTCCAAGATTTTCTTTGCCTGTTCGGGGGTGAATACGCCTTCTTCGCAAAATACATCGTTAAACTCCGCCAATTTAGCTTGTGCAACTGCAGGGATCATTTCATTAATGATTAAATCAACAAAAACTTCAGGGTTTTCTTTAAAATGTAGGGGGACGGCATGGGCACCCATAAAGGTTGAAACAACATCAATTGGATGTTGTTCATGAAGTAACTTTGCCACTTCAAGCTGTTTTCTCTCCGTGTTCCAATCCAAGCCATAGCCACTTTTCGCCTCGACTGTCGTCACCCCTTGTAGAAGAAATCCGTTCATGCGTTCCAAGCTCTCTTCAAGCAACTGGGTGTGACTCGCTTTTTTCACAGCCTCGGTCGTCGCATATATGCCCCCGCCATGATTCATGATATCCATGTAAGTGGCACCTTCCAGGCGTTGATTAAACTCCTTTTCCCTGCTTCCGGCAAATACTAAATGGGTATGTGGATCTACCAAACCAGGCGTAACCAACTTGCCCGTTGCATCTAGGGTCTCGGCTTGAGCTAGACGATGCGTGTACTTTTCCAGTAAATCACTCGTTCTGCCTACCGCTTGAACGATTCCGGCTTCGAGCCAGACGCTTCCATTTTCGATGATTTGCAAGTCTGACATTTCTGCCTTAATCCTGGGGGCTTTCATCTTTCCGTCGAGTGTGATCAATTGGGCCGCGTTTTTTATGAAAATGGGTCTACTCATCTACTTCTCTCCCAACATCGGCATATGAATTCCCTTTTCCTTGGCTGTCATAATCGCCAGTTCGTAACCGGCATCAGCATGGCGCACCACACCCATTCCAGGATCTGATGTAAGTACCCGCTCAAGCCTTGCTTCCGCTTCCTTCGTACCGTCCGCCACTATCACCATGCCAGCATGAATCGAATAGCCCATACCGACACCGCCTCCATGATGAACCGAGACCCAACTTGCCCCGCCAACAGCATTGATTAATGCATTTAAGATTGGCCAGTCGGAAACGGCATCACTGCCATCCATCATCGCTTCTGTTTCACGGTTAGGCGAAGCAACAGAACCTGCATCCAAATGATCCCTTCCTATCACAATCGGCGCTTTCAATTCCCCAGCTTTGACCAGGTCATTAATCATTTTCCCGAGCCTGGCCCTGTCTCCATATCCAAGCCAACAAATTCGGGCTGGAAGGCCTTGAAAGGGAATTTTCTCCTGCGCCAGTTTTATCCAATTGCATAGATTCTGGTTTTCTTTGAATTCTTCGAGCAAGACTGCATCAATTTTATAAATATCCTCGGGATCTCCCGATAAGGCAGCCCACCTGAATGGGCCCTTCCCTTCGCAAAAAAGCGGACGAATATAAGCCGGAACAAAGCCTGGAAAACTAAATGCCTGATCCACGCCTTCATCTTTTGCCATCTGACGAATGTTGTTTCCATAATCAAAGGTGATGGCCCCCTTTTCCTGCATACTCAACATGGATCTAACATGGCTGGCTATCGTTTGTTTAGAGGCAACAACATATGCCTTCGGATTATCTTGTCGAAAACGTCTGGCTTGTGCTACCGTCATTCCTGAAGGGATATAGCCATGTAACGGGTCATGGGCGGATGTTTGGTCCGTCAATACGTCAGGGATGAATCCACGTTCAATCAGAAGTGGCAAAATATCTGCTGCATTTCCAAGCAGACCGATGGATAAAGGTTCACCCGCCTGCCTTGCTTTTTTCACAATGGCAATCGCCTCATCCATATCGGATGTTTTACGATCGAGGTAACCATTTTTTATTCTCCGGTCGATTTTGGTTTCATCCACTTCAATGGCGAGACAGACCCCCTGATTCATGGTAACCGCTAACGGCTGCGCTCCTCCCATTCCACCAAGGCCGGAAGTCAAGGTGATGGTATGTTTTAATGACCCTTGGAAATGTTGCCTGGCAAGCTCCGAGAATGTTTCATACGTCCCCTGAATGATTCCTTGGCTACCAATATAAATCCAGCTGCCAGCAGTCATTTGTCCATACATCATCAATCCTTTTTTATCGAGTTCATGAAAGTGATCCCAATTGGCCCAGGCCGGCACGAGGTTGGAATTAGCTAACAAAACTCGAGGCGCATCCGGGTGTGTTCTGAAAACGGCCACAGGTTTCCCTGATTGAACCAATAAGGTTTCATCCGTCTCCAATTCATGTAGCGTTTTCATGATTTTGTCATAGCTTTCCCAATTTCGAGCTGCTTTGCCTATCCCTCCGTATACAACCAGTTCTTCTGGATTTTCAGCTACTTGAGGGTCAAGATTGTTCATCAGCATCCTTATCGCCGCTTCTTGAATCCATCCCTTCGCATGAAGAGTAGAGCCTTTGTAGTTCACAATTTCCCTTTGTTCCTTAGCTCCCATGTTTTTCACCCCTTATCTAAAAGTCATGCATCCATTCCGTAAAGTCATACGTTTTCAACCACGTGGTACAGGCTTCAATATCAGTGGAAAACATTCGGTCAGACTTAATGGTCGGTACAATTTCCCTGGCCTTTTCATAAAATTGAAAAGTCTTCGGACTCATATATTCTGTACCCCTATATTCAACGCCTTGCATCGCCGTAATGCATTCAATCGCCAAGACCCTCCATGTATTCTGGATTATTGCATAAGCATGTCTAGCAGCGATGGTCCCCATGCTCACATGGTCCTCTTGATTAGCTGATGAGGGAATGGAATCGACACTCGCAGGATGAGCTAGCGTCTTGTTTTCAGAGACGAGTGATGCTGCACAATATTGCATGATCATCGCACCTGACTCCAGTCCAGGTCTGGCACTTAAAAAGGGAGGGAGATCATTCAATTGGGGATTAACGAGCCGCTCAATCCTTCTTTCCGATATGCTTGCAACTTCCGCAACCCCTAACTTTAAGAAATCCATGGCAAAGGCAATCGGCTGTCCATGAAAGTTCCCCCCGGATATTACATGGTCACCTTCATCAAAAATCAGCGGATTATCGGTGGCTGCATTCATTTCAATTTGCAATTTTTCTTTTACATATCCGAATACCTGCCAGGAGGCCCCTAGGACCTGGGGGATGCACCGGAGCGAGTATGCATCTTGCACCCGAACTTCCCCTTGCCTGGAAGTAAGCCTGCTTCCTTCGAGCCACTTCCTCATTCTCTTGGCAACAGCGATCTGTTCCGGGTATCCTCTTGCTAGGTGAATCCTTTCATCAAACGTGTCTATAATCCCATTTAATGCTTCGACAGTCATCGCGGCAATCGCTTCAGACAACCATCCGATTTTTTCCGCTTCCAGAAAGGCCACCACCCCCATCGCCGTCATGGCCTGCGTACCATTGATTAGTGCGAGCCCTTCTTTGGCTTCCAACTCGATTGGTGAAATGCTTTCCAGTTTCATGGCCACGGAAGCATTCACAATCTCTCCTTTATAAAAGACCTCTCCCTCCCCCACTAATGCAAGCGCTAAATGTGAAAGTGGAGCTAAATCCCCACTTGCACCAAGAGATCCCTGCTGTGGGATAACCGGATGTATCTCTGCATGTAAAAGGGCCAATAAAGTAGAGATGACTTCAAGTCTCACGCCTGAAAAGCCTTTAGCCAGAGCATTTGCCCGAAGTAGTAGCATAGCTCTGGAAACACTTTCGGGAAATGGGCTTCCTACTCCACAGGCATGAGATTGGATGAGGTTATATTGTAGTTGTTTTACATCTTCGGTATCGATAAATACATCACTGAATTTCCCAAACCCAGTCGTAATCCCGTATATTATGCGTTTATCCAAGACAATTTTTTCGACTGCTTTCCTGCTATTCAAAACATTTTCCAGAGCATTTTGGGAGAGGGTGACCTTTTCCTTCTCAAATATGACCTTTTTTGATAGATTTACCGTTAAATCCTCACCAGTAAGAATCATGCCCTACACCCCTTTAACATAGTAAAGGGGCTGCATCACTTTAAATAAAGCGATACAGCCCCTTTTTTTGTAGCAACTACAATTGAATCGATACCATGTATAGTCATATTCATCTCACTCCTGGAAGAGTATTAATTGTTTAAATTTTACAAATAAAAAAAGCTGTTTGTCAACCTATTATTACATTTTTTTACCATAAACATGTATCTGGTTTGAGAATGTGAGGAAGGAATTATCCCAATTACAGTTACATATAGATAGGTATATAAAATATCCATTTAATGTTAATCTATTATAAAGAAAACAGGGAAAAGGAGGCTGAATAATGATTGAAAATGCCTATATCAAACTAGTCCCGGAGTCTGTGAAAACCAATGTCACGATTGAGGACGTGAAGGAATTACTCACCTATTACCAAATGGTCACCTCAAAAACAGGAAAGCAACTGGATTGGGACTATGATAAAAAAGCCTTTCCTTATGATATGAAAGAGCCGGATGAAATGAAGGGGAACATGATTTATTTACAGTCCAATGTCGACCGTTATCATATGATATTAATTGGGGTCGACCAAGAA
Organism: Peribacillus sp. NPDC097198; assembly: GCF_044762055.1. Lineage (NCBI taxonomy): Bacteria > Bacillati > Bacillota > Bacilli > Caryophanales > Bacillaceae > Peribacillus > Peribacillus sp. NPDC097198. The sequence goes on along the minus strand of NZ_JBIWDO010000003.1, from coordinate 96,652 downwards.
ATCATTCAAGATGAGGACGGCATGGAACGGATTCAATCATATATCCAATTCACTCTTCCTGAAACAGCTACATTCGGGGATAAAGGCAAAGCTAATGAATTATGTAAATTCCTCGCAAAAAAATTGCAAGGCCAACTCCACCTCTTTAATAAACGAATCATGTATTATTATCCCAGAAAGTAATGAACACCACTTAAGGCATTCGTATAAGGATATAGACATCTATATTAAGGATAAGTCTAAAATAGTCACAATTTCCAATCATTTTTTCTTTGGTAAGGTACGCGAAAGAATCATTATTTAATGGATGGTTATACTTCTGAAATAATAATTTATGAGCATTATTTCGAATCTCAACTTATCAAAACGGGTAGATTATTCGAAAAAGGAACCAAAAGCATTCTCCTTGAATGCTTTTTTCTTTTGGTTACAATAATAATGAGTCATGATTATTGACCTATCAAGTGAATTAACTTAATGTTGATGGATGTATTATTTGTATTATTAGGAGGAAATGGTTTGAAGAAACTAATCACACTCATAATATCTTTTTGGGTTCCTGGTGCTGGGCATCTATTCTTAAGCTTACATCCTAGTTGGGAATGGGCATCAAGAGACAGAAAGCTATTTAAAAGAGGTATATTTTTTGCTTTGGCATATTTAGTGTCTTGCTTACTTGCGTTCGTTTCCATAGGGTTCATTCTTGCCCCTATTGTGATAATATGTGCAATGATTGACAGCTATAGACAAGCGAATAAGATTCTATAAAAGCAAAGTCCGGTGAACTGGTTGTTCATCATAAAAGGCATTCGGAATATTTCCCGAGTGCCTTTTTAATCGCAAAGTAATAATCAATGAGACAGATTTCGAATGATTAATAGATACTTTATGCAGGGGTTTCTATTAATCCGGGATCAAGGAATGTGTAGCCTTTCTTTTGAAAACCATTTACGATATCTTCAATCGCGTCATGCGTCCATTTCCGATCATGCATCAATAAGTTCGCTCCATTCGATAAATATGGACTATTTAACATGATATTCGTTAAAGCCTTATCATTTTGATACTCTTTTTCCCAATCATAGCCATAGGTCCAGTTCATAACCAACATTTTTTCTTGTTTCGCAATTCCTTTGGAATATTCGGTATTCGTCCCGAACGGAGCCCGGATGAATTTGGGCCGCTCCCCAACGATTTCTTCTACCAAATCATTTAATTTAACGATTTCTTTTTTTTGAACCACATCAGTCTGTTCCTTCAAGTTAACGTGAGAATATGTATGGTTCCCAATTAGGAAGCCCATATCATGGATTTCCTTCAATATTTTTTTCTTTTCATCATCTTCAATAAAATGGCCATTCACAAAAAATATAGCTGGCACTTGAAGCTCATGGAGCGTTTTAGCAATGTCTAGTGAATATTTATCAGGTGCATCATCAAATGTCAAAAGGACAACTTTCGGATCAGCATCTTTAATTGGTTCAAATGACCAATTTGCCTCATTCAAACGATATTGGACTTGAACCTTCTCCCCTTCTGCCTTCCCTTTTTCAATTGGTTTCTCCTGTTTCTCACTAAGCTCTACTTCTTTTTGTTCATCTTTGATATGGCTCGATGTTTCGACGGTTTTTTGATTTTGTACAGGGGTAACATCCATTCCATTACACCCCATCAATACAAGTGATATGATCGCAAACATGCACAAGGGTCTGTTAAGCATAATTCCTCCATTGGTATAAGTGGCAGTACGGCTTAAACCTCATTCAATAAACAGGTACTAATGTTTCTAAAAGGATTTGCAATACACCATAACAGAGTAAACTGATAACGGTGACCAGCAACGTCCTTCTATTGGATTTCAGTATCATTTTTCCGATATAAATGGCTAAATAAGAAAAGACCAAAAACATGAATACTTTAAAAACAAAACGATCATTGACCGACAGCCATTCAACCACTGTATATCCACTCCAAACAATTAGTTGAAAAAGGATGACAAGATAATCTTTCAAGTGATCCACCCCATTTATATGAACAATTGGCCGTTGCTTTATTTCGGCAAACTTGTTCTCAAGTCACACCGCTCCTGCTATTTTTTTATCCTATTCTACAAATTTCAAACCTTTTTCCCTATTAAAACGGATCATGTTCTTTATAAATATATGCCCGTCTTCACATTTCATTAAGTATTTCGGATCGGTAACATTAACTTATAACGAAAAAAAAGCACACTGCCCAGGAAGGGCAGTATGCTTTTTGGGAAAACAATTATTTGATGATATGGATAGGAGTTCCAAGGGCTACTTCAGCAGCTTCCATTGTGATTTCCCCTAAAGTTGGATGCGCATGAATTGTCATCGCGATATCTTCAGCAGTCATTCCTGCCTCGATAGCTAAACCAAGTTCTGCAATCATATCAGAAGCGTTTGGTCCTGCGATTTGTGCTCCAATTACCAATCCGTCTTCTTTACGGGTAATAAGCTTCACAAAACCGTCCGTGCTGTTCAATGAAAGAGCACGTCCATTTGCAGCGAATGGGAATTTAGAAGCTAATGCTTCGATTCCTGCTTCTTTCGCGTCTTTTTCATTATAACCTACAGAAGCAAGTTCCGGTTCAGTGAATGCCACAGCCGGAATAGCTAGGTAGTCAATTTCAGAAGACTCGCCAGCGATAGCTTCCGCTGCGATTTTTCCTTCATAAGAAGCTTTATGTGCTAATTGAGGTCCAGAAACGATATCACCAATCGCGTAAATGTTTTTCACATTTGTACGACATTGTTTATCAATTTCAATCAAGCCTCTGTCCGTCATTTTGATGCCGACTTGTTCAAGACCGATTTCAGATGTATTCGGACGGCGACCTACTGTCACTAACACATAATCCGCTTCAACTTTTTTCTCTTCGCCTTTTACTTCATAAGTAACCGTAACGCCAGTTTCAGTTTCTTCCACGCCTTTAGCAAGAGCTTTTGTAACAATTTCAGCACCTTTGTTTTTAAGGTTCTTTTTAACTAGGGCTGCCATTTGTTTTTCAAAACCTGCAGAAAGAATTTCTTCTGTACCTTCAAGGATCGTTACTTTCGTTCCAAAGCTTGCTAATGCGCCGCTAAGCTCTGTACCAATGTACCCTCCGCCGATAACGACGATTGAACCTGGTAATTCTTCCAAAGCAAGAGCACCAGTAGAATTAAGTACACGTTTAGTATATTTAAATGACGGGATTTCGATTGGTGTAGAACCAGTTGCGATAATCGCGTTTTTAAATGTATATGTTTGAGCTGAGTCTTCATTCATGACACGGATGCTATTTTCATCTACGAAGTAAGCTTCTCCTGACACGACCTCAACTTTATTTCCTTTTAATAGGTTACTTACGCCACCTGTCAATTTATTTACAACAGATTGTTTCCATGCTTGCACTTTAGAAAAGTCAACAGAAACCTTTTCCGCAAAGATCCCCATATCTTCTGAATGCTGAGCATTATGGAAACGGTGACCTGCTGAGATCATCGCTTTTGAAGGGATACAACCTACGTTCAAACAAACTCCGCCAATTGATCCTTTTTCAACAACTGTTACTTTTTGTCCAAGCTGTGCTGCGCGAATTGCGGCAACATACCCCCCAGGTCCTGAACCTATTACTAATGTATCTGTTTCGATCGGAAAATCTCCTACTACCATTGTTTACGCCTCCATTAACAATAATTCTGGGTCGTTCAATAACTTTTTGATGTGATTTAATGCATGCTGAGCAGTGGCCCCGTCAATAATACGGTGATCAAAGCTAAGTGATAATGCCAGAACTGGAGCGGCGATAATTTCCCCGTCGCGAACAATTGCTTTTTCGGCAATGCGTCCAATCCCTAGAATGGCAACTTCTGGATGATTGATTACAGGTGTGAACCATTGACCGCCTGCGGAACCGATATTCGTGATGGAGCAAGAAGCGCCTTTCATTTCATTGGAAGCCAACTTACCATCACGAGCTTTCGCAGCTAATTCATTAATTTCTTGTGAAATAGCAAAAGTTGATTTTCGATCTGCATCTTTTACAACTGGAACTAACAGACCTTTTTCTGTATCTGCCGCAATTCCGATATTGTAATAGTGTTTATGGATAATCTCACTTGTTTCATCATCAAATGATGTATTAAGCATAGGAAATTCACGTAATGCACTAGTTAAGGCTTTAACAACATAAGGTAGGAATGTAAGCTTGATTCCTTTTTCTGCAGCAATATCCTTGAATTTCTTACGATGGGCAACTAGCATCGTCACATCAATTTCATCCATTAATGTAACATGAGGAGCCGTCTGTTTCGACTTAACCATTGCCTTGGCAATCGCTTTTCTCATGCCGCTCATTTTTTCGCGCGTTTCAGGGTATTGCCCTTCTGGAATTGCCACTTTCGTATTATCTTCTTTCGTATCCGAATCTATTTGTTGTGAAGCATCATCACTTTGACGAGCTGGTTCTTTTGAAGCGGATGTGCCATTTTTGAAAGCATCTATATCTTCTTTCATGACGCGGCCATTATCTCCTGAGCCAGTAATCTCGCGAATATTTACCCCTTGTTCCCGTGCATACTTTCTAACAGAAGGCATGGCAATGATACGTCGTGTAGGATCTGCTTCAACCTGTGGCTGAGATCCCGCCTTTGGTTGAGCTCCTGCGCCCGTTTCTTCACTATTTTCCTGAACCGGTGCAGCTTCTTTATTGACTTTCTGTCCGCCTTCAGCAGTAGCTTGAACCTGAGCTTCAGTATCTTTATCACCTTCTGCTTTCGCTTCTTCCCCATGATCCCCTTTAAACTGAAGATCTTCATACCCAGGAGCATCAAAAGTGACAAGTACATCTCCGACTACAGCCACCGTTCCTTCTTGAACAAGAATTTCTTCAACGGTACCTTTCACCGGTGATGGAATTTCGACTACAGCTTTATCGTTCTGAACTTCACAAAGTACGTCATCTTCTTGAATCGTATCTCCTGGTTTAACAAACCATTTTACTATTTCACCTTCGTGTATACCTTCTCCGATATCAGGGAGTCTAAATTGGAATGCCACTGAATTCAACCTCCTATATTAAATCATACTTAGGGCTTTGAATAAAGCCCTTTGTCATGTATTTCTACTAATGAGAAAGACTCTCCAAAGCCTTTACTTTCATTCTTCTCATTAAAAGTAATTAGAATTTCAACACTTTTGTCGCTGTTTCGATAATATCTTTATAATTTGGAAGCCATACCGTTTCAGCCTGAGAAAATGGGAAAACTGTATCGGCAGCCGTCACTCGTAAAACGGGAGCATCCAGACTTAAAATAGCACGTTCGTTAATTTCTGCTACAACATGTGCTGCTACACCAGCTTGTTTTTGGGCTTCTTGAACGACAATGGCCCGTCCCGTTTTTTCAACAGAGGCAATAATCGTATCAATATCCAATGGAGAAACAGTACGAAGGTCGACCACTTCTACCGAATGTCCTTCTTTAGCCAATTCTTCCGCAGCCTTGATGGATTCCTGCACCATCGCACCATACGTAATAATGGATAAGTCCGTTCCTTCTCGTTTTACATCTGCTTTTCCTAATGGAATCGTATATTCTTCCTCAGGAACTTCCTGACGGAAAGAGCGATATAATTTCATGTGTTCAAGGAAGATGACAGGATCGTTGTCGCGAATTGCTGAAATCAACAAACCTTTTGCATCGTATGGAGTGGAAGGAATAACTACCTTTAATCCAGGTTGCTGAGCCATTAATCCTTCTAGACTATCCGCATGCATTTCTGGAGTATGAACTCCACCGCCAAATGGAGAACGAATGGTAACCGGTGCATTGTAGCGACCGCCTGAACGGTAACGCATACGAGCAAGCTGTCCACTGACTGAATCCATTACTTCATAAATGAATCCAAAGAATTGTAATTCAGGAACAGGGCGGAAACCTTGTAAGGAAAGACCGACTGTCAATCCACCGATGCCTGATTCTGCAAGGGGTGTATCGAAAACACGTTCTTCACCGAACTCTTTTTGAAGATTTTCAGTCGCCCGGAACACTCCTCCATTAACGCCGACATCTTCTCCAAAAACGAGTACATTCTCATCATTTTTAAGTTCTGTACGTAATGCATCTGTAATTGCTTGAATCATCGTCAATTGAGCCATGGCTTACTTCGACTCCTTTTCTTTATAAATTTCATATTGTTCTTTTAGGTTGTAAGGCATTTCTTCAAACATGATTGAAATAAGGTCTGTCACTTTTTGTTTTGGTTCTGCGTCAGCCTTTTTGATTGCTTCTTTTATATCTTCTTTTGCTTTCTCTATCGTTTCATTCTCTAATTCTTCATTCCAAAGCTCTTTATTTTCCAAGAACTTCCGAAGTCTAACAAGTGGATCCTTTTGTTCCCACTCATTATCCAAATCCGTTGTCCGGTAACGCGTTGGATCATCCCCAGCCATAGTGTGAGGTCCATAACGGTAAGTCAAGGTTTCAATCAGTGTTGGGCCTTCTCCATTTATGGCGCGCTCACGTGCTTCTTTCACTGCAGTATAAACCGCTAATGCGTCCATGCCGTCTACCTGAATGCCTGGAATACCAGCAGCCACCCCTTTTTGGGCCAATGTTTTAGCTGCAGACTGCTTATCGACAGGTGTTGAGATTGCAAACCTATTATTTTGTACAATGAATATAGCTGGCGCTTTAAATGCTCCGGCAAAGTTGATTCCTTCATAGAAATCCCCTTGTGAAGTTCCTCCATCGCCCGTATATGTTATCGCGACAGCTTTTTTACCACGCTTCTTAAGACCAAGTGCTACGCCGGCAGCTTGAATATATTGGGCGCCGATAATGATCTGTGGTGAAAGGACATTCACATCTTCCGGTATTTGATTCCCTTTAAAATGTCCTCTTGAGAATAAGAAAGCTTGCCAAAGTGGCAGGCCATGCCAAACGATTTGTGGAACATCACGATACCCTGGAAGAATGAAGTCCTCTTTCTCCAAAGCAAATTGAGAAGCTATCTGAGAGGCCTCCTGCCCTGCGGTAGGCGCATAAAAACCTAATCTTCCTTGTCTGTTAAGGGAAATAGAACGTTGATCCAATATCCGTGTATATACCATACGGCGCATCAATTCCTGTAATTGTTCATTACTTAAGTCAGGCATTGCCGCTTCGTTCACGACTTCTCCCTCTTCATTTAAGATTTGAAACATTTCAAATTGTTCTTCAACTTTTTTCAGCTGGTCTTGAACATTAATTTTAGCCTGTTTAGTTTTCTGAGCCATTTGGCACCTCATCCTTTCATTAAAAAGGTTAGTAATTATTATTCTATAAAGCAAAATGATTTGTCTTATAGTTTCTTCAAGAACTTATTGTTTTATTTTCCCCTTAAGAATAATCTCTCAAACAAGGGAATCGTATTTATGTCTTAATCTTAAGCTGTACCAATAAAATAATCAAGAAATATGATACAAGAACTTTGGTAAATTTAGTGTACAAGATGAATTAACATCAAGTCAATCACTTATACTTCCCTACATTCAAAATTTTATTAGTTTTATTTTCCACTAATCGACCCTCTGTTATAGTTTTCATTATACATCTGTACTATAAACTTTGCCACTTTTAGCTCCCGTAAGGTGCCAAAGGATAGTATTTCGCTTCAACTCCTATTCCTAAAGAATCAATCATGACCTTTATCTAAAGGCATTTCCAACTTTTGAATAGTATTGTAAGAAAACTTTATATGCTTTCAATCGTCTCAACTGTTAGAATTTCTTTATTTATTTTCCCTTAGTACAGGTCAGTAAATATTTTCGTTGAGTTTTTTCACTTTTTAACGGAAATCTGATCATTTTATTTTCTTACCCAAACGCACATAAGGCTATGAGCAATGCCCATAGCCTTATTCCTCTTCTTTAATCTTTGTCAGAGTCCGTTTTTTTTATGCCTGCCGTTTCATAAAAGCTATCTTTTTCTTGATTATATTTTGTTGTTACTGCATTGAATTTCTCATTGGCTTTCACAACTTTTTCATATGTTGTATTAATTTTATCAATTTGACTTTGGAGTTCATCCATTTTTAAATCCTCTTTTTTGAATAGTTCATATAGTTGCTTATCATTCGCTAAGCTTTGTTGATAGGTTTTGTATACGTCCTCATATTTTTCATATCGTTCATTCATTGTCTTTTCCATTTTGACAGCTTCTTTTTTTACCTTTTGATCTTCAATTTTATCAGTTTGCCCTTCCATTTTGTCGAATTGCTTTTTCGAGGCATCCATACTATCTTTTTCTTTTTCAATTAACTCTTCTCGTTTTTCGATATTTTTTAATGCTTCGTCGGAAAGTTCCACGATTTGGTCATACTCTTTCATCCCGAGTTTGATGATCTTTTCATATATTTCTTTTTCTTCTTTTTCCAAATCATTTAAAGGCTCTTGTTTCTCTGTAAAATTACTTTCTTTCTCAACTGTCTTGTCTAGAATTTTAACGACTCTTTCCTCAGGTGAACCGCTATTCATACATCCGGTCATCATTATGACAGAAACAAACAAAACGACGTATAGACGATAAAGCTTCAAAACTAACACTCCCTCTGATCCTTCTATTAGGATGTTTTTAAGAAATTCCCACATCTGAATTTAATAGCAGTCACTACACGCGTTCCACTACCGAAAACAGGATATTTTTCAAGTCTGGGTTAGAGCCTACACGATTCAACCCCTACCGCATAGGCTGTATTAAACCATTTCAAATCAAGATGGTTGAATCCCAAAATATAAAACGGAGGTATAATTATGTATTATGGAGGTTACACCCAAGATTGTTGTTATCCAGTATCCGCTGCACCAAGTTATGGTTATGGAGGTTACGGCGGTGGCGGTGGCGGTTGTGGTTTCGGCGGCGGCTTCGCTTTAATCGTAGTCTTATTCATACTACTGATCATTGTCGGCGCATGCTTATGCTAAACAGATAATCACCCTCTCCCTTTACCCAAAATATCATCTAAATACCCTTATTAAAGAAAATTATAAATGAAAATGAAAAAGAAACAGACTATAATGCCGTAAATAATATAATGATAGGGATGGTCCTTCTTCCCTATCATTGTCTCTTATATTAACTTCCGAGCATATTTTTGTTAAAATAATCCCATACATATATTTATGAAACTTAGTGGGGTGAAAGAACTTGTTTACAATGGATGATTTTGTTGAAGAAGACAATCCAATATTAAGGAAAGTGGCTGAAGAAGTTCCATTACCTGCTTCTGAAGAGGACAAAAAGGTCTTGGCCGACTTAATGGAGTATGTACAAAATAGCCAGGATACTGAAATCGCTTTGAAATATGGTTTGAGGGCAGGAATTGGTTTGGCCGCACCACAGGTGAATATATCCAAACGCATGATCGCCGTACATCTTAAAAATGAAAAAGGCGAATTAATTAGCTATGCTCTATTCAACCCAAAACTCGTAAGCCATTCCGTTGAAAGGTCCTATCTTACCGCCGGCGAAGGCTGCCTCTCCGTTAATCGGCCCATTTCTGGTTATGTACCTCGTTATGCCCGTATAAAGGTATCCGGTACAAACATAGAAGGAGAATATGTTCAGCTCCGGTTAAAAGGTTTGGCCTCCATCTGCTTCCAACATGAAATCGATCATTTAAATGGCATTATGTTTTATGATCACATCAATCATGACGATCCTTTCAACGTCCCAGAAAGTTACATTCCAATTGAAAGATGAGTTTCATCCCAGTAAAGGCAGCAAAGACCCCCACCGTTTATATAAGTGGGGGTCTTTGCTGCCTGCCTTACATTAAATCAATTCAAGTTCTTTTAGCCCATGGAGGATGCCGTCTTTATCGACGTCCGTTGTCACGTAATCAGCTTCCTGTTTGACGAGCTGTCCTGCGTTGCCCATAGCCACTCCATACCCCACAGCTTTAAGCATTTCTATATCATTTAAGCCATCTCCAAATGCATATACATCCTCAAGGTCAAATCCGACCTTTTTCATCAAAGTCTTTATCCCTTCAGCCTTTGAACCCCCAAAAGGCAAAACATCCGTTGAATAGGTATGCCATCTAATAAAGTTAAATTTATCGTACATACCCACGTACTCCGATTCTTCATCCTCAGAGCAAAATAATAAGGCTTGATAAATGTCATTATTTTCATAAAAATCCGCCTGATGCCCCGGATGTGGGAATTTTAGAGTGCTCAAGGCTTCTTCAATCCGATTATGATACGGAACGCTTGATTGCATCGTTTCCTCATTCATGAATACGATAGGCACTTCATTTTCCTCCGCAGCCTTATGCAGCCTTCTGATTTCAGATAGATTCAACGGGTTCTTATAGATGACTTCCCCTTCAAAAACGACATATTGTCCATTAAAACTAACGAATGTATCGATACCAAGTTCTTCTCTTAAGTCTTCAAACATGAATGGAGCACGTCCCGTCGCAATGGCTACGAAGACTCCGCTATCCTGCAGTTGCTTCACTGCTTTCTTTGTTGAAGCCGGTAATTTTTTTTCATGATCCAGTAATGTTCCATCAATATCAAAGAATACGATTTTCACTGACTATTCACTTCCAATTCATTCAGTTTACCTTTTTTTAATATGTACCCATTTAATAATTGTCATTAAAATAAGTCAAGTAACTCCTTTTCAAAAACACCACATTTATCCAGGTTTTTCATTCGTGGTTCAGCATATATTATATATGAGACATCTAAATCCCCCTTCACACTCTCCCAAGATAGCCAAGCATATGATAGAAATGACGGCCTTTTTTTCATAAATAAGCCTTTTACCTGTAAAGACGTATTTACTTTATTGAATAATCCTATACAATAATAACTAAGGGAGCGTGATCGCCATGTTAAAGAAGCTTCGTAAAAAGCTTGTAAAACAATGGAATGATCTTCTAAGAAAAAAATCAATCGCATGATGCCATTTTCATTCTGCCAATGGCCGTCATCCATTTGCGAGATTTTTTTGTACAGCCCTTCAAAAACTTGCGGAGGGCTTCTTCCTTGTTGTACAGTTCTTATTAAGCCTACTTTGAAAGATTACATGTACATACTATAATATCCATCTCTTTGCACAGATTCACATATCCGGTGATTCCCTTTCTTTTAGCAAGAAACCGATTTCACCAAGCATTGATTGAAGGATTATTTTTTAAATACATAGATGTTCCTTTTAAAGAGGCCCATTCCGGAACATTTCTTTATCCAATTAAGTTTTACACGTAGTAAAAACGGAAAGGATAAAGGATAGAGGTTGGTTAAACCTACGAATTCAGCTATTTATTTTTATATACTATTCCGTATTGGTATAATAAGTTAAATAAAAACCCCTCTTCCAAAAGGTAAGTTGGGTTTGTTTTTCCATGATGTTGAAAAACATGTAAAAATTGTTGTTTTTATATATAATGAAAAAAGCAATGTAAACAAGTGAGGAGAGATTAAAATGGTTTTTAAGGTATACTATCAAGTAACCATATCTGAGGTTCCCATCAGGGAGAATACGCAAACGATGTATGTGGAAGGTGAATCCGTCCGCGACGTCCGTTTAAAGCTAAAGGAAAAACCTTATAACGTAGAGTTAGTAGCACCAGTAGCTGGCGCATATTTGGAATACGAAAAACAAAGTGAAGATTTTAAAGTATTGGAGCTAGGATAATTTATGAAATTTGTGAAAAACGATCAAACTGCTGTATTCGCCTTGGGCGGTTTAGGCGAAATCGGTAAGAACACATATGCTGTTCAATTCCAAGATGAGATCATCGTCATCGATGCGGGAATTAAATTCCCGGAAGACGAACTCCTCGGAATAGACTATGTGATACCAGATTACAGCTATTTAGAAAAAAATGTAGATAAAATTAAAGGTGTCTTCATCACACATGGTCATGAAGATCACATTGGCGGAATTCCATATTTACTAAGAAAAGTGAATGTCCCTGTATACGGCGGCAAGCTGGCACTTGGACTACTTCGCAATAAATTGGAAGAACATGGTCTATTACGCCAGACAACGATGATTGAAATCAGTGAAGATGAAGTCATCAAATTCCGGAAGACTTCTGTCTCTTTCTTCCGTACGACTCACAGTATCCCGGATTCTTACGGAATCGTGGTTAAAACTCCTCCTGGACAAATTGTCCATACTGGTGATTTCAAATTCGACTTTACACCTGTAGGAGAACCGGCCAATTTGACAAAAATGGCCGAAATCGGAAAAGAAGGCGTATTGTGCTTACTATCCGACAGCACGAATAGTGAAGTGCAGAACTTTACGATGTCAGAGAGCCGCGTAGGCGATACGATTCAAGATATCTTCCGTAAAGTAGATGGTCGGATCATCTTTGCAACCTTTGCATCCAATATCCATCGCCTTCAACAAGTCGTTGAAGCAGCTGTTGAAAATGGCCGTAAAATTGCCGTCTTTGGACGTAGTATGGATTCAGCTATCGCTATCGGTCAAGAACTTGGTTATATCGTTGCACCTAAAGATACATTTATCGATGTACAGCAATTGAACCGGATGCCTGCAAACAAGGTGACCATCCTTTGTACAGGTAGCCAAGGTGAACCAATGGCAGCTCTTTCAAGAATTGCAAACGGAACTCACCGTCAAATTCAAATTATACCTGGAGATACTGTCGTTTTCTCTTCTTCACCAATTCCAGGTAACACGATCAGCGTATCAAGAACCATTAACCAATTATATCGTGCGGGCGCAGATGTCATTTCCGGTCCATTGAATAATATTCATACTTCCGGTCATGGCGGTCAACAGGAACAAAAGTTAATGCTTCGTTTAATCAAGCCAAAATTCTTCATGCCGATTCATGGTGAATACCGTATGCAAAAACTTCATGCAGGTCATGCAATGGATTGCGGTGTACCTGAGGAAAATTGCTTTATCATGGATAATGGTGAGGTACTTTCATTAAGTGAAAATACGGCTCAAATCGCCGGGAAAATCCCTTCAGGATCGGTTTATATCGATGGAAGCGGCATCGGCGATATCGGGAACATCGTTTTACGTGACCGTAGAATCCTTTCCGAAGAAGGACTTGTTGTTGTCGTTGTCAGCATCAATATGAAGGAATTCAAAATCGCTTCCGGTCCGGATATCATTTCACGTGGTTTCGTTTACATGAGAGAATCTGGAGACCTGATCAATGATGCTCAGTCCCTCATCACCAAGCACCTGAATAAAGTGATGGAGCGCAAGACCACTCAATGGTCTGAAATCAAAAATGAGATTACAGATACTCTATCACCATTCTTATATGAAAAAACAAAACGCCGCCCGATGATCCTTCCGATCATCATGGAGGTACAATAATTAAGAAACCCCAGCCGAATGGCTGGGGTTTTTTTTAGTTTAAAGGAAAGGAGGACCTGCAGAAATCGGCAGGTCCTCCTTTTTTTTAATCGACGATTTTCTTTTCAAACCGATTGATGTCAGAATCGGCTCCAATGACTATCAAGATATCCCCTTTATGGATCAAATCATTGGCCTGGGGCGAAACATTAATTTCATTTTCTCTTTTAATCCCGACAATATTCAACCCGTAGTGGGCCCGGATGTCTAGATCGAATATCGATTTTCCGTTCATCTTTTGGCTTGCCACGATTTCCACAATGGAATGTTCATCGGAAAGCTCAAGATAATCCAGGATGTTATTAGAACCGATGTTATGGGCAATACGCCTTCCCATATCCCGTTCTGGATGAACCACGAAATCCGCTCCAATCTTTCGGAGCACCTTCTCATGATAGTCATTCTGGGCCTTGACCGTAACATTGCTGACACCCAGTTCTTTAAGCATGAGGGTCGTTAAAATGCTTGCCTGAATATTTTCCCCAATAGCGACAATGACGTGTTCAAAATTCCGGATACCGATATTTCTAAGTACGTTTTCATCAGTCGTATCTCCAACGACGGCATGCGAAGCTATTCTGGCATATTCATTAACGCGGTCTTCATCCACATCGATGGCTAGCACACCCATTCCCTCTTCTGCCAAGGTCCTAACAATACTGCCGCCAAAACGGCCAAGCCCTATCACTGCAAATTCCTTTTTCACAGTAAGCCCTCCAAACTCTTCCATTCGTCTTACAGGATATATCATCATTTACCATGGTCATACCCTCTACTGTTATGCTCTTTTACCTTTATACGTTATATACTTTGCTAAATGATCGATGGCAAGTTGAATGGCTTTCTCATCGGGCATTAACTTGGCATGATGCAACCCATAATCGGATGCTACACCAAGCCAGAACATGAAGCCCGGAATCTCCTTCAACATATAACCGAAGTCTTCCCCCGTCATCGCTTCTGTACAGCGATGCAATTGAACCTCTGATGATTGTTCGGTGAAATCCATGAATTCACTGGTCAACTTCTCATCATTATATACTTGATGATACATGCAGCCATAGTCTATTGTCGCTTTACACTCATATCCCACTTCAATGCCCTCTACAAGGGCTTCGATCCGCGACTTAACCTTAACCATCGTTTCAGGGTCCAGGGTCCTTATAGTGCCTTCTAAACGAGCCTTCTCCGCAATGATATTTTGAACGGTTCCTCCCGTAATCTTTCCAATGGTGATGACCGCTGAATCCAATGGGTTCACATTACGGGAAACAATGGTTTGCAATTGTCCCACAAGTGAACAGGCAGTAATGACCATATCATTCGTATTGTGCGGATATGCTGCATGTCCGCCCTTGCCTTCCAGATCGATGAATAGTTCAGATGTATTTGCAAATAAAAGCCCCTCTTTAACCGCAATCGTCCCAACCGGGTATTCAGGTGCCACATGGAGAGCAAGTATCATGTCAGGCTTCCATTTTTTCATAGTCTCAGATTTCAACATCGGTTCAGCCCCGCCAGGCCCTTCCTCAGCCGGTTGAAAAATGAATACTAAGTCATCATCGATTGGATATTCAACAAAATGTGTCAGTAGACCGAGGCCTATGCTCATGTGGAAATCATGTCCACACGCATGCATATAGTCGTCATGTGTAGAGGCAAATGGCAATCCTGTCTCTTCTATAATTGGCAAACCATCGATATCAGCTCGGTAGCCAATTACCTTATTGGGATTATTTCCTTTGATTTTCACGAAGATCCCTGTTTTCCAAGTTTCGACTTCCATTCGTTCTGAAGCCAAGTTCATTATGTATGTAAGCAAATATTGTTGCGTCTTGAATTCTTGAAAACCTATTTCCGGTATTTGATGTAAATCGCGCCGTATCGTAACAAACGGGCTCTGTTCCATATTTTTTCACTCCCTATACAGAAAGCGTGGATATAGGTATCCACGCTCTTGAACATATTTCAGGTTGGAATTAAAGTTGACGAAGCTCTTGCATGATTTCAGTTTTTGATTTTGTTTTTTCATCTATTTGTTTAATGACTTTAGCCGGTATACCAGCAGCCACTGAGTATGGAGGGACATCTTTCGTGACGATGGCTCCTGCCGCCACAACTGAACCTTTCCCGATTGTAACGCCTTCCAGAACGACTGCGTTAGCACCAATTAACACATCATCTTCCAACACGACAGGTTTTGCTGAAGGTGGCTCAATGACACCAGCAAGGACAGCTCCAGCCCCCACATGACAGTTTTTGCCCACTGTTGCACGTCCTCCAAGAGTTGCATTCATGTCGATCATTGTACCTTCACCAATAACAGAACCGATATTGATTGATGCTCCCATCATGATAACCGCATTGTCACCAATTGAAACTTGGTCACGAATCACTGCACCTGGCTCGATGCGGGCCTTGATGCCTTTTAAATCTAATAGTGGTATAGCAGAATTGCGACGATCATTTTCAATCACATAATCTTCAATCTTCGATCCAGCTGTTTCGATAGCCGTTTCAATTTCAGACCACTCACCGAATACAACGCCGGTGTTGCCTGTAATGAAAGTTTTAGCAGCAGGGCCAAAATCTACGCCATCTAATTCACCTTTGACATATACCTTTACTGGTGTTGACTTTTTACTATTGGAGATAAAAGAAATAATTTCATTTGCATCCATTTTGTTCATGCTCGGTAAAACCTCCTAATTATGTATCGTTACTCGTTTTAAATTTAACAGACAACAGCTTACAAGACAAGGAATGAATATCTTTTTATAAATGGTTTTTACTAGCGTGACACCATCTTTCGAAGACTCACAACATGCCTTGATCACGTATATGTTCTTTGACCACTTCCGTGAAGGCTTGTACCTGTTTAAGCTGAAAAGCAGATTCATATCCACAAAGCCATGTATCCCGTTCGATTGAATGGTTTTGTCCATCCAAGAGGGGAATCTTAAAGATATTCGTGTCTTTATCATGTAAAGTGATGGCAGGTAGGATCGCATAGCCAATCCCATTGAATACCATTTGCTTACATGTTTCAATTTGATCGACGACTATCGTATTTTTAGGGGTGGTCTTGAATTGACGATGCCACCAATCCTGTATTTCCTGATAATAATTCGAATCACTTTTAAACTGGATAAAAGGGCGATCCGTTTCGAATACCTGGTCCAGTTCCTTCATCTCTGTGTCCACCAGGTAAAGCATATCCGTAAACAAATGCTGTTTTACGCCTTTCCAATCTGGTGCCCCACGGATGATGCCGATATGTACCTGCCCCTCATATAAGGACTTTAAAATTTCACTGCTCCAGCCAGTGATTAAAGAAATTTTGGCATAGGGATATTTTTGTACGAACTTTTTCAAAACTTGTGGTAACCAGTTCTGTCCGACTATTGAAGCACAAGCAATTTTCAAGGTACCATATACTTCATGATCCATTGCCTGGATACTTTCCCTCACCGTTTCTTCCTTGGCCAATATATCATTAGCCAATCGAATGACCGCTTCACCAGCAGGTGTCAAGGAAAGCCCTTTTTGCGAACGCAGGAACAACTTTGATCCCCAATCCTTCTCTATTGTTTGCAGACGTTGTGAAAGCGCAGGCTGGGAAACGAATAAACGCTCCGCAGCTTTCCTCATATTCATCTCCTGGGCCAAAACGGATAATAAATGATATTCTGAAAAAGACATACACACCAACCTCTTGATAATTAATTCTTATCACATTGATTCATTTTATATAAATTTAATTATCAACAAAGATCACCTATATTACAAGAGAAAAGAAATGGAATGATACTCATGATGATGTTTTATTGCTCATCATCGGGTTTGCGGCGTCTAGAGTGCCATGATCTAAATTCTCGAAAGAACCCCCCCCACCCAACAGTTCAAATTTATTTTACATGGCCAACGCCTCAGTGATTCATCTTGTCACTCGTGTAGGCATGACCTTGAGCATCCAAAAAAAGAGGCAACCCATGTGTAGATTGCCTCTTCTTTCTAACTATTCAGTTCCCTTTTCCCTTTTCTTTAGTCTTGTCAGAGTCACTAGACTGATAACGGCAAAAAGTAGGACGATGAGATAAATGGTGTGCAGGGACGTCGTAAGTCCTTCCTGTAATACCTCTACTACATCTTTAGGCAGCATAGCACGCTCTTCACTATCCAATAATTTATTGGCTGTGTCGATCGTCACTTTTGATTCAACTGCTGCATGTTCATTCAAATAGGCTTGCAGCCTTGTATTCATGACTCCCCCGAGTAAAGCGGCTCCCACAGTATTCCCAAGATTCCGCATGAACATATTCGAGGCAGTTGCAATCCCCCGGCGTTCCCAACTGACCGTCTTTTGTATGACGACGATGAAAGATGTCGATGTCAAACCCATCCCCACCCCAACAAAGAAAGATCCCATTGCTGCAATAAGTGGACCAGCTTCTGGCTTCATCAAAACTAAAATCGCGCTTCCCAGAATCAAAGAAACCCCACCAAGGAGTGATGTAGCCTTAAACCCTATTTTTAACAAGAGTCTACCAGCAAAAACCGAAGCAATTGGCCAACCAATGGACATGGCAGTCAGTGTAAAACCTGCAACTGTCGGTGAGCGTTCCATTACCCCTTGAACAAACGTTGGAAGGAAACTCGACAACCCTATCATCATCACCCCTGTTGTCAGGGAAACAAGGTTCGCTATTAAAATTGAGCGCTCTTTCCATATTTCAAATGGCATCATTGGCTCGGAAGCCCTTTTTTCCTGAACGATGAATAAAACAAACGAAACGACGGCAATTCCAACAAGTGAAATGGCTGGAGTAGAAGCCCAGGACCATTTTACTCCACCTTGGACAAGGACCACCATCAAGGTTGATATCGATAAAGTTAACAATGCCGCCCCTATATAGTCAATATCACGTTTTTTCTTTTCAATATTTTCATGAAGGAACATCCAGATTCCAACAAATGATAGTAAACCCAGGGGAATGTTGATCCAGAATACAAGTCTCCAAGAAAGAGACTCGACAATCAACCCGCCCAATGCCGGTCCCATGACAGCAGAAATACCCCATACGCTTGAGAGGTATCCTTGGATGCGGGCCCTCTCTTCATTCTTATAAATGTCCCCGACAATGGTTGAGGCGACTGGCGCGACCGCCCCGGCACCAAACCCCTGCAGAAATCGATAAAATATGAGCTCCGTCATCGAGTCAGCAAAGCCACATAGAACCGAACCAATCAGGAAGACGATAATGCCAAATAAAAGAACAGGCTTTCGACCGACTATGTCGGATAACTTTCCATATATTAAGACCGTCACGGCATTCATAAGTAAATAGCCGGAAAAAACCCAGCTATATAATGAAAAGCCACCCAGGTCACTGACAATGGCAGGCATGGCCGTCGACACAATCGTACCTTCAATTGCATTCATGAACATCGCCATCATGATTGCTGCAAGGATGAATGGCCGCTTTAATTTTAAGTTTTGACCGTTCGAAGTATTTATTGCTTGTACCAAGTTACGCATCCTCTCAACTAATATGATATCTATGGTTAACCCATTTTTAGTGATTTATGTAGAATAAGAAAACTCGCCACTTGGCGAGTCTGAGGTAAACTGTTCATTTACTATGGATATTTCCTCATTCAGGCAACAATTGTTCTTTAAAGACTTTCTTCAAAATCGCCCTTCTCGTAAGAATGCCTTCAAATAGATGTTCGTCATTCTCAACACAGACAAATGGATGATCAATTAACATTTCTACCCCTTTTATCAATGGATCGTCTATATTCAGACGAGGTATATCTATATTCATAATTTCGGAAACTTTTTTATTCTCCAGATTATCAAATTCAATTCTCTCAAGTCCCAAGATAGAGTCGAGAATGACTGGTGTGCTGATTAAGCCATGCAGTTTGTACATTGGATCTAACACAGGAATGGCCGTATAACCGCTCTTCGTTAATACCAATAGCGCATGTTCTAAATTATTGGTTACCTGCACGTGGGCCACGCGTTCAGAAGAAATCATTAAGTCTTTCACGCTGGATTCCAATAAATCCCCATCATGAGTACCGATCATGTTAAAACCCCTTACCATATGTTTTTATATATATATCCCTTATTCTAGTTTAACATAAACACGCAGAAAAGGCCCAATCAAACACCCCTTCAATTCCAAAAAAAGGGACCTTTTAAAAGGTCGATTACCCCTTGCTTGTTTTGATATCACCTTTTTCATAACCACATTCAGGGCATCGATAAATAACATTTTGATTGGACTGGGCGGTTAAAACATCCTCTAATATCCTCTCATCGGAACAAACAGGGCATATCGCTTTTGGTTTTTTCATCTTCATCCCTCCTCTTTATAATGTGTCATAAAGTCATTGTATTCATTCAAACCACCTGGCTCCCTAAATCACACTAATAAACAAAATAAAAAAGCTGCTTTCCTAATGGAATGCAGCTTTTACAAATTAAATTAAGATTGAAGAAGATCAAAGATTTCAATGGTAATCATATCAACATTATCGAATTGATATTTTGATGATTTCCCTTTATCACTGTATACTTCAAGCTCGAACATTTCTGTTTTGCTGAAATATGTAACCTGGCATTTTTTCACACCATCTATTTCAAAAAAACGCTGAGCAGATTCAGATTCCTTTGCTTGCTCTTGAAGACTTTTCAATCTGGTAAGAATGCCCTGTAATTGAGACATACTCCCTCTCCTTTCTGAATAAAACCTTTTCGATAGGTTTCACTATACCATACTTTTCTATACAGTAGCCACGCTGAAATAAATTCAGAATAATTAAAACCTTCATTCTTTACATGCTACTATTATCAGAATAAAATAAGGAATGAATTTTGTACACAAAAAATTTTCCGGAGGTGCATTTTATTGGTTAAGGTTAGTGATCTCGGTTATCGTGTTTCTCTCATTGACGGTTTTGATCTAGGTAGGGAGAACCGAACTGGTACGTATGTAATGGCCGATAGGGATATTACTTTAGTTGAGACATCCGCCAGCCCTTCCATCCCTCATGTACTCAAGGGGTTGCAAGCGCTGGGGATTGCTTTAGAAGACATTACATATATCATTCTAACCCATATTCATTTGGACCATGCAGGGGGTGTTGGCCTTTTTTTACAGCATTGCCCGAACGCAAAAGTGGTTGTCCATCCAAAAGGTGCGCGCCATCTTGAAGATCCAACGCGATTGGTTGCAGGGGCAAAAGAGGTCTACGGTGCGGATTTCGACAAACTTTTCAACCCCATCCTTCCAGTTCCGCACGAAAAAATCATCATTAAGGGAAACAAGGAATCCCTTGAAACGAGCGACAACTGTACCTTGACCTTTTATGATACCCCAGGCCACGCAAACCACCATCTCAGCATATACGATTCAGTTTCAAAAGGAATGTTTTCCGGTGATACGGTCGGTGTGTACTATCGTGAACTTGAACCAGATGGCATCGAATTATATTTACCTTCTACATCACCTAATCAATTTAATCCCATAGCGATGCTTGCCGCTGCGGATTTGTATGAAAGTTTGGATGTGAATCGGATATATTTTGGCCATTACGGCGTTTCGGATAATCCAACGGAAGTATATAAACAATTGCGCTACTGGTTGCCCATTTTCGTTCAAACAGCTGAAACTGCCTTCAACGAATACAAGACGTTCAAGGAACAAGTAGATGCATCTATAGAAATGATTTTCGATAAAGTCACCACCCACCTTGCATCAATGGGCATAACGGGGGACCATCCCGTGTTCGAAATTATTAGGATGGACCTGGAAGTCTGTTCCATGGGGTTAATCGACTATTTGGTCAAACGTGATAACCCAGGATATAATCCTATCCAAAAGTAATGCCATTCTTTATAATGAATAAGAACTCAATTAAAGATTATTTGGAGGAAATCATGAAAGACATTACCCTATATACACAACCCGAATGCCCTCCCTGCAAGATAACGAAATTGTTTCTGGATGATAACAATATCGAATATAAGGAAAAAGATATTAAAGCAGATGGGCATGCCCGCAAAGAATTGACTAATAAATATGGATCATATTCCACACCTACAGTAGTCATCGATGGAAAAGCCATCATTGGTTTTAATATCGATGCCATTGAAAAGGAATTGAATCTTTAATTTTAAAAAAGTCTAAAGAAGGATGATCTTCTTTAGACTTTTTTTCATGCTGGATATTCGATCATCCAATCAAATATATTACTTATCTGCCTGTTCTTTTTGATTTGCGCTTTCATATGAAACGTCGGCAACCTTCCAGACGTCATTTTCTTTTTTCAAGGTAACTGTCTCTACATGTTTCCCGGAAGTGACAGGGCCCCCTTCTGACGCCTCAAATGACTCTTGTACATACATGTAGTCCAAGTTTTCCCCATAGATTACTTCTGTATGATCATCATAGCTAAAGAAAGGAATATAATAGGGTGCGAAATCCGAACCGAAGGCCATATAACCTCCCTCGACTTGCACGACATTGGCTTTATAAAACTTATCTATGAACTCTTCCGTGAAGTGATCATTCAGTTTTCCTTTAATGTCTTTCTCCGTTCTTATTTCCTCACTGAGTGAACCTTGATCATTTAATGCTTCCTGCATTAACGAAAATACTTGTTCCCTATGTATGCCTTCTTCTGCAGTAACAGGTAAGCCTCCGATTAAAAGAAGGGCACTAAAGACGCAAGCAACTAAATATTTTTTCATAGTTTCATCTCCTAGGTAGTATAATATCCGAATCATACCGGTTTTTGTCTATACTTTTCCTTACCCGCCATGGATAAGACCAAACTGAAAAAAAATACCATATTGGAAAACCACCCGAATATTGGTAGTTTTCTTCTCGCTATTCCATAAAAAAAAGAAGATTTCATAATTTCCGAAATCTTCCTTCTTATGAATTATTTAAATGCATAATAAAAAATGAAACCAGCAATCAAGACCGTTGCAACCAATAAAGAAATAAAAATCGGATTCCACAAATATGGATGCTCTTTTACTGAATCATCGAGAGACGAATCGTACTTCCCTTTGACCGCTTTCTGCCCTTTTGCAACAGAATAGGTATAAAAGAGTAAATATATCGACATGATGATTACGACAATGAGTAGAATCCAAATATATGTACTCAAAATATGTCTCCTCCAAGCATTATTTTTGCTTATCGTTACACATTTTGAACAATATTATACCTGCATCCGCTTTTATAACAAGGCTTCGTTTTCATAGAGGAAGCTATAGGACAAATCAAAGAAAATATATTCTTTATTATTCAGCGGATATGAAAAGGTTCTAATCGTCTCCCCCGTTTCGATATCACTGTACAGATCAGATAAAATGCCTTTTTTTTCATTGCGCATTTTAACGATATTTTCAAGGAAATAAGGGCGCCAGCTCCAATTATGATTCATATATTTAGGTTGGACCACCCATTGTCCGTCTTTATGAAGAATATTAGGCGATTTCTGATACCCTTCTTCATCACAAATATATAACCGAAAACATACTGAATCCAATTTTTTCGCCAGGATTCCGAGGAATTCCTCATGCGAACCTTTTCCTTTTTGTTGTTTGATGAAATCTTGCATCCCTTCATTAAACTGCAGGGTTTTTTGATAAACGGCTTCCATCTTTTTTGTTTCCAGAGATATGAAAGATTGGCATTCCTGATGAAATTTTTCTCGAAGTAAATCTTTATCAATAAATTCCCCGTCAGGTTTTGCTAAGAAATACCCCTGATAATAACGCCCCCCATTCTTCCAAGCGAAACGGAGCTGGTACTCAGACTCGATATTTTCAAACAGTAAATTGGCCCCTATCCTACGTGCTAGCATACTGAGCGAGAAGAGAATGACCTGGTATGCGTCTCCCCCTGATATTCGAAGTTGATTCAAATTCACTTTTAAAATATTCGGAGAAATCTGAGCAATATGATCGAGTTGACTATCTTCCCCAAGATGATCAAATGCTATTTTAATGCCGTATGTTTTAAAATAGGCGAGTACATGTTGTAATGGTTCGTAGTTTTCCGGGCTGATCGTATCCGATAGTTCAAGAACGATTCTATTCATTTCCTCCGGTTGAAAGTGACGATGGAGAATTTCCATAAATTCTTCGCCATGATCGAGCATAAGCAAATTGGGATCGCGATTAATAAAAATGAGAAAATCCTCACCATAATCCCTTATTCGTTCGAGAGCTATTTCCAACACATAATTATCCACTTCTATCCGATATTCTTCAGGCACGGAAGAATCGTGAAAAAAAGTACCAAGACTTTCATATTCGCCCTTTTCCTCATAGCGCCCTAGTATTTCATACCCGATGACCTGATGTTGATCTGCACTGAAAATGGGTTGAAAAAAAGGTGTTACCCTGTCTAAATTCTTTAATATTTTTTCTGCATCCATGATGTATTCCCCCTAATTACGAAACATCAATATGCAAAAATTATACCATTAGTTGTTGGCGTTGATAATACTAACTTTCGCAATCCTCCCTTTTCACCCTTTATATGGGTAAAAATATAGGAAGGAATCTCTATTATTTTACTCGGATATAGTAAAAGGCCATTGTTCTAAAATCGAACAATGGCCTTTTTAATGCACGATTAAAATGGGAAGAACAATGGAATCGTTATGACCACGATGACACCGATGAAGATTTGTGTCGCAATGCCTATGACGGTGAAATCTTCATATTTATAATCGCCCGCAGTCATGACCAACGCATTTGTAGTCGCCACTCTTGGTGTCGCCAAGGCCAGGCTCCCTGCAACCGCCAGTGAGAGGAAAACCGGAACGGGATCGATTCCCTGATTGACTGCCGAGGTTAATGCCAGGGGCGTCATAACGACTGTAGCTGCCCCATACGGGATGAATTGGCTCAGGATCAGGGTCAAGAGATAAAAGACCGCCAATAATCCATGTGCACCAATATTATTGAATAATAAAGCCATCCAATCACTTATCATCCTGACACCACCTGTATCATCAAAAGCAGCGGTCAGCCCCAGCATGGCCGCAATTAATAGGATAGGTTCCCAATTTATCTTTTGATAGGCATCTTCCATGGAACGGACACAGCCAGTTACGATCATCAGCAAGGCAGCGGTAAGGACCGACAAAGCAGGAGGAATTGAATCAATCGATAATAGAACGATCATTATGCCCATTATGGTCAAGGCAATCCACGTTTTGGATTTTGGATCCACAGCGGAACTTTCTTCTGAGGTTGTACCTATCACTATCACATCCTCTAGATCGGAAGAAATCCTCTCGATATTCTCCCACTCCCCGTGAATCAATATCGCATCGCCAGGTTTCAAACGCTCTGTTCCGACATCCGCCTGGATATATTCACCATTCCTATTGATTGCAAGCACGTTACATTGGTATTTTTCACGAAAATGAACATCAATAAGAGTTTGATTTTCATAGTCCGAGTTCGGGACGATCAATATTTCCGTCAAACCAAATTTACTGCTAAGGAAATGTTTCTTAATTTGTTCCGTATTAAAGTGTTTGAATTCCAATTCATAGTGCTCCGCTAATCTCTGAACGGCGTCTTCTTCACCAAAAACCAAAATGATGTCATCCGGATGCAGTACCTCATTGGCCCTGGCAGATATCGTTTGTTGCTTTTGAAGCAACGGCAACTGCTTGTCTTTGGATTTCCGTTGAATTTCAATTAATGTCAATTCATATTGAATGGGAAGCTGAAGGTCGGATAGCCTTTCTCCGACAATATCCGATGAAGCAGGAATGTGTAGGTAATGCAAAAGATCATACACTTTGTACATCCCAGCCAGTTCCCCCGCGGATAAGCCCTTCACACTATTATTGGCTGCAATTGTTTTTTCCGGTAATAGCAAACGTCCCAGTGTGAGCATGAAGAAAAGCCCAGCTATAAATGCAATCAAACCGATTGGTGCGAAATCAAAGAAAGAAAATGTCTCTAACCCATTTTCCCTCAATACATTGGCTACAATCATATTTGACGGGGTACCGGTTAGTGTAATGAGTCCGCCAATACTGCATGCATAGGCCAGTGGCAATAAATAGCGGGTCGGACTTGTTTTTTGTTGCAAAGCCATGCTCATTACAAGTGGAAGCAAAATGGCAACAATACCGGTACCGCTTAATAGTGCACTTAATAGGCCTGCCGTTACCATGACGATCAATAGTGACTTCCACTCATTCCCACCACAATAGTTAAGCAATTTGTTTCCTATCTTTTCTATGATTCCAGTATTGAATAATCCTGCCCCGACGATATATAGGGCCGCTAGCATAATCACTACGGGATTGGCAAACCCCGCCACCAGTTCATTAAATGTAAGTATGCCAGTCAGCCCCAGAACAGCAAGGGCACAAAGAGCGATTAAATCCGCACGAAATTTACCTTGTATAAAAAGCGCGAACGCGCATAGAAGTATAATCAGTGTAATAAACATTGGTTCGGTCATCATGCTACCTCCGTGTAAATGTCAGTTTTAAACTGGATATTAACCATTCGACTCCAATAAACTAGGTTTCCCTTTGCCTATAGAAGAGATTTCTTCTAATTATGTACATTGTTTGTTAATATGAGGAAGTAACATTCTTAATGTAGATAGGTTGATTAATTTGAGTAAAAGTATTTCCCGAAGAACATTTATAAAAAATGGCCTGCGTACGCTGGCGACTGTAACTGGTTTAAGCGTTGGGGGCGGATATTACGCCCATAACTTAGAGCCAAAGTGGTTAGAAATAAAGCACAATTTTATCAGCCACCCTCTTATTCCTAAAGGTTTTGATGGTATGAAGATGATACAGTTCAGCGATACCCACTTAGGCTTTCAATTTCAGCTTAGTGACTTGCAAGCGATAGTCGAGAAGATAAACCAAATGGATCCGGATATTGTTTTATTTACCGGTGATTTGATGGACGAGCCCAATAAATATAATGCTCAAAATGAAATCCCACCTGTGTTGAATCAACTTAAAGCGCCCTTGGGCAAGTTCAGCATTTTCGGTAACCATGATCACGGTGGGTATGGCTCCGAGATATATCGAGATATCATGGAAAAATCGAATTTCACCATGTTGCAAAATAATTCCGCCCGGGTTTCATTACTTTCAGCAGAAGAAATATTCCTAACTGGTGTGGATGATGCGATGCTCGGAAAACCTGACTTTGAAAAGGCTCTCTCAGGTATACCAAAAGGGGGGTTCACCATTATGCTCTCCCATGCTCCAGACCTGGCAGATATATCTAGCACTTATGATATCCACTATCAGATTAGCGGGCACAGTCACGGCGGGCAAGTTCAAATTCCTTTGATTGGTGCCCTTGTCACTCCCCCATATGCCGAAAAGTATACGGAGGGGACCTTTGATCTTGGTTCCTTGACTCTACATGTTAACCGAGGTCTTGGCACAACCCGACTTCCTTATCGCTTTTTATCGCGCCCTGAATTGACCATTTATGAACTAAGAGCAGAATAACAAGAAATACAGGGGAAAATCGCCAGACTCATTAACAAAGCCTGTGCGTGAAAATTCCTATGTAGTGAATTATAGCATTAGATGGTGAATGGAAACACCTCGATAATTTTACCATCCTGCAAAAGTGTTAATGGATAAGACCTTTAAAGCATATAACCATATAGGAACGCCAAGATGCCACCAATAACCGATACCGTTATGTAGATAAGACATTCTATGTAGCGGTGTTTTTTCATAAGGTCAAGAGCTTCCATACTGAAAGTGGAGAAAGTCGTAAAAGCACCGAAAAATCCCATTGAAAGCATCAACTGCATAGAAAGTTCCCATTCTTCCTTTCTTGGAAAGATCCATCCTAACCCGAAACACCCAATTAGATTAATCAGCAAAATACTAAATGGTATGGGCTTCGAAGGCAGAAGCTTATTAAATAAAGTCTGAAACATATATCTGAAGGCTGCACCGAAAAACCCTCCAATCAAAACGGAGAAAACATGAATCACAAGGTCTCACCTCTTTTGTCAGTAAAAGGACGCAGCCCTATAAAACCAGCAAACAGTCCCATTACAAGCGTAGCTCCTAGATAAATCGCTGCTTGAATCATGGAATGCCGCATAAGCGTTACCATTTCCTGAGAAAATGTAGACATCGTGGTAAACCCTCCGCAAAACCCACTACCAAGAGCTAAAAAAACGAGTGACTTTTTTTTAGAGGCGAAATACCCATTTATCGTTCCAAGCAAAAAACACCCTACTATATTTATAAGGAGCGTCCCAAATGGAAAGAAAAAAACGGATGTCGAGGCACTAATTGAATAGCGTACTAATGCTCCACCCGCACCTCCAAAACCTACGGCCAAAACCTTCTTAAACGGCTCCATAAAACCACCTCAACTATTTGAAAAACGAATAGATTCATTATAACAGATTCAGCTGGAACAGGCTCTTTTCATAAAATAAACCATACTATGTAAAGACATAGAGAAAAGGAGGCCAACCATGCAAACACAATATTATTATCCTTTCTATCCCTACCAACAATATCCACATCCGCAAAATGTATATCGTAACGGATACGGGGATGAAATGGGAATTGAATATGGGAACGATGAACGCTTCTTTCCATTCTTTCCTTTATTGCTCCCTTTATCATTTGTGGCTGGATTAGCAGTAGGTCCGTTATTATTCAACAACCGTCCACCGTACCCGCCGCCGTATCCGCCGTATCCTCCCTATCCGCCCGCTTACCCTCCTTATCCTGCCCCTCCCTATCCAGGCAATCAGGGATATCCGGGGTACCAAGGTTTTCAGGGCTACCCACAACAATTCGGCGCACAAGCCGCAGTCAATGAAAATATTAATATCTACACCCAATAAGGGTTGCACAGAAGGCGGAATGAACCGCCTTCTTTTCTTAATGGATACAAGTTCTTTACCTTATAGTTTTTCACAAATTAAAGCGTCACAGTATTAGAATTTGCTTCCTTATATATTTTGTAGTGGTATAATATGAAATGCATAGATGGTAAAGTGTTGGGAATAACTTTAAATTATAAATTTTTGAACTATTTTCCATCCGACTCTACCTTACAAGCCTAATATCACACCAATATAAATAAACGGTAGACTTGATTGAAGAAATCTATTTCAATAGCATTACTTCTAAACCTATGATGAAAAGGAGTTTCTACTATGAATCAAACGAAAGGACATTCTGAAATGGATGAGTTTTCGATAAACTCCCTTGCCCAAGCCGTGTTTATAGTAAATAAACATGCTAAGACTGCATTGGAGCCTAAAAATCTGTACAATCTAAAGAAGCTCGCATTAAATAAGCTCATGCAAGAAGGAAAAGCGAAGAAGATGGGACTCCATTTTTCTGACAACCCTCGCTTTGCCGCGCAACAATCCGATGTCATTGTTGAATGTGGATCATACGTCTTTCACCTACCGCCTACGAAGGAAGACTTAAAAACCCTCCCCCATCTCGGCAGTCGCGCAGCGTCCATACGAAATCCTAAAGCTGCCTTGTCACTATCAAAAGCAAAGCAAATTTTACAAACTTACGTTGGACAAGCTGGCGAAAAACAAACCAGCCCTGTAAAGGCCGAAAAAAAGTCATATGGACGGAGTCAAGTTAAACAGCCCTTTCATAATCCATTCCCCTCTTCTTTTTTAGGAAAAGGTTCAAAGTATTAAAAGAAAAAAACGGGACGAGGATCTAATATCCTCGTCCCATTTTCATAGGTTATAAAACAAATTGATCGATCAATCTTATCAGTTCCGCAATCTCCGGTTTGCTGATCTGTGCATCCGCACCGACTACCTGCCCTTTATGGCGTAGGCTATCTGTAATCAACGATGAAAATATAATGACCGGCAATTCAGCGAGTTTGCCATTCTCCTTAATTCTTCTAGTAAGATGATGCCCGTCCATTTGAGGCATCTCAATATCCGTAATCACCAGTTGGATTTCCTCCACAATCGTTTTGCCGGCTTCTACGAGCCCTTCCAAATAATTGATGGCATCCTGACCATTTTCGTAGAACTCCAATTGCTTAAATCCGGCTTCAGTCAATGTATCGAACAGCAACTTACGCAGTAATGGCGAGTCCTCAGCAATCAAGATTCTCTTTTCGGAATTTTGACGTTGACCAAGTTTTCTAACCTGCTGAACATTGATTCCTGACTCAGGATTGATTTCGACGACGATTTTCTCAAAATCCAGCAATAATATCATTTCACTGTTTAGTTTGATAACGCCGATAATCTGGCTTTCCAAGCCTTGATACATATCCGAAGGCTTTTCGATTTGTGTCCATGAGATACGATGGATCTGTGTCACCGTATGGACATGGAAGACGACTTTTTGCTGATTGAATTCAGCGACTATGAATTTATCCTGTTCTGGATTTTCCGATGCAGGAAACCCTAAGGCATCAGCTACATTAACGACAGGAAGCACTTCACCACGAAGCTCAATGATCCCCTCCACATTCGGATGGGAGTGAGGCACAAGGGTAATATGTACAGGATTTATGATTTCCTTCACTTTAATTACATTTATGCCGAATTTATTCTTTCCAATCCCGAATTCGACGATTTCAAGTTCATTCGTACCGCTTTCAAGTAATATTCCTTTATTGGCTTCCATTTATTTATCTCGCCCTTCCCTTACATCTATCATTTATTTATTCAATATACTACTTTTCTAGATTGAAAAATAATACATTTTAGCAAAAAAGACCTATACCTTATAGATAAATGACTTCTACCTAATAATTCGGTTATTTACGCCGATTGTTTAGAATCCTGGGCAAAAAATAATATTGTGAAAATGAATTACCGAGGCACACGAAAAAAAGAAGGCCCACCTTTGAGCCTCCCTACTTTGATTCATTTACTTTTTTACGACAAGCGTTCCGACTATCATATCGTGGAGCGCTTGTTTCTTTTCCGTGAACCCGGCCATGATATAGCCGATATAAAGGATGACTCCTGAAATAATCGTAGCGAAATAGCGGCCCGCAGCCTTGCCGAAACCGATACGATTTCCATTTAAATCCACCACTTTAATATTAAGCAGTTTTTTCCCGACAGTCCCCTGCCATTTCGAAGAGTGTAATAGAGTATAATATAGAAAGCTAATAAGTATAGCTAAAAATAAGGTGATGAAAGTCCCGCCCATGAAGGCCAAGATTTCTCCGCCTCCCGGCTCATAATTGGGATCAAGCATGTCTTCCTGAACGCTTGACATGCTGCCGAGCCAAATTAGATTCACGATGGTCATCAGGATTCCTGTGGGGATACCGATTATGATTCCATCAATGATATTGGCACCAAATCGTATCCAAAAACCTGCATACTCTCTTCCTTCATCTGGATAAACCTCTACTAATCTTTCCATAATAAACTACCTCCCTTTCACATTTTTGGAAATTAATGATAACCTATCCATTATAACAAAGACTTTTATCATTGTTCCATCAATATGGCAGATCGCTTAATCGATTTTACCTATTACGAGACTTTTTACCTATTTCCAACCAGCCTTTTTTGACGAAATATAAAAACATCATAAAAGCAATGCCACCCATCATCCCAAGGATTACATAATAGCCATAGTGCCAATTCAATTCAGGCATATACTTAAAGTTCATACCATACACGCCCACTATGAAAGTGAGTGGCATGAAAATGGTCGTAATGACAGTCAAAGTCATCATCGTAGAATTCATATTATTCGAATTGACCGATAGATAACTATCGCGAATATCTGAAGAAAAATCCCGATAGGATTCAAGCATCTCCGTTAGTTTAATAAGATGATCATATACATCATGAAAATATAGATGCTGATCCTTTAAATAGTTCAACCTATCAGAAGTAATCATCCGATACAATAAGTCACGCATGGGCAGGATTGTACGACGAAGCTTCGACAAATCCGTTCTCAAATCGAATAGCTGATTCATCAATTCCGATATCGTTTCATTCTCCGTGTTATCCTCGATACTGTTAAGCTCGCTTTCCATTTTATAAACAGGAGGAAAGAATTCATCGACGACCCGGTCAATCAGTCTATGCATCAAGAAGAACGGCCCTTGCTTTAAGGTTTCCAACTCAGGGATTTCCCTCCAAACCTCTTCTAGTTCCTGGAGTTCTTCCTTATGAAATGTGACTAACCATTTTTCCCCGATAAAAAGACCCAATTCGACAGCCTTGAAGATTTTCTGCCTTATGGCATGTATCACGAGGAATTGATAGCCTTCATAAAAATCCATTTTTGGCCGCTGGTTATAGTCATCAAGGCAATCTTCGATGGCTAAATGGTGAAAGTGGAAATGGCTCGATAGCACCTTTATTTCCTCTACAGTAGGTTTTGAAAAATCCACCCAATACCATTCAATATAATCATCACCTAATTTTTTTAGCTCTAAATCAAAAATGACCTCTTTTTCTTTTGTTATGGCACAGGTTCTAATCATTTATATCAATCCTCAAAATTTTCTTGATCTTGAACTTCATTATACCTTCAATACATTAATCACAAAAAGTATTTTTTCCTCTCCCCTTACAAAATGATAAAATAGAATGGATTTGATACATTCATATAACCATTCACAAACTGATAAGAACAAGGAGGATATTCAAATGGAACATTTAGTAAACCCGCTTGTAAAAGAGGTTCAAATATCTGGAATCCGAAAATTCTATAATCTAGTAGCCGATATTAAAGGGACCATTTCTTTAACGATAGGTCAGCCCGACTTCCCTACACCGCGACATATTAAGGAAGCCGCAAAACAGGCGATTGATGATGATTATACGGTTTACACCCATAATGCCGGATATTTGGAATTAAGGGAAGCCGCGAGCGCTTATGTAAAAGATAAATACCAGCTTTCATACAATCCAGTCAATGAAGTCATCGTCACTTCGGGAGCAAGCGAAGGAATCGACATTACATTTCGGACCATCCTCACCCCTGGAAATGAAGTGATCCTCCCAGGCCCTGTCTATCCAGGCTACGAGCCGATCATTAAAATGAGCGGGGCCGAGCCTGTTTACGCTGACACGACTAAGAACGGTTTTCGTTTGACCGCTGATATCCTAAAAGCATACATAACCGAAAAAACCCGTTGCATCGTTTTGCCTTACCCTTCAAATCCAACCGGGGTCACACTAACGGCAGAAGAGCTACAGGACATCGCAGAGCTCGTGCGTGGCAAGGATATTTTCATTTTAGCCGATGAAATATATAGCGAGTTGGTTTTTGACCAGGATCATGTTTCAATCGCCACTTTTTTAAGGGAACAAACCATTGTGTTAAATGGTTTATCAAAATCCCATTCAATGACTGGTTGGAGGATTGGTCTGTTATTTGCTCCCGAGTCGATTTCTAAACATTTGTTAAAGGTCCATCAGTATAACGTAACTTGTGCCTCCTCCATCTCGCAACGTGCTGCCTTAGCTGCGTTAACAGTTGGAAAAGACGATAGCATGTCCATGAAAACGGAATATGCTAGTAGGAGGGACTACGTGTACAACCGATTACAAGCAATGGATCTGGATGTGGTCAAACCGGATGGTGCCTTTTACTTTTTCGTAAAACTGCCTGAAGGCTACCCATCCTCCTTGGAGTTCTGCCTGGAACTAGTAAAACAGGAAAAGGTAGCTGTCGTTCCTGGAGATGCCTTCTCGCCACTGGGGGAAGGATACTTCCGGATTTCCTATGCCTATTCCATGGAAACACTTAAAGAAGGATTGGATCGTATCGCAGCCTTTTTAAAATAACTGTGAATATAGTATGCACAAAAAAATGGCCATCAACAGTAGGAACCGTTGAGGCCATTTTCTTTGTAAAAAAGAGAGTATGGCAATATTAATACAACCTTCGTAAGAATCGCACTTCGCGATAGCCTTCTTCCTTATTGGTTGTCGTAAGGCTGACCTCGACTATTGAACCCAATAGATCCGTCATCACCTCTTCAAATTCCCTGGCGTTTCGCGGTTTCGAATGCCCTAGGTTTTTTAACTCCCTCATTAATATTTGAAAACCAGCATCGGTCTCGATATGACTGAATTTCACCGGTAAGATCAAGGGGCTCTCATTCATCAATTTCAATTCCCAACGAATGGGCTTTGTTTGGTGAATCGTTTTTTCCCGTTTATACCCCTCGATTCGGACAATATATATGCCATCTTCAAGTTCCTGGAACTTCATGTGGATATCGTCAAAGTCACCCATACGTATCTCTCCTTTTTGTAAAGGCTGTCGCTTACAGCTTATTCAAAAAAGGAGCGGATAGCACTTTTAATTATAGTGTTTATATAAAGCCTGGGTGCCGCTGTTCTCCTCACCAGCCTCTGCAAGCCCATCATACAGAGATTTGCTCAAAGTTAATCCAGGCGCATCCCACCCCATTTTCTCCACTTCATCAAGTGCAATTTTCATATCTTTAATAAAATGCTTGATATAAAACCCTGGTTCAAAATCACCTTTGACCATTCGTGGGACAAGATTGGATAGGGACCAACTGCCGGCAGAGCCCGAGGAAATGCTTTGGAGGACTTTTTCCGGATCAAGCCCTGCCCTTGTAGCGTATGAGATGGCTTCCGTAACCCCGATCATGTTGGAGGCAATCGCTATTTGGTTGCACATTTTCGTATGCTGACCTGAACCCTCAGGGCCTTGATGAACAATATTGCTTCCCATGCACTCAAGAATTGGGCGTACTGTTTCAAATGCAGCAGGATCTCCGCCCACCATGATGGTTAGATTGCCATCACGGGCACCCACATCTCCTCCGGAAACTGGGGCATCAAGAGCTTCCAGCCCCTTTTTCCGTGCTTCTCCCGCTATCTTCATGGCCAAGGAGGGTGTGGAGGTTGTCATATCTATTAAAAGTGTCCCTTCTTTTGCACATTCAATAAGTCCCTGTTCCCCCAGATAAATTTCCTCGACATCACTCGGATACCCGACCATGGAAATGATCACATTCGTTTGTTGGGCAATCTCCCTAGGTGTTGCTGCCCACTTTGCCCCCTTACCAATCAACTCTTCTGCCTTTTCCTTGGACCTGGTATAAACATGTACCTTGTAACCTGCTTTAAGCAAGTTTCCCGCCATACTCTTTCCCATAACCCCTGTACCAATAAATCCGATTACTGTGTTTTTCTCTTTCATGTTCATTCTCCCTTCGAATCATCTGTGAATTAATGCAAACTAGATGGATTTAACCATCCCTCCATCTACCAAATAAGATTGGCCGGTTAAATATGTATTGGCCCCAGAAACGAGGAAGGTTACGAACTTCGCAAATTCCTCTGGTTCGCCATAACGCCCAAGCGGGATGTTACTAAGGGCTTTCCCTGTGATATCTGCAGTTGAGACACCCTGTTTCTCGGCATTGAATTGATCCAGATGTTGAATGCGCTCGGTTGAGATTCGACCCGGTCCAACCGTATTGATCAATATCTTGTCTGGTGCTAGCTCAGTAGCCAATGTTTTCGCCAATCCCACGATTGCCGTGCGGAAAGTATTCGATAGCAATAGGCCAGGTATTGGCTCTTTAATAGAAGACGATGCAATGTTAACGATCTTGCCGCCTTGTTTTTTTAGAAGCGGTAAGCT
Source organism: Peribacillus sp. NPDC097198 (assembly GCF_044762055.1). Taxonomy (NCBI): domain Bacteria; kingdom Bacillati; phylum Bacillota; class Bacilli; order Caryophanales; family Bacillaceae; genus Peribacillus; species Peribacillus sp. NPDC097198. Next base: position 61,562 of record NZ_JBIWDO010000003.1, on the reverse strand, counting down.
TTCACGAATGGTTCGGATAAAGCTCAATAAATTCAGTTCAAATGAATGTTGCCAGTCTGCATCACTAAAATCATTAAATGTCCCCCCTGGAGGACCTCCGGCATTATTGATAAGGATATCTAGCCCGCCAAATTCTTCAGCCACTTTCTCCACCAACGACTTAATATCATCAGGTTTTGTAATATCCGTCACTTTATACGACACTTTCCCCTTGCCGATCTTTGATAATTCCTTTTGAACTGCCACCAATTTTTCTTCACTTCTCGCAGCGAGCATGACGTTGGCACCTTCTTTAACAAGCTCTTCCGCTATTGCTTTTCCCAACCCTTGGCTCGAGGCCAGAATTAAAGCATTTTTCTTTTGTAAATATAAATCCACTGTACTTCCCCCTTTTTCATAAAAAATACCAAACATGATTTTATTATATCCTTTATTGTATAAAGTGAAAAATCTGAATTATCAATATCCCAATTCCCCGGAGAGTTTTATCCTATCCCCCCAAAAAAAATCGCCGGCTGGAAAACCCAGCCGGCTTTAAAAGGGGGAAATGAGAATGTCAGTTGCTCATATCGAGCTAAACAACTGTGCTTGTCCTTTATTTACCCATGTATAACGTTGTTAAACATCTTTTGGAAGATTTCAAAAAAATAAACACGGTGCTTTCATCCATTGAAGTTTCATTGGACGAAAGCGCCGTTTGTCATGCTATTTATTCACTTTTTCAAGTACAGCTTCTTTCACTTGTTCGTTTGTATCCATCACCAAGACATCTTGTGATAGTTTTTTCATTTCTTCAAGTGAAAGTTTCCTGATTAGAGATCGAGCTTTTAAGATAGAGGTGGCACTCATCGAGAATTCATCAAGGCCCAACCCAATTAAAATAGGGACAGCCACTTCATCTCCCGCCATCTCGCCGCACATTCCTGCCCATTTTCCTTCTTTATGGGCAGCATCAATTACCATTTTAACAAGTCGTAATATTGCCGGGTTATATGGTTGATATAAATACGAGACTCTCTCATTCATCCGGTCCGCTGCCATTGTATATTGAATCAAGTCATTCGTACCAATGCTGAAGAAATCGACCTCTTTGGCAAAAATATCTGCCATGACCGCAGTGGAAGGAATCTCAACCATGATGCCGATTTCAATCTTTTCTGCCACCGGGATATCCTTTTCAAGTAATTCCTGCCGCACTTCTTCCAACACAGCTTTGGCTTCGCGGAATTCCGTTAAGGTCGCAATCATTGGGAACATGATTTTCAAGTTTCCGTATATGCTTGCCCGTAGCAACGCCCGTAACTGGATACGGAAAATTTCTTGCTCATTTAAGCATAAACGAATTGCCCGATAGCCAAGGAATGGGTTCATTTCCTTAGGTAACTGCAAGTAGGGTAACTCTTTGTCCCCGCCTATATCAAGTGTTCTGACGACAACCGACTTTCCGGCCATCCCTTCCAGCACCGTCTTATAGGCTTCAAACTGCTCTTCTTCACTAGGCATTTCATTTCTTCCCATGTAGAGGAATTCTGTCCGGTACAAACCGATTCCTTCCCCACCATTTTTGTGAACACCATCTAAATCCTTTGGTGTCCCAATATTGGCTGCCAGCTCTACTTGGTGCCCATCTTTTGTAACCGTTTGTTCATGGACCAACTTTGCCCATTCAGCCTTCTGCAAGGCATATTTTTTCTGCATTTCCTCGTACTGTTGCACAAGTTCAGGGGTCGGGTTAATATGCACTTCGCCATTAAGCCCGTCTATGATGACCAAGTCCCCATTTTCGATGGAAGCGGTCACCGTTTTAGTTCCTACAACTGCCGGAATCTCTAATGAACGAGCCATAATGGCTGAATGTGATGTTCTGCCACCGATATCAGTCGTGAACCCTTTAACATACATCGGATTTAACTGGGCCGTATCAGAAGGCGTCAAATCCTCGGCAATGATGATCACTTCTTCTGCAATCATGCTTGGATTCGGAATATGTATACCCAAAAGATGAGATAGGACACGTTTTGTTACATCACGGATATCAGCGGCTCTTTCCTTCATGTACTCATTATCCATTTGTTCAAACATCGTAATGAACATGCTTGCAACTTCATGTAAAGAAGATTCAGCATTTATGTTTTCGGACTTGATTTTATCCTGAACAGGGTTCAAAAGTTCCGGATCGGAAAGTACTAGTAAATGGGCATCAAAAATGGCTGCCTTATCGGCCCCCAAATCCTGCTCGGCCTTGTTCCTGATGATTTCCAATTCTGAAGTAGATTTTTGGATGGCTTCCTTGAAACGGATTACTTCAGCCTCAACATCCTCAATACTCCTTTTTTCAACCGACAATTCCGGTTCGATAAGACGATAGGCTTTCGCGATGGCTATGCCGCTTGACGCTGCGATTCCACTTATCAGCGTGGACATTATTCTGCCAAACCTTCTCTGCTCAATGTGTCAGAAAGTGTTTTTAGAGCATCATTTTCATCGCTGCCTTCTGCAGTAATCGTGATTTCTGCACCTTTACCGATTCCAAGAGACATAACACCCATAATGGATTTAAGATTCACTTTTTTCTCTTTATATGCAAGGTTAATTTCTGAATCAAATTTACCAGCTGCTTGTACAAGCAATGTAGCGGGACGAGCATGAATTCCTGTTTCTGCAGTTACTGTAAACGTTTTTTCTACCATATAAATCATTCTCCTTTAATATAAAATAAACTAACAAGAATAGGATATGTAAGGTTTTTCCCTATTCATTTAAGAAAGATACGAAAATCTACGATTTCCTTTTCAGAATATCATTATCATTCTCAACAAACAAACCATAACTATCCTGTTTCTAAAGAATCGTACAAAAATTAGGATAAAACTGCAACAATTAATTTATTTCCTTTAAAAAGTTTTAGATGGACAGTTGTGCAGACTTTGTGAAAAACGCCTTAAAACTCAGTAAGATAAAGAGGATGACCGTTATGGAGACACTACCAAGAATCCCAATAAGTATGGCAATTTGATATTCTATGGCGATGAGCGGACTGATTCCCGATAGAATTTGCCCAGTCATCATTCCCGGAAGGAAAATGATCCCCATACCCAACATATTATTCAAAGTCGGCAGCACTGCCGAATCGAAAGCGGCATCCACATATTTTTTGACGGCTTTCTGCGGCGTGGCGCCAAGCATCAACATCGCCTCCACCTTATCGCGGTTACTTGTGATGCCGTCGTGCAGGTTCTTTAAAGCTAACGTAACGCCGGTCATCGCATTCCCCACAATCATACCAGCAATCGGGATAAAGTAACGTGGTTCATACCATGGCGTGAAATGGATGACGACCAAGTTAAAATAAAGCAAAGCGGCTATCGGACCTGTGAGCATACTCAAAATGACCATTCGTTTGATTTTCTTGCTGAGCGTAAAGGATATTTGTTTAAAAATATTTCGGATAGAGAACCAGGCTATCAAACATAAAAATCCTATTGAAAGCAAGGGATGGGGATTCTCGAATATATACGTCAATACATACCCTGCAAGAATAAGTTGGACCGTCATGCGTACTGTAGCGAGCAAAATTTGTTTTTCCCTCGATATCCCTCGCCATTTTACAATGATAAGCAGGAGAACCACGAATACATAGGCCGCACATAAACGCCAAAGCTCAATATTTATTATCCCACTACTCTCCATTAATAGTCCCCCTCCTTTGACTTTTTAAGAACGATCCTTTCCTCAGCATATTCATCCACAAGTTGCCTGGAATGAGTAATCATGACCACGGTTCCCATTTCCTGTTTCACTTTAGTTAAAAACCGGTTCATGACATCCAACTCTGACTCTTCATCAAGAGCGGATGTTGGCTCATCCAATAAATATACGTCAGGCTTTAATAGAAGCAATCTTGCCAATGCCAACCTTTGCTTCTCCCCACCCGACAATTTCTCTACATCAGCTGATAATGGCTTCTTTAACAATACCGTTTCAAGTACGTTTAGTAGCTCGTCCTTTGATTCCTTTTCTCTTTCGGTCAACTCTAATCCAAATTGGAGGTTTTCTTCAATGGTTCCAGGTAAGGTGAGTGCTGTTTGAGATAGCATCGTAACTTGGCGACGGAGCTCTATCGGGTTAAATGTTCCAAGGAGTTGCTCTTGATAAAAAATCGACCCGGTGTCCGGCTCATTCATTCTATTTAATAGTCTAAGCAGTGACGTTTTCCCAGCTCCGCTCTCCCCAGTCAAACAAGTTATTTTCCTTGCCGGGATTTCAAGATGGTCAATATTTAGAATCCCTTTAAACGTTATGTTTTCTAACCTGAACATATTTCCGGTTCCTACCTTTCTTGCTTCACGATTTCTTAATAAGAATAAACCATCAGAGAGGACAGTGGATATGGTGAAAATAGAATATTTTTCATTTTCTTTCATCATTTTATAAGGTAGTATTATTTGCGACCCTTACTTATCCATGACACCATGGAAAACAACTTGAATGGAGGATTTATGGTGACTACACCGACATATAGTACTTTTTTTAAATATGTATTTTTACTGATTTCGTTATGTGCGTTTACATTAACAGGTTGCCAGGAAATAACCGACGATTTGTCAGAAGAAAAGTCCACAGAAGAAACGAATACTTCCACCAAGGAAAACTCCCTTTCTACAGACCAAGTCTCCAATGAATCAAAAGGAAAAACCTTCACAGCTCAAATAGTTCGCGTGGTCGATGGCGACACGGTGAAAATTAAGACGTCTAATGGAAAGGAAGAAACGGTCAGGCTTCTTTTAATCGATACCCCTGAAACCGTCCATCCTTCCAAGCCCGTACAACCCTTTGGTCCTGAAGCTAGCAAGTTTTCAAAAGAGCTAATGCCTGCCGGTTCGGAGGTGGAAGTGGAGACAGGAATCGGTGAACGAGACAAATATGGGCGTCTGCTGGCCTATTTTTATGTAGATGGAAAAATGGTAAATAAACTTCTGCTAGAAAAAGGGCTCGCACGGGTCGCATACGTATATGCACCCAATACAAAATATCTTGACGAACTGGAAGCCATCCAGAAACAAGCTCAAAAAGAGGAAATCGGCATTTGGTCGATTGAAAACTATGCCACTTCGAAAGGATTCGATGATTCGAAAACGGATAAAGGAACAACAGAAAAAACCACCGAAAAATCATCGTGCTCCAATCCGAACATTAAAGGAAATATCAATTCAAAAGGTGATAAGATCTACCACATACCAAGTGGACAATACTATGATATAACAAAAGAAGAAGAAATGTTTTGTACAGAACAGGATGCAGTGAAGGCCGGCTTCCGGAAATCACAGAGTTAAGGTCATACACGTATCCATCCGTTCATTCTTGTAAATGGATAAAATAGAAAACGGAAAAGATACTGAATTTCCAGGGGGACATATTGTGAAATATAACAGGGATGAAGCATTTCGTTTTATTTTCGATCGTCCGCTTTCTGGTTTTTTTAGCATCATTAGAGTAAACAACTTGGAAAATAAAAGCCGAAATGGGGCCATGTCCGTTCTGGACATCAGTGCCGGAGGGCTCAAGTTCCAGTCCAATCTTGACCTTCCGGAGCAAGCGGACCTCGAGCTTTTGCTAACTTTCATCATAAATGCAGACGAGATTGATTTACGTGGACGAATTCTCTGGAAAAAGAAAAGTGGATCCGCTTATATGTACGGTTTCATTATGAATGAAAATGAAAGTTTGAAAGAAACGATAATCAAGGAACTGAAAATCTATCGGAAAAATAATCAATAGTTTCATTAGGCGCACCCGGCAAGCCGGGTGTGCCTTTATTTATTTTGTCTAACCCAATCAAAACTTCGAAATATCGATAATGGATGGTGCTTTTTTACGTTTTTCCGTCGCAAAATTCAATTTTCTCCCCTTTATTTTATGCATTTTTCCATTTCGATATATTCCATGAAATTATTTAAGGTGAAAGCACCCGGGAATATACGAAAAGTGCACTTTTTAAAAAGGCGTAGAAAATGGACGGTTTTACAAGTTTATCAGAACAATTCACTCCGATGATTCATCATGTTATCCGCTCACTATCCATTTATAAAAACAAAGAGGATTTCTTTCAAATTGGATTAATTGCATTATGGGAAGCTCAAGGCAAGTACAAGGAAGCAAACGGACAATTCTCCAACTTCGCATATACAGTCATAAAAGGGAGAATCATCAATGAATTAAAACGCCTCCATAAATACGACACGCATATCCAGCCAGTTGACGCAGCGGTTCTTGAAATAGAAGATCCCTTTTCTATGCACACAGAGGCCCTCGTGACAGAGAACCTCTTAGCCTACACAGAAAACTTGACATTGAACCAGCAACGCTGGCTCATCTTTACTTTCATCGGAAATAAAAATCAAAATGAAATCGCCAATACATTCAATGTCTCGATTGCAGCCGTGAAATCATGGCGAAAAACCACCCTTCTTAAATTGAGGAAGGAGATGGATATTCCATAAAAAAATAGGAAAAGGACGGTTCATCGATTCGAACCGTCCTTTTCCTATTTTAACTTCTTGCTTCCTCTAAATACGTATAAATGACTTCCCCATTATGTTGGGCATTTCCTCGGAAATGTTTGAAATCCGCTCTTTGAACAAGCACTTCACGAAAACTCAAAAATTCTTCCTTATTGATCCTGAACTCTTCCATTTCCCGATTAGCCAGTTTATTCAGGACTAGTTTTGCTTCTTCGGAATCCATTCTATTTCCTCCTTATTAGTTGTTTCTGTTCCTTACCTGTATAGGAGAAATTCCGTTTCTATTTTAACATAACCTTAACGCTTATTATCAATCAGAACTTTTTGTGGTCTCTTGACTATATTATTCTTTACGAATACATAAAAATAGTGCAAACTGTAAAGTAAAATATCACATTGTAAATTGATTGGTATTTTTCGTACATAAGTATCATCCAGACTCATACAAGTAAGAGTAAGTGTGCTTATATTGATTTCCATAATATGTAAAAAACACATACCTGTACTTTCTAACCAGTCATTATAACTACTCTATATCTTTTTACTTGCACTTCCCAGGTCAAAATCTAAACAGCAAGGTGTTCGAATAATCCATTTATTCATAGTTACTGATTATCATTGAAAACGAGATGGGAAAGGATGATTACCATGAAGAAAGCGGAAGTTGGAAATATCATTGAATTTAGAGAAGGCTTACAAGGAATCGTCGAGAAAGTGAATGAGAACTCTGTAATCGTGGACGTCACGTATATGGAAAATTACCTTGACTTGGAGCTTGAACAGAAGACAGTTGTCAATCATAAAAATTATAAGATCATCGGATGAAGGTACTGAACGACGGAATGGTTTTTGACCATTCCGTTTTCCTATGCAGGAACTTTATGGTTCATTTGGTTACCATGATATTATTTGTAACTTTTTTCTTTTTCATTCGTCTATATATAAAAGGGATGATTCTCTCCAGAGCGTCGATAGGTCATGCCTTTCTACACATATGAGAAATTCAACAGAAAGTTGAGGGAAAACGATGAAAAAATGGACGCAATATTTAGGCGGAGCGACAATGGCGGCCCTATTGCTGAGCGGATGTGGGACAACCACGGACGACAAGACGGCTGAACCACAAGAAGATACGGTAAAAGAAGAGAATACAGCAGGCTCAACAAATGGAGCTACTGATAGTTCTGAAGGGACAAAAAAGGTTAGGCTTATGGAACAGAATTTGCAATATACAAGTAATGGTGAAGCAAAAGAAGAAACAGCCTTCCTGAAAAATAGTGATAATCAACCATTCAGCCTATACGTCTTACAACAGTTCGAGTTGACTGCCGAGGAGCCTGGAAAGGATGTCCTTTTCCTGACCGATGACGACTCTGTATCCATGAGGATTGAATTATTAACGGGCGATGTCAAATGGGACGAAGTAGAGGAAAATGTCCAAACCCAACTGAAAAGCATTTCAGAGAAGATAGAGGACCCGGCACTTAACATAGATAATGGTTCCGGCTATGAAGTCGTGAACGGCGATGATGTGGTTACTTCTGTCTTACTCAAAGATGAGAAGTCCCCTGTCCGCTTAACCATGTTTACAAAGAAGGACAAAGATTACCGGGATGCCTTTCTAGAGATGGCTAAAACAATCCTGAAAGAATCCTGATATCAAAACGAGGGAAAGGGCACGTAAGCCCTTTCCCTCGTTTTAAATTTTTTTGCCTGCATCACTTTTCCAGACGAGGATTAAAAACAGTAAACTTATGTATCCAAATACCGGATAGAGATAACCCAGGAGTCTTCCATATCCGTACGTGCCGATAATCAACGCCACAATAAAGCTGAAGGCGATGATGAATATGCCAGGCACTTTAATATAGTTGCTGATTTGCCTCTGCAATCCGTAAATATTTCCGATGACTGAAGTGAAGATTTCGCCGTATATCACCAAGATGAACATCCAATGTAAATGACCGCCCACCATTTTCATAAGGACCGCCGATGGAATTTCATAGCTCATCACATCCGGAAGGGTCATAAGTGATAAATGCCCAGTGAGTAGAATAATCGTAAGGAATACCCCACCCAAAATAGCACCTTGCTTTATAATCCTTTCATCCTTAACCTCAAACGCCACCGGAACAAGCACCGCCTGCGCTAAAGCCAGGTTAAAAGCGGTATAGGCAAACGGGGAGAATATCATCTTCAAGCTGATCCGTTCTTCTGGGAATTGCGTTAGAGAAGATAAAAATTCACCCGTGCCTAAAGTCGAGAAGAACAGAATCAAGCTAAATAGAATCATGATGGGAACAACAAAAGAATTCACTGTAAAAAGCCCACGCATTCCTAGCATCAAAACCAATGAAGCCAGAAGGGCCGTTGTCCAGCTCCCAACGTTTTTCGAGATGCCAAGCTGTTCCTCGAAAACGGCACCTGATCCCGAAATCATGACCGCTGTAACACCTAGCAGCATGATAAGGAAAAAAACATTGATGACGCCCGCTAATTTCTTCCCAAATAAAAATTGATTGAATTCTTCATAGGAAGCTGCCTTGATCCTTGAGGAAATCAACATGATCTTCGTACCACTGAAAATGAAAATATAGCCTGCTATTAAAATCCCGATAAAGCCATAAAAGCCATAACGGGTAAAGAACTCAACAACCTCCTTTCCAGTTGCAAAACCCGCTCCGACAACTGTACCTACATAAACGGCTGCAACCTGAAAGATTCCTGACCACCTAGAAAGCATGTACACCCCTCCTCCCTACATCTATATGTAAGAGGGAGAATTTTAAGACAGTCCAAGTCAGTTTAACCTAAATTAATGGGAAAGCTTCGGTCCTCCCATTTTAAAAACGCTCCCTCTAAAGGGAGCGCCTTTCTATAGAAGACCCGCTAACGATTCACGAGATTTCACAACTTATAAAGCTTGGTCATCGACCGAACTCAGCCATTCATCGATAACCCTTACGACAGACTGCACAGTACCTTCTGCAAATGGGGAATCAAGGTTGGCCGATTCCACGAGCCCAAGGAATGATTTACTTCCTCCAAGTTGACAAAGGTTTAAATAGTCCTTCCACGCACTTTCATCTTTTTCCACAGACTTTTTCCAAAATTGGAAAGCACATATTTGAGCCAAAGCATAGTCAATGTAATAAAATGGAGACTGATAGATATGACTTTGACGTTGCCAATAGCCTCCGCCCTCTAAAAATCCGTTCTCTTCATAATCACGATGAGGTAAGTATTCCTTCTCGATTTTGCGCCATGCCTGTCTTCTCTCAAGTGGCGATGCGTTTGGATTTTCGTAGACAAAATGTTGGAATTCATCCACAGCCACCCCATATGGCAGGAACACGAGCGAGCTACTTAAATGGGAGAACTTATACTTTTCTGTATCTTCTTTGAAGAACAGATCCATCCAAGGCCATGTAAGGAACTCCATGCTCATCGAATGGATTTCGCAAGCCTCATAGGTTGGCCAATTATATTCCGGAATATCCAGGTCACGGCTTCGATACACCTGGAAAGCGTGTCCTGCCTCATGTGTAAGAACATCGATATCACCAGATGTCCCATTGAAGTTGGAAAAAATGTAGGGAGCTTTATAATCTTCAATGAATGTACAATATCCACCACTTGCTTTTCCTTTTTTAGCAACCAGGTCCATTAAATCATTTTCAATCATAAAATTGAAAAACTCATCCGTTTCGGCAGAAAGTTCATGGTACATTTTTTGACCATTTTCCACGATCCACTCCGCTTCGCCTTTAGGAACGGCATTCCCCGTACTGAATTGGAAATTCTCATCGTAATAATAGAGTTTCTCCAGACCTAGGCGTTTCTGCTGACGTTCCTTCAAGCGGGTAACGAGCGGGACCACTTCCTCTTTCACCTGTTTACGGAAAGCTGCCACCATCTCTGCATTATAATCGGTCCGTGTCATGCGATAATAACCTAGCTCGACGAAGTTATCATACCCTAATGTCGTTGCTATGCCATGTCGCACCTTTACCAGCTCATCAAAAATCCGATCCAGTTCGTCCTGCTTCTCTGCAAAGAAACCATAGTAAGCATCACTTGCCATTTTTCTGATGGAACGGCTCTCAGACTCCATGAAGGGCTGAAGCTGTGCCAATGTCCGCTCTTCTCCCTCAAATTCAATTTTCGCGGAAGCTATTAACTGTGAGTACTCACTTGCCAGCTTATTTTCTTTTTGCAGTTGCGGGATGATTTCCGGCGAGAACGTTTTGAGCTGTGCCTCAGCCAAATCAAATAGTTGCCTTCCCCACTTGGACTCAAGTTCCCGACGGAATTTCGATTGAACGAGTTCTGTATAAAACGCGGAAGTCATTTCCTCCATTTCAGGTGAGAATTCGTCCAAATAATCATTTTCATTTTTATAAAACTCATCAGTCGTATCAATGGTATGCCGAATATAGACCAGATTGCTCATCGTACCAACATAGTTTCGAATGGCATTTATTTCACTTATGGCCTCTACTTGTTCTTCAACCTCAGTCGCATCCACAAACTGCTTAAGAGCTTTCGTGAACTTCCCTTTAATGTCATCCAATTCAGGCCGTTCATATTTATACTCATTAAATTTCATACTTACACCCCAATTTCATCATTTGTATCCCTTTTTCCCCAAAAAACACCTATCGTGTTCATTGGTTGCCAGTTAAAATAGGACATAATTACATTCGCCATATTCTTATGTAAAGCCTTCCTATTTACGAAAAAAGTAATAGGGTTCTCCGCCTTTAGTGGGCATGACCGTCAGTTTCGGACGAATCATAATAAAACTACAAAAACACCTCAATTAAATTAAGGTGCTGGTTTACTGGATTATTTTTTTGCGGAGTAACCAATCTTTTTCAGTAATTCTATTGCCGTTTCTTTTTCCTCTTTCGTAAGGACGCTCATCACATCATCGATTCTTTTTTCATGATCAGGAAAGACATCCTCAATAAAGGCTTTACCTTTATCCGTAATTTTGGCAAACGTTACACGTCGGTCATCTTTACAAGCTATCCGCTGTAAAAACTCCTTCTGTTCAAGCTTGTCCACTACATAAGTAATGCTACCGCTTGCAAGCAGGATCTTGCCACCGATTTGTTGAAGAGGTTGATCACCTTTATGATATAACAGTTCAAGTACGGCAAATTCAGTAGGATTCAAGCCCGCTTCAGCTATATGTTTATTCACTATATCATTAATCGAACGGTGAGCTCTTGACATCACGATAAACAGCTTTAATGACTGTTGGATGCTATCATTCCCCATAACTTCACAACCTTAAAATTTTTAATTAAAATATCTTGAATTGAAGGTTATTATATTCTATTGCGCCTTTTTTGTCAATTTGCCTATAGGGCATGGCTATTGCTATTGTTTAATTCTCCAGTTTGATATACTAAAAGAAAAAATAAAAGTAGTGACCACATGAATTCAAGGCAGAGATTTTCGAAATACATACTTATTGTCATTTTACCATTAATCATTTTAACTATCACTTATTGGTTATATTTTGATTATTCCATCCAAGAAGAACGGAAAGCAAAGGCTGAATGGATTGGATCCGTTTATCAAAAATCGATAGACCAAGTAATCAGGGAAACCAAGGGAAATGTGGAATGGTTGAGTCGTAACCGTTCTATTCCATATATGGACGAAAAATCAAAGAATCAATTGTTAGACTCCATCAAAGATACAGACCCCAGATACGCTGACATTTATCTACTGGATCGAGAAGGAATGACCATACATAGTACAAGCAAGCAGCCCCCCCAATCCAAATTAATTAATCATGAAGATATGGACTTAGCTATAAATACTCAAAAAGCGGTGATGGCCCACAAAACAGGAATTGATGATTTGAATTGTACATGCTTCACCATCTTCGCCCCAATATTGGAAAAGGATAAGGAAGTACGGGGATTTTTATTGGTTCAGATCAAATTCGATTATTTAAAGAATATCTTGAATACACTTTCACCTGAACAAACAGTAAAACTTCAAACGAATGAGAGAGAAAAGGTCGTTGATATAAATATCGGGAATGTAAACCCAAGTTCAAGATGGATGACCCTCCCCTTGACAGAAGCCGAATGGTCCATATCAGTTAAAATGCTTGAAAAAAAGGATACCCAAAACATCCATATATTCTATTCTTTTATATTTTTCACCTTCATCATCACCCATGTGATTTATATTATTGTATATGAGTTCCTCTATCGTAGGAATTCAAAAAAACAAAAACAACTCATTGATGACCAAAAGTTGAATTTCGTAGGTACACTTGCAGCAAGTACTGCACATGAAATCAAAAATCCACTCACGGGCATAAAAGGACTTGTCCAATTGCTAAATGAGAAGCATCCAGATGAACAAGACCAGTTTTATTATTCCATCATCATGAAAGAGATAGAAAGGATAAACAGTATCGTCAGTGAGTTCTTGATTCTAGGTAAGCCGATGGTGCAAAACTTATCCTCATATGATGTACGCGGTATCGTTGCTGAATTAAGACCGATAATAGAATCTGAAGCTCGTTTTTACTGTATCGAAGTCGAATGGGATATAGTTAGGTCACCACTTCCTGTATACTGTACGAAGGACCAACTCAAGCAGGTCATACTTAATATAGCAAAAAATGGCTTTGAGGCCATGGAACAAGGCAAAAACCTGACCATACATATTTATCAAAAAAAACAAGAAGCTATTATAGAAATCATTGACACTGGACACGGGTTGGAATCGAACGACATCCAGAAAGTATTTGAGCCATTCTATACTTCCAAAAAGGAAGGGACCGGTTTAGGACTTTTCGTCTGCAAGAGAATCATCGAACTCTTCAATGGAACAATCGAGATTACAAGCAAGCTTTCGGAGGGTACGACGGTCATGATTCGCTTACCAATCCTAAAAGAGAACGTGAGTAAGTAATCTATATGGAAAGAATCACGTTTCAGTAAAGTAAACCCTTCTATACCTAAGATAATCATCTTGACGGACCTTAAATAAAAGGTCACTAGAATAAGATTCTAATTTAGAAAGAAGGCAAATACATATGGCAAGTACCACAGCAACTAAACCTATACCAAAAAATCAAGAGATGACCCTCAAAATAATGATTATTATTGGCATATGCCACTTAATGAATGATTCTCTTCAGGCCGTGGTACCGGCCATGTTTCCCATCCTAGAAAAATCCATGTCTTTAACTTATACACAGTTGGGCATGATTGCCTTCTGCCTGAACATCATCTCATCACTTCTACAGCCAGCTGTCGGATTTTATACCGATAAAAAGCCACTGCCTTATGCTTTGCCAGTTGGATTAACCAGCACATTAATCGGAGTCATCATCCTGGCTCTTGCACCAAACTATATAACTATACTCGGTGCTGTCGTTTTAATGGGCTTTGGATCAGCCATTTTCCACCCAGAAGGATCCAGAGTCGCCTATATGGCTGGAGGTCCCAAGCGTGGATTGGCCCAGTCAATTTATCAAGTGGGTGGAAACAGTGGGCAGGCACTAGCTCCGCTCATCACGGCCATCATTCTTGTCCCGTTCGGGCAGAAGGGCGCTCTCTGGTTTGCTTTCGTTGCCTTTGCCGCGGTCATGCTATTACTGTACATAGCCAAGTGGTATTCCCAAAGGCTCGTGCATTTTCAGCCAAAAACTCTGGCGGCTAAAGTCGTTAATAAAGAGCGTTCCAATAAAGTGGCCAAAGCCTTGGTCTTAATATTATTCATTATCTTCGCCCGCTCCTGGTATGTATCCTGCATGACAAATTTTTATAGTTTTTATTTAATCGAACAGCACTCATTCACAATAAAAGCGGCACAGATCTTCCTTTTTGCCTTTTTAGCCGCTGGGGCAGTCGGGACATTTTTCGGTGGCCCGCTCGCCGACCGCTTTGGGCGGAAAAACGTGATACTTTTTTCCTTTGCTGCAAGTACGCCGATAACCGGTCTTCTGCCATTCGTACCACCGATTGCAGCTTTCATTCTATTACTGATTGCCGGATTCATCATCATGAGCAGTTTTTCCGTTACCGTCATATATGCACAGGAATTAGTTCCCGGTAAAGTGGGGACAATGGCTGGTCTAACTGTAGGACTCGCTTTTGGCATGGGGGCGATTGGATCCGTTTCATTGGGGGCGATTGCAGATATTATCGGGATTGCAGCCATGATTAAAATCGTAGGATTTTTGCCCTTGCTAGGGATCCTCAGTGTCTTCCTACCAAGTGATTTCATGTTAAAACAATGGTATCCCGAAAAATAGGTTTCACACTGTAACCAATTTGGATAATCAAAAATACAATACATTATTGTTTTACCCAGAGAAGAAGAAAAAAGAAAGAATGAAAAAAGAACAACCATGCAAAGGAGAAATTTATGAGTGGAGTTTTATTAGGCAGTATCCTCTCTGCTATGTCTACAGGGGCCGGTGCGCTACCGATTCTTTTCATTAAAGGGTCCATGACCCATCGATTCAGGGATACACTTTTAGCATTTACAGCTGGAATCATGATGGCTGCTTCCTTGCTAAGCCTCATTCCAGAATCATTGGCAACCGGGGGGTATATCCAACTTATCATCGGGGTTTTCCTCGGAGTCTTAACTTTAACGATGATGGAAAAAAATATTCCACACATTGATCTCGGCCATACGAAAAGTGGTATTCAATTTGATGAGAAAGCTTTGCTCATCATCACGGCCATCACATTGCACAATATTCCTGAAGGTCTCTCCGTTGGGGTCAGTTATGCCTCAAATGCGCCTGATACAGGGAATTTGATAGCTTTTGCAATAGGTCTCCAAAATGCTCCCGAAGGCTTGCTCGTCGCATTGTTTCTAATCAATCAAAAAATTGGGAGATTCACGGCTTTCATAATTGCCACCTTAACTGGCGCCATAGAAATCGTCACGGGTCTATTAGGATATTACTTAACCTCTTATATTGAATTCTTGGTCCCTTATGGTCTTGCATTTGCCGCTGGTGCTATGCTATTCATCGTCTACAAAGAATTGATTCCCGAAAGTCACGGGGATGGGAATGAGCGCACCTCCACCTATTCCTTCATAGTCGGACTCTTATTTATGGTCATCTTATTGGAAATTCTATGATAATTGAACATGACAAAGGCTGGCTCCTTATGTGAGTCAGCCTTTTTCCTTTTTAAACAGCCGCAGATGATAATTTATCAAGCTGACTGTTAAGAATATATCTCCTGACATAAAACAAATCTTTGACAGGCACTCCTATGAAACTGACTCCATACCGATATGCATCTTCCATTTCCCGCTCATTTTGTATCCTGATGGTAAAATGATTCCTGGCATGATCAATCATAAAGGTGATGGTATGCAACTCTGCTTTCATTAGTTTGTTTTCACACGAAAATCCTAGGCCCTTGATGCTCAAATCAATCAACTGAACCCTTTCACTTTTTTGGGGGGACTGGATTTTTCCTTGAGCAACATACGATACCCTTGCAGCCCGTCTTCTTTCACTATCCTGAAGGGTATCGTACCATGGAACAAATAAGTATAGATTATTCTCTTGTTTTTTTATGATATTCGTTTCGAATGTTTGGGATTTATGCAGGCAGATAACGGCATCACCGGAATTAAATCGATCAGGATCCATAACAATGACATTCATCAGTTCCCCTTCGATAAAAAATAATGCCGCCTGGCTAATCTCCCCTCGTTTTACTAGTTGAATATATTCCATTCTTGACCTCTATTTCTTCATAGTCACTGCTATCCAAAGATAAATTCACGATCCATTTTCTTATATATTTTATTAAAGGAAGTAATCATTGTAGAAAGGTTCCTGTAAGATGACGACCAAGTCTTTTGTTTCCACTCTCATTTCAATAGGCGTATGATGTTGCAGAATCAAATATTCATTAATCAGTTTATCAAGCTCCTCACTGATCCGAATGGTATGATTATGACTCATTCCGTGTATTTGCGCAAAATCCATCATTTCCCACCGTTTTATTCGTATTTCGTTACAAATTTCCATTGCATTCCGACAATTCATACCTATATTCACTACTCCTGCCCTTTTTAGAGTTTGATTATATTTAAGAATTATTACAAAATATACCTTATATGTAAATAGGTTCGCAAAAAAAGACAAAACTTCTTATATTGCGATAAAATTCAAAGCAACAGAAGACAGAAAATGACGGGAACCCTTATGACCTTTTCAAACAAAAAAAAACCCTTCAATTTATGAAAGATTTCAAGTACCCAACCTTGTGAAAAGAACCAGTTACCCAATTGGCATCATCCTCTAAGCTTCACTTTTAATGGGCAAATAGATATGAAAAACTGTCCCTTTATCGACTTCGCTTTCCACTTCGATATATCCATTATGTTCTTCTATGATTTTATAGCTGACCATCAATCCGAGGCCGGTCCCTCTTTCCTTTGTCGTATAAAATGGCTCACCTAACTTTTTTAACTTTTCTTTGGATATCCCGTTTCCTTGGTCAATAATCGAGATGCGAACGTGGCTATTTGATACTTGGCTCGATTGGATACGAATTGTGCCGCCATCCGGCATGACTTCCAGTGCATTTTTAATAATATTGATAAATACTTGTTTTAACTGATTTGCTTCACAGAATATGTTGCATGCAATTCCCTCAAAATCTGTCTCAAAGCGGACATTATTAAGTAAAGCTTGTGCCGCTAAAAGCTCCAGTGTCTCTTTCAGGATGATGTGCAAGTCTTGTTCCAAATATTGAAGGGCCTGCGGTTTAGCCAAAACCAGGAACTCTGTAATAATCGTCTCGATGCGCTGTATTTCTGAAGTGATTATGTGAAAATAAGTAGAGAAATCCTCTTTGACCAAATCTTCAAGCAGTTGGATGAAACCTTTTAAAGCTGTCATGGGGTTTCTAATTTCATGGGCGATTCCGGCGGCAAGTTCACCAACAACATGTAAGGTATCCGATTTCCTGATTTGTTCTTGCATTTCAAGCCTTTCACTTACATTGCGAAAAATGGTTAAATTCAGGTTTGAATACAGATTGCCTCTTGTTAAAAATTCAATATGCTTAATCCTTCCATCTTCGAATTTTAGTGGAATGATGGAAGAATACACTCCTTTTTTATATACCGCTTCCACATGTGCATTCAAATCAATTGCATTTTCCGGTACTTTTCCGATGAATTCCTTTACGGTTAGAGAAAGGAGTTTTTCCTTAGAGATTTCCAGTATTGCCTTGCCTGATTCATTAAAGTCCGTAAATCCATCCTTGTTCCATAAGATCAACCCATCAAGTGACCCCTCAAAAATTTTCCTGAATTTCTCTTCACTTTTCCTTAATTCTTTTTCTATTTCCCAGCGTTCGGTTACATTACGAAAGATGGTTACATTATACCCATCGCCCTCATGTTTCTTTGCCGTTAATTCAAGTAATTTGATTTGATTGTTTGGCATCTTATAAAAAATATCATCCCTGACTTGGCCGTCTCTTTCAAAAGTAGCAAGCATTCTTTTAAAATAACGATTTTCCTTATAGATGAATTTCCATATGTCACTGCCAATCATTTCTTCCTTAGTGGATTCAAATATTTTACAGGCTGATTGATTGACTCGAAAAATAACACCGGCCTCATTCCAAAAAACGATTCCTTCCATCGATTGATCAAATAACTCGGCAAAAATCCTTTCGCTCGACTCTAATTTCTTTTCAATAATATTCGATTCAGTGATCTTCGAAAACGTCGTTATGAATAATTCATTTCCGACTGGTGTACGGGTTGAAAAAGTAAAACGACAAGGCTTCCCATGTAGGGTTACCTCCAATTCACCCATAGAATTCAATGTTGTAAAAATTTCACTAACCCCTTCGTCTAGCTGTGACTTATCATCATGTGTCACCAAATCTGATAGTCTTTTCCCAATAAGATCTCTTTTATTGATTTTCAAACCATTCATGAATGCGGAGTTTGCCTCTAGTATAAGTCCTTTACGACTTAAAAGGAGAATACCCTCTTTTGCTGTATCGAAATTATCCAAAACCATTTGCGTTGGCATCAAATTCCCGACCTGATCGATTTCAGACACATCCTCCAAACGAAAAATCCTCTTTCCACCTGAAAGTGTCCCAACCTGTATAAACTCAAACTCCCTCATGTTTCCATTATGGAGTTGTACCGCTTTCCTTTTCTTAAGAGGCTTTTTATGCCTGCTTAATCCCTCCACATCAACTGCAAGTAAGGTACTTGCTTGAAGAAAATCACTAAGCTTCAGTTTAGCCAGTTGTTCTCTGGGCTGATCGAACAACAAGCATGCCGCCTCATTCGCATAGGTGAATCTCAGGTTTTCATCGATCATTATATGGGGCTCTATAATGGAATTAAAGATTTCTTTATATTCTTCGATGTGTTTATTCAACCTGATGATCTCCTCATTACAGACAGCCTCGTACTCTACATTCATATTCAAACCCCTTTCCTAACCTACTTCCATTCATTTCTTTCGACACCTATCTCTTTCGACATCCACCCCAAATTCCCTCGCTATTCCAAAAAAAACAGTAGAATAGAATTAGTCATGCGTGTAAAATTTATATTGCCATTCTCTTAATTCATTTTTGAATTAAGGGAAATTTAAGCTCTTTCCATGATAATGGATTTCAATCTCTATTTTTAGGGTATAGAGATACAATGATTTCTTCTCCTAAAAATAAATATTTGGAGGCAACTATGAAACAACGTGATTTTTTCTTTGACAATGCTAAGTTCATTCTCATGGGCTTTGTCGTTTTTGGACACTTGTTGAACACCTATATAAACGATAGTGAAACGATTTATGCACTTTACAAAACCATTTATTCCTTCCATATGCCGGCCTTCATCCTTGTTTCCGGTTTTTTTGCAAAAGGATTTTATCAAAAAGGGTATTTAGCGAAAATCACCATGAAAATGATCGTACCTTATATCATTTTCCAAATCATTTACACAGTGTACTATTATTTTCTTTATGATCGTTCTTCCTTCAATGTAGACATGCTCACCCCCCATTGGTCTTTGTGGTTCTTGATCAGTTTATTTTGCTGGAATATCATGCTTCTCGGTTTCTCTAAACTGAAGCCGCTTGTCGGTATAGGTTTATCGTTCCTAATCGCCTTGCTAATTGGATATGTGGACTTCATTTCCAATTTCCTAAGCTTATCGAGAACGTTTGTATTTTTCCCCATGTTTTTAATTGGGTATCATTTAAACAAAGATCATTTAAAAAGACTATTTACACCTAAAGTCCATATAGCATCACTCTCTATCATCCTTGTTGTTTTCATCGGTTTTTATTTAAAAGCAGATATCAATTATAAATGGTTGCTTGGCTCTAAGCCCTATTCCGAGCTAGAGGAAGCGTCCATCATATCCATGTTTAAACGTCTTGGTTTTTACGGATTAAGTGTCATTACAGTGTTTAGCTTTTTATCCTTTATCCCAAGACAACAATATTTCTTTACCAACTGGGGTAAGCAAACCCTGTATGTGTACTTGCTTCACGGCTTCTTCATTCGTTTTTTCCGTGAAAGCACCCTTCAGGAATACTTTAGTAACACCGAAAGCTTCATCATGCTAGCCGGGCTTTCCTTCTTGATTACAGTTATGCTTTCAAGCGAAATCATAGGTTCCATGGCACAGCCCATTATCGAATTGAAAATATCCAGGACCAAACAGTTCGCTCGTAAAGTTAAAGAATATATAAAGCCTAGTAAAGAACATAAACAATCTACTACCAGGTTTTAGAACAAAAAGGGCAGCCATAGGGTTGTCCTTTTAATTTCTTCTATTTAACATTTTATACTGTAAGTGGTTTTCCAAAACCAAGAGACTATGGTACAATTATTCGTTAGTGCTTGTTGGCTTTTAGATAACATGTACACGAAAGGAGATAGGCGCTTTCATTGCGCCATTTTTTATGAATATAATTATTAGTACTCTTAATGCAAAATACATCCATACATCTCTATCCATACGATACCTGAAGGCTTATGCCCAACCGGAATACGATGCACAGCTTGCGGAATACACCATCAAAGATCCGATTATGAACATCGTCGGCGACCTCTATTCCAAAAAGCCGGATGTAATCGGATTCAGTTGTTATATATGGAATATCGAAGAAACCATGAAAGTCGTGGCGATGCTTAAAAAGATCAATCCTGAACTGGTTATCATCCTCGGTGGTCCTGAAGTGACCTACGATGTTCATGATTGGCTAGATCAAATTCCAGGTGCTGATTTTATTGTCATTGGCGAGGGGGAAGTAACCTTCAAGGACCTGCTTTCCGAAATTGAAGGGGAACACAACTATAAGAAAGTTAGTGGAATTGCTTATCGGCAAGATGGTAAAAAGGTGATTCAGCCCCAGAATGGCAAGGTGGACCTGAAATCCCTTCCCTCACCATACCGTTTAGAGGAAGATCGTAATGAGATATCCAAACGGGTGACGTATATCGAGACAAGCCGTGGCTGTCCGTTCAGCTGTCAGTTCTGCCTATCATCGATTGAAGTGGGTGTGCGCTATTTTGACCGCGAAAAAATTAAAGAAGACATCAGGTATTTGATGGATAATGGGGCAAGAACGATTAAGTTTGTCGATCGTACCTTTAACATTAGCCGGAGCTATGCGATGGAGATGTTCAGGTTTTTAATTGATGAGCATCAACCTGGAGTCGTTTTTCAGTTCGAAATCACGGCTGACATCATGCGCCCGGAAGTCATTCAATTCTTGAACGATCATGCGCCTGCCGGATTGTTCCGTTTTGAAATCGGTGTACAGTCTACGAATGATCATACAAATGATCTCGTGATGAGAAGACAGAATTTCGAAAAGTTGACCCGAACTGTCACGATGGTAAAAGACGGACAGAAAATAGATCAGCATCTCGATTTAATTGCTGGCCTGCCTGAAGAAGATTATTTTTCATTCAGAAAGACCTTCAATGATGTTTTTGCACTACGCCCCGAAGAGATGCAACTCGGATTCTTAAAAATGTTGCGTGGCACTGGGCTGCGAATTAGAGCGGATGAACACGATTATATTTACAGTGATCATGCCCCTTACGAAATCCTGGGAAACAATGTTTTAACCTTTGATGATATTGTCCGCATTAAACAAGTCGAAGATGTCCTTGAAAAATACTGGAACGATCATCGAATGAACCATACAACCGAGTTTCTTGTAGAAACGGTATTTACCTCCCCATTCGACTTCTTCCAGGAATTCGGCACCTATTGGGATGAGCAGGGCTGGTCACGCATTGGGCATCAGCTTGAAGATTTATTCAAGCGATTAGAGCTATTTTTGATTAAAAGGGAAACCGATCAATTGAATAATGTCATCGGTCTCATGAAATTGGATTACTTTAAGAATCAAAAATATAAGCCACGTAAACCTTGGTGGGAAGCCTCTTTAGATAAACATGGCCGTTCTAAGATTTATGAAGAAATTCTTAAGCATCCCGAGCACCTAGGAACCGATTTCAGGGATTTACAACTGAACGAAAAGGAAATATATAAGCATACCTTGATTGAAGAACTTCCGTTTGATTTAGAAACCTACTTAACGGATGGGACCATAATTGAACAACCTTCCATCATGCTTGCCTATTTTGATCCAAGTGGTAAAGGTTCTCGCATCTTTTCACTATCTAAGGCTGAAAGCACAATACAATAAGAATAAGGACGGACCCCTGTTTGTGGGGTCCGTCCTTATTTACTTTTTGTTATTTTTCGCGGCCAGTATTTCATAGATCTCGGTTGCATTCATATCTTCACTAAATTCCATACCGAATTCCGTTCGTACGTACTGGGCCTTATCTTTTTTCTCTGGTTGTTTACGTGTTTGTTTATTCATTTAACTTCTTCCTTTTCTGCCTTGTTTAGAGTTACGGTTTGCACCCTTCATGACATTTTCATCGGCTGCAAATTCATTTGAAAATTCATCTATTCCTTGATTCTTCTTCGGCGTTTTACTGGCTTTTACAGCCCCATCAACATTGGCTTTCCTTTTCATTTTCATTCCACCTCTATAAAAAAAGTTAACATTATAGAATGGGGTAATTCCGTTCAAAATTATTCACGGATAATATATCGTCATTCGCGTACATTAAGACTAAAAACGGAGGAGGATATAATGAAGAAAAAACTTGATAACCCAATTTTATCAGATACTCAGCCACATCAAATCAATGCACCTAGCTTCAAAAACACTGGAATAAAACCAGAAGCACCATTTGTGAATGAGTATGGAGTGGTCATTGGGGACAGCAAGTACGCCTCAGACAATTCACCGCTTGAAAATTGGAGTGAGGATACAGACCCGGAAATCATGGCTGGTGATGAATGGGTCCACCCGACAAATGATATTGGCTGGAACTCGACTGAAAATCGGGAACTATTAGAAGCCAAACGAGATCCTCAAGCCCCTTTTTTCCATCCCGATAAAGATGTCAGCTCGGAAACGGATTAAGCTCTCGCAAATTTAAGGGCATCCTGAAACTTCAAGGACACCCTTTTTCCTTATTTAATCTGCAAAATCAATTTCCCTTTCGTTTGACGCGCGTTCATTTCTTCATGAACCGCTGCAGCCTGTTCGATTGGATAAATACCTCCGATGGTCATCTTTAGTTTACCTGAGGCTACATAAGAGAAAAGTTCTTCGATACTCGGTACAAGCAAATCCGGTCTTTTCATGATCTGGGGTAGGAAAAAACCTATGACGGATTGATTACGGCGCATTAAATTCTGAGGATTCATCGTATATAGCTCACGACTAGCATTGCCAAAAACGACTATGCGACCAAAAGGAGCCAGACATTTCAGGGTCTTATTGAAAATGTCCCCTCCTGCCATTTCAAGGGCAACATCCACGCCCTTACCGTCTGTCGCCTCTCTCACTTCGAGCTCCCATCCCTCTTTCGTATAATCAATGAGTACGTCCGCCCCCATCTCTTTTGCGAGTTCCAGTTTTTCTTCGGTGCTAGCTGTGGCAATTACTTTCCCTGCCCCGAAAATCTTTGCAAGCTGGACTGCAATCGTTCCAACGCCCCCGGCTGCTGCATGGATAAGTACCGCTTCCCCAGCCTGCAGGCGTCCCATCGTCTTTAAGATGTGATACGCACTTAGCCCTTGAAGGGGTAAAGCAACCGCATCATGGAAAGAGATTTCAGCCGGTAATGGAATGGCGGAGAATTCATTGGACAAGGCATATTCGGAATAGCCGCCTGATTCAATCAAACTCACAACCCTAGTTCCAGCCTTGATCTTGGTTACTTTTTCGCCTACTTCCACCACAACCCCTGCCACTTCTGCACCTGGAATAAACGGGAGCGGCGTTGGTACGACATATTGCCCTTCTCGCCGGGCTGTATCGGCATAGTTAACCCCGACACAGTCAATTTCAATCAACACTTCATATCCGGTAGGCGTGGGTTTTTCCTTTTCTGTCAACTTTAGAACTTCAGGTCCACCATAGGCTTCAAATTGTATGGCTTTCATCTTCTTCCCCCTCTTTTAGTTCCCCGTATATTTCGGCTTTCGTTTCTCTTTGAATGCAGTAACCCCTTCTATATGATCTTCAGTTGTCCCCATTAGGGTTTGGGTAATCCGTTCCTGTTCAAGTATTTCCTCAAGTGAAGCCGTAAACGAATGACTCACAAGTTTTTTCATCATTCCATAGGCTTTTGTTGGCCCATGTGCCAGCTTGTCGGCTATCTTTAACACTTCTTCTTCAAGTTGATTCAATGGAAATACATGATTGATAACGCCTAACTGATGTAAACGTTCGGCCGAAATCGGTTCGGCCGAGAAAAAGAGTTGTTTGGCAAGATGCGGTCCCACTAATTTGGGTAAAAAGTATGAACCACCTCCATCCGAAATTAACCCTACCTTTGAAAAACTCATAGCAAATTGGCTATCCTCTGCAGCCACGATTAAATCGCAAGCAAGTGCCAAATTAAAACCAGCCCCTGCAGCAAATCCATGTACCGCGGCAATAATGGGAACCTCGCAGGAATCCATCGCCAATATACAATCATTCAGTTTACCGACATGGTCATACATTTGTACGGCAGTGGCCTGGCCCATCGATTTGACATCCCCTCCGGCGGAAAATGACCGTCCGGCTCCCCTGATTACGATGGCTCTTATTTGAGAATTCTGCCGAACATCAACAATCGTATTGGTTAAGTCCGCTATCATATCCGGACTAAAGGCATTCAAACTTTCAGGCCGGTTCAAAGTCACCAGCAATACATGATTGGAAACCTCCGTTAATAAATGTTCTCTTAACATGTCTTCATCCCCCTTTATTTGATTAACCATCCACCATCCACTAAAATATCGGTGCCTGTCATGTATGAGGCTTCAGGTGAAGCGACAAATGCGATGACGTTACTGATTTCCTCTGCCTTCCCTACTCTTTCGAGGACCGTGTTTCTTTGTATCGACTTCAGGAATTTCTCATTCTGCAAGCCATCCTCCGTTAATGGAGTTTCAATGAATCCCGGTGATACCGAATTAACCCGGATTCCGTATGGAGCCAGTTCAAGTGCCAATGACTTCGTCAGACTAAGTACACCAGCTTTAGCAGAACTGTAATGCGGGATATGGGCCCCTGCTTGATGGGCGGATAGTGAGGCCGTGTTGACGATGGCCCGATTGCCGGCAGAGTCAAGTTCATGGCTTGCCGCTTCTTTCATCACCTTCCCTAAATATTTTGAGACAAGAAAGACACTTTTCAAATTGACATCTTGGATCATATCCCAGACTTCTGTGGAGGTATCTAAAAGTTTGGAGGACCTCGATCCTCCCGCGTTGTTTATCAAAATATGAAGATCCCGGTATTGTTCGGTAACATACATGGCCAGCTCTTTAACGTCTTCCTCATCCGTAACATCAGCAGGAAAAATGTCAGCCAGCGGGATAGTATGGCGGGCATTGATCTCAGCCGCCACTTCTTTCAGCTTCCTTTTCGTCCTTCCTACTAATAAAACCTGTGCACCCTCATCCGTTAACCTTAATGCTGTCGCTTTCCCAATACCCGAACCTGCACCTGTTATTACAGCAATGGATTGTGAGAATCTCATTGTTTCACACCTTTCCTTCTTACCTTATCGACCCTTTATGTCTGCTGCCTATTCTTCACAGTTTGTATTTTTCCATTTATCAACTCCGGAACAAGGGTTATCGACCCTTTTTGAGTTGCCAACCTCAAATCGCCATTTAAATCATGATCTTCAAACAGCTGACCAACATGCGAAGTTTGGAGGATTTCAAAGGCACTGTTGATATTCGTGCTATAAAAGGCACATGCTGCTTTCGCTGCATCATTTAACAGGAACGCATCTTGTGTCCCATTGACCAAACAATGAATCAAATGGCCGGCCCCATAAAAATCTTCCATACTGAATTCACCCGAATTGCCCGAACACACAATAACAATGGTTTCCGTTTGGTGAACGTTTTTGATTTTTTCTGCAACGGATGGATTATTCAGTAAAGAGGCAATATACACCTTTTTGGCCGAACTTGATTTTTGTAGGGCCACTGTGCCATTAGTTGTCGATAAGACAAGCGTTTTACCCTGAACTAGCTTATTCAACAGCGTCGGACTCGGATAGATGAAGCCCTCAATAGGTTGGGCCCTCATTTCCCCGGCAAGGAGGCATTCCCCTTGAGTCATATCTTTGCTTTTCAATTCGGCATCGGCAGGGCTCAGGACAGGGATTACCTGCTCCGCTCCATTATGAAGAGCAGACACGATGGTCGTGGTTGCTAATAGCACATCTAGTACGATGGCGACTTTCTCCCCATCTAGAAGCTTGTCCCTGTTGATTTCTTCTTTTTTCAATAGCAAGTGTATATGCTGCATCGTCTGTTTCATCTAATCAGGCTTCCTTTGCGGCTACGTGGGCAGCATGAGTAATTAAACTTTTCACCATTTTCCCCAATGAAGAAAAGCGTATATCCTTGGTCTGCCCCAATTCATACCGATAATAGATTTGCTGAAGAATCACAGCTAACTTGAAATAGCCAAATGTCAAATAATAATCGATGGTAGAAACGTCTCTACCGCTTCTCACAGCATAGGCTTCGATAAATTCATTCCTTGATAAAAAACCATCCATAGTAGTAAGCGATGCTTGGCCCAAACCGGATTTGACCATTTCTGGGTCGCCACTTTCCGTCCAATAGCTTAAGGCAACGCCTAAATCAGCCAGCGGATCACCGACCGTCGACATTTCCCAATCAAAAAGACCGACCATCTCGCTTAAATTCTGGTTGAACATCGCATTATTGATCTTAAAGTCATAGTGAATGATCGAGGTTTGACTATAACGCGGCATATTCTTTTGTAAATAAGCAACGAGCGGTCCCACTTCCTTGATTTCATCCGTCTTTGCCCGTTCATATCGGGAAATCCACCCGTGTACCTGTCTCTCCATAAATCCATCAGGCTTTGAAATTTGAGCTAATCCCGTCTTTTCATATGGAATGGAATGAAGATCCGCAAGCTGATCCACCATGATAGTGGATAGTTGACGGCACTTTTCCACAGTCGGGACAATATCTTTAGGAAACATGGAATCTATTACTATTCCATGTTTTCTTTCCATTAGAAAAAAAGGGGAGCCCACAACCGAGACATCATCCGAAAACAGGATGGGTTCAGGCGCTGCTTGAAAATACGGATGGATGGAAGAAAGAATATGGTACTCCCGTTTCATATCATGGGCTTTTGGAGCGACCGGACCAAGTGGAGGTCTCCTCAATACTGCTTCCCACTCACCGACTTTAAGTTGATAGGTCAAATTGGAATATCCTGTCGAGAACTGTTGCACTTCCAATGGATCATTTGGCAAATCCACTATCTTTTCCTGGAGGAATGCCTCTAGTCTTTTAACACCGAGCTCCTCCCCTGAACGAACAGGAATGGTATCATCCATCGTTCCCTTCACCCCTTGTACTTTAGTAAACTAGCTATGGACAATATGCGAGACTAATCTTTCTTTAATCGTTTCAGGAATGGGTTCGCTTTTTTGTTCCCCGAAATTAAAGCAAACCAATATCGCCGTTCCTTTTGCGATGGTCTCTCCCGTTTGCGAACAAATAATATCATGGCTCATCTCACAGCTTTTCGTCCCTACCTTTGTCAAATATGTTCGAACGGATAAGAGTTGGTTAAAGTACCCTTGGGTAATAAAATCGCATTTTGTCGAAGCAAGTAAGAAATTCCAGTCTTCGATATTCGAGGCCAATCCCAGCGCTTCAAAGAATTTCATTCGGGCCTCTTCAAGATAAATAAAATAACTGGTGTTATTGATATGTCCCAATGCATCCGTTTCAGAAAAACGCACGTTCACATTAAGTTCATGCATAATATACCTCCTAATTTTTAGCGATGGGAGAACGCGGGTTTCCGCTTTTCCAAAAATGCTGCAACTCCTTCTTTCACATCTTCCGTTTGAAAGATTTCCTCAAAAAGATTCGTTTCAAGCTCCAACCCTTGTTCAAGTGTGGATTCGCTCCCTTCATTGATGGCCTTCTTAATCCTTGATAGGGCCTGTAATGAATGCCTCGTCATTCGGGATGCCAACTTTTTAGACTCGTTTAACGCGCTTCCCACATCCACGACTTTATTGACGAGCCCAATTTTTTCTGCTTCCTGAGCAGAAAGTGGATCTCCAGTAAAGATCATTTCCTTCGCTTTAGCATTTCCTACAAGTCTCGACAAACGCTGCGTGCCCCCAGCTCCTGGAAATAACCCTAATTTCACTTCCGGTAAACCGATTTGCACGCCTACTTCGGCAACACGCAAATCACAAGCCAGTGCCAATTCACATCCACCACCTAAAGTCATTCCATTCAAAACAGCGATGGTCGGTTTAGGAAATTGGTCAATCTGAGTTAAAACCCCATGGCTTTCTCTTACCGTCTCCTTCATATTTGGATTGCCCATCATTTGTGGGAATTCTTTTATGTCCGCACCTGCGGCAAACGCCATATCTCCAGACCCGGTAATGAGCACGGCAACAATTTCATTATCATCTTTAAGTTGTGTGAAAACTTCGGACAATCCTTGAAATACCTGTCTGCTGATCACATTCAACGGCGGATTATCAATTGTCACAATCGCAAGCTGATTTTCTTTTTCCACTCTCACTAAGTTTGTCATACATTCTTCACTCCTTGATTTGTATAGTCGTACCAGCCTTTTCCAGTTTTCCTTCCTAAATTACCTTGTTTCACCTTTTCCTCTATACAGGCATTAGGTTTATCTTCTGGATTACCTGTTTCTTTATAACGTTGCTGCATAACGTAGTAACCCACATCAATACCAGACAAATCCATCAATTCAAATGGGCCAATGGGGTGACTTAAAGCTTTACGGCAAATCAAATCGATGTCCTTATAATCCGCTATCCCTTCTTCATATAAATAAAGGGCTTCCCGTTGCAACGCCCCCAATATGCGATTTGCGACGAACCCGGAAATTTCCTTGCGTAGTAAAATTCCTGTCCGATTCATTTTCTCCGTGACTTCTAATGCAAGCTTCGCTGTTTCTTCGGATGTTTGATCACTCATGACCACTTCCACGCAATCCATGACAAGAGGCGGGAAAAAGAAATGCATATTGATGAACTTATCCGGACGGTTCGTCACCCCGGAAAGTAAACTATTCACGATAGTCGAACTATTTGTCGCAAAAATGGTGTTTGCCGGTGCAAATTGCTCTAGTTTAGCGAAGACCTCCTGCTTCACTTCAATTTTTTCGACTACCGCCTCAATAATCAAATCGGCATTGCTGGCGGCTTTATTCAAATCGGTCGTAAATTGAAGACGGGTGAAGGCTGCCAATCTACTGTCTTCACTCAGCTTTCCTTTTTGCACCCATTTATTCATGATTGCCTCTAACTTTTCCTTTGCCGATTGCAAAGCAGTGTCCTGGACATCCTGTAATACCGTATTGAATCCGCCTAGGGCAGCAAGCATCGCAATTTGATGTCCCATCTGTCCTGCCCCGATTACCGATATCGACTGTATCTTATTGGTCGACATTGAGTCACCCTCCCTTTTTAACTCGTTTATTCATTAATTCCATGTAAAATCATTTCCATGAATATTTCGGCCACTTCCCGATCTGTCTTTTTTCCATCAGGGTCGAACCATTGATAACTCCAATTGACCACACCCAAAATGGCAAATGAGATAATAGAGGTATCAAGAGTAGAACGGAATTCCCCCCGTTTGCCCCCCTCTATCAACAATCCTTCTATTTTATTGCGGAATTCATCCCGCTTCGGAAGGATTTGATCCAATTTATCTTTGCTGAGGTTTTTCATTTCGCGGAAAAAGATGGTTGCACTCGACTTTTTGGACTTGATGCTTTTTAAAAGCATATAAACCATATCGAACAGCTTATCCTTACATCCTTTACTAGTATCCTGAAGAATCGTTTCCTGCCCAATTAGCAGTTCATTGATATAAGCGAGATGAATATCCATCAGTAGCTGTTCTTTACTTGTAAAGTAATAATAAAACGTTCCTTTTGTCACCCCTACCGATTCGACAATATCCTGAATGGACGTTTCGCTGAAGCCTTTCTGTTCGAATAAGCGTATGCCATGTTCCGTCATTTTATCTTTCATGTGTGTAATCCCCGCATTCTGTTAAACTATCAGTTGAATTGATACCATACGCTTTCGTACAATCATGCCTCTTCTTATTTCCTAGTCATTTCTTCTCTTAAAGCGCGCCTTAAAATCTTCCCGACATTTGTTTTTGGAAGTGCATCTCGAAATTCAACTAATTGAGGGACTTTATAAGCCGATAAGTTTTTCCGGCAATAATCGATGATTTCCTGTTCGCTGGTTTCCTGGTTACTTTTAAGAACAAGTACCGCTTTTACGCTTTCTCCCCTATACGCATCTGGAACTCCGATTACCACCGCTTCCTGGACGGCTGGATGCTCATAAAGTACCTCTTCCACTTCACGCGGATAAATGTTATATCCGCTAGCAATGATTAAATCCTTTTTCCGATCTACAATATAGAGATATCCATCCTCATCCACTTTGGCGATGTCCCCCGTATAAAGCCATCCATCTCTCAATGTGACCGCTGTCTCCTCCGGCATGTTCCAGTACCCTTTCATCACTTGTGGGCCTTTAACCACCAGTTCTCCCAATTCCCCTGGTGATACTTCACTCAATCCCTCCCCCAGGTCCACTACTTTATAATCCGTCGATGGGAAACCAATCCCCACGCTCCCTGGCTTTCTTTCAGCAAACGCCGGATTGCAATGTGTGGTTGGGGATGCTTCTGAAAGTCCATATCCTTCCAATATCTTCGCACCTGATTTCCTCTCGAATTCACGAAGCAACTCAACGGGCATCGGTGCACTGCCACTGTTACAAAGGTGTATAGAATCCATGCCGTATTCTTCGGCTTTAGGATGATTCGTCAAAGCGACGTACATTGTCGGTACTCCAGGAAAAGTAGTTGGCTGTTCACGCTTGATTGTTTCAAGTACTTCTTCTATTTCAAAACGAGGGAGCATAATCGAATCCCCCGCAGTATAAATGGACAAATTCATTGCAGACTGCATCCCAAACACATGGAAAAGCGGGATGACCGTCAACGTTCGTTCCCTTCCCATTT
This sequence comes from Peribacillus sp. NPDC097198, assembly GCF_044762055.1. Taxonomy (NCBI): domain Bacteria; kingdom Bacillati; phylum Bacillota; class Bacilli; order Caryophanales; family Bacillaceae; genus Peribacillus; species Peribacillus sp. NPDC097198. The sequence goes on along the minus strand of NZ_JBIWDO010000003.1, from coordinate 30,321 downwards.
TCAACTCATGTTTAAAAAATTCATAAGACTGAATGACATTGGCCAAGATGTTGCGATGCGTCAACATGGCACCCTTGGATCGTCCCGTTGTTCCTCCTGTATATTGAAGGACGGCTATATCATTTACAGAATCAAATGAAACAGGGATTATGTTACCGTCACCCGTTTTCAAAAACTGGTCAAAAGCAACATCGGGTTGAAAATCCGCTTCAGATGGCTGGAGACTGACTACAATGACATTTTTCACATTCCCATTGGGGTGTACGCTCTTCACTTTTGGATACAATCCATCTAAAATGACAATCGTCTCGGCTCCGGAATCCTGTAGAATTTGCTGAAGCTCCCTTTCGACCAACATTGGATTGACTTGGGTAATGATTGCCCCTGCCGTCAAGGCCCCATAATAGGCGATAACGTATTGAGGACAGTTAGGTAGCATGAGGGCAACGCGATCACCCTTTTGCACTCCCTTTTTTTGAAGGGCGGAAGCAAAAGCCTGTGATGCAAAGAAGAGCTCTTTGTACGAAATCTTTCTCCCATAAAAAGTGATCGCTGTGTTGCTTGGATAGGACTCAAATGCCTTTTGGAGGATCTGTTGCACCGGGACTTCAGGGACTTCAATTTCCTTCAAGATTGAATCAGGATAAACGGACAGCCATCTTTTATTATTCATTACATACCCTCCAGCCATTTTTGATTCTATTTTCTACATGACATGAGAACCGCCATCAACAATCAGGATATTGCCCGTCACATAATCTGAAGCTTTTGAGGCGAGGTATACAGCAGCACCCTTCAAGTCATCCTCGTTGCCTAATCTTTTGAGCGGAGTGGAATCGAGAATAGGACTTTCCCCTTTAGCTAGCACGCCTTTCGTCATGGTTGTGGGAAAGAAACCCGGGGCTATCGCATTTATGTTGATATTATGTTGACCCCATTTAGCGGCTAAATCTTTTGTCAAGGTTATGACCGCTCCCTTGCTCGTATTATAGCCAACGGCATCCAGTATGTTTGGATTCGTACCGCCCAGACCGGCAACCGAGGCGATGTTTATGATTTTTCCATATCCCTGCTCAATCATGATCCTGCCAACAGTCTGGCACATGATAAAGGTACCCGTTACATTCACATTCATCACTTTGTTCCAGGCCTCAAGGGGCATGTCGATGGCCGATGCTCCCCAGGATGCACCGCTATTATTCACCAAGATATCGATGGAGCCAAATTTCCGGATCGTTTCATTCACGACTTCTTGTACGTCGGCAGGATTTGTGATATCGCATTTAAAGGAAAGCGCCTTTACGCCAAGTTCCTCCACGCGGGCGGCAACTTCATCGCACGCGGCCTTCTTTCTTGAACACAGGACGACATTGGCCCCAGCCTCGGCAAAACCGGTCGCTATCTGTTCGCCCAATCCCCTTCCACCGCCAGTAATTATCGCCGTCTTTCCAGTTAAGTCGAATAACTCGGTTATTTTCATATTTTCACCTCATCCTTTTGATACTTACGAAGTTCGATTTTAGCCACCTGTTGACGGTGTACCTCATCTGGGCCATCCGCTAGCCGCAATGTTCTAGCATTGGCCCAATGGGCAGCAAGCGGGAAGTCACCTGAAACCCCTGCAGCACCAAAGCCTTGGATTGCACGGTCTATCACCTTCAATACCATATTGGGAGCTACTACCTTTATCATGGCTATTTCAGCTTTCGCTTCTTTATTTCCAACAGTATCCATCATATAAGCAGCTTTTAAAGTCAAAAGTCTGGCTTGTTCAATTTCAATCCTCGAATCGGCCACCCACTCCATGATCACCCCCTGTTTCGACAAAGGCTTACCGAATGCTACACGTTCTTGTATACGCTTACATAATTCTTCAAGTGCTCTTTCAGCTGCACCGATTAGCCTCATGCAGTGATGGATCCTGCCAGGTCCGAGTCTTCCTTGAGCAATGGCAAATCCTTTCCCTTCACCCCAGAGGATGTTTTCAGAAGGGACCCTGACATTAGTAAATGTGATTTCAGCATGTCCATGTGGAGCATGGTCATAACCAAAAACAGAAAGCATACGTTCAATTTTGACGCCGGGTGTATCTAGCGGCACCAGAATCATCGATTGCTGCTCATGTTTGGGTGCTTCGGCATTGGTCTTACCCATGACAATTGCAATTTTACACCTCGGATCTCCAGCCCCAGATGACCACCACTTTCGACCATTGATGACGTATTCATCACCTTCCCTTACAATTCTGCATTCAATATTAGTTGCATCGGAAGAGGCCACTTCAGGCTCAGTCATCGAAAAACAAGACCTTATTTCCCCGGCAAGCAAGGGTTTAAGCCAGCGTTCTTTATGCTCATCCGTTCCATAACGAACCAAAACTTCCATATTTCCCGTATCCGGTGCATTACAGTTGAATATTTCGGGTCCTATCATGGATCTTCCCATGATTTCACAAAGTGGTGCATATTCAAGATTGGTTAAACCTGCTCCGTGTTCACTATCAGGTAAAAACAAATTCCAAAGTCCAGCTTCCTTCGCTTTACCCGTCAATTCAGATAAAATGGGCGGTATGGCACTCCAGCGACTGTTTTGTTTTTCTAATTCCTTTTGATAGACGGCCTCATTTGGATAGACATGTTGTTCCATGAAACCGATTAACTTTTTTTCTAAGTCCTTCACTTTTTGAGTGTGTTCGAAATTCACATTCATTCCTCCCTTTTACTAACTAACTGGTCGGTATGTTCATTCTTTTCCATTATATTATTATTTTTACAATATTTTCAATAATTAAATTTTATTTTCTGAAAATTGATTCATTATTTTAAAAGGTACCTCCTTTTTTTCACTGGTTTTGCAGGTAGGAAAGATACAAACAATTTTCGTTCCTTTTGCTCTCTCACTTGTTATGAACACTTTTCCCCCATGATTTTCAATGATCTTGAAACATACAGAAAGACCTAACCCCGTACCTGACGATTTCGTCGTGAAGAATGGTTCGCCAATTTTTTGAATCGAGTGTTCTGGTATTCCCTCCCCTTCGTCCAATATGCCTATTGAAACCTCGTGATCCTTTTCTTGAATATTGACACAAATGTTACCACCATTCGCCATGGACTCAATCGCATTTTTTATAAGGTTAATTAGTACCTGCTTGATTTGATTTTCATCACAGTAAATTAAAATCGGGTCTTCATCAAAGTTTTTATGAATTTGGATATTATTAAGAACAGCATTTGTCTCCAACAACGTTAAAACATGATTGCAAATACCGATTAGATTTTTTTCCGAAAATTCAGTTTTACTAGGCTTCGAAAGTAACAATAATTCATTGAGGATTTGCTCGATTCGGCTAATTTCCGAGAAAATGATATCATAATATTCCTGTTTGTTTTCAGACCCATCTTTGATTAATTTTACAAACCCCAAGATGGAAGTCATAGGATTTCGGACTTCATGGGCAATACCAGCTGCAAGTTGGGCAGCTGTGGATAACTTGCTGGAGGTAATGGCTAAATGTTCATTCAGGCTTACAAGTTTTTCTTCTGCATGTTTCCTTTCATTGATTTCCGATAATATGCCCGCCGTCCCAATGAATTCACCACCGTCGTCATAGACTAATTTAACGAACGCTTCTACCCAAGACCCTTCATTATTTCGATTCTTCATTTTAATGTCGACACGGAAATATCGCTTTCCTTCACGGAAGGAATTTGCAAACGCTTTCAAAATGCGATGATAAGATGTCTTATCTATTTCTTTTGAAAAATGGAGACCCAGTGATTCATTGACAGTCCTTCCGCTCATCATTTTCCATGCTGGATTCAAATATTGCCATTTCCCTTTTTCATCCGTTTTAAAAATCACTTCGTTGAAGCTGTTAAGCAACTCTTTAGAGGATTTAGAAATAATGCGATAACGTCCTTCGCTATCTTTCAATAATTCAATGATCCTTTGTTTTTTATCATAGACGGCTCCTAACAACCATGCAACGGCAGCAATAATGGCAAGATAGAATATTCCTACTACAGGGACTTTCCGTGACTCGGCGTAAAGCCAAACTATATAGGGTAGTTGCAATGCGGAAAATAGGGTGGGGACAACCAGTCTGCCAACATAGGTATTCAATCTTACACCTCCCATACTAACAATAAAATTTTTTGTCCGATTCGCTCTGGATTTGGTTATATATGGTAAACAATCTCTTTAAAGTAAAATTCCATAAAATATCTGCAATTCCTGCTATTAACCAAAAAAACCTCTCCAATAACGGAAAGGTTCATCTTTATTATTTAATAATCAGCCAATTATGACACGCTCTTTAGGATAATGGTAGTTCTCTGTAACTTCTTTATGACCGATGATATAGAGGAAGGAGGTAATTCCAACCCGACCAATAAACATAATTATCATAATGACAACTTTGCCCACATTACTCAATTCCGGAGTAATGCCCATCGAAAGACCTACTGAACCGAAAGCGGAACAAACTTCAAAAATGATCTGCATCAAAGTGAAGTTCTCGCTTATAGTCAAAACGAAAATCGCCAGGATACATAGCAAGGAACCCATTATCATGACAGCCGTTGCTTTTCGGGTATCATCAGGATGCACTTCCCTTTTGAATACTTTAATGGACTTTCTCCCCCGCATGAAGTTCCACAAAAAGAGAATCATGATAGCAAGGGTCGTCGTCCGTATGCCACCACCTACAGAACTAGGCGATGCTCCAATAAACATTAGAATGCTCATCAGTAATAAGGTCGGTTCCGAAAACTCGCTAACAATCATCGTGGAAAGGCCACCACTTCTCGTATTCGACGACATGAATAATGAGTAGAAAAGTGATTCATGCCAGCTTTTCCCGTGAAAAAAGCCCTTGATTTCAAGGAGATAGATAAGGATGCTTCCTCCAATGATAAGACCAAAAAAAGTCACCGAGGTGAGCTTTGTAAACAAGGAAAAGTGAAACTTATAACTACGCGAACTATTCGACAAAAACTCTTTTAATTCGATTAAGACCGGAAATCCGATTGCCCCCAGAATCAGGAGGATAATCGTGATAAATTGGACGAAATAATCGCTTTTGAAAGGGATCATGGAAACACCACTAATATCAAAACCAGCATTTGTAGTGGAACTGACCGCTAAAAAGAGTCCATTGACCAAGGCTGCCTTCCAATCTGGATAATAATTCAGGAAGTAAACACCTAAAATAAGAGCTCCAATTAATTCAATTACGACAAAAATCTTTATAATTTGAATCAATAACTTAACAAGACCCGAAAGATTAGTCTGATTCTGGTCAGTCATGATCAGCTGTCTTTCTTTGATCCCAATTTTCTTGCCTAAAATCAACCAAAAAAAAGTTCCAAGTGTCATTATGCCAATTCCGCCAAATTGGAGAACGAACATTAAGATGAAATAGCCCGTGTTACTGAATACCTCAGCTGTATTGACTACGGTTAATCCTGTCACACTTACTGCGCTAACCGCAGTGAAAAGTGCATCCATGAATCCCCATCTCACTCCAGGTTTTAGAGCAACTGGCAAACTAAGCAGTATTGTAGAAACACTGACGGCCATAAAGTAATAACCAACGATAAGTTGGGCTGGCGTTAATTTTGATAATAGCTTTTTAATAGCAACCATGCAGTTTTCCTTTCTTACTCTACGTAATCGATGATTGTTACAAAATCTATCTTAGTGTACTCTTTTTTCGATGATTTTTCCATTACCTTTTAGGAACTGACTTACTTACAACAATAAGGTAGGTTTACCAATAAATTTGACATCCGTCCTATAAGTAAAAACAACCGTTTTACTCATACTATAATTACAGCGGAAAAACCGCTGAACCAATAAGGGGGAAAATAAAATGGCTAATAATAGTAGCAGCAATAAACTTCTTGTGCCTGGAATTGAACAGGCCTTAGATCAAATTAAATATGAAATTGCTTCAGAATTCGGTGTTCAATTGGGTTCAGATACATCAGCCCGAGCAAATGGTTCGGTTGGTGGAGAAATCACAAAACGACTTGTCCAGCAGGCACAATCTCAGCTTAAAGGTCAATAATTAACCTAACTGAATATAATGGATAAGGGCCCAGCTATTAGCTGGGCTCTATTTATGGTGAAAATCGATTTCATTTTTCTTAGGGGAATGTTCACTATTTTGTTTTGTTGCTTTTTCTTTATGGGGTGGTTGTTTCGGTGCTTTTTCCTTTGGCAGTTGCTGCCTTGACGCCTTTTCCTTTTGCGGCTGTGGCTTTGGTGCTTTCACCTTTTGTGGCTTTGGCTTTGCTGCCTTTTCCTTTTGCGGCTGTGGCTTTGGTGCTTTCACCTTTTGTGGCTTTGGCTTTGCTGCCTTTTCCTTTTGTGGCTTTGGCTTTGCTGCCTTTTCCTTTTGTGGCTTTGGCTTTGCTGCCTTTTCCTTTTGCGGCTGTGGCTTTGGTGCTTTTTCCTTTTGTGGCTGTGGCTTTGGTGCTTTTTCCTTTTGTGGCTGTGGCTTTGGTGCTTTTTCCTTTTGTGGCTGTGGCCTTGACGCTTTTTCCTTTTGTGGCTTTGGCTTTGATGGCTCCTGCTTTGGTGCTTTTACTTTAGGATTATTCACCTTTTGTTTTTTCTGAGGCGATTCTTCCTTTTTTCTGGTTGACTCTTCTACTGAAGCCCTTAAAGATTTTACCGCTTTTTCCTTTTGCTCGAGCTCTTTATTTTTTTCAGGTATTGTTCCGGCTTCTTTTTTATGTAATTCACGTTTGCTACTATTATTTTCACTGTGTCTTGAATGATTCGCGTTACTTCCCTGTACCGGTTTCCTTGTGTCCCCTTTTTCCTTCTCCTTTTTCTCGAGCTTCTTTTCCACATATTTTCCGGTAGATATCCCCTGCTCCCTTGCGTGTTTGCGGTCACTTTCTGTTGCTGGGATAACTTTCAGCTTTGTTTGGGCGATATTATCCTGAGTTGAGATTTTATTAATTTCTGATTTTAGGTTCTTATCCAGTTCTTTATTCTCATCCAATAAAGTTGTTGAAACCACAATTTGTTTTTTCCCTTTCAAATAACCAAGTTGTTTTGTGGTCTTCACGATACGATTCGTGACCGTTTTAACATTCTTGCCTTTCCAGTTTGAAATTTCCCTAATCACCAACTTCCCATCTCCATTAAGTCCAGTGAGCTTGAGAACCTCCAGTTCATCATTAAGTTCCAATTCAATACTTGGGTTCACATCGATCGTCATATAAGCCGAGACATGGTCAGAAAACAATGACGGAAGGAGGGAAATGAGAATAAGAAAACTGGATGTCAAGCTGAGTACGACGGTTTTCTTTGCTGAAAAATGAAAGGTAGATAAAGAAAAATTAAACGATGGTTTAACAGTCGAAAAGGTAATTTCCTCTCCTACTTTATAGGGCCGGGCTTTCCTTTTAGTTTTTAAGAACTCGCCTTCAGGGGTTAAAAGAGTGACAAAACGTTTATTTATAGAAAGAACAACTCCTTTTTTCATCCATTAATCACCCCTTTAATATACTCGTTCAAGTACAGGAAATCCCCATTCAGTATTATGGCCACAGCAATGATATACTTTCGGTTCCGTTCAATTGTTTTTCGACTCACTTCCACCCTACCCTCTAGCTGCTTAACAGGAAGACGTTTCTTGGTAAACAGGATTTCTTTTAACTCGTCATCTTCCATTAGCATTTTAGCTATCATGATTGCTCCTTTCCTAGCATCAGCATGTTTCGGAGAAACTTCGACAAGATCGTCAAACGACAGACCAAAATCTTTTAATTCATTTATGTAAAGATGAATTTCTTCACTTCTTTTTTCTGATTCCAATTGCTTTTCATATTCTTGTATGGAATTTTTATCATCGAAATAACTTTGGTTTTGGTTATTTTCTTCGTCCACTGCAAGATCCACAGTCATTTCTTTACGTCTTGACTGGCTCCGCAAATAGTCAATAACCCTCCTTTTAACAAGGGTTTCTGCAAATGCCAGTAACGAACTTCCTTTTTCAGGAGAATATTTATCGATTGCTTCATTAAATGCAATCAATCCAATACTGAATTCATCATCTGTTTCATATATGTAACGTCTGCAAACGGATGAGACGGTTTTAGCTATAAAAGGCTTGAATGATTCTATGGTATCATTTCGAAGGCTTAAATCGCCTTGTTGAATTTTCAAGACGGTCGATTCTAAAGAACGCTTTTTTTTGAATGCTGTAAACAACAAACCAAGCATTTGTTCACCTCGCTCCTATTGATGCAAAATAATGCATCAACATCTTAATCTTAAGGGGAGCAAGCCTAAATGACAGTTCCAAAAGACCTATTTTCCGAAAATCACAGATTAAATTTTCGATATAACATGATAAAATGCTTAGTTTTTTCTCGTTTATTACATTAAAGTTACAGTTCAATAAAAAAATCGAAGTTTTCTAATGGTTTCATAGGACATTTGTCATTTTTATTACTTTAATTTAATATTTGACTCTTAAGCATAAATTTCGAAAATAGGATTATTTTTTTGTGGGTAACGCGGTCATTTTCCACAAAATGATTAATTTTCATTGCACAAAAAAAATGTCAGGCGTGACTCTCACGCCTGACATTTTTTATACTTCTTGAATTTGTTTCTCTTTTTTACTCGAAATGATCCAAGCACCAACCGCGATTCCAACTAATACAACCCAGAAAATTGACTTCCAAAGGGTTGATTCAGGGAAATGCTGTTCTAAGACGCCGAGGGAAGGATGAGCTAGCGTGTAGACGGCCAATTTAACCCCTACCCAACCTACAATCAAGAAGGCTGCAGTTTCAAGTGATGGACGCTGATGAAGCAACTTCACGAATCCATTAGCTGCAAAACGCATGATAACCAAGCCTATCATCCCGCCGAGGAACATGACAGCAAATTGTCCTCCGTCAATTCCACCGACCTTCATCCAGCCTGTAGCAGGAAGTGTAACAGCTAATGCAACGGCTGCCAGCATCGAATCAATGGCAAATGCAATATCCGCTACTTCTACTTTGACGACGGTCATCCAGAAGCCGGATTGTTTCTTAGGTTTCTTGACTTCAGCCTCGCCTTTACCAGCATATTTCTTATAAAGATGCTGAAAAGCGATGAAGAGAAGGTAAAGCGCACCGAGTGCTTGAACTTGCCATACGTCGACAAGGAAAGAAATCAGGAATAAACTTGCAAAACGGAAAACAAAAGCTCCTAACAATCCATAAAACAAAGCTTTCCGTTGTTGATCTTTTGGTAAATGCTTAACCATGACAGCCATGACGACTGCATTATCAGCAGCGAGTATCCCTTCAAGTCCGACCAAGATAAGAAGGACCCATCCATATTCCAATAATAATGATACTTCCATATATTTTACCTCCAATAGTTTGTATTTTCCTCCCTATCGGCATTTGGCAAAATAAAAAGACCTCTGCCGTATAGGCAAAGGTCTTGCTGAACATGAAATCATGTCAACAAAGCCGATGAATGTCTCCATTCACGTAATGACGACTTTGTTTTAGGGCGAACCCTAACGCTACTCCCCTTTGATTAAAGGAAAATCAGTTATTAAGTATATTAGTAGTATACGTGCTACCCGCATAAATAACAATCATTTTTTTCGTTTTTCTTTGGAAATCTTTAATAATTCCATATATTCTCTTCCAAATTTGATCCAATTGGTCTTGGCTGAAAAGTAATGTTGGAACAGCGATAAAAATCTTGGGTATTTCCCTTCATAAGGATACCACTGGATTTCCGAATTCTTTTTCCCTTTATCCTGCATGATCGCTTTTTCATGGCAGAATATCCGCATTCCCTGTTCCCCATGATAACGGCCAATACCACTTTGCTTTGCCCCGCCAAACGGCAGTCCATGATTGGCAACGGTTATCAAGACATCATTGATGGTCACCGCTCCTGTCACTAACTGACGGGCCACCCGGTTCGCTTTTTCCTCATCCATGCTCCATACGCTTGAGTTAAGTCCATATTGACTGTCGTTCGCAAGACGAACCGCCTCTTCTTCACTATCGAATGGCACAACAGGAAGAACCGGGCCGAATGTTTCCTCATTCATGATTTTCATCGAATGATCGACATTGGACAAAATGGTCGGTGGGATGAAATAAGTACTTCCCTTTTTCCAGTCATGCGGAATGCTGCCGGATTCCATGATGGCTCCCTTATTCAGTGCATCATCCAAGTGGTCTGCAACGATATCAAGCTGGGCCGGGAACGTCATCGAACCAACATCGTCCGTTAATTGTGTACCCTGCCTTAAAGCAGTCGTCTTTTCCTTCAGCAAGGACAGAAACTCTTTATAAACGGTCCTTTCCACATAAACCCTTTCCACGCTCATGCACACCTGTCCACTGTTAGTAAAAGCTCCCCAAAGTGCCCCATTTACAGCACGTTCCAAATTGGCATCACCAAATACGATCATCGGATCCTTTCCACCAAGTTCGAGCGTAGTGGGGATTAATTGTTTAGCCGCCACTTCACCGATAATTTTACCGGTCCTTACAGAGCCGGTAAAAAATATATAATCGGGTTTTTGTTCCGTCAATGCCGCCCCTAGCTCTTTTCCGCCATGGGCAAATTGAATGACGCCCTCCGGAAATCCAGCTTCTTGAAACAAGTCATCCATGCTTATACCCACTAAAGGGGTCACCTCTGAAGGCTTGGAAATGACCGTATTTCCACCAATTAAGGCATTCAGTATCGGCACCATCGCCAGTTGGAAAGGATAATTCCAAGGTGAAATGACAAGGACCGTCCCACGTGGCATATATTCAATATAGGATTTCTTACCAATTAACATGAGTGGGGTTGATGCCTTCTGCCTCGAAAGGGCTTTTGCAGCATGTTTTTCAATATGCTTGATCGCATCTATCGTTGGCATGATATCTGCCACAAGCGCTTCTATCTTGACCTTCCCCGTATCTTTCGAAATCGTTTCTGCTAGTTCATCCATCTTTTCCACCATCAAAAAACGAAGGCGCTTTAAATAGTTCAAGCGTTCGGCGATGGGTAGTTTAGACCAATTCAGAAAAGCCTGCCTTGATTTTATATATAATTGAGGAATGGACTCCAGTGGGGTTTCATCAAGTTCCGCTATTTTCTTTCCTGTTGCCGGAGAATACACTTCCCACTTTTTATGTAGTTCTTCCATAATGTCTCCCCTTGCTTCACCTTATTTTTATCTGGTATCTTTTTTCGTTTTTGTTTCTTAAATAAAATTCGACCATGGCCGGTACGCCATCCTTGAAATTCGGGCAAGCAATTCCAGATCCCGCTAAATCAGCCTGTGCTTTTGTACAATCGAATCGTCCCTGCCATGTGAAGTAATCCAATGCTTCTTTTTCTACACCTAAATATGTCCGTACAGGACGGATCGATAAAAAGGCCTGGCTTACCGCCATTGGCATATGACCCTTTGGTTTCTTCTTATATAATTCACCAACAAAAAGTTCATAAATCTCAGTGGCTTTACAAGGACTCGGATCGGTTAGATGATACGTCTTACCTACACCTTCTTTATATAATGCCAGATAAGCGGTTGCCTGTATAATATAATCAACTGGCACAAGATTGACAACGGTCTCCCTTTCCGACGAGATATATGGGTACATAGGCAGGAAACTTAGACGATCTAGGAAGTTGAGGATAAAATATGGCCCGTCAAATTTGATGGTTTCCCCTGTCTTGGAGTGTCCCTTCACGATCCCTGGACGGATGATTGTTGTGGGTACTTCGCTTTTTAATTGCTCGACCAGTAATTCTGCATCATACTTCGTCCGCTCGTAATGGTTCTTGAAGCTTTTCGGCAGTACAAGTTCATGTTCAAACAGGTCACCTTCCCGATTACCGGCAACGTAAGCGGTACTAAAATAGGTATAACGCACAAGGTTGGGGATCCCTTTGACCCATTCATTCACATGCTTCGTACCAACGACATTGACTAGCTGAGCAATTTTTTCCGGGACAGCCAAATCATATATCGCAGCTAGATGAAAAACATGCGTGATTTCTTGTTGAAGACTTTGACTCTCCGGAACAGCGATATTGAGGTTCTCTTTCGTGATATCTCCTATCCCTAATTGGAATAGCACCTTTGCCCCGTCCAGTTCACTTTCTATTGTCTTGATTTCCGCTTCCGCTTTTCCCATTTGCTCAGGTAGTACAAGTAGATAGACTTTATCTACTGCCTCGTCCTGTTTTATAAGCTCCCTAATCAACTGATTGCTAATGAACCCTGGAAAACCAGTAAAAAAGTATATATGTCCCATCCTATCCCTCCCTTTAATTATCTTAATTGTAAGTTATTTGACAAATTATTACTATTATTCAAGGGACGAAAAGAAAAATATTGTTTTTTTAAAAGGAGTATCCAACCAGATTATCGAAAATAGAGAATAGTAATATTCATGTGCATTAAATAAACCGGGTGTTTATATTCGATTCTTTAAGGTTAAATTCTAGTAAATGATTAAAATCATTATCTATCTAACCGATTTTCCGTTACTATATAAGAAGGCGAATTTTTCGCGCATACATATTCGAGGTGAGCGCACAAGTGAAAAGAATTATTAAAGCATATGATTTCCCAATTTTCATCGCAGTCACATTACTTTGTCTGTTTGGTTTAGTCATGATTTATAGTTCGAGCATGATTACTGCAGTTGCTCGATACGGCTTGTCCATGGATTTCTTCTTTGAAAAACAAAAAACGGCCTTTATCATCTCATTCATTGCCATGATCGTGACGATGATTCTTCCTTATAAGATGTACAAGCACAAAACGTTTTTAATGAGTATGATGTTTGGAATGGCTGGTATCCTTTTACTTCTATTCATCTTCGGCCATACGGCGGGTAATGCTACGAGCTGGTTTAAGATAGGAACAAAATCCATTCAGCCCGCGGAGTTTTCCAAGCTAGCCATGATTATTTATCTGGCCGCCATTTACGGTAAAAGACAGGATCGAATCAACAGCATCGATAAAGCCGTCATTCCACCGATCGGGTTTCTCGTTGGTATTTGCTTTTTAATTGCCATTCAACCTGACTATGGAACGGCTGCCGTCATATTTCTCATTGCAGTTACCATGGTCCTTTCGTCTGGCATGTCTTTTAAAAGTATCTTTAAGCTATCTATACTTACGATGCTATTAATCGGCCTTGTAGCTCTAGGCGTACTAGTGACAGGGAATTTTTCGAGTATTTTCACCGAGAATAAGGTATCCCGTTTTACCGGATTCGCTGATCCTTTCGGTACAGCCGGAGAAGACGGATATCAACTCGTGAACTCTTTATTTGCAATCGGTTCTGGCGGTCTTACGGGAGTCGGCCTTGGAGACAGCGTACAGAAGTATGGCTATCTTCCCGAATCCCATACCGATTTCATCATGGCCATCATTGCGGAAGAGCTAGGAATATTCGGTGTGGCTTTCGTCCTGTTGACACTCGGTTTCATCGTCTTAAGGGGCTTCATCCTTTCTGCAAAATGCAAAGACCCATTTGGCAGCCTTCTCTTGATTGGTATATCTTCCATGATAGGCATACAAGTGGGCATTAATGTTGGAGGCGTGACGGGGCTCATTCCCATTACAGGGATTACCCTTCCATTCATCAGTTATGGTGGTTCATCCTTACTCCTACTGATGCTTTCAATGGGTATCTACCAAAATGTCGTGATGAGAATGAACTTGCTTGAACAAAAAGAAAAAGTCATTACGACGGTTCCAACGGAAGATATTATCTCTTCCAAGTGAATTGGATAAAACCAATTTAACAAAAAAAGGGCTGCCCCAAACATCATCAAAGGTGACATTTGGGGCAGCCTTTCCTATTTCAAGAACTTCAAAGGGTAGCTACTGCTTACTATACTTTAGAAAAGGAGAGGTACTGATGAAAATTAAACTGTTCATTTTTTTAACGTCTTCCAAGGAACATAAGGAAAAAAATAGATCCGAAGTTGTAATGAAAACATTTGAATCATCCTTTCGTCCCTTTCTAGGAGATATCATCGAGGACCCTGGATTTGATGCTAAGTATCATAATGGGTACGAGGTCGTAAAAGTCACTGTTAATTATGAGAAAGATGAATGCTATGTATCTATGAAACCCGTGGCCATAGATTTAGAGGAATTGCCTATCGAAGATTATATAGATAAGCTTTTGGCGAACGGATGGAGTATTGTTTCAAAAGAAGAGTCTGTAATGTAAAAAAGCGGTGAAGAAAAACCTTTCGTTTTCTTCACCGCTTTTTTTCTTACTTATTATAATGAATGCCGATTTTTGTGAATCCACTGATCAAACTAAGTAATGGACAGAGTAAACAGAAAAAAGCAAATGGTGCATACTCCAAGGTCGGAACATCCAGTACCTTTGTCAGAAAGACACCACAGACTCCCCAAGGTACAAGTGGATTCACTACCGTTCCTGAATCTTCAAGCACACGTGCCAGTGTCTTAGGATGCAACCCCAGATCATCATACTTTTGTTGGAAAGCCTTCCCCGGCAACAACACCGATAAATATTGCTCCCCAACAAGGAAGTTGGTACTGATTCCTGTAAAAACAGTTGCGGCAATTAACTTCGAAACACTCGTCAGCGAATCCTGAATGCTACTAAGAATAGATGGGATAATGCCCAATTCAAATAAAAGTCCACCCATGGCCAATGCCAATAGAACGAGAGAAATCGAGAACATCATGCTTTCAATGCCACCCCGGGATAAAATGGAATCCAGCTGTTCCATCCCACTATCAAGAACGAAACCGCTAAATAGAATATCAGCTAGCTTTGGAACAGTAAAACCCGGTGTTTGTAAAAAGGCAATGATTGCTGCGGAAACGATTCCTGCAGATAAAGTCGGGATGGCTGATATCTTTTTCAAAGCCATACCTAAAACGATGATAAATGGAAGCAAGCTCCATATACTGATATTCGTTTCCATCTTCAACGTACGGCTCATCACTTCTATTTCCTCTATCCGGGCTATATTGATATCAGGGGAAAGGAAGAAAAAGATAACCAGCGTGATAATAAATCCCGGAAGTGTCGTCCAAAGCATATTTTTAATATGTTCAAACAAAGATACGCCCACTGTTTCCGATGCCAAGTTCGTTGTATCGGAAAGTGGTGACATTTTATCCCCAAGAAAGGCCCCCGAGATAATGGCACCCGCCGTGATGGCCAGCGATAAATCCATGGCCGCCGCCATTCCGATGAAAGCGACACCTATCGTAGCCGAGGTGGTGAGTGAACTCCCGATGCACAATCCGAGAAGCGATGTCACCAGAAATGTCACTGCATAAAAGGATTCACCAGAAATCCAGTCAAATCCATAATACATGATGGTCGGAATTGTTCCGCTCGCCATCCAGATTGAAATTAACATTCCAATAAAGAAGAAAATATAGATGGCTCCCATACCGGAGACCGCCCCTTTGACGATAGCTGACTCCATGATTGAAAATGGAAGCTTTTTCACTTTCCCATAAACAAATAAAAAAAGGATAGCTACTATAATTGGAATATGAGGATCCAAGCCATAATGTATAATTCCAGTTGCTATAATCAATAATAGAATGGCCAAAACACCGAGTGCTTCGGGCAATGAGAGCTTAAGCTTCGCATCTTCAAGACGCATGATATTTTTCACCGCTTTCAAGTTAAATATTCTCGAGGTAAGAATCGCTCGCACTCACTTTCACTTAGACGCTTTTAAGCACTAAAGCATAGGTATAAATATATATAAGTTTTTCAATATTGTCAAAGGAATTTTATTCTATACGGTGCTCATAGTATCACCAAATTGCACGAATACCTTCTACGATTCTATTCATATGCATTATCCTTAAGTCTTCCCCTTTATTACAGTTACGTGATGATCCTTAGATGTCCTTTTCGAATTTATTCTCTAAGCTGAAGACATAACTATAGGAAAAACTAATCACTATTGATTTCTATGAGAAAAGCCCGTGTTTATGATCCACGGGCTCAACCTTATTTTAAATCCATTGGGTTATATAAAGTCACATCCGGATTCTTATCCTGGAACCAACGTAATGCAAACTCATTTTCAAACAAAAATGCATATTTATCATAACGGTCTTTGACCAGTATGCTTCTAGAACTGTGCAGATTTTCATCGAGTTTTTCATCTTCTGCCCAACGGGTGATTTTGCTACCCATACGCTCCATCATTACCTCAACATTGTATTCGTTTCTCATTCTGTGTTCGAATACTTCAAATTGAAGTTGACCAACGGCACCTAGAAGATATTCTTCCATACGGACCGTTTTGAAGAGCTGAATCGCTCCTTCTTGGACCAGTTGATTAATACCTTTATGAAAATGTTTCTGCTTCATAACATTTTTAGCCGTTACCCGCATGAAAAGCTCAGGGGTAAACTGAGGTAAACGTTCAAACTGATACATATCTTTACTTGTCGTAATCGTATCACCAATTTGATAGTTCCCAGTGTCATACAGACCAATGATATCTCCGCTCACGGCTTCATTCACGGTGTTCCGGTCATCCGCCATGAATTGGGTAGAAGACGAAAGATTGATTGGTTTGCCCGTTCTGCTCAAGTTTACATTCATTCCACGCTCGAATTTTCCTGAACAAATGCGGAGGAAAGCAATCCGGTCACGGTGTTTCGGATTCATGTTCGCTTGAATCTTGAAAATGAATCCGGAAAATTCTTCACTGACAGGATTCACTTCACCTGAAGTGGTCATACGAGCTTGTGGCTCAGGTGCAAACTGGAGATAAGCATCTAAAAATGTTTGGACACCGAACGCCGTTAACGCACTACCGAAAAATACTGGACTTAGTTGACCATTAGCAATTCTCTCTTCCGAGAACTGGTTTCCGGCTTCCGTCAACAGCATAATTTCTTCTAATGTTTGCTCATATAACGGTGATTCCTTCAATATATGATCTCCATCAAGTTCACCTTCGTCATTCAAAGTAAGGTAACGTTCCGGTCCTTCCGTCTTAAATTGTTCGATGCGGTTATTGAATCGATCGTATATACCTACGAAATCTTTTCCCATCCCGATCGGCCAGTTCATTGGATACGTTTCAATACCAAGCACTTCCTCAAGTTCAGCAAGCAATTCAAGTGGCATTTTCCCTTGACGGTCCATTTTATTAATGAAGGTAAAAATCGGAATGCCTCTCATCCGACATACTTTGAATAATTTAACCGTTTGATCTTCAATCCCTTTTGCCGAATCGATAATCATTACGGCACTATCTACAGCCATCAGTGTGCGGTATGTGTCTTCACTGAAATCTTGGTGACCTGGTGTATCCAGGATATTCACACGGAAATCGTCATAATCAAATTGCATGACCGAAGATGTAACGGAGATTCCCCGCTGCTTTTCAATCTCCATCCAGTCACTCGTTGCATACTTTCCTGTTTTTCTAGCCTTAACTGTTCCGGCATCACGAATCGCGCCACCAAACAGTAGTAGTTTCTCTGTTAATGTAGTTTTCCCGGCATCCGGGTGGGAAATTATTGCAAAAGTCCGTCTTGAATGGACCTCATCTTTTAAAGTAGGCATAATATGTTCCTTTCATTATTGGAATTGTCACATAGCATGTATAGAGAACCTAATCGTTTTTTTCACATTGGAATGTCAACCTTTCCTAGTATGCAAAAGTCTTGAACATACACAATATATGTACGAAAAATATATCATAAGGCTTATACCTTCGCTACTCCGGTATCCATTTCAATCAACCTTACTATTTTAACACGATATGAACGAAAGATGTAGAGGTGAATGAATCCAAGAAATGAAAGGAGTAATAAAAAACAAAAGACGCTGTATCAGCGTCTTCTCCCCTGGTGCTTATAATGTGATGTTGAGTCTGCTAGTTACTTATCCTACCAGCCTTCATGGCTTTTTGATTACGCTTTTTTTTCCAACGTTTCTTGACTTCTTTAAAGATTAAAGGAGCGGCAAAAATGACTGCTCGTTTTAGGAGTTTTTTCATGATTCATCATCCTTTCTTTCCTTTTCTATACCCAAAATATCGTTTAGGAAAACTTTAGATCGCCCCACATCATTCTTTTAATGTCAGCTTAAGTAAATCGATTCTCACCTTTGCTTCCTTCATCATTGATTTCAGTTTTGCTTCATTTGCCTCTTCTTTTTGAAGCTCAGCCTCTATCATTTTCAGCTCATTTTCTACCGCCGCATACTCCTCATTCACTATCCCTACTTGATCATGCAATTGTTTCCAACGTTTCATGACTGCCTGATTTTCATTCTGCCATTTCGAACGATTTTGGCTCGTGAACGCCACATCCATTTTGTTTGACAAACTCTCCATTTCTTCAAGAGGATACGTGGCTCCCTCTACTGATGCGTGGGTCGCCTGCTTCGAAGTGATGCCCTCATCCGCAGTTGAAGAATGAGTAGAACCTTCTTCATCTTTACAACCCGCCATGAAAACCGCCATGATGACTAGTAGATAATAAACTTGACTGATTTTCATCTCATCTCCCCCCTTTTACATATTTTTTCCTTAAAGTAAGAATAACTTACGTAAACCGTTCAATAAAAATATAAATGGAAGTAGCAATTGGGCATCATCCCGTTGATTTTTATGCAATTTCCTTGTTTTGCAACTCATTTCTTAATTGTTTTCTTGCCCTATACAGATTGATTTTAACCGTCGCCTGCTTAATGTTGAGCACCATGGCGATTTCACGTTCTTTTAACCCGCCATTCACCTTAAGCAATAGTATTTCCCGCTGTTTATGGGATAATTTAAATAAGACGTGGATGATGTCTTCTTTTAATGTCCATAAATCCATGGCATCTTCTACCTCATTTTGACTACAGGGCTGACTTTCCAACCAATCCATCATTTCCTGCTGAATCAAATGGCTTCCCCGTTTTTGCTTACGCGAAAAATCAATGGCCGTCCTCGTGGCGATGCAGGCTAACCATGCCCCCATTTTTCTGTCATCCTTGATCGTATCACGTTTAGTATAGGCTTTTATATAGGTTTCCTGAGTAATATCTTCGGCGAGATATGGACATTTGATGATGGATAAAGCAATGTAATAGATTCGCTTATAAAATGAATGATAAACCCTGGTGAAACCTTCAGCTTCATTACAATGTCCTTTCTTCAAATTCATCCTCCCTTTCTATTCATTCAAAGTGGTTTAAAATAAAATCGGGAACATGGTCACCAGAAAAAGTCCTTATCTCAAAATCTCGGCTATCCTTATAATAAAAAACAGCTGTATACTTTCCTTCCCCATAATCCAATTGACTGTTTTCGATGGCCATCTCTATTTCATCAGGCTGATCAATCTTCAACAGAATCGACTGCTTTTCCACTATTTGTTCAATTTCTTCTTCGGACGTACTATATAAATTAAAATCGGTCTTCGTTACAAGAATATGAGAGATATCATTTGCCGTTAATCTTGCCTCTTCAGCTTGTCCCGTTTGTTCCATCCAATTTGTGAAGGCAGGATAAGAAGAGTTCCAATTCATATAGATGGTCTTGTTATTTTCGAGAAGAACTTCAATGTATGCATATTCTCCCCAGGTCTTCGTCATTTGGGCGAGTGTCTGGTTATTCAGGTCTTCCGATAACGCCTGAACCGCTTCCGCAAGCTGCTGTTTATCAGTAATGATTACGGACTTATCCATTTCTCCGGTGGCATTGATTTTCATTTTGGAAACTTCTTCAACCGGTACATGCAACAGCTCATTCACTGTTTGTTTATATTCGCTAGATTCATAGATTTTGGCTAAAAGCGGCATATACGACTCATAATTTTGCAAATGGTACTCCCTCGCTAAATGTCTTCCATTTTCAAGTTCGTATATAAGAAACACGGAGTTTTCAGGATTAGGATCTGCGACGCTCTCCATCTTACCCTTTTCAAGAATCTGCTGATGTAACAAACGTACAGCTGAGATATTTTCTTTTTCTTTTAGATAGATTGAACTCCCTGAATCCTCATCTTCATAATATATAGGTGAATGGTTCCCTATATATATTTGGTTGATCATCTTTTTATCAGGCACCTTTGACTCATACGAAAGCGGATCTAACTTTAGAAGGATGGAAAGAGCGATGACACTCACCATAAAGGTGATGTACCCTTTAAAAGAAAACCGGACCCGCCAAGTCTTTTGCAAGACGAGATCGCCTAAATAATAGCCAATTATGGATCCAATCACATAGCCGAACACGACCCATTCGATTTTCCCGGTTGTTTGACTAAAATAAAAGCCGGAAAAAAGCATCATGCTTATCGTTAAACCATATTTAAATACCGGTTTAATCAAGGGGAACACAAAGGCTTGCGATACATACTCCAGCTTTCTCCGTTTATAGAGAACCAATGAAAGCCATAGAAATAGGCAGGAGACCAGTGCATAGATTAGTAGCTGAAAGGAGAAAACATTCATTTTTTCCATTTCAGTTGCCGCCAATATAGGGGACATGCTATTCATGTTGGCACTTAAGTAGTATTCGGCAAAAAAACCAACCATCAAAAACTTCACATTCGCCGCTAGTAAGATAAATAGCCCAGCTGGCAACCCAAGCGTTATATAGGTAAGTAAGCCCTGTAGAGCCGATAATCCCGTCACCATTCCAATTAAGACAGCTACAGAGAAAATCACTGTCTCCATGACAAAAGTAATGCCCACCCACGACCAAATATCTGTCAGGCTATACAATTTTTCAACATCTAAGGCTGAGTGGAATAAATACAAGATGAGGCCTGTAAGCAAAATGGGGACAATGATAAAGGAAATCCCCATCCCTATCATATGAACGTATATACTTCTCCTAGTGATCGGTAAACTATGTATAAAATCCGAAGCCTGTTTTACTTGTAAAAATCGAAATAGGAAAATGGCGAGCAATACTGGAATGCTTATGACTAGGACGAATTGAATCATCCCCTGACTGGAAAATAAATTTACAAAGTTCATATATTCACTATTATTATTGAGAATAATCGTTAATATTTCCAAAGGTAGTGCAAAAATGAGGCCGATAAAATAAAGAAACCCAATCCATCCGGTACTTCTAAAAATATAAAATACCAGTTCTTTATTAAACGAGACTATTTTGAATGGCATAGCCGATGTCCCCCATTTCATATATGAAGATTTCTTCCAAAGTGAGGGGCAGGATATCGAATATATCAGGTTGAAACTGGCTGAAATGAGTCTTGATATCAGATTCTTTTCCTTTTAAGATGCAGACGATGACGCTGCCCCTCCTTTCCTTATTCAGGATTTGCATGCCACGGTAAATGCCATATGGAATTTTATTTTTAAAGGCTATTTGAACTTTATGTACATCCGCTTTCAAATCATCCAAATCCTTCTGGATGATGAGCTCCCCTTGATGCAATATCCCCACATGATCTGCTAAATCTTCAATTTCCCGAAGGTTATGGGATGAAATCAAGATCGTCATTTCTCGTTCGGATACATCCTGAATCAGCAACTGTTTCACATTTTTGCGCATGACCGGATCAAGCCCATCAAAGGGTTCATCGAGTATTAAAACTTCTGGCATCGTTGAAAGGGCCAGCCAAAAAGCAACCTGCCTCTGCATTCCCTTAGACAGCTTGTGAATTTTATATTGAAAGGGAATCGCAAACACTTCCTGCAATTGATAAAAACGTTCTTGATTCCATTCACTATAAACATGACTATAAAAACCTGCCATTTGCATGATGGAATAGTTAGCCAAGAAGTAAGGCATATCAGGAAGGAAGAAACATCGATTTTTCACTACCCGGTTTTCAAATACTGGGGATTCATCGATAAGAACCTCACCGCTATCCTGGATCAAATTTCCTGATAGCATTTTCAAAAGGGTCGTCTTTCCTGCCCCGTTCGATCCCAACAATCCAAAAATAGATCCTCTTTGTATATCCAAACTTACGTCTTTGATCGCTACTTTTCCTTCATATAACTTACTAACACGCTTGATTTCTATCATGTTTCTCCCCCCTTTGCTATCGAACTTATATCCTTGACCAACCTATAAATTTCTTTTTTTTCGATACCAATATACAGGGCTTCCGCTAACACCCTAGTAAGCTCCGACCTTATCTTCTCTTCCTTTAATGAATTCTTCAATTCCCCGGGGGGTAAAACGAAATTACCTTTTCCTGGTATCGTATATATAAACCCTTCCGCTTCAAGCTGCCTATAAGCTTTTTGAATCGTATTAGGGTTAATGGTCAGTTCCTGAGCCAATATTCTAACGGAAGGCAGCTGGTCATGTTCTTTTAGTACGTCACTGATTATAAGCTCTTTGAATTTTTCCATTAATTGTTCATAAATGGGTCTTCTACTTTGTACGTCCAACTCAAACATCATCAGCCCCCTCACTGTAATAAGTGTACTACTTGGCTTAATACAGTTATTATAAAACAACTTATTCCAATTTCATACAATTTTTAAATAAATTATAAATAGATGACCAACTCTCTTTCTTTTGTTTAACAAGTCCAATTAATGGGAACCTATATAATATAACTAAATCAAAAGGAGTTGTTTTTTTGAAACCATTATATACAACTGCAGTTACCGTACACGGTGGACGTGAAGGCCATGTAAAATCGGAGGACGGCATCCTCGATTTTGATGTAAGGTCACCGAAAGAATTAGGTGGTTCTGGTGAAAAGGCAACAAACCCGGAACAGTTATTTGCCGCAGGGTATGCCGCTTGTTTTGGCAGTGCATTGAACCTTGTACTTAGTAAGGAAAAAAAGAAAGTGGATACATCCGTGACTGCGAATGTCACAATCGGGAAAGATGAGACAGATGGCGGTTTCAAATTGGCCGTTAGATTAGATGTTTCCATCCCAGACCTGAGCAAAGAAGAAGCTGAAGGATTTGTAAAGAAAGCACACGCAACTTGCCCTTACTCCAAGGCAACCCGCGGGAATATAGACGTTACACCAATCATCGTATAATGAAAAAGGAATGGATGCAGCTTCTAAAGCTGCATCCATTCTTTCTTTTATTGCCTGTTATATACAAGACGCCAAGCTCCTTCAATCCTCCTTATCTCTCTCATATAGACGTTTTGACAACGTTCTTTTATTTCTTTTAAATGAGGGTAGATATCTAATAACCCATAAATATAATCAAGGAGTGTGCAAATTGAAAGAGTTATTCCTTATAGTCTTTATCATCTTATTCATCCTGCTCATTTTTTCCTTTAACAGAAGGAAAAGGGTGGTTCCCATTCTCTCAAATCAACATACACCACTAAAGATTGGACATCGCGGGGCATCGGGATATTGTCCTGAGAATACAATGGCATCCTATTATAAAGCAATAGAGATGGGCGTGGATGTTCTGGAAGTAGATATCCATCTTAGTAAAGATGGGGAACTTATGGTGCATCATGATCCAACTCTCGAGAGGACGACTAACGGTAAGGGAAATATCAGGGACTATACAGCCGCAGAGTTACTAGAATTGGATGCCGGGAGCTGGTTTCACCCTGATTTTAAAAACGAGAAGATTCCCTTGCTTAGCGAGGTTTTGGAAACTTTTTCGTCTTATGAGATTGGACTATTAATAGAAATTAAACACCCCTCCCTTTACCCCGGTATCGAGAGAAAACTGGCAGAAGAACTCTTGAAAAGTCCGCTTAATTCAAACGTTGAAAATAAAATCATGGTTCATTCTTTTGATATGAACTCCATGAAAACTTTTCACGAACTCTTACCCAAAATTCCAGTCGGCGTACTAATCAATCGGCGAATTTCGGATCAAAAACTAAAAGAGATTTCAGAATTTGCAACTTTTGCGAATCCAAAGCAAACGTTGTTAAACCCGAATCTTAAAACACGAATTCAGAGTCACGGAATGAAAGTATTTACTTGGACAGTCAACAATAAAAAACAGATGCAGTCTCTAAAGAAAATGAACTTGGATGGAATCATTTCGGATTTTCCCGACTTTTTTTGAAAGAGAGATAACATTGGATCCCCCAAAAAAACAATCCGCTTCTGCGGATTGTTTTTTTCAATAGCATTGAAAAGATTGAATTTCATCTTCATCGGTACCATAGTAGGCCCATCGTTTTTGATTGGGTCTCCAGCGGTAACCTGCAACGGTATTCCGACCAACATACGTAGGATAAAGCCAAAATGAGCGGCCATTCCTTAACCAAATATACGTATTTTTATATAAACACCCTCTCATTGCCCCAGCTTCAATTCCGAAAAAACCTACATTTGGAAATTGGGGGATGAATGACGGCGGAGGTACAGTAGGTGGTCCTCCTCCTTGAGGGGGCCTTGGTGGCGGACCACCTTGAGGCGGCTTAGGCGGTGGCGGACCTCCTTGAGGTGGTCGTGGTGGTGGTCCACCTTGAGGCGGTCTTGGTGGTGGCGGCTGCCTCTCTTCAAAATTCAGATAGTCAAATTGATTGGGCTCCACTGGAAAACCATTATCCACATATGGGTTAAATGGATTAAGATAGAAATGACTATCAAAATAATTGATGTGCGAATTTAATGGATCGTATAGATTCATCCTTTTTTCACCTCGTTATAAACTTCCCTCTATTCATATGTAGGCTGCAGACCATCCGTGACATGGCTGACTGATATAATTAAAATGATTTTCATTCAGCGTACCCATGAAAAACTAAAATATCCCTCTATTTTCTTTTTAAAAAACATATGATTTTTTCGCATTCTATAACTTGAATCTGGTATAGTGTTCTTACAGATATTAGAATGCGTTTTATACAGCAACTATCCTTATCTAAGAAAAAGAAGGGATTACTATGTGGGAGTTATTATTAGAATTTGATTATCAAACCATCCGCCATGCACTATGGGCAGGGTACTTATTGACCTTCGTCTTCCCTTTTGCGGCGTTTTACTTTATTAATAAAAATCAGACACTCTTAAATGATAAATATCAAGCTTCACTTCACTCAAGCCCTGGTAAATCTCTTGTTTATACAGGTAGCGTTTTTCATCCACTAGGAATACGACGCTTTATCACTTATATTCGCCAAAAGGACTCTCCAGATGATTCTGAAGAGCCAAGCCTCCTTCTCATTGTTTAACCATTAACAATTTGAGGAGGAATATATTTTGAAGAAGAAAAATGTACTATTAATTGGAACACTCTTTCTAATGATCGGCCTTTTATCAGGATGTTCAGCAGCTACTAGCGGACCCTTTCATACTGTAGTAGTCAATCCGATGAACACATTGCTTGAATTTAATGCGGATTTTTTTAACGGGAATTATGGGATAGGCATCATCATGATGACTGTCATCATTCGTCTCATTCTGTTACCATTGAATATCAAGCAATATAAAACACAACGCAATATGAAGACGAAAATGAATGGACTCAAGCCAGAAATGACTGCCATTCAGCAGAAGATTAAAGAAACGAAAGATCCAGCCAAACAGAAGGAACTTCAGCAGGAAATGATGAAACTCTATCAAAAACATGGTGTCAATCCTTTAAATATGGGTTGCTTGCCCCTTTTGATCCAGATGCCGATTCTAATGGGTGTGTATTATGCGATTCAAGGATCTCATGAAATTGCTACCCATAACTTCCTTTGGTTCAGTCTTGGGGAGCCTAATATCGCCATGGCACTCATTGCCGGAGTCATTTACTATTTCCAATCTGTGATTTCCATGAGGCAAATGCCGGAAGATCAACAGAAACAAATGAAGATAATGAGTTTGGTCTCACCTGCCATGATCTTGTTCATTTCATTCTCCGCCCCTGCTGCTTTGCCACTATATTGGTCAGTAGGCGGATTATTCATGATTGTACAGACCATTGTACTTCAACGTGTTTATAACAACGAAAAGACAAATGTGCCTGCCGTCAATGAAACCAACGCAAAAAAAAGCTAACCCTATTACTATACCCTGTAGTTCAGACTTTTCAAGGAGTCTGAACTACAGGGTTTTTTATAGGATAAAGGGTAAAAGGCCAAAGAAGATGACCTTTATGTAAGGATCATCTTCCTAAATCCGCTATTTACCTATTTTCCATTCATTTTCTTAGGCAATGCATTTTTTGTAATGGTTTCGAAAAAACGCTCTACATAATTAAAATCGGTGTAAAAAAACAATAGAAGGTCCCCAGGTTGGGATAATTCCCAAGCTTTTAAAAACGCATCCATTTCATTTGGAACAATGACTGCCTGTTCACCGGTCAAACCTCTTTTAAACGCCGCTTCCTGAATCAGTTCAGCTACTTCTAAAGGGTTTCTGCCTCGCAAATCATCGTCCTCTTTAATAATGAACAAATCCGTCTGTACAGCCACGATATTTGCCAGGCTAATGATTTCTTCATTTATTCGATCGCCTGGTCCCGCCAAAACAGTAATGAGTCGATTTCTATGATACGCACTAACGGTATCGAAAATGGCTTTTAGTCCTGCTGCATTATGAGCATAGTCAATGAGTATGGTCCTTTCATTGACCTTTTTCAAGTTAAATCTTCCTTTGGATAGATTCCCATCTGGCATGAATGTCATAGCCTTCTTTCGTAATTCATCGATAGAAATGCCTTGTGTCGAGGCTGCCGCTAAAGCTTGGAGCAAATTGGATACGTTATGGCGTGCCTTGCCCTTAATCGTGATGGGTACTTCCTCACATTCCATGAAACGTTTTACTCCTCCATTTTCCACATAATTGATTATTCCTTGTTCATCCACAAACCAAGCCCTTTTTCTTTCTTTAATCGCTGCCATTATGACGGGATGGTTGGCTTGAGTAGAGGTATAAATCACTTCCCCGTCTGTATATTCGTTCATGGCCACTACATGAGGGTCATCCGCGTTCAACACACAATATCCATTTTCGAGAACAACCTCCGCTACAAGTCGCTTTAATTTAACTAGGTCCTCCAGCGTTTCAATTCCATCACAGCCAAGATGATCCTCACTCACATTTGTAATAACCCCTACGTCGCACCTACGAAAAGCAAGCCCTTCCCTTAAAATCCCACCTCTTGCTGTCTCCAATATGGCTGTATCTACTTCTGGATGGGATAAGACCATTCTTGCACTTATTGGCCCACTGCAATCCCCTTGATCTAGAACCTCTTGTCCCACATATACCCCGTCGGAATTCGTCATTCCTACTTTATTCCGATCATTAGAAAGAAAATAATGTATCATTCTGGTCGTTGTGGTTTTTCCGTTTGTCCCCGTTACTGCGATAATCGGGATGGCCGCTTCTTCTCGGCTAGGAAATAGATAATCGACAATTGCCTTGCCCACATCTCTTTTTTTGCCTTCACTTGGATAATGGTGCATCCGGATCCCTGGCGCTGCATTCACTTCTATGATGGCCATTTTTGTGTAATCGAATGGTTGCGAAATGTCTTGGCAAATAAAGTCTATGCCCGCTACATCCAGATTAATCGCATTTGCAGCACCTATAGCCACTTTCCTTATAGTCGGGTGAACCTGTTCCGTTACATCGATTGCCTTCCCTCCGGTTGAAAGGTTTGCATTTCCGACCACTTGGATTACCTCGCCTTTTTTCGGAATGCTCCCCAGGTTCCTGTTCTGTTTTTCCAAATAACACGTTACCGTATGTGTAAGGGGGATTTTGGACATCGGTTTTTCATGGCCCTCTCCCCTCAACGGATTCTGGTTTTCCTTCTCTATCAGGTTGCGTATAGTCTCCCTCCCATTCCCGATGACGTAGGGTGGTAGCCGGAGACTAGCGGCAGCAAGCTTTCCATCTACGACTAATAAGCGATAATCATGCCCTTCAAAATGGCGTTCCACAATGTACTTCTGTACGTGGGATTCCAAGCAATGAGCGACATTAAATAATTCATCTTTATTTTTAATATGGGTAATGACCCCTTGGCCCTGCCGCCCGTTAAAAGGTTTAAGGACGAGTGGAAAACCAAGTCTATCCGCTGAATCAAATATTTCCTCAATCGAATGCGCGACTTCGCCTTCCGGTACGGGAAGGCCACAGCCTTTCAGAATTTCCTTCGTCATCGATTTATCACAGGCATTCTCTACGGCTATATTGGAAGTCTGGCTTGTAATCGTCGCCTGGACAAACTTCTGCCTAGAACCAGTCCCTATCCGGACCAAGCTATTTTCCCCAATTCGCTCCACAGGGATATTCCTCGCATGTGCCGCCTGGTAAATGGCCTCTGTACTAGGTCCCAATTTATGTTGGTAATATAAATTGGCTATTTGCTCCACATAGGATTGAACATTGATATTCTTTTCACGTTTTAAAATGGCTTCCACGATTTCTTTGCTGGAGAGGAATGCCTGAAATCCCGACTTAGGCTCCTTATAATCGTAGGTAACGGAATAAACCCCAGGATCTTTCATCATAATCGTTTTCCCACGAACAACGTCTATACCAGCCATATTTTGCAGTTCAATCGCCATATGCTCCAATACATGTCCCATCCATGTACCACGGTTCAACCTCTCAGCAAAACCACCCTCATATCCATGAGAACATGTATGCTTGCCCAGGTCGGGGAGCACCTCCAACAGCCTTTCATTAAAGCCAGGAATCGAATCAGATGGCCTTTCCTCCAGTTCCTCCAAGTCCAATTCAATGCAAATGGTTGGTTTATATGCGAAAAAGTTAGGTCCTTTTAAATAGCGGACTCGATTGATTTTCATGATTGAATCCTCTTCTCCAGCGACAATTTTCTTGTCTTCAAGTCAAATTGATACCCTCTAGTTAAAGCATGTAGACGAAAACCTGAAAGTGTCAGTTCTTCGCTTCCGTTTTCAGCAATCGTAATATTGATATAGTCACTACTACTTCCATCAAGCACCAGAACTTGATTTATTCCATACACTTCAAATTTCCCATCGCTTACTACTATCGCTGTATTTTCATCTATACCAATACCCATGATTTCTTCATTTTCGGCTATCGCACTTAATAACCGATCGAACCGGCCGCGTTGTGAAAAATGCTGGTCAATCAGGAGTCCATCCAAAAATCCGAATCCCTTCCCTATTTCCACCTTCAATTTTTCATCATCCAGTTTCATATCGGCGGCAACAATCATTCGCTTCCCCATAATCGAGGCACCTGCGCTTGTCCCGGCTACGACCATTCCGTCATGCCAGGACTTCGAAAGAGTCTGATGCAATCGGGAATCACGGATCAGCTCGGACAATCGGCTTTGATTCCCCCCTGTTATGAATACAGCCGAAAAAGAGGCCAATTGTTCACAAATGGCCGGATCCTCTGCATCTCTTTTCGAATTCACCTCGAGAACTTCCACTCGATTTACACCAAGCTCTTTAAAGATGCGGATGTATTCTTTACTAACCTCATCGGGAATTTCGCTAGCAGTCGGTAGGATCCCGATTCCACCTGGTTTTCTCGTTGCAAGCTCCACGAATTTATTCAAAACTTCACCTTCTAGGCATTTATCTTCCGCCCCGCCGATGATCAGTAATTCTCCACAATTCATTTGCTTGTACTCACCTTCACCTATAGATTTAAAAATAAGAATTTGCTTTTTCCATAAACACGTAATCAATAGTATGGTACTTTAGCATAAATTCCATTCATCCAAATAATAAAAACTGTGCAAATCCGTTTAAGTTATAGGCATAAGAGGAAGAGTAATAAAGAGAAAAATAAAAGGAGTGGTGAAGATGAGTCAAGATCAATTAAAAGAAAAAATATTGAATGTGATCAAGGAAAGTAAAATCGGAGTCCTATCAACAGTAGAAAATAATAAGCCCTATTCGCGCTACATGACATTCTTCAACGAGGAATTAACCTTTTATACACCAACAAGCGTAAAGACTGAAAAAATAGATGAAATAGAAAAGAACCCACATGTTCATGTCTTGTTTGGCTATGACAATGAAGGCCTTGGCGATTCATACATTGAAATTTCAGGAACATCGAAAATCAATGATACCGCCGAATTGAAGAAAAAATTATGGAATAAATCCTTTGAACAATGGTTTGAAGGGCCAGAAGATCCAAACTACGTATTATTACAGATCAAACCCGATTCTATTCGACTTATGAATAATAACGGTGAGCCACCAGAAGAACTAAACCTTTAAGTAACCAATTGACCGATATATTGATAAATGGACCGATATATCTTCAAGTTTGACTGATAAACGAATGGAATCGACCGATAAATATAAAAGGGGCTGTCTAATAAGTCCCTAAAATAAAACAGGTGGAGAAAAACGAGTTGTTTTTCTCCACCTGTTTTTCTATTTCTATAATAATTTACT